>NZ_DATCSC010000053.1:0-21929 GCF_036568685.1 Chitinimonas sp.
CTGGCGGGTAGCATAGATGCCGGTGTCGCGCAGCCCGGCGAGGTCGATCTCGCCCTCCAGGTACTGCCAGGCCTGTCGGTAGCCCACGCAGCGCATGGACGGCATGTCCGGGTCGAGCTCATAGTGGCGGCGTAGCGCCACCACCTCGTCGACGAATCCGTTCGCCAGCATCTCCGCAAAGCGCAAGGCAATGCGCTCATGCAGCACCGCCCGATCGGGCGGCAGGATGGCCAGCTTGGTCAACCGGTAAGGCAGGGGCTCGCTGGTCTGCTCGGCCAGCCAGGCCGACATGGGCTTGCCGGTCGCCAGCACGATCTCCAGTGCGCGCCCCACCCGTTGGCTGTCATTGGGGTTGAGCCGTTGTGCCGTGGGGGGGTCCAGCTGCACCAGCCGGGCATGCATGGCCGGCCAGCCTAGGCGCAAGGCATCTGCCTCCAGTTGCTGCCGTATGGCGGGCTCGGCCGAGGGCAATTCGTGCAGGCCTTCTTCCAGCGCCTTGAAGTAGAGCATGGTACCGCCCACCAGCAGCGGCACCCGGCCGCGGGCACAGATATCCGCCATCAGCGCCAGCGCATCTGCACGGAAGCGGGCGGCCGAATAAGTCTCGGTCGGATCGATGATGTCGATCAGATGGTGTGGTGCCAGCGCCAAGGTGGCGGCATCGGGCTTGGCGGTACCAATGTCCATGTCGCGGTAGACCAGGGCCGAATCGACCGAGATCAGTTCCACCGGTAGGCGCTGCGCCAGCTCCACCGCCAAAGCGGTCTTGCCGCTGGCCGTCGGCCCCATCAGGAAGATGGCCCTGGGCAAGCCGCTCATGCCTGCCTCCGCGCCAAACGCGCCGCGCCAAAACCCACGCCCAGACCAGTCAGCAGCGCAGGCCCCCAGGCCATGACGCCCAAGAGCGGAATGCCGTAGCCCAGTACGTAGAAGAACACCACAAAACCCATCAAGCCGATCAAGAAGCCCCGCAGTACCAGCAGCAGCGCGTCCCGCCCTGCGCCGGCATAGGTAAAGGCCGGAATCACCGTGGCGGCAATCGGCGCACCGGTAAAGAGGCCGGTCAGGCTAGGCCCAAGCAGGGCCGAAACACCGGTCAGCGATAGCACCAAGGCCGCGGCGGCGGCCATGCGAGTCATTATCTCTACCCTCGGCAGGTGCACGGCAAGTGGTGCGGCAGCTGGCTTGGGCAGACCGCGCGCCGCAGCCAGCCACAAGCTCGGCAGTACCAAAAGACCCAGGCCCAACGAATGCGCCACACCGGCCCAGTGCAGCAGCAGCGCCACGGCTACATAGACCAGCCAACCAGACAGAATGGCCAGCGGCCAACGGAACCAGGCGCTGGCATAGCCCACCGCCAACATATAAGCAATATTGGCCCACACCCCGACCGGGGCCGACAGCGCCACCTCGGCAGCGTAGCCACTGCCCCGGCTCAGCCACAGGCTGATCACCACCGGTGCGCCAACCAGGGGCAAGCCACCCAGCAAGCCGGCCACTCCGGGCCCCCAGCGTTTACCGGCCAGGCTGGCCAGCGCGATCATCATCGGCGCAGCCAGCAGCTTCACCAGCAAAACGAGGCCCATCACTGCCCCCGCATAAAGAGCTTGTCGAGGTCGTGCATGCCCAGCTGGAACCAGGTGGGCCGGCCATGGTTGCACTGGCCGGAACGCTCGGTCGCCTCCATTTCGCGCAGCAGGGCGTTCATTTCCGGCAGGGTCAGGCTGCGATTGGCCCGCACCGCACCATGGCAGGCCATGCTGGCCAAAAGCTGGTCGCGTCGCTCGGTCAGTACCCGGGTTGCCCCCACTTCGCGGATATCAGCCAGCACGGTACGCGCCAGCTCCACCGGGTCGGCATCGCTCAGCAGCATGGGGATGGCCCGCACCGCCAGCTGATTGGGGCCCATCACCGCCATCTCAAAGCCAATGCGCACCAGCATGTCACCATGTTCCTCCACCGTGGCCACGTCCAGCCGGTCGGCCGGGAAGGCCAGTGGGATCAAGAGTGGCTGGGTCGGCATATCATCCTGATCGAGGCTGTTCTTGAGCTTCTCGTACACCACCCGCTCGTGTGCCGCGTGCATATCGACCACGATCAAGCCATCCCGCGCCTGCGCCAGCACATACACGCCGTGCAGCTGTGCCAAGGCAAAGCCCAAGGGTGGGAAGTCCGGTTCATCCGCCGGCAAGGCACGCGGCGCCGGCAGCCGGTCAATCAAACCGCTGGCCGCCCCGGTGCCACCGGCGTCAAAAGCAGGCGGAGGCACCCAGGCCGGCGGCGCCTCGGCACGCGCCGTCTCACGCAGACCGCCGAACAAGGTGCCGTAAAAATCCTGGCTGGGTCGCTCATTGCTGGCCAAGGGCATGCGTAGCTGCTGGAAGCTCGGCGCGTAAGCCAAGGGGCTGGCCACCTGTTGCGGCTGGGTCGATAGCTCGGCCTGCTCGCCAACAACCGGTAGCGCCCCGGCGCGGGTCTCCGCCAGGGCCTTGTGCAAGGAGTGGAACAAAAAGCGGTGTAAGGCCTGCGATTCGCGAAAGCGCACCTCGGTCTTGGTCGGGTGGACGTTTACATCCACCGCTTCCGGATCGAGTTCGATAAACAGCACATAGAGTGGCTGCCTATCGAGGTGCAGCACATCCTGGTAGGCCTGCCGCACCGCGTGCAGCACCACCTTGTCGCGCACAAAGCGACCGTTCACGAATACGAACTGGCCATCGCGGCTGGAGCGCGACAGCGTTGGTGAACCGGCATAGCCATGGATGCGCAGGCTGCCAGCCGACTGCTCCAGGCTCAGCATGGTGTCGGCAAACTCGTTGCCCAGCACCGCGCGCATGCGCTCGGCGGGGCTCTCCGCCTTGAGCCGCCACTGCACCTTGCCATTATGGCTCAGGGTCAGGGTCAGGTCGGGGCGGGACAGCGCCACCCGCTTGAATACATCTTCACAGTGCGCGTATTCGGTCCCCGGCGTTTTCAGGAACTTGCGCCGGGCAGGCACATTGAAATACAGATCACGGACTTCCACCGTGGTACCGGCCGCCAACGCTGCCGGCTCGGCCTCGTGGATGCTGCCGTTGTCCGCCGCCACCCGCCAGGCCTGCTCGCTGCCCGCCAGCCGGCTGCTCAATATCAGCTGCGAGACCGAAGCGATGCTGGCCAGCCCCTCACCACGGAAGCCCAGGCTGCGCACCCGCTGCAGGTCTTCCAGACTGGCGATCTTGCTGGTGGCATGCCGGCTCAGCGCCAGTGTCAACTCCGCGCGGTCTATGCCGCCGCCATCGTCGACCACCCGTATCAGTTTGCATCCCCCCTCGGCCAAGTCTACGCTGATGACGGTTGCCCCCGCGTCCAGGCTGTTTTCCAGCAGCTCCTTGAGGGCAGAGGCTGGGCGCTCCACCACCTCACCGGCGGCGATCTGGTTGACGAGGTGGTCGGGCAGTTGACGGATACGGGACATGGCAGGGCACGGCGGAAGGGTGACACAGTATACCAGCCGGCCCGGACTCACTCTGGAGGAGGCAATGACGGAGGATAAGTCCTACAGCTTCTTCGTCATCGACGACGACAGCGTGCTGCGCTCACTGATACGCGGCATTCTGTCCGACGCCGGCTATAGCTATGCCGGCAGCGCAGTCAATGGTGAGGAAGGCTTCAAAGGCTGCCAGGACAAGCGGCCGGACGTAGTACTGCTGGATATCCAGCTGCCAGGCAGCGACGGCATCGACGTGCTTGGCCGGCTGATGCAACTGCGCGAACCACCCCGCGTCATCATGGTCAGTGGCCAGGCCACCCTGGCGAGGGTGCAATCCGCGCTGGTGCTAGGCGCCAGCGGTTTTATCGTCAAACCCTTTACCGCCGCCCGCCTGACCGATACGGTCGCCAAGGCCTTGCGGGGTGATCTACACCCCGCGCCGGAATAAGGAGGCTTCCGGCAGCCTCAATTTCTAAGCAAGACAAGGCGCGAGTGGAAAATTTCGACGCCGCATATGTTTTGATATGTGCGGAGAAATTTTCCGCGCGCAGCGCCGTATTGCGACGAAAGTGGGGCTGCTGGGAGCCTCCTTGTGCTCAAGCCAGCTTGTTGCGCGCCAAGGGCGGGTTCTTGGCCAGGTAGCGCTTGAGCCCGCTCAGGAGCGCATCCGCCATCTTGTCCTGGTAACTCTCGTCGGCCAGCTTCTTTTCTTCTTCCGGGTTGGAGATAAACGCCGTCTCCACCAGGATGGACGGAATATCCGGTGCCTTCAGCACCGCAAAGGCCGCCTGCTCCACCTGGCCGCGATGCAGTCGGTTGACTTCGCCAATCTCCGACAGCATGGCCTTGCCCAGCTTCACGCTGTCGTTGATGGTGGCGGTCTGGGTCAGGTCCAGCAGCGTTTGCGCCAGATGCGGATCACGCACATTGATCTTCACTCCGCCGATCAAGTCTGAATCGTTCTGCGTCTGCGCCAGCCATTTGGCCGCGGTGCTGGTCGCGCCGCTCTCGCTCAAGGTAAATACCGAGGAACCACGTGCATCGGGTTTCACAAAGGCATCGGCATGGATGGACATGAACAGGTCCGCCCCCACCTTGCGCGCCTTCACCACCCGCTGCCCCAAGGGCACGAAATAGTCGTCGTCACGGGTCAGCACCGCCCGCATATTGGGCTGCTTGTCGATCAAGGCCTTGAGCTTCTTGCCGATCGCCAGCGTCACATGCTTTTCGTAGGTACCACCCTTGCCAACGGCGCCAGGGTCCTCTCCGCCATGGCCGGGGTCGATCGCCACCGTAACCAGCCGGCTCACGTCCAGCTTGTCCTTGTCCACGGTCTCCTGGCTGGCCTTGGCCTGCCTGTCGGCCTTGGCTTCAGGCTTATCCGTCTTGTCGCCCTTGTCCGCCTTGGTGGCGGGCTGGCCCTTGCCGTCGTCCAGCAGGGCCAGCAGCGGATCGTCCGGCTTGGCTGGGTAGAGGTCGATCACCAGCCGGTGCTGGTATTCACCAAAGGGCTCCAGGGTAAAGACCTGCGGCTTGACCTCGGCCTTCAGATCCAGCACCACGCGTACCGTACCCGGTTTGTAGCGGCCGGCGCGCAGCTGCTTGACATAGGGGTCCTCGGTGCCGATGCGGCCGGCGATCTCCGACAATTCCTTGCCCCAGTCGGCCCCCTCCAGATCCACCACCAGGCGATCCGGGTCCGGCACCATGAACTGGTTGAACTTGAGCGGGGCGGTCGATTCCAGGGTAATGCGCGTATAGGCCTTGGCGGGCCAGACACGGACTGCGACCACGGCGCTACCGGCAAGGGCACGGGGCGCGACCCCGATCAGCAGCGTCGCCACCGCCCCCTGTAGCATCAGGCGGCGGGCGGGGTCGGGGCGGAAGCGGTCAAGATGGCGAGACATGCGGCTCCGTGAGGTGTGCCGGCGACGAGCTGGAAAGCGCGTCCTTCCGCTTCGGGTTCCAGGCTGATGCGCCAGTCCGGCGCGGGCAACAGGCCCTCCGCCTTGTCCGGCCATTCCACCAGGCAGACGCTGTCCGGGTTGAACATATCCCGGAAACCAGCATCTTCCCATTCCAGCGGGTCGGCAAACCTATATAAATCAAAGTGATGGAAGTATAAGTTAGAAACTGTATAAGGTTCAACCAGGGTATAGGTCGGGCTCTTCACCCGTCCCGTATAGCCCAAACCACGCAACAGTCCGCGCGTCAGCGTGGTCTTGCCGGCGCCCAGGTCACCCTGCAGATAGACCGTCAGCCCGCCACGCACGGCCTGCGCCAGCATCTCACCCATGGCCAGGGTGGCTGCTTCGTCCGGCAGATAGGCAGTCAGGGTATGATCTTGGCTATGCATGGCGCGATGGATTCTGGTGTTGAACGGGACTGGACGGCTCTGGCAGGCGATATCAAACGCTGGGCCACGGAGCTGGGATTCGACGCGGCGGTCATCGGCGACGCCGACCTGGGCGACGCAGCCGAGCGCAATCTCGAGGCCTGGCTCGCCGCAGGCTACCACGGCGAGATGGATTATATGGCGAGCCACGGCAGCAAGCGCGCCCGTCCCAAGGAACTGGTCCCCGGCGTGCGCCGCATCATCTCGGTACGCATGAACTACCGCCCGCCGGCCGCCCGTGATAGCGAAGCGGTACTGGCCGACGGTACGGCAGCCTTTATCTCGCGCTACGCGCTGGGGCGCGATTATCACAAGGTATTGCGCAATCGCCTACAGAAACTGGCAGATCGCATCGTTGCCGCCGCCGGCCAATTCGCCTACCGCGCCTTTGTCGACTCCGCCCCGGTCATGGAAGTTGAGGCCGCCGCCCGTGCCGGGCTAGGCTGGCGCGGCAAGCACACGCTGCTGCTCAACCGCGAGCACGGCTCCTTTTTCTTCCTGGGCGAACTCTTCACCGACCTGCCATTGCCCATAGACCCTCCGCTGCCACAGGAGCACTGCGGTCGCTGTCGCAAATGCCTGGATGTCTGCCCTACCGGCGCCATCGTCGCCCCCTACCAGGTCGATGCCCGTCGCTGCGTGTCCTACCTGACCATCGAGCTCAAGGGCAGCATCCCCGAAGACCTGCGCCCGCTGATCGGCAACCGCGTCTACGGCTGTGACGACTGCCAGTTGTTCTGCCCCTGGAACCGCTTTGCGGTGGACAGCCGCGAAGCCGACTTCCAGGTCCGCAATGGCCTGGACGACGCCAGCCTGGCCAACCTCTTTGCCTGGAGCGAAGCAGACTTCCAAAGCCGTCTCGCCGGGACCGCCATCTACCGCATCGGCTACGAGCGCTGGCTGCGCAATATCGCCGTTGGCCTGGGCAACGCTCCCAGCAGCCCGGCCATCATTGCCGCACTGGCAAGCCGCCGCGACGATGCCTCGCCCTTGGTGCGTGAGCACGTGGCCTGGGCCCTGCAGCGCCATGCGGCAGGCTAGTCCTATACTGCAGGGTCAGCCTTCAGATCCTGCCGCCATGACCACCCTACGCCTGGGCCAGATCGCCCTGCCGGTGCACGATGTAGCACGCGCCACCGCCTTCTACCGCGACGTACTGGGCCTGCCGCTGCTATTCACGGCGCCGCCCGGCCTCGCCTTCTTCGACTGCGGCGGTGTGCGCCTGATGCTGTCACGCCCGGAAGGTACCCGCGGCTGGCCAGCCTCGGTACTCTATTACCAGGTGGACGACCTCGCCAGCCAGCACACCCGCCTGCTTGCCGCCAAGGTGGCAGTACAGGGAGAGCCCCATCTGATCGCCCACATGCCGGACCATGAACTCTGGATGGGCTTCTATGCCGATAGCGAAGGCAACACACTGGCGCTGATGGAAGAGCGGCGCTGACGTAGAATCGCGGTCTAGTCATCCAGAGCCGCAGCGCCATGTCCTCCTCCCTCGCTTCCCGCCCCATCGGCGTCTTCGATTCCGGCATCGGCGGCCTGACCGTCACCCGCGCCCTGATGGAGCGGCTGCCCTTTGAGGACATCGTCTACCTCGGCGATACCGCCCGCGTGCCCTACGGTGTCAAATCGGTCGCGACCATCGAACAGTTCTCGCAGCAGATTGTCGACTTCCTGATGCAGCAGGAGGTGAAGCTGCTGGTGATCGCCTGCAACACCATCTCGGCCGTGGCGGCGCAAAAGATCCGCGCCCGCGTCTCGGTCCCGGTCATCGACGTGATCGACGCCGGCGCCCGCAATGCCGTGGCGGTCACGCGCAACGGCGCTATCGGCGTGATCGCCACCCCTACCACGGTCAACAGCAATGCCTACGCCCGTGGCGTCCATACCCTCAACGCCGACGCCCGGGTCTATTCGCAAGCCTGCCCCCTGCTGGTCCCCTTGGTCGAGGAGGGCTGGCTGGATCACCCGGTCACCCGCATGACGGTGCAGGAATACCTCAAGCCGGTACTGGCCGAGAATATCGACACCCTGGTACTCGGCTGCACCCACTACCCCTTGCTCAAGCCACTCCTGAGCGATGAGGTCAGCAAGGACGTGAAGCTGGTCGATTCCGCCGTCAGCGTTGCCGAACAGGTCGCCGCCACCCTCAATGAACTCGGCATTGCCAACCCGCAACGCGGCGAGGCCACCTACCGCTATTACGTCACCGACATCCCACTGCGCTTCCAGACCGTGGGAGAGCGCTTTCTGGGCCGCAGCCTCAAGAATCTGGAAATGGTGCAGTTGTGATCATGGATTTAGATTTGTGATTGCTGAGCTGTCGGCTCATCGCCCGGCTGAGCCGGGCCCTAACCGGCAATCGATGTTCACACGCGCTTCGCTTTATTGACTCCACTCCCCCCGCCCTCGCCGCCGCGAGGGAGCCTCACTGAGGATCACCGACTGAGGTCAATAGACCGCTGCACGTTCAGCTCACCGCCCGGCACAGCCGGGCGTTTTTGCTGCATATGATGTTCAGACGCGCTTCGCTTTATTGATCTCACTTCCCACCCTCGCTCCGCGAGGGAGCCTCGCTGACGCTCGTTTGTGGCTTCGATGAACTATGTCGGTGCGCTGCACCGTAGGGCGCAATCCCCGAAGGGCATTGCGCCGTATCGACCGTCGCGAATACGCAGACTCTTAGTCAAGACACTGACGAGCGCCAGCGAGGTTCCCTCGCCTTAGGCGAGGGCGGAGGGAGTGGGGATATAAAAGCGAAGGTACGCTCGGCCCTCATATGTCGGTTAGCGCCCGGCTTTGCCGGGCGGTTAGCTGAGCGCTTCTATGCTGTACAGCTCGAGCGGCTCCAAGTAAGGCGCAATCCCCGGAGGGCATTGCGCCGTATCGCTCGCTGAGTACCACGCCTGCGTCCCAACCCCGCTCGCCGCTAAGCATTTGTTTTGCTGTCCAATAACTAACCTCCACCGTCCTTCGGTCAAATTACCGCAGAGCACCAGCCGGCTTTTTTGCTGTCACAGCGCGGTGCGCTAGGCTACCGTGCTAGAATCTCGCGCTTGTTTTGATTGGACTTTTTGCATCATGACGCTCTCCACGCTTACCGCCCTCTCCCCGCTCGACGGCCGTTACAATAAGCAAGTCAACGCCCTGCGCGACTGCTTCAGCGAATATGCGCTGATCAAGTACCGGGTGAAGGTGGAAGTGGAATGGCTCAAGGCCCTGGCCGCCGAGCCCGCCATCAGCGAAGTACCGGCCTTCTCGCCGGCCACCATCGCCGAGCTCGACGAAGTCGTGGCCCAGTTCTCCGAAGCCCATGCCGAAGCGGTCAAGGCCATCGAGAGCCGTACCAACCACGACGTCAAGGCGGTCGAGTACTGGCTCAAGGAACGTCTCTCGGGCAACCCCGAGATCGGCCCGGTCACCGAGTTCCTGCACTTCGCCTGCACCTCGGAAGACATCAACAACCTGTCGCACGCCCTGATGCTCAAGGCCGGCCGTGACGTGCTGCTACCCAGCCTCGCCGGCATCATCGAGCGCCTGCGCAACCATGCGCACGCCCTGGCCGACAAGCCCATGATGTCGCGCACCCACGGCCAGCCCGCCACGCCCAGCACCATGGGCAAGGAATTGGCCAATATCGCCTACCGCCTACAGCGCCAGTACCAGCGCATTGCCGAGGTCGAACTCCTGGGCAAGATCAACGGTGCGGTCGGCAACTACAACGCCCACCTGTCGGCCTACCCCAATGTCGATTGGCCAGTGTTCGCGCAGCGCTTTGTCGAATCGCTGGGCATCCACTTCAACCCCTACACCATCCAGATCGAGCCGCATGATTACATGAGCGAGCTGTATGACGACTTCGCGCGCGTCAACACCATCCTCATCGACATGAACCGCGACATCTGGGGTTATATCTCGCTGGGCTTCTTCAAGCAGAAGGTCAAGGAAGGCGAAGTCGGCAGCTCCACCATGCCGCACAAGGTCAACCCGATCGACTTCGAGAACTCCGAGGGCAATCTCGGTCTCGCGAACGCACTGCTGACCCACCTGAGCCAGAAGCTGCCGATTTCGCGCTGGCAGCGCGATCTGACCGACTCTACCGTGCTGCGCAATATGGGCGTGGCGCTGGGCTATGCCCTCCTGGGCTACGCCTCGGCCATCAAGGGCCTCGACAAGCTCGAAGCCAACCCGGACGCCATGGCCCGCGACCTCGATGCCAACTGGGAAGTGCTGGCCGAGCCCATCCAGACCGTGATGCGCCGTTACGCCGTGCCCAATGCCTACGAGCAGCTCAAGGACCTGACCCGCGGCAAGGCCGGCATCAACCGCGACAGCCTGCACGCCTTCATCAAGACCCTGGCCATCCCCGAGGCCGAAAAGCAGCGCCTGCTCGAACTGACCCCGGCCAGCTATATCGGCCGCGCCACCGAGCTGGCCCGCAATATCTAAATCCTGAATCCAACCCGCCTAGGCCCGCATACACGTGACCTCCAAGCAGAAGATTCCGCTCATCGCCGGCGCCGTCATCGGCGCTCTCGCCATCGCCTACACCGGTGCCAGCTGGTGGGCCGGTAAACAGGCCGAGGTCACGCTCGGCAAGCAGCACCAGCTGCTGGCCGACCTGCCCTACTTCGCAGTCAAGTCGCGGGACTACCAGCGCGGCGTGTTCAGCTCCACCGAGCGCACCACCATCGCGCTGGCGCCCAACCTGCTCAAGCCCTACCAGATGCTCAAGCTCGAAGAGCTGGGCAAGGTAAAGCTTGAGCTGAGCTACACCCAGACCATCAAGCACGGTCCCTTCCCGCTGCTGGCCCAAGGCAATCTGAGCCCGCTCAAGGCGGTCGTCACCACCGACATCGAATTCACGCCCGAGACCCAGGCGCTGCTGAAGAAGATGTTCGGCGACCAGAAGCCGCTGCAGTTGGAGAACCGCATCCAGTTCAACGACGATGGCGTGTTCACGGTCAAGGTGCCGGGCTTCACCTATGAAGAGACCCTGGCCAAGGTCAAGACGGTCTGGCAAGGGCTGGATGCCTCCATCGCCTACAGTGGCGACTTCAACAAGGTCGACATCCTGGCCGCGGCGCCGGGCCTGCACTTCGAGGCAGGACCCAAGGGCACGCTGGACATCAAGGACCTGCGCTTTGAATCGCACAATGCCCGCGGCGCCGCCGGCATCATGCTGGGTGACGGCAAGCTGACCCTGGCCTCGGCCGCCTTCAAGCAGACCGAGGGCGAGCGCGTAATCGACGCCAAGCTCGACAACCTCAGCTACCTGGTCAAGACCGGCGCCGAAGGTGACTTCATCAATTCCAGCGGCGATATCGGCCTGCAAAGCCTGGTGCTGAACGGCAAGACCTATGGTCCCGCCAAGCTCTCGGTAGCCGCCAACCACCTGCATGGTCCCACCCTGGCCAAGCTCAGCCAGGCCGTGACCAAGATCCAGCGCGAAGTAGCCGACCCCAGCGAGCAGGCCAGCAAGATGTTCGCCGTATTCCGCAAGGAGGGCCTGCCGCTCCTGCGCAACGATCCTTCGCTGTCGATCAAGCAACTGTCGATCAAGCTGCCCGAAGGCGAAGTCGCCCTCAAGGCCGACCTGGGCCTGAAGGGCTTCGAGGACAAGGACCTCGACAACCCGCTCAAGCTCCTGGAAAAGCTGCAGGCCAATGCCGACCTGCGCGTGCCCAAGCAGGTCATCGAGACCTATGTGCTGTGGCAGGCACGCGGCATGATCGCGGTCGATACCGAAGAAGGCGAACGTCCGGATGCCGAGGAACTCGACAACCTGGCCCGTAACCTGATGGAAAGCCAGATCCGCAAGCTGACCGAACAGAACCTGATCCGTGCCGATGGCGACATCCTGAGCAGCACGGCACAGTGGAAGGGTGGTCACCTGACCGTCAATGGCAAGGACATCCCCCTGCCCTGGCAGGTACCACTGGGCGCCCCGCCCGCCGCGCCGGCCAAGTAAAGTCACGCTGCAAAACAAAACGCCCGGGTCACCGGGTGTTTTGTTTTGGCATCTCAAGCCACGGCGCGTTACCTGTACTCACACAGGTAAGCGGTATCCACCGCCACCTTGAGCTGGAATTTGCTGTTGCCTGGCACGTTGAAGCGGCTACCGGCCGCAAAGGTCTGCCATTCGGCTTCGCCCGGCAGGCGTACCGTCAGCGCACCGGCGATCACCTGCATCACCTCGGCCTGGGCAGTACCGAACTCATACTCGCCCGGCGCCATCACGCCCACCGTGGCCGGCCCTTCGGCCATGCCAAAGGCCAGGGATTTGACCTTGCCGTCGAAGTACTCATTGACCTTGAACATCACGCAGCTCCTGTCATTTGGGGATAGCGCAGTATGCCCAAGACGCCGGGCCATCGTCAGAACCAGTTATTCGGCGCTTATAGCGGCGCGGCGCCGCAGGAGCAGCGCCAACACCGGCGGCGTCACCAGGGTAGTCAGCACGATCACCACCACGATCACCGAGTAGAGCTCGGCCGATACCACGCCCAGCTGCCGGCCTATGGCGGCAAAGATCAGCCCTACCTCGCCACGCGGCACCATGCCCCAGCCCACCAGCCAGCGATCCACCGGTCCGGCCACAAGACCGGCGGCAATCTTGCCCAGCACCGCCGCCACGGTCACCGCCAGCGCAATCAACACGGTATGCAGGTCGGCAAAGGCAGCCAGCCCCACCTGCATGCCGGTCAGCACAAAGAACAAGGGCACCAAGAGGTAGCCCACAGGCTCCATCAGTCGCTGCAGCCGGTGCCGGTTCTCCCCCTCCAGCAGCGCCTGCAGACCCTGACGCGCAGTCGGCTCGACCGGTTCCAGTGCATTACGCAGGGTCACGTGCATGGGATCGGGCGCAAAGCCCTTCATACAGGCCGGCTCCAGGATCAAACCGGCAGCAAAGGCCCCGACAATGGGCGCCAGCCCCACCAGGGCGGCCAGGTAGGCAAAGCCCAGGCAGAAGGTCAGCAGCACGGTGAACTGCATGGCCGGCCCCGGGTGCACCTGCGCCAGCAGAGCCGATACCCGCGGCGCCAACCACTGGCCCAGCACCACCGCCCCCAGGAGAAAGCCCAGCGCCTTGGCCGAGATCAGCACAATGTCAGCCAACCCCACCCCACCAGTCTGGGCAATGGCCGAGACCACGGCCAGGATGATCAACCCCAGCACATCGTCGATCACCGCCGCACCGAGCACGATGCGCGCTTCGGCGCTTTGCAAGCGACCCGCATCCTGGAAGACCCGGCCGGTAATGCCGACCGAGGTCGCGGTCAGCGCGGCGCCAAGGAAAAGATGGGCCAGGAAGGAGGCCTGTGGCATCAAGAGTGGCCCCACCAGCCAGGTGCCGAGCAGAAAGGGCAGCACCACCCCAACCACCGCCACCAGAAAGGCCCGCAGGCCCACCTGGCGCATGGCGCCCAGGTCCGACTCCAAACCAATCTGGAACAACAGCACCACCACGCCAAGCTCGGCCAGGAAGTGCAGGACGGCATCGTGCTTGAGCGCTTCCAGCCCGCCCCAGCCCAAGAGCGCCAGGTTTCCCAGCAAGATGCCTATCGCCAGCTCGCCCAGCACGGCCGGTTGACCCAAGCGCTCCACCAGGCTGGAAAGCCGCGCCAACAGAAGCAGGAGCAACAACCACAGAAAATGCTGGCTGGTCGGCACGCCATCGGCCGCCAATACCGGCAGGGATAGCCCCGCCAGGGCGGCGAAGGAGAGGGTCGGGCTCAGACGGCGCATGAGGGTGCTCGGGGAGGGTAAAGCTTCAGCCTACTGGCTCCATCTCCAGGAGGCCATAGTGGGCGACCCCAGCCTTGCCCTGCCGTAACACCCGCCAGCCGGGGAGTTCCGGCCACTGGGCCGACTCGATATAGACCCGCGCGCCCGGCGCAAGGCATGGCGCCAGCACCGCCAGTACCCGCGGCAGCAGGTCAGAGGCAAAGGGCGGGTCGAGAAAGACCACATCGAATTGTTCACTGCAACGCCCCAGCCAGCTCAAGGCATCGGCCTGTACCACCTCCACCACCGTCGCGCCCAGAAGACGGCTGTTGTCGCGCAAGGCCTGCAAGGCAGGCCTTGCCAGCTCGACCATCACCACCCGCGCCGCGCCGCGCGAGGCCGCTTCGAAACCCAGCGCACCACTGCCGGCAAACAGGTCCAGGCAGGACTGGCCATGCAGCTCCTGGCCCAGCCAGTTGAACAAGGTCTCGCGCACCCGGTCGGTAGTCGGCCGCAGCCCGTCACCATCCGGAAACGGCAGGATACGGCGGCGATACTCACCACCGATGATGCGCAACTGGTTGCGGCCACGCAGGGCCTGGTTGGTCTTGGGAGCAATCTTGGGCATGGCAGAATCAAGGGCAAAGAAGGCCGGCGAGGGCGCCAGGCAAGGCCACCAGCCCGCCGGGGCGGGCCGGCCGGGGGCAAAATCCTGTGCCGAATATAGCGCAGCGCTTGGGGCACAGGGAGGGAAAGGCTAGAATCCTACCCCAACTCACCGGCGCCGCCGGTTTTCCCTATAGATTCAAGCGCATGTCTGACAATCAAACCCCGCAAGACCAGCAAGCCGGCTGGGGCGCCAAGCTCTGGAAGGTTCTCAACACCGACGTCGGCGTGCTCGCCAAGGATGTTGCCCAGGCCTCCAAGGAAGTCTGGCAGTACAAGCTCAAGGCCGGCCTCGCCAAGACCCGCGACAAGCTCGGCAAAGAGCTGGCGGCGCTGTTCGGTGGCGGCCAGATCGACGAGGACTTGTACGAAGAGCTCGAAACCGTACTGCTGACAGCCGATATGGGCGTGGATGCCACCACCCATCTGCTCAAGGACGTGCGCCAGCGCGTCACCCTCGCCGGCCTCAAGGATGCCAGCGAGCTGCGTGGCGCGCTCAAGGGCGCCCTGACCGACCTGATCGCGCCGCTGGAACGTCCCTTGGCGATCGAAGGCCACAAGCCCTTCATCATCATGGTGGCCGGCGTCAACGGTGCCGGCAAGACCACCAGCATCGGCAAGCTGGCCAAATACTTCCAGAGCCAGGGCAAGAGCGTGCTGCTGGCCGCCGGCGACACTTTCCGTGCCGCCGCCCGCGAACAGCTGGTGGCCTGGGGTGAGCGCAACAACGTCACCGTGATCGCCCAGGACGGCGGCGACTCGGCAGCCGTCTGCTTCGACGCCATCAACGCCGCCAAGGCGCGCGGCATCGACATCGTGCTGGCCGACACCGCCGGCCGCCTGCCCACCCAGCTTCACCTGATGGACGAGATCGCCAAGGTCAAGCGCGTGATCGCCAAGGCCGACGCTAGCGGCCCACACGAAGTCCTGCTGGTGCTCGACGCCAACACCGGTCAAAACGCCCTGCAGCAGGTCAAGGCCTTCGACGACGCACTGGGCCTGACCGGCCTTGTGCTGACCAAACTCGACGGCACCGCCAAGGGCGGCGTCATCGCCGGCATCGCCAAGCAGAAAGCCATCCCGCTACGCTTTATCGGCGTCGGCGAAGGCATCGACGACCTGCGCCCCTTCGAAGCCAAGGATTACGTCGACGCCCTTATCGAATAGTCACTGCATCAGGCGGCTCAGGCCGCCTCAGGTGATAGTGTCACCACACGGTACAAAAAACCCCAGTAAAACCTGGGCATAAGTAGCACAACGTTTATAGGTTTAGCCATTCAGCAGATCGCATATGTTCATCAAGTAGTAATGGGCGGTCATGCGCCCAGCAGTAAAAAATAACTCGGTAGCAAACCGGATGAGGAAGCTCCCACCACAAGGCCAAAAGAGTCTGCAGTGGAGAGCAGTGAATAAATTGTCGAAAAAATATATCCATGCGCTTTTTTGGAACGAAGCCGACGGCCGTTGAATACGTGCTGTTCGGTCTGCTTGCCGCCGCAATACAGATACATCTACAGGAAGTCTTCACCGCACAAATCCGGCAATTACCCAAACCGGAAACCCTGGGGTTGTTTTTTGACCTTCTGATATTCCTGACGCTCTCATTGCCCGGCTATCTCGGACTAAGGAAGCTCATCCCTGTGGGAAAGCCAGCTCGATTCCTGGGGCTGGTGGTTGCCCTCCTTCCTCCTCTGGCGGCGTTTGCCCTGCTGCTCACCTCACACTGCCTCTGGGAGATGACTGGCAGCACCCTCAGCCTGGGTCTGCTGGAATATGGTTTCGCCGATCTCGCCCACGCGGAAAAGATGGCCACCACCAAGGTGAGCATGGAGCCAGTCAGGGCTGCATTTGTCGCCTTGCTGTTCGCAGCTGTCGCAGCCTCAGTCCAAAAAGTCCGGGCCTACAGCGTCAGATCCTTGCTCGCCTTGCCCTTGCTGCTCACACTGCTGATCGCTCCCTTTACGAGCTACCCTTGGACCCACTCCCTTGTAGCCAACGAAGTGGGCAACAAGACCGGTCATGTCGCCACCATCCTGCAGGATGCACTCTATCGTCCTTCCCTAGAGCACGGCGGCGATACACTGATCACCACGCAGATCTACCAGACACCTCAAATCACGTCGCTGCAAAATACCCCCAACATCATCATCCTGATACTGGAATCCACCCGCGCCCGCTCCGTAGGCCCCCACAGTAGGCCTGCACAATCGCTGACACCGAACCTTGATGCCCTGTCCGGCATCTCTCTACACGCGACCCAGGCCTTTACAACTACGGACCACACTTCCAAGGCCTTGGTTGGCATTCTTTGTGGCATGTACCCGAACCCGAAGTTCAGGGCGGTCGAGGCGCGCGCCAGCGGCATGAAGCCAAGCTGTCTCGCCAAGCTACTACGGCAACAAGGGTATGCCAGCCTGTTCCTTCAATCTGCCCCTGGCAACTTTGAGCAGCGCAGTGACCTCGTAGCAAACATGGGCTACGAAAGTAGCCTGGCTCAAGAAGACTTCAGCGAAGGGTCATACGCCAAGGTTGGCTATCTGGGCATGGATGACCGCGCGCTGATCGAGCCCGCACTGCACTGGATGCAAAAGCAGGAAAAGCCTTTCCTCCTGACCATGCTGACCTCGGTAACCCACCATCCCTACCAACTACCGTCCACCACAGCGCAGCCAACCATCCAACGAGCAGAGCCGGGACAGGACCCGCAGGAGGAGCTGAAACGCTACGAGCAGACCATTCGCTACACCGATCAGCTCGTGGGGATTTTCATCGACCGACTGAGGAAGTCCGGTCTACTGGAGAACACCATGGTCATCATTACCGGTGACCACGGAGAGGCTTTTGGCGAGCATGGCACCTTCACGCATAACGGTATCCCCTATGCCGAAGTTACCCAGATCCCCCTGTTGATCCATTACCCCGCTCGCTATCCTGCGGGTGGTGAGATAACCGGTTTACGCCAGCACATCGACATCGTGCCGACCGTATTAGCACTGCAGGGTGCTAGCTGGCAGGGTGTGTTACCTGGAAAAAGCCTGCTTTCCAGAGGGCACGACAGCGTACTCAGCCATTGCTGGGGGCCTCGGCGCTGTGCCTCGCTCCGCGACGAGACAAGCATGCTGGCCTATTACTACGACAAGGATCCTGCCCTGCTGGTCAATCTGCACGAAGACCCGGAAGAGAAGCAACCCGCTCTACTGCCCAATACCGTGCTGAGCCGCGCACGTATTCGCCATATCCTCCAGACGACAAAGGCAATAGAAAAGTATTGGGAATAAGTCAGATACCGCAAGTCATCAAATCCGTCAGGTCGCGCGCTACCGCATCGATTAAACTCTCGCCCTAAAGCGCGGTAATTCGCAGTGAATGCCGCCGATACTGACGACTAGCCACGCGTGGATAGAAAACTGACCGAGCCATGATCCAGTTCAACCAAGTGAGCAAACGTTACCCCGGCGGCTTCGAGGCACTCAAGAACCTCAGCTTCCAGATCGAAACCGGTGAGCTGGTCTTCCTGGCCGGCCACTCCGGCGCCGGCAAGTCCACCCTGCTCAAGCTGATCGCCGGTATCGACAAGCCCACTTCAGGCTCGGTGGTGGTCAATGGCCAGAACCTGGCGGCCATCCGCCGCGGCGCCATCCCCTTCGTGCGGCGCCATATCGGCCTGATCTTCCAGGACCACAAGATCCTGTTCGACCGCACCGTATTCGACAATGTGATGCTGCCGCTCGACATTGTCGGCTACGACCGCCGCGAGGCCGCCCGCCGCGCCCGTGCCGCGCTCGACAAGGTGGGTCTACTGGGGCGCGAGAAGATGAATCCCATCTCGCTCTCGGGTGGCGAGCAGCAACGCCTGTGCATCGCCCGCGCCGTAGTGCATCGCCCGTCCATCCTGCTGGCGGACGAGCCGACCGGCAACCTGGACCGCGCCTACGCGCTCGACATCATGGAGCTGTTCAAGAGCTTCCACCAGGTCGGTGTCACCATCCTGATCTCCGCCCACGACGAGACCCTGATGGCCGACTACGGTCGCCGCATCCTGCGCCTGTCCAAAGGCCAGTTCACCCAATAAGGAAGCACGGACGATGAAACACTGGCTGCGCCTGCACCGGCTCGCGCTCGGCTCCACGCTCAAGCTGTTTGCCGCCAACCCGCTCGCCTCGGGCCTCAACCTCTTGGTGGTCGGTATCGCGGTGGCCCTGCCCCTGGGCCTCTACACCCTGGTGAGCAACCTCAACGACCTCTCCGGCCGCCTGCACACCGAACCCGAGGCCAGCCTCTTTTTGCGCCTCAATACCAACCCGATCGAGATCGACCGGGTTCAGACCATGCTGGAAAAGCAGCCCGAGGTCGCTGCCGTTAAACTGATCAGCAAACAGCAGGCCTTGCATGATCTGGAGCAGTCGAGTGGCATGAGCGAGCTGCTCGCCGGCCTCGGCAGCAACCCGTTGCCCGACGCCTTCAGCCTCACGCTCAAGCAGAGCAGCCCCGAACAGCTCGACGCTCTCGCCAAGCGACTGCAGGCGGACCCAGCCATCGAGTTCGTCCAATTGGATTCGGCCTGGGCGCGCCGCCTGGCCAGCATCGTCGAACTGGGCCGCCAGACCACCCTCACCGTGGCGGCGCTGTTTGGCGCCGGTCTGCTGCTGGTCACCGCCAACCTGATCCGCATGCAGATCCTGACCCGTCGTGAAGAGATCGAGGTCAGCAAGCTGATGGGCGCCACCGACAGCTTCATCCGCCGCCCCTTCCTCTACTTCGCCGGCCTGCAGGGCCTTCTGGGTAGCGTAGTGGGTGTCGTGCTGGTGGGCCTGTGCCTGCAACGCCTGACCCGCCCGGTGGACGAGCTGGCCACCTTGTACGGCGAGCGCTTTGCCCTCACCCTGCCTGGACCCGACATCCTACTGTTGACCTTGGCAGTCGTCATTGCATTGAGCTTTTTCGGCGCATTACTGTCGGTTGGCCGCCACCTGCGGGCCATGGACGCCTGAATCTGGTAAACAGCCACTGCCCCAAGCCTCCCCCCATTGCATGTAGAGCTTGCTCGATGGAGATGACGCTGAATCAAGCCTCCCTACCCTTCGTGGTTTATGGTTTGGGCCAAGCAGGCCAGGCCCTGGTCGACGCCATGCTTGATAGCGGTATGGCGGTGGCCTGTATCCTGGACAGACAAAAAGGCGGTACCCACTATCGCAATGTCCGAGTCCTGACGCTCGACACCTTCCTGGCCCAAGAGAACAGCGGCGAATATCGCTGCGTAGTTGGCCTGCATAACCACTATGTGGATCTGCAGGCCCTGTTCAATGAGTTGATCAGCAAAGGCTTCCATGAGGTCCTGTCGCTGGTTCAGTTCGTCCGTCGCTTCCCTATCGTTCAGTTCACGTCCTATTGGCTGGATACGGCATTCGACTACTCGGCGTTGACAGCAAAAGCCGCACAATTCAGCAAGATGCTGGCGGATGGAAAGAGCAGGGCACTGCTGGCAACGATCTTGGACTATCGTCTGCATGGTGAGATCGCAGCCTGTCCCCATCCCAGCCTCTACGATGAGTACACTCCGGAGGACCTGCCCCGCTTTGCTGACAAACTGCGGCTGATCGATTGCGGTGCCCACATCGGCACCAGCATCGAGAAGTTCCAGGCCGCGGGCTATGAAATCGAGGCGCTCGCCGCATTTGAACCCGACCCTGGCAATTTCGGGCTGCTCAGCCAAAAGTCATTTGGCCAGGCACCCACCAGCCTCTTCCCGCTGGGGGTATGGTCGTCAAACGTACAACTGCGGTTTGCAGCCGCAGGCACCATGGGTAGCGCTATCCAGAGCGATGGCGACACCCTGATCCAGTGCGCCAGCATTGACCAGACGCTGCGCCATTTCGCCCCCAACCTGATCAAGATGGACGTGGAAGGCGCCGAGATGGAAGCCCTCAAGGGAGCTGAGCGGACACTCAGGCAGTATCAGCCCAATCTGTGCATTTCCTTGTATCATCGGCCCGAACAACTGCTGGATATCCCTTTGTACCTGGACTCACTGTCACTGGCTTACACCTACCGACTCCGGGTACATGAATTCAATACCTTTGGTGTTGTCCTGTACTGTCATCGCCAAACTTGAATACCTGCCCGCAGGCACGCCCCAGCAAAAAGCCACGCAGCAATGCGTGGCTTTTTGTTTACCAGCCTGCAGCCTCAGGCTGCGTTGGCAAAGCGGTCGGTCTCCCGTGCCAGGTAGAACCACTCGTGGCCAGCCTCGGCCTTGGCGTTGGGGAAGACAATATAGCCGTCACAATCCGCCACCAGCACCTCGCCATTGTGACGGGTACCGATCACCTCACCCTGCTTGAGCCGATCGAAGCTCGCCCAGGTCCGGACGAAGGCATCCTCGACGTGCACCTTGTCGATCACCTCGTAGAGATGCAGCGCCTCCACATCCTGAGCGGGTGACGGATCGGGCCGGTCACTCAAGCCCAGATGAGCCAGGGTATTGTGGATGGCCTGGTAGGCCACTTCCGGCGCCTGCGGGTCGGCATGCTGGCCGCACTCCAGGGTGAGCGAATAGCCGCCCACCGAGCGCATGTATTCGGTCGTACCCACGCCGTAGCGGGCGTCGGCCGTCAGCTGCTGGGCCCGGCTGGCGTCGGCCGCCAGCGACTGGTTGCGGCGTGCTACACCACGGGCATAGGTCGAGAGCCAACCGTCCACCACCCGGCCCACGCCCAGCCGCAGTGCCAGCGCCTCTTCTTGATGAGCATGATGGAAGGGTTCCAGCGCTTCATCGTTGTTGAGCGGTCCCACCATGGCAAAAGCTCGGCCCGGTGACTGGAAGGAGTGCAGGTCCAGCAGTACATCGTGCTGGGCCAGCAGTGGGCACAGCCAGTTGGCGATCTGGTCCTCAAAATCCTGCGGCGCCTCGGTCGGGTTGAGGTTGCGGTTGAGGTTACGGTCACCGGCACGGCGGGCCAGTTCATAAGCCAGCGGGTTGGTAATCGGCACGAAGGTCACGCTGCCGGACACCAGTTTGAAAACCCCACGCTCAAGCTCATCGATCACCCGCAGGATGCCCTGGGTGCCCGCGATCTCATTGCCGTGGACGGCACCCAGCACAATCAGGCGCGGCCCGGGCTGGGGGCTGGCGAAGGAAAGGGATTTGAAATAGTGCATGGTGTCCGCTTCGGCCTAAGGGAAAAACGCCGCGCAGTATAAAGGCACAGCCGCCTTGAGGGCAGCCTTGCGATAAAAGGTGCCGGCTATGGCGCCCCACCCATCAGCTGCAAGGCGGCCGCCCGCTCGTCCGCTACACTGTCACAGGGCTTCAGCATAAGGCGCCGGCTCTCGTTGCCCAGGCGGTCCACCCCAGACAGCACCAGGGCCGTAGTATCCGCCGCCACCGTCAGCGGAGCCAAGGGTAGCGGTCTAACTTCGAAGTGCCAACGACCTGCCTGTTGCCGCCACACGGCCAGGCGGTTGGCGCTACCCGAAAGCCCCACCGCCAGCTCGGTGGCAGGGCGCATACAGGCCGCCACATTCGGCGCTGGCGGCGGCGTCGCATCCAGCCAGGGCGAAGCGGGTACCAAGGCGGTCTCGGCATAGGGGCCGGCCGTGAGCCTGCTGCGTATACCCTGCTTGTCCTGCATCAGCATGCCCAGGCCAAAATGGATGTGCCCACCAGCA
>NZ_DATCSC010000054.1:0-29873 GCF_036568685.1 Chitinimonas sp.
TGTGGCCAGCACCTCGGCGTGTTCTTCGGCCAGGTCGCAGCCCAGGTAGAGGGTCAGGTCGGCCTTGCGTGAGGCAAAGCCGATCAGGAAAGTATCGCCCTCGTGGCCGCTCTCGTAGCGGTAGTGGTATTCCCCAAAGCCTACCATGGTGCCCCACATGCGCGGCGGCGCACCGGTCGCCTCGCGCATCATGGCGATCAGTGCCATGCAGTCGTTGCGCCTGTCCTCGCTGGGTAGGGCGGCCAGATAGGCGGCCAGCTCGGCGTCGCTGCCGTGGTGGTTACTGCTGGTCATGCACGCTTCCTCTATGGCTGCTTCCAGTCGCCTCATCGTGTCCTACTCCTCGCGGATGCCGGGCTTGATTGAAAGGGGTGGCTGGGCCGTCCTTCGTACATTGCGGGCGGCGTGCATTGCGCCGGCCTCCTACTCGTCAGTGTAGACAGCTTGGACAGCCTTGCCGGGGAGGCGGGAATATATTGGCAGCGAAGCTGCCCTGCGAGCCTTGATCTGGCGCGCTCAGGCGGCGGCGCGGCAGTATTGCCACAGCACTTTTGTACTGTGCGTTTCCTGCAACGAGGTGGTTAGCTCAGCGCCTTGGCGGCTGGGCGTGGCGCCAGCGTGCGGCACGGGCATGGCGGGGTTTTTCCTGCAGGGTTGGCGGCGAGGCCTGTGTGCGGCGGCTGCCGGTAAAGAGCTGCCAGAGCGCTGCCAGACCGACCAGGAGAAGGACGGCGACGATCGCGGTGACCAGCCAACCAAGACCCAAGAGGCCATCGGCAAGGCTGAACCAGGCTACCTCGGCATTGTCGGGTGTGGGTTGCGGAAGAGACATGGCGACTTCCCTTCAGGGGCGATACGTATAAGCGCCACCCCTTATGCGTTAGAGCTGCCTTCGAACCGTGGAGTTCATTCGCGGCAGGGGCTCATGGCGCGCCACGCTCGTGCTCGGCGGCAAGTAGCCAATGGCGTAACAAACCTGCCAGCAAGCCGCGTTCCTCCTCGCTCAGCGCAGCCACGATGCGATGCTCGTTGGCCACGTGCACCGTAACGGCATGATCGATGCAAGCCAGCCCCTCCGCCGTGAGCTGGATCAAGAACCCGCGCCGGTCGTCCGGGTTGGCCTGGCGCGCTACCCAGCCACGCTTTTCCAGCTGGTCGATGCGGTTGGTCATGGTGCCCGAGGTGATCATCATGGTGGTCATCAGCGAGGTAGGGCTGAGCGTGTAGGGCTTGCCCGAGCGGCGCAGCGTGGCCAGCACGTCGAAGGACCAGTTGCTGAGCCCCAACGGCGTAAGTGCCGATTCCACTTCTTCCTGCAGGTAGCGCGAGAGCCGGCCCATGCGGCCGATCAGGCCCATGGGCGAGGGGTCGAGGTCGGGCCGCTCGCGCTGCCATTGGGCCAGGATGGCATCGACTTTGTCAGTTTGCGGGGTGAGCGGCTTGGGCATGGCGGGGCATGGTGAGGGGTAACGGCATTTATCTTGACGTGAAGATATTTACCTCGCAATATATGTCTTGATATCAAGATAGTTGAGATCGAGATGAAATCGTCAAATGCCATGCAGGACATTGTCACCACCGCCATCGCCCCGCTCCTGTGGGGCACCACCTATCTGGTCACTTCGCAATGGCTGCCGCCGGGTCTGCCCATGACTTCGGCCATGCTGCGGGTGCTGCCCATTGGGCTGATCTTCCTGCTCTATTCCCGTACCTTCCCCAAAGGCGATTGGTGGTGGAAGGCACTGCTGCTGGGTGTGCTCAATATCGGCTTCTTCCAGGCCATGCTGTTCGTGGCAGCCTACCGCTTGCCCGGCGGGGTGGCGGCCACCGTGGGGGCCGTGCAACCCCTGGTAGTGCTGGTGTTGGCCATGCCAC
Source organism: Chitinimonas sp. (assembly GCF_036568685.1). Lineage (GTDB taxonomy): Bacteria > Pseudomonadota > Gammaproteobacteria > Burkholderiales > Chitinimonadaceae > Chitinimonas. The sequence goes on from NZ_DATCSC010000054.1 coordinate 1,876, forward strand.
TCCTGGGGGAGCGGCCCAAGGCGCTGGCGATAGCAGCGGCACTGGCCGGCATGGCCGGGGTGGCCATGCTGGTACTCACGCCGGCCGCGCGGCTCGATAGCGTGGGCCTGATGGCCGCACTGGCAGGGACACTCTCCATGGCGCTAGGCACCTTGCTGCTCAAGCGCTGGAAGGCACCCGTCGGCGCCTTGACCCTGACCGCCTGGCAGCTGGTGGGTGGTGGCCTGTTGCTCTTGCCGATCGCGCTCTACAAAGAGAGCTGGCCAGCTCAACTGAGCTTGAACAATGTGCTGGGCTATGCCTGGCTGGGGCTGATCGGCGCTGGCCTGGGCTATACCTTGTGGCTGCGTGGCATTACCCGTTTGCCGGCCACCCTGGTCACACCGCTGGCGTTGTTGAGCCCGGTCAGTGCCACCGTGCTGGGCTTTGCGGTGTTGGGCGAGCGCTTCACGCCTTTGCAGGTGGGAGGTGTGCTGCTGGTGCTGGCGGCGGTGTGGGTGAGCCAGCTGGCACGCCGTTGACACCGGTCTGACCTGGCGTGGGCAGCTGGCCGAAAGACCGTCCGTCGCCATACAAAGCCTTTGCAGATCAATAGGATGATCGATTCCTATACTGACTCGCCAAGTTGGCATTACAGGATAGGAGTCAAGAAAAATGAAACTCGCCAAGCATTGCGCTGTACTGACCGTTGCACTGGGCCTGACCGTACTGGCCCCCGCCGTCCTTGCTGCGGAGTCGAGCTATACCGAGGGCACGGTCTGGGAGGTTTCGCAGATCCGGACCGAGCCGGGCCAGTTCGAGAATTACCTCGATTGGCTCAACGGGCCGTGGAAGAAGATGCAGGAGATCGGCAAGAAAGAAGGCTACCTCGTCTCCTACCACGTGCTGGCGGTCAACAACCCGCGCGGCAACGAACCGGACCTCTTCCTGGCGGTCGAGTACAAGGACTATTACACCACGGCGCAGCGGCGTGAGTTCCAGAAGAAGATGGAAGCCGCGATGGCCTCGGATGCACGCAAGATGGATAACGAATCGGGCGAGCGCAAGGTGCTGCGCAAGGTGCTGGGCAGCATGGAGCTGCAGGAACTGAAACTGAAGTGACCTCAAAGCGCTTGATACGGTGGCAGGCCGTGAGGCCTGCCACTATCCAGGCAAGAATCAGCCGCCCTTCAGCCCACTCCAGTTGCCAGCGCGGATCGCACTGAGCTGCGCACTCACATCCCGCCCCGACTTGACCGCCTTGCCCACCGGCTCGGCCAGTTCCGGCCAGCCTATCAGGATCGCCCCCGCGAGCTTGCCCTCGTGCCACACCAGCTTGCGGTAGCGGTGTTCGGCAGCGTCTTCCTCGGCCCAGTCCTCGTCACCTTCGCCGGCCTCGTAGCGGCCCATGGAGTAGACGTCCGCCCCCACCACCTTGAGCATGGTGGAAAGTACCGGCTCCCGGTATTCGCGCACCTCGCCCAGCGCATTGCAGGCGGCCACCTCGGCCTGCTCCACCGCCACGGGCCAGAGGCCCAGGGTACGACCTTCGTATTCGGCCACGTCGCCGGCGGCGTAGATGTGCGGGTCGCTGGTACGCATGGCGGCATCCACCAGCACCCCGCGCTTGACCGTGAGGCCGGCCGCCTGCGCCAGTGCCACATTGGGGGCGATGCCGGCGGCCATCACCAGCACGTCGGCCGCCAATGGCGCCGCGCCCTGCAACTGCAGCTGCTGGCCGGCCTCGCCCTGCACCAGCTGGTCCACCAGGGTGCTGGTCAGGATATTGAGCCCCAGGCTCTGCAGATAGCGCTGCAAGATGGCACCGCCGCGCTCGTCCAGCTGGCGGTGCAGGAGCCAGGCATTGCGTTCCACCACGGCGACCTTGAGGCCGAGCTTGTGCAGGGCATAGGCGGCTTCCAGGCCCAGCAAGCCGCCGCCGGCCACCACTGCATGGCGGGAACCGGCCTTTTGCACATAGGCGCGTAGGTCCATGGCATCGTCGGCGCTGCGCAGCACATAGCAGCCTGGCCCACCCCAGCCCGGCAGTGGCGGCACAAAGCTGCGGCTGCCGGCGGCCAGGATCAGGCGGTCGTAGGCCAGCGTCTCGCCATCGGCCAGCAGTAGCTGCTTTTCGGCTGGCTGGATGGCGCGGGCAGCGGTGTTGAGCAGCACCTCGATATTGCGCTCGCCATACCAGCTGTCGGCCATCAGGTAGAGCCCCTGCATGGCCGAGCGACCGTAGATCAGCCGGGTGATGCCCATGCGGTTGTAGAGCGCATGGTTTTCGTCCGCCACCACCTGGATGCTGCACTCGGGGTGGCGGCGGCGTACATGGTCGGCAGCAGTGATGCCGGCGATGCCGTTGCCGACCACGATCACCCGCTGCACGCTGCGATCGAACACCTGCGCGTGGCCGGCTGCGGGTGGGGCGGCCTTGTCCGGTACCAGGGCGATGGTGACCGTGCCCTGCTGCAGGCGGGCACAGCAGGCCATGCGGGTATTGCCGGCGTGGCCCAGCCGGGCCAGGGTGTTCTGTTCATCGTCGCTGGCCGGCGAGAGGCACCCCATGCCGTCCTTGACCGCGATCGGATCGGCCCCACACACCCCCATGCGGCAGCCCGATTCGATCCGAGCGCCCGAACCTTCGATCAGCTCCAGGAGGGTCTGGCCAGCCAGGGCCGGGACCTTACGGTTTTCCGGCGCGATCACCAGCTCGGCCTGGGTGCTGGCACCGGCCTGCTTGAGCGCGCTGGCGGCGCCTTCGCCCAGGGTGATGGGCTGGCGCACGCTTTTTTGCACCACCTCGATGCGGAAGGCCCGCTCGCGCTCGAAACTGCGCACGACCCAGCCGAGGGTGAGCAGCAGGGCACCCACCCGCACCACCCAGGGCGCGGCGGTGGGCACCGACCAATGGCCGGTCAGGCTGCTGAGCTTCTCGAACCAGCTGGCCGAAATGCCGGTGTAGTAGAAGTTGAAGGCGGCCGCGCCCGATAGCACGGTGATGGTATTGGGCGGCACCTTGAGGAAGGTGTCGCAGCAGTGAAAGACCGCCACGCTGACCGCGCCATAGAGCGCGAAGAGGCCGTAGATCTCCGCCAGGCTGGCCCCGGCTGGTACCGTAAAAAAGGCGGCGATAAAGCCGGGCAGGAGGCTGTTGAAGAGCCGCCGGTAGGCCACATAGTGGCGGTCCGGGTCGTACTGGTCGGCGAGGTAGGCCACTCCCGGGTTGAAGTCGTAGCAGTTCTTGGTGCAGCCCACGCAGGGCCGGCAGTGGCTGTTGGCCACCAGGGCATAGGGCGTCTGGCCATAGATACGCTGCACCGGCAGCATGGGGCAGATGCTGCTGCACCAGCCGCTCTTGCCCTTGAACACCAGGCCGCCGGCAAAGGCACCGACCAGGCCGAACAGGATCAGCCCGGCGGTCGCTGCGCCGCTGGCGTCGAACAACCACTTGCGGCTCGATACCAGCAAGAGGAAGAGGGCGATGCCGACCACATAGCTGTACTCGCGTATGCGCGGGGTATGGGTAAGGCCACGGCTGAAGCCCAGCCGCCGCGGAAGCTGGTTGAGCGCGGCCATGGGGCAGAGATTGCGCCAGATGCCCGGCGCCACCAGAAAGAGCGCCGGCAAGAGCGGTACCACGACGCCCCAGAACAGCGTGAGCCCCTGGGCAGGTTGCAAGGCCAGCAGGGCTGCCAGGCCCAGCGCGGTCAGCACGCTGACAAGGCGCAGCGCATCCCACAGGCGCTGCGGCAACAGCAGCGGCAGCTGCAGGTAGTTGGCGAATGGGCTGGGCGCCTTCACGAGAGTCCCCGGCGGTGTCGGTGGGCTATCGAAGTGCGCGCAGCATAAAGGTGGTGATCTCGCGCAGCCGCAAGGAGAGGATGCGACCGAGGTCGAGCAGCGCCTGTCGGGTCAGGTCCGGGTAGCGGGCGGAGAGGATCTCGAAAGCATCCGGGGTGATGGCGAACAGCTCTCCGGCGGTATAGGCCCGTACATTGGCCGAGCGCGGCAAGCCGTCAAAGAAGGCCTGTTCGCCAAAGATGGAGAGCGGTTCGATGTCATAGATACGCCGCTCGCGGCCGTTGTCCTCGGTCACGAAGACCTCCAGCCGGCCACTGGCAACAATGCAGAAGGCTCGGCTCTGCTCACCCTGCCGCACAAGGAACTCGCCGGCCACAAAGGCGCGCCGCTGGGCCACCGAGAGCAGCCGGCTCCAGTCCTCTTCCGGCAGATTACCCAGAAAGACCGCACCGGGTTTGCCGGTACCGTTGCCGTCCTGGTCGTATTCGAAGAACGAGGAGAAATCCATGGCGTCTCCTTGCGCACTGCGTGGCAGGGCTGATCTGCACTGAGGATATGCCATGCCTCTTGGGAAGCAAGACAGCCCGCCGTGCGGTGACAGGCGGCAGATGCCACTGGCGCCCGCCGCGGACTTATGGTCATAATGCGGAGAACGTTCGTTCACCAAATTCCATGCAAGAGGATAGAGGCAAGCATGAGTACGCACCCCCACCGCCGCAGCTGGCAAAGGCTGGATCAGCCTGGCATGGAGCACGTTACGCTGCTGGCCGGTGCCGAGGGCTACAGCCTGCAAGGCACGGTACTGCTGGTTGAAGACGGCATGGACGCGGTACTGCGCTACCAGCTCGATTGCGACCACAACTGGCACACCCGTCGGTTGCTGCTGGAGGGGGAGTTGCAGGGTCGCCCGCTGGCGCGCCTCTTGGAAGTGGATGCCGCACAGCGCTGGTGGCTCAACGGCGAGCAGCAGCCGCAGGTGGCGGGCTGCGTAGACCTGGATATGGCCTTCTCGCCGGTCACCAACCTCTTGCCGGTCCGGCGCTTTGGCCTGGGCCTGGGCGAACACGCCGACCTGACCGCTGCCTGGTTGCGCTTCCCGGCGCTGGGCCTGGCGCCCTTGCCGCAGAGCTATAGCTGCACCGGCCCCCGCGGCTACCGCTATGAATCCCGAGCGGGCGCGTTCACCGCCGAGCTGTTGGTGGACGAGCAGGGCCTGGTGCTGGACTACCCCGGCTATTGGCGGGCTGTACCACACGGTTGAGCGCGGAGCAGCGGGGCGGGTAGAGGCCACTACCTCTAGCCGGTAGGGGGCTCACTACCCCAGCGAGGGATGCCCCATTGGTAGGGGGAAATTATGCTGGATCAACCTTCGATGACCAGCCCACGGGGATAAAGCACCCGGCAACACAGGATACGCATGCCATGCACCAGGAACAGGACCATCACGAACTCGAAGCCCTGACCGGGCTGGACCCCTGGCAGCCCAGCGGCTGGCAGAGTTCGCTCGCGGCCGGCGCCTGGCTCCTGGCCTGGGTGGGCCTGATGGCCTTTGTGGCGTGGTTGGAACCCTGAGCAGGCCCCGACATGCGCCCACTGGCCAAACCCTACCCTAGCAACGGCCTGCCCAGGGCGGCAGACCTGCTGGCAGCACATAAGCATTCCATTCGCCACCGGGCCGAGATCCTGGTCAGCCAGCGCTGTGGCTGTTTTCACTGCCTGGGCGTGTATGCGCCAGGCGAAATCAGCCGCTGGACCGACTGGCCCGAGACCACCCCACCTGCGCGGCTGGAACGTGAGGGCGATACCGCCCTCTGCCCGCGCTGCGGAATCGATGCCGTGATCGGCGACGCCTCGGGCTTCCCCATCGAAGCCCCTTTCCTCAGCGCCATGCAGACGCGCTGGTTTGGCTGCGACTAGGCTGGTTTGCCGGCTTGCCTGCAGGCTTCGCTGGTGGCGCGTTGCCAGTTGCCCAGCGCCAGCTGGCAGCCTTGGGCCAGCTCGGTCTGGTGGGCAAGCAACTGCTCAGCCACGCTTTGCACTTCGGCCAATTGGGCGTTTATGCAGCGACGGAAGGCGTGGGCGGGCAGGGTAGCCAGGCTTTGCCAGTCCTGGGCGGTGGCGACCTCGTCCACCTCGGCCTGGGTCTCGGTGATGATGCGGTGCAGCGCCTGCATGCCCAACAGCAGCGTGCGTTCACGGCTTTCCTGCCAGAGCTCGCTGCTTTTCAGCCACAGCGCCAGCTGGGCCTGGATCAGCTTGATGGGTAATTGCGGGGAGGGGAGGGCGATCGCTTGCATGCTAGGGCTCCTAGGGGTGATGGATCAGGCCATCAGGCTGATGGTCCGACGAAAGCGCGCTAGGGACGCGCTGAACAAGGCTGCGCCTATGGCCAGGATGGCCAGGCACTGCGGCCAGACCACGGCGAAACCGGCGCCGCGATAAAGTATGGCTTGGGCGGCCATGACAAAATGGGTGGTCGGCGCCGCCAGCATGACCTGCTGTACCAGCATGGGCATGCTCTCGCGCGGGGTAGTGCCGCCGGATAGCAGCTGCAGGGGCAGGAGTACCAGCACCAGCAGCATGCCGAACTGCGGCATGGAGCGCGCCACGGTGGCCAGGAAGATGCCCATGGAGGTGGTGGCAAACAGATGCAGACAGGCTACCGCCATGAAGACCGCCACCGAACCCTGCACCGGTACCCGCAAGGCGCCCTGCACCACAAAGACCAGCGCGATCAGCGCCGCCAGGGCCACCACCAGGCCCATGGACCAGACCTTGGCCAGCATGATCTCGCTGGGTGTGACAGGCATGACCAGCAGGTGCTCGATGGTGCCGTGCTCTCGCTCGCGGATCAGCGCCGCCCCGGTAAGGATGATGGACAGCATGGTGACGTTGTTGATGATCTCCATCAGCGAGCCGAACCAGGCATGCTCCAGGTTGGGGTTGAAGCGCATGCGCAGCGTGAGCTCGGCCGGCAGGCTGGTGGCTACGCGGTGGCGAGCCAGGAATTCGTTGACCTCGCCATCGACGATCTGCTGGATATAGACATTGCCGGTGAAGGCCTGGCTCATGCGGGTAGCGTCCACATTGAGCTGGATGCGGGGTGACTTGCCGGCCAGCACATCGCGCTGGAAGTCGGGCGGGATGTCGAGCACGAAGGTGTAGGCACCGCTGTCCATGCCGCGATCCACCTCGTTGAGCGTGATCATGGCCGGCGGCAGGAAGTGCGGCTCATGAAAGCTGGCGACAATGCGGGCCGACAGCGGCGAGCCGTCTTCGTCGACGATGGCGATAGGCGCATTGTGCAGGCTCTCGGGCATGGCGGTGGCGGCGACGTAGATCGACACCGTGAAGGTGTAGGCGATCAGCACCAGCATCATGGGGTCGCGCCAGAGGCTCCATAGCTCCTTGATGCCCAAGCGGTAGACGTGGCGGATGGCGATGCCCATATCAGCGCTCCTGCTTGCCCAGCAGCATGATGGCGCTGCCCAGGATCACCGGTACCGCCAGTGCAAGCGGCAGAAAGCTGCCCTGCAGGCTGCTGGCATCGAGCGCCTTGCTGAACACGCCGCGGCTGATGGTGAGGAAATGGGTGGCCGGGTAGAGATGGCCGATGATGGCGCCACTGCCCTCCAGTGAAGAGACCGGATTGAGCAGGCCCGAGAACTGCACGCAGGGGATGATGGTGCCGATCATGGTGACAAACATGGCGGCGATCTGGCTACGCGTGAAGGTGGAAGCCAGCAGCCCGAAGCCGGTACTGCAGACCACGAACAACAGCGCCGCCAGCGTGAGCGTGGCAAAGCTGCCCTTGAGCGGCACACCGAACACCGTGACCGCCAACAGGGACAGCAGCAGGAAGTTGAGCATGGCCAGGGCCACATAGGGCAGCTGCTTGCCGAGCAGGAATTCGCTGCGGCTCACGGGCGTGACATAGAGGTTGATGATGGAGCCGAGCTCCTTTTCGCGTACCACCGACAGCGCAGCCAGCATGGCCGGGATCATCATCAGCAAGAGCGGGATCACCGCTGGCACCATGGCCGGCAGGCTCTTCACGTCCGGGTTGTAGCGGTAGCGGGTCTCTATGCCGCTGGCTGCGCTCAACTTGACCCCCAGTCGCTCGCGGGCCAGCTCAACCAGCCAGAGCTGGTGCATGGCCTGCACATAGCCGCGTATGGTCTCGGCACGGGTGGGCATGGCGCCGTCCACCCAGGCACCGATCTCGGCACGGCCACCGCGCTGCAACTGTTTGGCAAAACCGGGCGGGATCTCGATCGCCAGCGCCAGCTCGCCGTTTTGCATGCGTCGATCAAGGTCGACCTGGTCCACAAGCGGCGGCCGCTCGATAAAGTAGCGCGAGCCGGCAAGCTTGAGGGTGTAGTCGCGGCTGAGCGTGGTCTGGTCGCGGTCCAGCACGGCGTAGGGCAGGTCCTGCACATCAAGGCTGATCCCGTAGCCGATGATGAACAGCAGGATGGCCGTGCCCAGCAGCGCCAGGGTGGCGCGCACCGGGTCGCGCCGCAGCTCCAGCGCCTCGCGGCGGGTATAGCTCAAGGCCCGTACAATGCTGAAGCGCTGCGCCGTGGCAGCGGGACGGTGCGTGCTGACCGGTGGGGTCGGTTCGGGAGCCGGCTCTGGTTCGGTCGCTGCGCGCTTGTCCTCGGCTGCCACCAGGTAGGCAATAAAGGCGGCCTCCAGCGTCTGGGCCGCTTGGCTGGCCACCAGTGCCGCCGGGGTATCGCTGACCAGTACCTTGCCGGCGTGCATCAGCGAGATCCGGTCGCAACGCTCGGCCTCGTTCATGAAGTGGGTGGAGATAAAGATGGTGACCTTGTCGCGCCGGGCCAGGTCGATCATCAGCTCCCAAAAGAGGTCGCGCGCCACCGGGTCCACGCCCGAAGTCGGTTCGTCCAGGATCAGGAGCTCGGGCTTGTGCACCATGGCCACCGCCAGCGAGAGCCGCTGCCGCATACCGAGCGGCAGGCTCTCGGGCAGCTGGTCGAGCACGTTGGCGAGGCCGAAGCGGGCCACCATCTCGGCCACCCTGGCGTCGATCTCGTCAGCCGTCACCTCAAAGAGCCGCGCATGCAGCACCAGGTTCTGCGCCACGGTCAGCTCGCCATAGAGCGAGAAGGCCTGCGACATATAGCCCACCTTGCGGCGGGTCGCCATGTCGCGCGGATCCACCTCGCGCCCGAATAGCCAGGCCTGGCCGGCACTGGCAGGCAAGAGGCCGGTCAGCATCTTCATTGTGGTGGACTTGCCGCAGCCGTTGGAACCCAGAAAGCCGAAGATCTCGCCGCGGCGGATGCGGAAGTCCACGCCATCCACCGCCACGAAGTCGCCAAAGCGCATGGTCAGCCCGCGCGCCTCGATGGCGACCTGGGCATGGTCCTCATCGACCAGCGGTGGCACCACCACGGCATGGTGGTCGCGCCGCTTTTCTTCGGGCAGGAGGGCGATAAAGGCGGCTTCCAGCGAGCTGCTGGCGGTACGGGCCAAGAGTTCGGCCGGGCTGCCGGTAGCCAGCACGCGGCCGGCGTCCATGGCCACCAGCCAGTCAAAGCGCTGTGCCTCGTCCATATAGGCGGTGGCTACGATCACGCTCATGGCTGGCCGCTCTGCGCGGATGTCGGCGATCAGATCCCAGAACTGGCTGCGCGAGAGCGGGTCCACACCCGTAGTCGGTTCGTCCAGGATCAACAGGTCGGGGTCATGGATCAGCGCACAGCACAGCCCCAGCTTCTGCTTCATGCCACCGGAGAGCTTGCCGGCGGGCCGGTCGAGAAAGGTATGCAGGCCGGTGCTGCGGGTCAGGGTGTCAATGCGGCGACGGCGTTCGTCCGTGCCGTGGCCGAACAGTCGGGCGAAGAACTGCAGGTTTTCCTCCACCGATAAAGTGGGGTAGAGGTTGCGCCCCAAGCCCTGCGGCATATAGGCGATGCGCGGGCATACGGCGCGGCGGTGCGTGGCGTCGGCCATATCGCCGGCCAGTACGCTGACCTCACCCTGTTGGATGGCGCGTGCACCGGATAGCAGCGACAACAGGCTGGACTTGCCCACACCGTCGGGCCCGATCAAGCCGACCATGCAGCCGGCCGGTATCTGCAGATCGACATGGTCCAGCGCCAGGGTCTTGCCATGCCTGAGGCAGACGCCCGCCAACCGGGCGATGAAGGCGTCGGCCCGTGTCACTTGGGCACCTTTAGGTTCAGCTCACTGGGCCAGCTTGCGGTCGGGTCCAGCTTGATCCAGGCCATGCCGGGCAGGCCGGTCTTCACCTGGGTCACATGCTGCTGCAGCAGGGCCGGGTCTATCCTGGCCTTGACCCGGAACATCAGCTTCTGTCGCTCGCTGGCGGTCTCCACCGTCTTGGGCGTGAATTGCGCGGTACTGGCGACATAACTCACCCGGGCCGGGATCACGTACTGTGGTGCGGCGTCGAGCACCACCCTTACCTCGCTGCCCAGTGCCAGCTTGCCGGCGCTGGTCTCGGGGACGAAGAAGGTCATGTAGACGTCCGAGAGGTCCACCAGATTGAGCACCTTGCCGCCGTTGCCGAGCACCTCACCCGGCTCGGCGATGCGGTATTGCACCCGCCCGTCGCGCGGCGCGATCAGGGCGCTGTCGTCCAGGTCGGCCTGGATGCGGTCCACGGTGGCGCCGGCCGCCGCCACGCTGGCCTTGGCACCGGCCACCTGCGTATAGGCGGCGCGTATGGCGGATTCGGCCGCCGCAACCTGGGCCCGGGCCGCCCGTACCGCGGCTTCGATGCTGCGCACCCGTGCCCGGTCGTCATCCAGCTCCTGGCCGGAGGCTGCGCCTTCGCGGGTCAGGGCTTCGGAGCGGGTCAGCCGGCGGGTGGCGGCATCAAGCTCACTCTCACGCTGGGTGACCAGGGCCTGCGCGGCCTGGCGGTCGCTCTCGCGTACCGCCACCTGTGCTTCGGCGCTGGCCACGCTCGTTACGGCCTGGCGTTGCCGAGCCTGTGCCTCGTCGCGCTGGGCCTGCAGGGTCTCGACCTGCATATGGGCCAAGACCTGGCCGCGGCGGACAAAGTCGCCTTCGTTGACCTGCACATCCTGCAACCGTCCGCCCAGCTTGGTAGCCACGTCGATCTCGGTGGCCTCGATGCGGCCATTCCCGCTCAGAAAGCCCTCTCCTGGCGTATGCGGCTGCCAGCTGCGCCAGGCATAGGCACCGCCACCGGCGGCCACGGCCAACAGGGCAAGGGGGAGCAGCAGGGGCTTGAAGCGGGTGGGTAGGGTCATCGTCATGGGCTCGGGTTTCAGGGCTGGCTGGTTGGGGTCGTCAGGGCACTGCCGCCACCCAGGGCGGCGTAGAGGCTGGCGCGGCTGGCGAGCAGGGCGCGGCGGCTTTGCACCAGCTGCTGCTGGGCTTGCAGCAGGTCGCGCTGGGCATCGAGCACCTCCAGATAGGCGACCGCACCGCTGTCGTAACGCAGTTGGGAGAGGCGGGCGCGCTCGGCCTGTACGGCCAAGGCACGCTCGGCGGTCCCCAGTTGCTCGGCCAGCCAACGGCGCGCCGCCAGGGCGTCGGCCACATCACGAAAGGCCAACTGCACGGCACGCTCGTACTGCGCCACGGCCTGATCGCGCCGGGCGGTGGCGAGGTCGAGGTTGTCTTGCCGGCGGCCGGCATCGAATAGCGGCAAGGTGAGGCTGGGGCTGAAGCTCCAGGCTTCGCTGCCGGACTTGAACAGACCGTCCAGCTCAGCGCTGGCGCTGCCATATGCGGCGGTGAGTGCAATGCGAGGGAAGAAGGCAGCACGGGCGGCGCCGATCTCGGCATGGGCCGCCTTGAGCTGCTGTTCGGCGGCGAGCAGGTCGGGCCGGTTGCTCAGCAAGGCGCCAGGCAGGCCTGCGGCAAGGTTGGCCAAGGTGGCTTGCTCATCCAGCCGTGGCAGGTGTTCCGGCAGCCTGGGGGCACTGCCCACCAGCACGGTCAGGGCGTTGAGCTGGCTGGCCCTGGCCTGTTGCAGCTGAGCGACCAAGGCCTGTGCCTGGGTCTGCAAGGTCTCCACCTGGGTCAGGTTGAGGCGGGAGGTGGCCCCCATGGCCTCGCGACGGCGGAAGATGCGCAGGCTCTCGTTGCGGCTATCGAGGGTGGCCTCGGCCAGGGCCAGCCGCTCATCCAGTTCCAACAGGCCGAAGTAGGCCTGTGCCACCTGGTTGATCAGGCTCAGCCGCGCCGCGCGGCTGGCAGCCTCGCTGGCCAGGTAGCGGGCCAGGGCGGCCTCCTTGAGGCTGCGCACACGGCCCCAGAAGTCCAGCTCCCAGCTGGCCATGCCCAGCCCGACCTGGTACTGGCTGCCCAGGAGCGGGCGGCGGGTCAGGTTCAGGTCGGCCGGCACGCGAGAGCGGTCTTCCTTGGCCTGGGCGGCAATCACCGGCCACTGCTCTGCACCCTGGATGCCGTAGGCCGCGCGGGCGATGGCGAGCTGCAGTTCGCTCACCCGCAGCTCGCGGTTGTTGGCCAGCGCCTGCGAGATCAGCCCTTGCAGGGCAGGGTCGGTGAAGTAGCGCTCCCAGCTTAGCTGGCTGGCTGCAATCGGGTCTGCGCCGGTGGCGGCTTGCTCCGGATAGTGCGGGGCGATGCCCGCATCTGGCTGCACAGCTGGCGGCTGCAGGCTGCTGCAGGCCGTCATGAGGCTCGCCAGCGCGGCAGGCAGCAAGGCGGCAGATAGTCGGGGGACGGCAGGCATGACTCGTTCATCGCTCCAGGCAGATGGGGCCGCCCAGACGGGCAGGCCACGGAAGACAGTGGGGGCAATGGCAAGGCTGACAGAACGGGGCGTGAAGACCCTGATCCAGGTCAAAGCCTTTGCAGATGGGAGCGTTGCGGGGCTGTGAGGGCTAGTGGGCGGCGAGCAGCCGCCAGGTATGGCCGGCGATGACCCGGTCTTCATCGGTCGGCAGCACCCAGACTGCAACGCGGCTATCGGGCCGCGAGATCAGGCCTTGCCCGCGCAGATTGGCGGCTTCGTCCAATTGCACGCCCAGCCAGCCGGCCAGGTTGCAGACCTCGGCGCGGATGCGAGCGCTATGCTCGCCTATGCCGGCGGTGAATACCAGCGCATCCAGCCCGCCCAGCGCCGCGGCCATGGAACCAAGCTCACGGTGGATGCGGTAGACCAGGGTCTGCACCGCGGCGGCGGCGGCCGGGTCGTCGCTGGCGAGCAGGGTGCGTAGATCGCCGCTGATGCCGGACAGGCCCAGCAGGCCTGATTGGCGGTACAGCAGGTCCTCCAGCGTGGCGGCATCCATCCGCTGTTCACGCAGCAGGTAGAGGATCAGACCGGGGTCCAGGCTGCCACAGCGGCTGGCCATGGGCAGCCCGTCCAGGGTGCTGAAGCCCATGCTGTTGGCCACGCTGCGACCAGCCTGCACGGCCGTGAGGCTGGCACCGGCGCCGAGGTGGGCGATCACCACCCTGCCGGCTGCAATGCTGGGGGCCAGCCGGTTCAGTTCACTATTTATGTACTCGCAGGAGAGGCCATGAAAGCCATAACGGTGCAGGCCCTGCTGGCAGAGTTCGCGGGGCAGGGCATAGTCGCGCGCCACTGCCGGCATGCCGGCATGGAAGGCGGTATCGAAGCAGGCGACCTGCGGCAGCTCCGGCAGATGGCGGGCGATGGCCTCGATGGCTGCCACATTGTGCGGTTGGTGCAAGGGGGCCAGTGGCGCGAGGGCCTTGAGGTCCCGCAGCACGGCCGCATCTACCCTTACTGGCTGGGTATAGTGCAGCCCACCGTGGACGATGCGGTGGCCGGCGGCTCGTAACTTGCCTTCGCCCAGGTGGGCGGTAATCCAGGCCACCAGGTCGGCGATCACGTCCTCATGGCTGGCCGAAGGGTTCCAGTGGCTGTCGATCAGCTTCTCGCCTTGCCAGCCTTGAGCGCTCAACCGTGGCGCCTGGCCCAGCCCATCCACCATGCCCTCGGCCAGCGGTTGCGGCTCGCCGGCCGTGCCCACACGGTAGAGCGAGAAGCGCACGCTGGACGAACCGGCGTTGAAGACGGCGATCGCGTCGTGCTTGGCCATGTTGCCTCAGCGCAGTACGGCCGGGTCGCCCAGGCCCAGTACGGCGTCGCGCTCCTCGGGTAGCAGCAGGGTATCCAGCCCCAGGCCCAGCGTCTGGGATGCGGCCTGCAACACGTGGGCCCAGCAGGCGCCATTGGCGAACAGCATGCCAAAGGGGTCCAGGGTGCCGCCACGGTTGCGGAAGCCCAGGCCGACGGTGTGCTGTGGGCCGGTATCGATACGCCGCAACGCACCCAGGAGCGGCTCGGGCCGGGTATGGGCCAGCAGTACGCGGGCGCGGCTGTGGTGCGGGTAGAGGGTGGCCAGTGCAGCATCGTCCAGCACGTGGGCGGCCTCGTGCTCATCGCGTGGCAGGCGCAGTCGGCCGGGCTCATAGAGATAGACCACGGCGTGCGGGATATCCCGCTCCATCAAGCGGCGGGAGGCACGCAGCACCTCGCTCAGCTGGTAGGCACCCACGGCGGTCAGGATCAGCTTTTCATCGCTGCCGCCACTGCCCACCAGGCGCAGTGCGCCGTCACGTACTAGCCGTTCGCTATCGGTCTGGCTCAGCCGTTGCGGCACCGGCCGCTTGGGTGCCACCACGCACCAGATCTGGCCGCGCGTGCGGTAGCAGGCGTCCAGGGTGGCCACCGCGCTGTTCCAGTCTGGCGGGAATACGGTGCGTGCCCGGTCGCTGCTCTCGGCCAACCAGACTTCGGGCAGGGTGGTGTCCTGGTGCGAGAGTTCGTTCTTGCCATTCTCCCAGGCGTGCGATGACAGCAGCACCGGCCAGGACAGCCAGCCGGCGGGCCGGCCGACCTCGGCCAGCTGGCGGGCAAAGATCACCTCCTGCCGCATGGCACCCAGCATCTTGACCGCAAAGGCCTCGTAGCTGACCACCATGTTGAGCCCGGCCTTGTTGGCGATCACGGCGCTGACCACGGCTTCTTCGTTGAGGGCGGTGATCACCTTGCCATCCAGCGATTCCGGCGCGCCGGCCTCGGGGTGGGAAGCGCGATGATGGAAGCGGTCCAGCGTATGTCCCATGCCGTTGGAACGCAGCTCGTCCGGGTTGCCGATCCGTATGCGCAGGGCCGGGTTCGCGTCGGCCACCGCCAGCATGGCCTGGTCCACTCCCTGCATGGGCGAATGCAGGCCGCCCGGCATTGTCTGCCAGGGCAGGCTACCGGGTACGGTGTAGCTTGGTGCACGGCGGCTCAGGGCGTGGTCGCGCTCCAGCGGCCGGCCATCCTGCGCATGGGTCTGCAGGCGGGCGGTGCTGTTGCTTAGCTCGCCGGCTTCCACCCACAGCTTGGCCACGGCCTGGTTGAATACGGCGCGCAAGGCGCTGTCGGTGGCGGGATTGCCACCCAGCGGCAGGTTGTGCGCGAGGTTGGTACCCGCACCCGGAAAACCAAAACCCTTGGGCGCATGCGCAATGGTATAGGGCAGCCGCACCGGGTACTGCTGCAAGCCGGATTGCACGGCCTGGTATTGGCTGGCGAGCGATTCCTCCATGGTGAGTATGGTCCAGGCGAAGGCGGCCGGGTCGGTACCGTCTATCTCCAGCGGCTCAAAGCCATTGAGCCGCAGATGATCGATAAACCAGGCCACACCACCGTCCTGCTCCAGTGAGCTGCGCTGTTCGATGCGGCGGCCGTTCAGGATCATGACCGGCAGGGCGTTGCCGCAGTCCTCGCCGCGCCACCAGCGTGGTGCCCAGTCCGAGCCACGCTGCTCTTCAAAGGCGCCATCGCTGAGGAAGGCCACCAGGCTCTCGCCCGGCAGTGGGGCATGGACGTATTGCAGCTCGCCAAAGCCCAGGTAACCGCCTTCTATCATGCCGCCGGCGGTATGGGCGTTGACATGGCTGCCCATGGGCACGGCGGGGCGACCACGGGCATCAATGGCATAGCTGTAAAAGTCCTGGCACAAGCGGCTCAGCCCTTGGGTGCTGGCACCATAGCGCTCCGCCTGCTCGGGGTGGAGGTTGCCCATCAGCACGTTGACCGCGTCGATGGCCGCCACGCAATGGCCCTGGCCCATCATCCAGCCGCGGGTATTGCCGCTGATGGCATTGGCCAACAGGTAGCCCACATAGGCCGGCACCATATTGAGCGCACCGCCGGTGTGGCCCTCCGGTACCGGCTTGAAGTCCTCCTGCGCCAGCGCCTCGCCATCCAGGCGCACCCGGCGGGCGTAGGTCATATGCGCCACCAGCCACATGCCGGCACTGCACAGCCGGTCGGCGGCGATGAGGGCGGCAAGTACCGTCTCCATCCTGGCCGTCCCGTGTTCGCGCTGCAGGTGATCGAGCAGACGATGGATACGCAGCTGGGTATGGGCATCATGCTGGATCACACCGTAGCCCTTGGCCCATTCGGTAAAAGCGGGCCCCAGATCGCCTGCCTGCGGCAAGGACGGTGCGGTGCCTGCCGTGGCCGTGGCCGGCTTGCGGTAGGGAAAGCCGCGGTGGCCGTCGCGCCGGTGGCTGAGTTCGTCGGCGGCGGTGGTCGGGTGCACGGACAGATCGGGCTTGTTCATGGCATGTCTCTCCTCTCCCCGTGAGTGGGGCTTTGTTGATTGTTGGCCTGTACGCGGGAGCGCGGCTTGATGCAGGTCAAGCCGCTTGCGTATACGTCGTGCTCAGACAGATTCCCGCAGCGTCAGCTTCAGCCTGACCACGCCATCCCGCGCATCGGGCACCGTGCTGAAGCCCAGCTTGCGTGCCAGCTCCACCATGCCGTGGTTCTCGATCAAGGTTTCGCCCACCAGGGCCAGGGTGCCGCGCTGGCGCCAGTAGTCCACCAGCTTTTGCAACAGCAGCTTGCCCAGCCCGCAACCCTTGAGCTCGGAGCGGACCACGATGGCGAACTCGGCTGCCAGGTTGTCCGGGTCGCAGATCGCGCGGGCCACACCCAGGGTCTCGGGCTGGCCTGCTGCGTCCAGCCGGGTGGCGATAAAGGCCATCTCGCGCTCGTAGTCGATCTGGGTATAGCGCGCCAGCTGGTCGTGGCCGGGCTGGCGGACCACGCCAAAGAAGCGGGCATGCAGATCGTCGGCACTCAGGGCGGCAAAGAAGGCGCGGTGCTGGGGTTCGTCCTCGGGCCGGATAGGCCGTAGCAGCAGCGGCTGTCCACGCCACTGCAGGCTCTGCTCCTGCTCGACGGGGTAGGGGCGGATCGCCAGCCGGTTGGCCTGTACCTTGTCCGCTGCAGCGATCACCACTCGCGCGTCCAGCGCCATCACGCCGCGCTCGCCGGCGAGCAGGGGGTTGATATCGAGTTCCAGTACCGCCGGCTGCTCGCACAGGAGCTGCGATACCGCCAGCAGCACACCCTCGATGGCGGCATGGTCGGCCGCCGGCTGGTCGCGGTAGCCGGCCAGGAGACGGGCGACGCGGGTACGGGCCACCAGCTCACGGGCCAGTACGGTATTAAGCGGCGGCAAGCCGATGGCGCGGTCGGCGATTACCTCCACTGCCGTGCCGCCCTGGCCGAACAGGATCACCGGGCCAAACACCGGGTCGGTGCTGGCGCCCACAATCAACTCCACCCCCTCGCGGCGGATCATGGGCTGCACCGTAAAGCCCTCCAGCCGGGCATCCGGCCTGAGCTCGGCAATACGTGCCTGCATGGCCTCGGCAGCAACCCGGGCGGCTTCGGCCGTGGCCAGGTCGAGCGCCACGCCACCCACGTCCGACTTGTGGCTGATGTCGTGCGACAGGATCTTGACCGCCACCGGCAGCCCCAGCGCCGTGCTGGCACCGGCCACATCTGCCGGTGTGGTGGCGATGCGAGTGGGCGTGGTGGGGATGCCGTAGGCGGCCAGCAGGGCCTTGGCCTCGGGTTCGGTCAGCAGGCTGCGGCCCTCGGCTTGCGCAGTGGTGATCAGCCGCGTGGCGGCGGCGCGATCCGGTGGGATGGCACTGACTGCCGCGGCCGGTGTCTCGCGCAGCAAGGTCTGGTTGCGGCGGTAGTCCACCAGTTGCAGATAGGCGCGCACCGCCTGTTCAGGTGTGTCGTAGGTGGGAATGCCGGCTTCGCGGCTCAGTTGCCGTGCACCTGCTACCGCCTCGCCGCCGAGCCAACTGGCGAATACCGGTTTTGTGGCTTGCTGCAAGGGCTTGAGTAGGGCTTCGGCGATCTCCTGGCTGGGCACGATGGCGGTCGGTGCCTGCAGAAATAGGATGGCATCGCAGTCCGGGTCGGCGTCCAGTGCAGCCAACGCCGCTACATAACGCTCGCTGGGGGCGTCCCCGATCAGGTCCACCGGGTTGCCGTGCGACCAGGTCGCCGGCAGGGCAGCATCGAGCCTGGCCAGGGTGGCGTCGCCCAACTCGGCCAGCACGCCACCACCGAGGTCCAGCGCGTCGGCTGCCAGCACACCGGCACCGCCGCCGTTGGTCATGATGGCCAGGCGCTCGCCCTGCAGCGGCTTGGCCCGCGCCAAGGTCTCGGCGGCATCGAACAGGTCTTCGGTGGTGTAGACCCGCAGCATGCCGGCCCGGCGGATGGCGGCATCGTAGACCGCATCCGCCCCCGCCAGCGCACCGGTGTGCGAGGCCGCCGCCTTGGCGCCGGCAGCGGCACGACCGGCCTTGACCACCAACACCGGCTTGTTGCGGGCGGCCGCCCGGGCGGCCGACATAAACTTGCGCGCGCCGCGCAGCGATTCGACATATAGCAGGATGGCGCTGGTGGCCGGGTCGCTGGCCAGATAGTCCAGCATGTCACCCATGTCCACATCGGCGCAGTCACCCAGCGAGACAAAATGCGAGAAGCCCACCCCCTTGCCATTGGCCCAGTCCAGCACCGCCGTGGTCAGTGCACCGGATTGCGACACAAAGGCCAGCTTGCCGGGCAAGGCATTGGCATGGGCGAAGCTTGCATTGAGGCCGATGCCGGGTACCAGCACCCCTACGCAGTTAGGCCCGAGTACCCGCAACAGAAATGGGCGTGCGGCGTTGAGCATGGCTTCTGTTGCCGTCTCTCCCGAAGGCATGATGGTCAGGTTAAGGCCGGCGCTGATGACAATTGCGGCCAAGCAGCCTGCCTCGCCAAGCTCGCTGATCACACCAGGAACCGTCGCTGCCGGTGTACATATGATTGCGAGGTCCGGCACCTTTGGCAGATCGGAAATCGTTTTGTAGGCTGGAATGCCGGAAATCTCGGCATATTTGGGATTGACCGGCATGATCTCCCCACAGAACCCACCGTGCAGCAGATTGGCCAGCAAGGTTGCTCCCACGCTATGTGGCCGAGAAGAAGCACCAATCAAAGCGACGGAAATCGGGTGGAAGAGGTGTTCGAGATTGCGGACGCTCATGGGGCTCTCTGAAGATATGGCTGGAAAACGCGGCTGAGCTTGATATTAGTAGTTGCGTCGGGCCTTGCATTTGATGCAGCACAGAGTATTGGGTGTTGAAAAGGCCTACATAGAGCGTTGCCAAGTGCAAAAAGGTGGGGCAGGCAATGGATAACGGCATCAAGCTGGAGCCTGGGCTGAGCGGCCTGACGCAAGCCGAAGCGGCACGGCGTTTGGCCAGGGACGGCCCGAATGCGCTACGCGAGACGGGTCACTCCGGTATCTGGCATCTGCTGCGCGAGGTGGTGACCGAGCCTATGTTCTTGCTGTTGCTCGGTGCCGGCGGGGTTTACCTCTGGCTGGGTGACAGCCGCGAGGCCGCCATGTTGCTGGGTTTTGTCATCCTCATCATTGGCATCACTGTTTTTCAGGAGCGGCGGACGGCGAAGGTCCTTGAGCGGCTGCGTGACCTTTCCAGCCCCAGGGCGCTGGTACTGCGCGATGGCACTACCCGGCGCATACCTGGGCGCGAGCTGGTAGTGGGCGACGTGCTGCTGCTGGCAGAAGGCGACCGCGTTCCTGCCGATGGCGTGTTGCTGACCTGCAATGAGTTGTCTATGGATGAGTCGCTTCTGAGCGGAGAATCCAAGCCGGTACCGAAGCGGTCTGCTTTCCCTGCCGAGCTGGCGAATTTGGCAGGCCGGACAACGTTCGATGCGGAGGCAGGTGCTTCCCAGATCTTTGGCGGTGCCATGGTCTTGCAGGGACAGGGCTGGGCCAGGGTGACGGCAATCGGTATGGCCACCCAGCTAG
Source organism: Chitinimonas sp. (assembly GCF_036568685.1). Classification (GTDB taxonomy): domain Bacteria; phylum Pseudomonadota; class Gammaproteobacteria; order Burkholderiales; family Chitinimonadaceae; genus Chitinimonas. The sequence continues at coordinate 21,828 of NZ_DATCSC010000054.1, forward strand.
GTAGTATTGGCCGGATGGTGGGCGATGTTGTGCCACCCCCTTCTCCGCTTCAGGCCGAGACTCGGCGACTGGTACAGCGTATTGCGCTTATCGCCCTTGCCATCTGTGCCTTCACCTTCCTGCTCTATGGCTACACACGCGGTGATTGGCTGGCGGCGATCCTGGCCGCCATCACGCTGGCCATGACCCTGTTGCCTCAAGAGTTACCGGTTATACAGACCATTATGCTGGCGCTCGGGGCTCGTCGCATTGCCGCCTATGGCGTGCTCACGCGGCGGTTGGATGCGATCGAATCCCTTGGCGAGACCACGGTGCTGTGTGTGGACAAGACCGGCACGCTCACGCAGAACAAGCTATCGGTAAGAGCCTTGTCAGTTAACGAGGCCATTTATTGGACCGACAGCGTCGAGCCTCTGCCTGAAGCCTTTCATGCCTTGCTGGAATATGGGGTACTTGCCAGTGAAATTGCCCCCCATGATCCGCTTGAGCAGGCGTTCCATGCGTATGCGCGGGAGGTGCTCGCTGGCACAGAGCATCTGCACGAGGACTGGTCGCTATTGCGGGAATATGAATTATCGCCGGCCTTGCTTGCCATGACCCATGCCTGGTCGGCCGTAGACCGAAAGCATTACACCCTGGCTTGCAAGGGGGCGGCAGAAGCCGTGGCGGATCTCTGCCATTTCGACGATGCAAAACTTGCCGCCTTGCGTCTGCAGGTGGCTCAACTTTCCAGCAAGGGGCTGCGCGTGCTGGCGGTCGCGTGCGGTCGACACGAATCGCCGCAATGGCCGGCGCGGCAGCAGGACTTTGATTTCGAGTTCTTGGGGCTGATCGGTCTCGCCGACCCAATACGCTTGGAAGTACCTGAGGCGGTGGCTGATTGCCACGCCGCCGGGATCAGAGTGGTCATGATTACCGGTGATGACCCGGGGACTGCGGCATGTATTGCACGACAAGCAGGCATACCTGCTGAAACCGTCGTGACGGGTAAAGCACTGACTTTGCTGGATGACCGGCAGCTGATAGCCCAGGTAGCCAAGACCAGCGTGTTTGCTCGCATACTCCCGGCCCAGAAGCTGCGTCTGGTGGAGGCATTCAAGGCCGCTGGCGAGATCGTGGCAATGACGGGCGATGGGGTCAATGACGCGCCCGCGCTCCGGGCCGCGCATATCGGCGTGGCCATGGGTGAGCGCGGTACCGATGTAGCCAGAGAAGCAGCGAATCTGGTCTTAATGCAGGATAATTTTGGTGCCATTGTCGAGGCCATACGACAGGGGAGGCGCATCTATGCCAATCTGCAGCGCTCCGTGGTCTACACCATCGCCATCCATATGCCCATCATGGGCCTGGCATTGGCGCCGCTGCTGTTCGGCTTGCCGTTGCTGCTTGCTCCTATCCATGTGATGTTTTTGGAACTGGTGATTGATCCGGCCTGCTCCCTGGTGTTCGAGGCCGAACCCGCCGCGGCCGACTTGATGAGCAAACCGCCCCGGCGCCGCAGCAGCCCCCTGTTCGGCAGCGCCACTTTCCTGCAATGCCTGTTGCAAGGCGTACCGCTGACGATTGCCGCTGTCGCTGTCTACATGCTTGCACTCGGTGTCGGCAATGCAGCGGAGGAGGCCCGGCCGCTGGCCTTTACAACGCTGGTATTGGGAAATCTGGGACTGCTGATCGCCACCCGCCCGCTTGGCAAACCAACACCAGTCCTGGCTTGGGTAAGTGGCGCCACGGTACTGGCATTGCTGGCAGCCTTGTTCTTCCCACCCTTTACCCGTGTATTGCACTTTGCGCTGCCATCCCCCGCGCAATGGTTGGTGCCGGCGTTGATCACCCCCATCGGTATTGTCCAGGCCTTATGGCTTGGGCGTTTGGTCAAGGGTAGATAAGCGGTCAGGCTGGTAGCGCCCATAGCGCCAGGATCGATGAAACTACCGCAGCGAGCATGGGCCATACCACACGCAGGCCAAAGCGTCGGCCACCGATGCTGAATGCGAGGATCAGTTTGAAGATCGTGTTTGCCGCTACGGCAAGCACGATGGCGAACATTGTGGGCATGGCCTGCAGTCGTCCCTGAGTGTGCATGTGCAGGCTGGATAAGGTGATGGCATCGACATCGGTTGCGCCGGATAGCAATGCCACCGCATAAAGTCCGACGTGTCCTAGCTCATTGTTCAACCAGGCTGCTGCCAGCAAGACCAGGCTGTACATCGCTGCAAAGCCCAATGCCGTCTTGAGCTCTGTGGGGTTGCTTGTTGCAGCCATGAGGCTATCTGCTTGCTCAACCCGTCTCGCCGGCAGGGCCGCGAGCAGGCCGCCGAGCAAACCAGAGCCCAGAACCAGGCTCAAGCGCCCGGCAATTGCAGGGTCGGCAATGGCACCAATCATCATCAGTCTGACCAATACGGTTAAGTTGGAGACCACCACGATGGTGCTGCCAGCCTGGATAGGCTCGGTACTCTGTTGGGCTTGCCTTGCGTGTACCAGCATGGTGGCCGTGCTGGATACCAGCCCGCCCAGGAGGCCGGCGATCAACACCCCGGCCCGCTGGCCAAAGACACGTAGCGCCAGATAGCCCGCAAGGCCCACGCCGGAGATCAGCACCACCATCAGCCAGGTCTGGTAGGGGTTGAAGGCCTGGTAGGGACCAAAGTCCCGGTCAGGCAAGACCGGCAGGATCACGAGGCTCAATACTGCGAACTGCAGTATGGAGCGAACATCGTCCGGGCTCAGCCGGCGTACCAGTCCGGCGAGCTCGGTCTTGAACTGCAGCAGTACCGTGGCGGCTACGCCCAGCCCGATGGCCAGGCTGCGCTCTTCAAACCAACACAGCACACCCAGTAGGTAGCACAGCAGTAGCGCGATCTCGGTGGTGGTGCCGGGGTCGTCATCTTGCAGAGGATGGGCCAGATAGGCGCCAACGATTGCCAGTGCCACACATGCCAGGCCCACGGCGATCAGCCAATTGGCGCCCAACCGCGCCGCCAGGAGGCCGCAGACGGTGCCCAGCAGGGCGGTGAGCGCAAAGGTGCGCAGGCCGGCCCGGGCCGAGGGTTTGCGCTCGCGCTCCAGCCCCATCAAGAGGCCCAGCGCCAGGCTGGTGGCAAAGGCCGGCAACAGCGCCAGTGCCGGTAGGGGTAGCAGGTTGTCCGGGCCGCTCATGATGTGGCCCGGCGGGGTTGCGGTGCTGATGCCATCAGTGCGACATCAGCACCGGCACCGTCATGCTCTGCAGCACGGTGCGACTGGCACCGCCCAACGCCAGCTCGCGCAGGCGCGAGTGGCCGTAGAGGCCCATGACCAAGAGGTCCACACCATGGTCGGCAATCCAGTTCAGGAGGCATTCGCCCAGGTCCTGGCTGAAGGCGGTTTCGCGCGCCACCTCGACCTTGATGCCGTGCCGGGCCAGGTAGAGCGCGATATCGGCACCGGGCAGTTCGCCATGGCCGTCGGGGCCGATCTTGGGGTTGATGGTGAGTACGGTCACCCGCTCGGCACGCTTGAGCAGGGGCAGTGCATCGGTCAGCGCGCGGGTGGCCTCGCGGCTGCCATTCCAGGCGACCAGGGCATGTCGCGTGAGCGCACCGATCTCGCCGGTATAGGGCACGGCCAGTACCGGCCGGCCGCTGCCCATCACCACCGTTTCGGTCAGGTTGCCAGGCAGGCCGTTGACCGGCTTGCCCGGTTCGGTCTGGCCCAGGATCAAGAGGTCGTGGTAGCGCGCGGCCAGGCTCAGTGCATCGGTCGGCTGGTTGATGTGCTGCTGCCATTCGCAACGCTCGCGCAGGGTGAGGGTCTGTTGCTCGAACACCTTGCGCGCCGCTTCGGCATCGCGCTCGATTTCGGCGTGAATTTCATAGTAGACCTCGGCTGCGGCAGGGTAGGGGCCCACCAGGGCGATATTGGCCGAAGGCGCGACGAACACGCCGGTCAGGTGGGCCTCGTAGGCTTCGGCCAACTGCTTGGCGAGGGCGATGCGAGCCTTGCTGCGCTCGCTGCTGTCCACATGGACGAGGATGCTGCGGTAGTTCATGGTCTGCTCCTTCGCCCTGTGGGCATCAGCGGTAGTCGATCATGTCGGCCAGTGGCCGGCGGTGTTTGGGTGCGGGGATCACGGCGCGGTAGCCCAGGGCAATGGGCAGGGCCACCAGGTAGCGGGTGGTATCGACCTGCAAGGCTGCGCTCACGGCGGTGGGGTCGAAGTCCCAGATCGGGCAGCTGTCTATGCCGGCCGCCGCGGCCGCCAGCATGATGTGGGCGGCGGCCACGTGGCATTGCGCCACCAACCAGGCATCCAGCGCATGTTCTGCCGCCATGCGGGCGTATTGCTCACGCAGCGCCTGCAGATGGGCCGCCCCCTGGGCTTCGCGCGCCAGCTGCGCCTCGCAGTACTCGCTGCCGGGCCGCAGGTCGGCGGTGCGGGCCAGCACCGTGACCACCGCACTGCAGCTTGCCAGCTGTGGCTGGTCGTGGCAGGCCTGTTGCAGGGCGGTCTTGCTCGCTTCCTTGGTCGAGACAACGAAGTGCCAGGGCTCCAGCCCCAGTACCGAGGGCGCCAACTGGCCAGCCTCCAGCAATTGCATCAGCTCGGGTTGCGGCAGGGCTTGGTTGGAGAGGAACAGCGGGCAGGAATCCCGGCAATTGAGCGTTTCCAGCAGCGGATTGTGCATGGCGGCCTCCTCGTTCATCGCCACGTAGGTATCGGTGGCGTCGGCCTTGTCTACAGTAGTCCTTACCAGCGTGTGCACGTTGATGCAGGTCAAACTTGCTGCGTGCCCTGCGGCCTGTCAGCTGCTTGATACACGTCAAGGCAGACCAGCCGGTCCAGGCGGACACTGGCTGGCATCAATAGCCAGAAAAGGAGTGGCAATGGACATGCGGCTGCAGTTCCTCGGCGGGACCGGTACGGTCACCGGCTCGAAATACCTGCTGGAGGTGGGAGGGATGCGCCTCCTGATCGATTGCGGCTTGTTCCAGGGCTACAAGACGCTGCGGCTGCGCAACTGGGCCAGGGTGCCAGTCGATCCGGCGAGCATCGACGCGGTCATCCTCACCCATGCCCACCTCGACCACAGCGGCTACCTGCCCCTGCTGGCCAAGGAGGGCTACCGCGGGCCGGTCTATTGCACTGCCGCCACGCGCGAGCTGTGCGAGGTACTGCTGCCTGACAGCGGCCGGTTGCAGGAGGAGGAAGCCGACTACGCCAACCGCAAGCATTCCAGCCGCCATGAGCCGGCGCTGCCGCTCTACTCCGAGGAGGATGCCCGCGCCTGCCTGCTGCAGCTCAGGCCTTGCGCCTTCGATCAGGAGATCCGGCTTGGCCCCAAGGTGGCGCTGCGCTTCTGGGCGGCAGGCCACATCCTTGGCGCTGCCATCGTGGAACTCAATGTGGACGGTAAGCGCATCGTCTTTTCTGGTGACCTGGGTCGCCCGCACGACCGGATCATGAAGCCGCCCATGGTGATCAGCCAGGCGGACTGGCTGCTGGTGGAATCCACCTACGGCAACCGCCAGCATGATCCGGAAGACCCGCGGGTCAAACTGGGGCAGATCATCCGCCGCACGGTAGCGCAGAGCGGGGTGGTCCTGATCCCCACCTTTGCCGTCGGCCGGGCGCAGAGCCTGCTCTACCTGATCCATCTGCTCAAGGCTTCGGGCGAGATCCCGCAGGTACCGGTCTACCTCAACAGCCCCATGGCGATCGATGCCACCGAGATCTTCATGCGCCACCAGGGCGAGCACAGGCTCAGCCGTGAGCAATGCGAGGCCATGTGCCGCGGCGCCAGCATGGTGCAGTCGGCCGAGGAATCGATCGAACTCAATCGCCGCCACGGCCCCATGATCATCCTGGCCGCCAGCGGCATGGCCACCGGTGGCAGGGTACTGCACCACCTCAAGGCTTTTGCGCCGGACGCGCGCAATGCCATCGTGTTCTCGGGTTTTCAGGCTGGCGGTACCCGCGGCGCGGCCATATTGGGCGGCGCGTCCCATGTGCGTATCTTTGGCGAGGAGATTCCTATCCGCGCCAGCGTGGACAATATCCCCAACTTCTCGGCCCATGCCGATGCCGACGAGATACTCGGTTGGCTGCGCGGCTTCCGGGCGGCACCCCGGCACACCTTTATCGTGCATGGTGAACCGGACGCGGCAGACAGCCTGCGGCGCCGGATTGCCGATGAATTGCACTGGCCGGTGAGCGTGCCGGACTACCTGCAGCAGGTCGATCTCACAGCATGAGTCCTCACATTCCAACCTTGCGTTTCAAGCCGTTGGGCATCGATACCGCCAGCGAGCACGTGGTCTATATGAGTGCCGGTTGCCATGTCTGCCGCGCCGAAGGTTTTGCAGCCCAGACCCGCATCGAGGTCAGCGCCGGCGAGCGTAGCCTGATCGCCACCCTCAATACCGTCAGCGGCGGCCTGCTGGAGATCGACGAGGTCTCTCTGAGCAATGCCGCCCAGCGTGAGCTGGGCCTGCGACCGGGCGATGCGCTGAGCTTCTCGCACGTACCGGTACTGGCCAGCGAAAGCTTTCTGCGCGCCAAGATCTACGGCGAGCGCTTGGCTCCCGCGGAGCTGGACACCATCGTGCAGGACATCGTTGCCGGTCGTCTCTCGGACCTGCACCTGGCGGCCTTTGTCTCGGCCTGCGCCGGCGAGCGGCTGGATCAGGGCGAGACGCTGGCCCTGACGCGTGCCATGGTGGCGGCCGGTTCGCGCTTGCAATGGGACCGCCGGCCGGTGGTCGACAAACACTGTGTGGGTGGCCTGCCGGGTAACCGCACCACGCCCATCGTGGTGGCCATTGCCACCGCCTGCGGCCTGACCATGCCCAAGACCTCCTCGCGCGCCATCACTTCGCCGGCCGGCACGGCCGACACCATGGAAGTACTGGCGCCGGTCAACCTTGACCTGGCTGCCATCCGCAGGGTGGTGGAGCGTACCGGTGGCTGCGTGGTCTGGGGCGGGGCCATGCAGCTCAGTCCGGCCGACGACATGCTGATCCGCATCGAGCGGCCGCTGGACCTGGACAGCGACGGTCAACTGGTGGCCTCCATCCTCTCCAAGAAGCTGGCGGCCGGCTCCAGCCATGTGCTGATCGACATCCCGCTTGGCCCCTCGGCCAAGGTGCGCGACCCGATGACCGCCGCGCGGCTGGCCAGCCGACTCAAGGCGGTGGGCGAGGCGCTGGAGATGGTAGTGCGGGTGGAGGTGACCGATGGCCGCCAACCGGTGGGCCGCGGCGTCGGCCCGGCGCTGGAGGCGCGCGACGTGCTGCAGGTACTGGCCTGTGATCCGCAGGCCCCGGCCGATCTGCGCGCCCGTGCCTTGCTGCTGGCCGGTAGGGTGCTGGAGATGGGGGGCGTGGCCGCGGAAGGGCAGGGCATGAGCCGTGCCATCGAAGTGCTCGATAGCCGTCGTGCCTGGCGCCAGTTCGAACTGATCTGCGAAGCACAAGGCGGGCTGCGCGCCGTGCCGCTGGCCCCGCTGCGGGAGCCGGTACTGGCCAGGCAGGCTGGCCGTGTGGCCAGCATCGACAACCGCGTGCTGGCACGCATAGCCAAGCTCGCCGGCGCGCCGCAATCCAAGGCGGCCGGGCTGGACATGCATGTGTCAGCCGGTGACCGGGTGGCGATAGGCCAGCCGTTGTTCACGGTGCATGCCGAGGCGCCTGGGGAACTGAGCTATGCACTGGCCTATGCCGAGGCCCATCCGGGCGTAGTGGCACTGGAAGGAGAGGCGTGATGCGAGGGCATAAGGAAATCGCGGTATTGGCCTTCCCCGGTAACGAGGTGGCGGGCGCCGCACTGGCGATGCACTGGGGCGCACCGGCCCTGCCTGTAAAACTGCACCGCTTTCCTGACGGCGAGACTAGCGTAACCCTGCCCACTGAGCTGGAAGGCCGTTGCGTGGTGCTGGTCTGTACCTTGGACCGGCCGGACGAGAAGCTGGCGGCACTGCTCTTTGCCGCCGATGCCGCCCGCGAGATGGGGGCGGTCCAGGTTGGCCTGGTGGCGCCCTATCTGGCCTATATGCGGCAGGACAAGCG
>NZ_DATCSC010000055.1:0-29725 GCF_036568685.1 Chitinimonas sp.
ACTGATCGGTGATCTCTCCACCGCGTACCACGCAATCGACGTTGTCGCCGATCAGGTCCACGCGGCGATCGCTCACCCCCATGTCGAGCTGTATGTCAGGGTAGCGCTCATAGAATGCCGGCAGTGCCGGTATCAGGATCAGGCGGGCAAAGGGGCTGGGCACATCCACCCGCAGCCTGCCCCTGGGCGCTTCCGCCGCACTGGAGAGACTGGTTTCGGCGTCCTCCATGTCGGCCAAAAGACGTAGCGCACGCTCGTAGTAGGCCGCACCGTCCGCCGTCACCTTGACCTGGCGGGTGGTGCGGTTGAGCAGCTTCACCCGCAAGCGGGCCTCGAGCTGCTGCACCAGTTGTGTCACGCTGGTCTTACTCATGTGCAGGGTCTCGGCCGCCTTGGTGAAGCTGCCGGCCTCCACCACGCGCACAAAAGCCTGCATCGCGTCAAAACGGTCCATCTACGCCCTATCTAGCCAGGTGATTGTTTGGGTACCGCAAACAGTGATGATTGGACTTGCTTGTTTATCCGGTCGGCGACGCCGCCTACAGTCGCTCCATCGCAAAACCGGGCCCGCTTGGTCCACCAATGGAGTCTTAAATGGCAATTCGTGACGTCGTCTTTCCCGCAGGGCGCCAGGCGCTGTACGAGCACAACCGCTACTCACCGGCCGTTCGCGCCAATGGTTTTCTCTTCGTTTCCGGCCAGGTAGGCAGCCGCGAGGACGGCTCGCCCGAGCCCGAACTGGAAGTGCAGGTCAGGCGGGCCTTCGAGAATCTTAACGCGATCCTGCAAGCGGCAGGCTGCAGCTTCGACGACGTGCTCGACGTCACCGTCTTTATCGTCGACCCTGAATCGAACTTCGAGAAGATCTGGCGGATCGTGCCGGAGTACTGGGGTGAGGCCCCCCACCCCACGCTGACCGGCATAGGCGTTACCTGGCTCTACGGCTTCCAGTTCGAGATCAAGGTCATCGCCAAATTACCAGAAGCAAGCGCTGGCTGAGGGACGAGCAGTAGCGGGGCGGTCAAGCGCTAGGCTGCGGTGACCGGCTTCAAAACCAACGCCCCGCTCTGCCGCCCGGCCCTTGCCGACACCGCGGCAGCAACCAGGATCATGGCCGCGCCAGTCCAGGCGATGGCGGCGAGCGAGCTGCCTTCTACCACCAAGCCCCCCAGCGCCGCACCGGCAGCACGCGCCAGCTGCATGGTGGAATTGTTGAGGCTGAGCATGATGCCGGAGGCGGCCGGCGCGAGGCTTACCAGGTTGAACTGCTGGGCCGGGCCGGATGACCAGGCAAAGAAGGTCCAAAGCATCAACGCCGGGTAGACAACCAGGGCGTGGGCGCCAAAGGAGCCCAACAGTACCAGCATCAAGAAGTGCAGCGCCAAGCCGTACTGCAGGGTGCGCTGGCCGCCAAAGCGGTCCACGCTCCAGCCCCCAAAGCGCGAACCCACCAGGCTGGCTACACCCAGCGCGAACAGCGCCGTACGCACCGCGCCCTCTCCCAACCGGGTCACGTCCAGCAAAAAGGGCGAGACATAGGTGAACATCACAGAGAAGCCACCCAGCCAGAAAAAGCTCACCAGTAGCGCGGCCTGCAGGCGCGGCTGCTTGAGCAGTGCCAATTGCTCGCGCAGTGGCATGGCCTGCTCGGCGGCCACCTGGGGCAGCGAGCGGTGGATCAGCGCCATGGCGAGCGCCCCCAGCACGGCAATGCCGGCAAAGATGCTGCGCCAATCGTGCGCGGCGGCGATCCAGCGGCCCAAGGGCATGCCGATGATGAGCGAGACGGTAAAGCCCATGATCACGGTGGCGATGGCACTCCCCTGCTTGCCCGGCGGGGCAATCTGCGCCGCAATGCTGAGTGCGTTGACCACCACCACGCCCGCGCCCAGTGCCATCACCACCCGTGCCAGCATCAAGAGGCCAAAGCCCGGTACGACAAAGGCCAGCAGGTTGCCGAGCACGAACACGGCCAGGGCCCCCAGCAACAGCCGACGGCGCGGCAAGCGGGCGGTCAGGGCCATGGCCAGAGGAGTAAAGAGTGCGTAGACCAGGGCAAAGGCGGTAATCAACTGGCCGGCCGAGGTGACCGATACCCCCAGGGCCGCCGCGATCTGATCGAGAGTGCCGGCGATTACGTATTCCGACGTGCCAACCAGAAAGCTGACCAGGGCCAGCAGGTAAATCCGCCAATTGCTCACCATCTTGCCTACCTCCAACAACCTGCCGGGCAGCCATTGCCCGCTACAGGGTCGGCATGATCCAATAAGCGGCAATATCATTCAAATCGATTGGATCGATAGTGAATATCAGAGAATCCGATCTGCGTGGCGTAGACCTCAACCTGCTGGTCACCTTTCTGGTGCTCATGCGCGAGCGCAGCGTCTCGCGCGCGGCAGAGCGGTTACACCTGGGCCAGCCGGCGGTCAGCGGTGCGCTGGCACGGCTACGCGAGCTGCTGGGGGACGAACTGCTGGTACGTACCGCCCAGGGCATGCAACCCACGGTACGGGCGCAATTGCTGCAGCAACAGATCGCCCCGGCACTGGAACACCTGCAGACGGCCTTGTTCGAACCGGCCGGTTTTGACCCGGCCACCGACGCCCGCACCTTCACCCTCGGCATGCCAGACTGGATCGAACTCTGGCTGATGCCCAGGCTGTTCGCCCGGCTGCAGCAGGTCGCCCCCAAGGTACGCATCGCCATCAAGGCCAGCGACCCGTTCTCCGGTACCGCCATGCTGGAGCGGGAGGAGATCGACCTCAGCATAGGTTCGGCCCGCGACGCGCCGGCCTGGCTGCGCACCCAGCCACTACGCACCATGCAGTTCCATTGCATCTACAACCGCAAGCTGGTGCCAACCGGTCCTGCCATCAGCCTGGCCGAGTACACCCAGGCCACGCACCTTTTGGTCACCTATCGCACCGCCTTCTTCGGCGTGGTCGACGAAAAACTGGCCGAGCTGGGCCTGCAACGCGATGTCTGCTACAGCACGCCCCACTTCTCCACCCTGCCGGGCATACTGGCCAGCACGCCGGCCGTTGCCACCGTGCCGGCCGTGCTGGCCGAACGCTGGCGGGACGAAGCCGGCCTGCACCTGAGCCCCGTTCCCATCCCCCTGCCGGACTTCACCATCAAGGCCATCTGGCATGCCACCCGCGACCAGGACCCTGCGCTGCGCTGGCTGCTGGCGGTGGTCGAGGACGTGGTCACCACCTGTACCCGCCAGGCGGCCCAGAAGACCGCCCGGCAACTGGAGAAAAGCGCATGAGCATCGAAATCAGCAAGGCCGACCACGAGCAGGCCGTCGCTTCCTTACAGCGTTACGCCGCCGAATATTTGGACGAGCCGCTTGGCAACCTGGCCGCCGGCAGCCTGCTGCAGTTCTTTCTCGAAGAGATTGGCCCACTGGTCTACAACCAGGCAGTGGCCGATACCCAGTCCTATCTGCAGGCCAAGGTCATGGAGGTGGACATCGAGGTCCACGAGGATGCCTTCCAATATTGGTCAAAATACGCGTCAGGTCGCCGTCGTTAGTATGGTGTGAACCTGGCCGCCGCGGCCCTGTCTTAGCTGCAGCTATCCAAGGAGCCCCCATGGACGACGATGATGACCTGGTCCGCCCCGTCGGCGCAGTACGCCCCAGCTCTCCCGCCCGTATGACGGCCGACCGTTACGACAGCTGGCGCAGCCGCGTCTGGTTGCTCGCGCCACCGCGCAAGGTGAACTTCCCCACCCTGCTGACCCGCTTGCAGCGCCGCAAGGACGCTGCTGCGGAGCAGGCCACCCCGGCAGATCCCGTTGAACATCCGCTAGCGGACAGCGGCACAGTGGGCCGTCTGCTTGATACCGAGGCGTAAGGTCAGCCACCTCAAGACCACCTCGCCTAGCCAAATGCCTGCGGGTGATGCCGGGCATACCAGCCCGTCACCGCAACATGATCCTGCTGCAGAAATCCCTTCAAACCAGGCACCCTCAGCAGCAGGAGAGCGCTGACTGCAAACCCCAAGGCAAGACAGTGATAGACCAGGTGCAAGGCCAGGTGCGCCAGCAGCAGGCCGGCAAGCAGCGGCCCCAGGGCGGCAGATAGTTGCCCGCTAGCCAGGTGCACCGCCGTCATGCGGGCCCGAAAATCCGGCGGCATGGCCAGCATGCGATGGGTCTGCCCCACCAGCTGGGTGACCGACAAGCCCAAGCCAATAGCGGCAAAGGCCGGCAGCAAGGTCCAGCCCTGCTGGCTTGGGCCTATCATCGCCAGACCTACGCCGCACAAGGCGACCGCCGCCAGCAGGGCATGCCAGCGCCCCAGCCGGCGTACGGCCTTGTCGGCCAGCCAGAAGGTGCCCAAGAGCAAACCACCCGACAGGGCCGCCTCGCACGCACCCAGCCAGGCCGCGCCCAATCCCAGCGACTGCAGCTTGAGCGGTACCAGCATGCTGGTGGCGGGCAGAAAGCACACCATCATCAAGCAGCCAGCCAAGGTCCAGTAACGATCAAGCGGCACACCCCATTTGGCCCGCAAGCCCGCCCTCAACGCCGGCAGCCAGCGCTCTGCCTGACCCAGGTTCGCGGCTTGCGGCACGGGCGCTGACCAGCTGGCCAGCGCCAAGGCCAACAGCAAGAACAAGGCACCCAGCAAGAAGCCCGGCAGCAAGCCCCCCAGCGCCAGCACCGTACCCGCCAACGCCGGGCCCAGCAAACGCCCCACGGCCTGGCAGCGCTTGCGTAAACGCAGCGCCGCGGCCAGCGCCGTTGCCGGCAGCTGCTCAGCCAGTACACAGGCCAAGGCGGGCTGCAGCAGTCCGTGGGCCAGCACGCTGAGCAGCGTACCGGCCAGCAGCCAGCTCAAGCGGTAGCTTGCATGGGCAGCCAAGGCCGACATCAGCGCGGCATCGAGCAACAAGCCCATCAAGCCCAGCCGTATCAAATTGATCTTGGCGTAGCGGTCAACCAACGGCGAGAGCAAGGGCATGGCAAGCAGGCTGCCCAGCGAATACAACACGCCATAGCGCGCCAGGTCGGTTGCGCCACCACGGCTGGCCATCCACCAGGCCAGCGACACCTGCAGCAGCGCCCCAGCCAGCAGGCTCAACAGCTCGCAAGCCAGTACACGGTAGGGCGTTGTGAGGCACAAAGAGGTAGTGAGTAGACGAACAAGCGGCATGGCGGTATCCGGTTAGAAAGTACCGCCAGCCTACGTGCTGCCAACCCGCCCGCTTAGCACCAGGGCCAAGGGCTTGCGGCGATACAGCCGGCCCATGGCCGGGTCTTGTATCCATCAGAAAAGCCCTCTCTGTATCGATACACAAACCACCCCAGCCGACTATCATGCGGCATCTCGCTACCGACCTTGCCGCCGTGTCTGCCGCGCCACCCCGCTACCAACAATTGGCCGACCTACTGTCCGCACGCATCCAGAGCGGCACCCTGCCGGCTGGCGCTCAGCTGCCAGCAATACGCCAGCTATGTGCCGCCCATCAGGCCAGCCTCGCCACCGTGACCCACGCTTTGCATAGGCTGGAGGCGGCAGGGCTGATCACCGCCCGCCCCAGGCAAGGCTTCTTTGTCAGCGCGGGCGCCAGTCGCCCAGCCCAGGCGGCTACGCTGGGCGAGTTGCAGCCCATTGCGCTGCAAGGCCACCGCCGCTTGTTGATGGAGCTTGCAACTACGCAGGCAAACTGCCTGTCCCTGGGGCATCTGCGCATGGACGACCGCCTGCTGCCCACCGCCGCCCTCAAGCGCCTGTTGCAGCAACATCTGCGGCAGGATGCCGAAGTGCTGACCCGCGGTTCCGGCTACGGCAATGCCACGGTACGCGAGCAAATCGCTCGTCGGGCGCGCCAGTTCGGCTGCGACTTCGACCCTGAGGGCATCATCCTGACCAATGGCGAATCGGAAGCCGTGGAGCTGTGCCTGCGCCAGTTGACCCGCCCGGGCGATGTGATCGCCGTGCCATCACCAGGCCCCATGCGCACGCTGGAGTGCATTGCCTCGCTGGGCCTGCAGATCCTGGAGGTTCCGGCCGACCCCGACCATGGCCTTTCCCTCCCCGCACTCGCCTTTGCCTTGCAGCACCACCCCGTTGCGGCCTGTGTGGTGGAGGCCAACTACGCCAGCCCCACCGGCAGCCTGATGAGCGATGCAGACAAGGCCGCACTGCTCGCCCTGCTCCAGCAGCACAATATTCCGCTGATCGAATTCGATGCCTTTGGCGACCTGCACCACGGCCATGAACGCCCCCGCCCCATCAAGGCCTTCGACAGGCACGACAACGTGCTCTATTGCAGCGGCATGGCCTGCCTCTCCAGCCCCGGCTTCAGCATTGGTTATATCGCCACCGGCCGACATCGCATCACCTTGCGCACCGCCCGCATCGTCCATGGCGAGCTGATCCCCGGCATCGTCGAAGAAACCTTGGCCAGCTTCATGATCAGCGGCCAGTTCGACCAGCACCTGCGCCGTTTGCGCCGCCACCTCGCCCAACAGCTGACCGCGCTGCGAATGGCCGTGCTACGTCACTTCCCTGCTGGCAGCCGGGTCAGCCAGAGCGAAGGCGGTTATCTGCTGTGGGTGGCGGTCCCCGGGATCAATACCACCGAGCTGCTGCATGCCGCCCGCAAGGCAGGGTATACCTTCATTCCCGGCCGGGTGTTCAGCCTGGGCAATGCCTTCGACCACTGCCTGCGGCTCACCGCCGGTTACCCGCTGGATGCCAAACGCGAACAAGGCATACGCACCCTGGGAGAGCTGGCCCGGCAACTGCAGAAACCGGTCAGCTAAGCACTCAAGCCACCACCGAGGCGGCAAGGAAATATCCGCCGACCTGGCCCGTGACAGCCGCCCCAGGCTGTGCTGAGATAGCACATCCCCATCGCGCCGCTCCCCGCCCGTCATGCGCACCACCACACACAGCCCCATCCTGCCTGCACCAGCTCCCGTCCCAGCCTGGCAGGCAACGCCCATCGCCCTGCCGGCAGCAGATGGTTACCCACTGCGCGGCTTTGCCTGGCGCCACCCGCTGCCGGATGCCAAGCGTCCGCTGGTCATCATCAATGCCGCCACCTCGGTACGCTGCCGTTACTACAACCGCTTTGCCGACTGGCTCTACCGGCATGGTTTTGATGTATTGATCTACGACTACCGTGGCATAGGTGAATCGCGCCAGGGCTCCTTGCGCGGCTTTACGGCATCCTGGGCAGACTGGGGCGCGCTGGACTTCGAGGGCGTGCTGCAATATGCCGCCACCCAGTTCCAAGGCCAGCCGGTACACGTGGTGGGCCATAGCATCGGTGGCTTCGTGATCGGTCTGGCGCCATCCAACCACCTTATCGCCCGTATCTTCACCATGGGCGCGCAGTACGCCTGCTGGCATGACTATGCCCAGGCCCATCGCTGGCGCATGTACCTAAAATGGCATGTCTTCATGCCCTTGCTGACTGCCCTGTATGGCTACTTCCCCGGCAAGCGCCTGGGCTGGCTGGAAGACACACCGCGCGGCGTGGTCTGGGACTGGACCCGCCGCAACAAGCGCCCCGGCCGGCCCTGGCTGCGAATTAGCAACAGCGCGCCGGGCGCACCCAACCCGTTGCGCCAGTTCGATGCCGTCACCGCCCCCATCCTGGCCGTGGGCATCAGTGATGACGAATTCGGCACCGTTGCCGCCATAGACCGATTGCTGGCGCGCTTCCGCAGTAGCGCCGGCACCCATCTGCGCATTGCCCCCGCTGCAGTCGGCGAGGCTCAGATCGGTCACTTCGCTTTCTTCCACAGCCGTTTCGAACGCAGCCTCTGGCCCTTGGCGCTGCATTGGCTGCAGTCCGGCGAAGTGAGAGACGTCGTGCATCCAGGCCATTAGACCGCCAAGTCTGGCTCTCCCCCAGTTGGTGGATGGCAAACCGTCGCCTAGCCGTTACCATGCGCTCCTCACTTATCGACTGATCACGCCCATGCGCCCTCTCACCCTCCGCCTCGCCAGCACCTGCCTCTTGATCGTCCTGTCCGGTTGCGGCCAGGCCGAGGTATCGGACCAGCGCCGTGACTTCATCGACGCGCGCGATCACGGCTGGTTGGACCTGCAAGTCAATCTACCGGCCAACCGCCTGAACGAAGAAGCGGCTAAGCAAGGCTGCGAGCTGACCACCAGCGTTGACGGTGAGCAGTTTGTACGCGAACACCTCTACCCGCAGAGCGAAGCCCAGCCCAAGGTCGAGACCGGCTTTCGCTTCTCGGTACCCGCAGGCAACCACGAGATCGCACTCAAGCTGGAGCATTGCCAGGCGGAACCGCAGACGTTCAGCCTCACGACCAAGCTGAAGAAAGACCACTTGCTGGCGCTGAACTTCGATGGTGAACAGCTGCGCGCCGGCGACAGCGACACCTATGCCCCCGCCACCCTGGACAAGCTCAAGGACAGACTGGCACAGCTGGAAGAAGCGCAGGAAGACACGGAAAAGAGCATCAACAAGCAGTTCCGCCGCCTTTCCCTGCTGCTGATCTTCGGCCTGGTCATTTCGACCTTGCTGGTGATGTATGCCGGCAAGCGACGCAATTAGCGAGCACTTGGAGTTTGGCGCTATTGAAAGCCCTTGAAATTCCGCTTGATCTCAAGTTGACTTGAATTTGCATACTGATCTCACGCTCAAAACGTGAGGTCAGCCATGTCCGTCTCCACCCGCAACGCCACCCTGCGCCGCCTGCTCGATGCCAACGCTGCCTTCTCGCTCGACGCGGTCGGCACCACCAACCACTTGCCCATGGCGCTGGTCGCCCTGGCCGGCCTGGGTGCCAGCGCCCAGCGGTTGGAGGCCTATTTCGCCATGTGGTCGCAGCGCTATGCCCGCGCGTTGCCAGCCGTCGAGCTCGCGCTCAACCGCAACAACTGGCAAGGCCAGATCGGTAACCGTGCCGCCTTTGGCGCCCTGCAGGCCTTGTTTACCGAGTGGGTGGCACATGAGGGCGCGCCCAAGGTCATCGCGCATGTGCTGGGCCATATCCCGGCCGCCCCGGCCAGCGGCGCCTTCCATGCCTTTATCCGTCTGGGCTATGCCCTGGAAGCCAGGCACGAGGGCGAGGTCGGCGCCGCCCTGGCGGCCTTTGTAGCCGGTAACCTGGCCATTGCGCTCGATGTGAGCGAACGCGTCCCCGCCGCCAGCGTAGAGACCGCAATGGCCCGGCTTTCTGAGGCGCAGGCCGGACGCAGCTATGTCGGCGAGGCCATCACCAGCCGCCTGCGTGCCGTGGCTGCAGACCCCACCTTTGACGCCGCCCTGCAGGCCCCGCCCGACACCCCCGACCTGCTCGACGCGCTGTCCCATGCCGCCATCGCACTCTACTGGCAGACCGGTAACTTCACCGTCCTGCACATGGTCACCGGGCTTGCCGCTGGCCGCGCCGTGCTGGCGCTATTGCCCGATGCACTGGCAGCACGTTACCGCGCGGCGCTTTGGGTGGCCTTCTGCGCTGCCTACGCCAGCGTCGGTGCGCCAGCCTTGCGGTCCCTACCCGTGCCAGACGCCATCGCAACCTGGCCAGAGCTGTTCGCCGCCGCCCGCGAGGACGACGATGATCACGTGATCAAGATGACCTACACCTGCTACCGGGAATCGCTGCGCGATCCCAACCCGCTCTACCGGGCAGCGGCAGCCAGACTGGTTGGACAGGCACTGGCCGCCTGAGCCGCCGCCCGACATAAAAACTTCAGCCACTTGTAGCACGTTCGTCATGCCAATGACATGAGTTATTTCCAGACTGCACCTTCCAGAACGAGGAGGAGGAAACCCTCATGCAACAACGGCAAAACAAGCTGGCCCGTCCGGCTCTGGCGCTGCTGATCGCCACACTGGGCGGACTGGGCCTTAGCGCCTGCAGCGGCAACGAAGACAACGTGGTGGCATTGCCCGCGCTGGGCGGCGCCACCCCGCTGGTGATCGGCCATCGTGGCTTGCCCGGCCTCTACCCGGAAGAAACCCGCCCCGCCTACGAGGCAGCGGCCGACGCCGGCGCCGATTCGCTCGAGACCGACCTGCATCTCACCAAGGATTGCCAGTTGGTCGCCCGCCACAACCCCTGGCTCAGCGACAACACCAATATCGCCGAGGTAGCCAAGACCAACCCCGAAGTGGCCCGCCGCAAGCGCACCGTACCCGGCGTAATGGTCAAGGTGAGCTGGCCGACCACGGCCGATAGCGGTCCCAGCAGCTACCTGAGCGACCTCACCGACCCGAACGACCCCAAGTCGGTACTCAAGTCGCTGGTGGTGGATGGCGAGGACCATACCAATGACTGGTCCATCAGCGATTTCACCGTAGCCGAACTCAAGGCCTGGATAGGCGGCACCACCTACGATGCCCGCGACCAACGCCCCAGCGAGCTCAATGGTAAGTACCCCATCATCACCTTCCAGGAACTGCTCGATATCGCCGCCGCCAAGAGCAAGACCCTGGGCCGCACCCTGTCGGTCTACCCCGAGGTGAAGAACCCGATCTGGAACAACGCCCAGGCCATCGCCAACGGTTGTGGTGCCGTCGGCAGCCACCCGATCGAAGACGCCCTGCTCAAGTCGCTCAACGACAACAAGCTCAATAGCCGCGATTCCGCCATCTATGTGCAGAGCTTCGACCCGGCCAGCCTCAAGTACCTGCGCAGCAAGGGCCTCCTGGCCAAGGTGGTACAGCTGGTAGACGGCAATGACGTCAACTATAAGACCGGCGAGATGATCTACAACACCGGCGATGCCTACACCATCGTCGACGGCCGCCCCTACAGCTGGACTGTCAACGGTGACTCGCGCTACTTCGGCGCCATGCTCACCCCGGCGGGACTGGCCGAGATCAAGACCTACGCCGACGGCATCGGCCCCTGGAAACCCCAGGTCATGGCGCTCAAGGTCAGCCCCTGGAAGGACAAGAACGCCGATGGCACGCCCTATGTGGGCTCGCTGGCCGATGTGAACTCGATCGAACCGACCAGCCTGATCGCCGATGCCCACAAGCTCGGCCTGTTCGTGCACAGCTACACCTTCCGCAATGAGAAGAAATATCTGGCCGGCCTCTACAACGGCGACCCGCAGGCTGAGTACCTGAAGTTCTTCCGTGCCGGCATCGACGGCGTGTTCACCGACTTCGCCAACACCGGTTTTGCTGCCCGCGCCGTCTGGTTAAAGGAAAACGGCCGGTAAGTAGGCATTGCATGTAACGTCAGCACCGGCATCATCACCTCGCCCGGGGGACCCGGGCGCTCGGGAATTGACTGTTGGAAAGCCCCTCGCAGGCTTTCACAGCACGGCACGGAAGGCCGCGATCCTTCCCCCAAACGGGGGATGATCGCGGCCTTCAGCTTCGTTATGCTGCGGCAATTCCCCACCGGAACCCGCCATGCTGCGCGCCCTCTTTGCCTGCCTGTGCTGTACCTTGGTCTTTGCCAACCCCTGCAAGGAAATGCCGCTCAAGCTGAACCAGATGGCCCAGCGCGACCAGCTCAACCGGCAGGCCCTCAGGCAGCTGCAGCTCGACAGCAAGACCGACACGGCCGAAGCCACCAAGCTACGGCAGCAGGCCCTAGCCGACGACACCAGCAATCAGGCCACCCTCAAGCGCCTCTTGGCGCAGTGTGGCTGGCCCAAGGACCCGGGTGTACGACACGACGCCTGGCTGATCACCCAACACGCGGGACAGGACCGTCCGCTGCAGCGCAAGGTACTGGCACTGATGCAGGCCCTGCCTGATCTCACACGCAGCGAGCAGACCGACCTCGCCTATCTCGAGGATCGGCTCAACCGGTTTGACAACAAACCGCAGCGCTATGGCACCCAGTTCCTGCGAACCGACCGCTGTACGATCCAGTTCGCCCCCATTGACGACCTTAAGGCGGTAGAACAACGCCGGCAGGCCTTGGGGCTGCCACCGACAGCCGACTACTTGGCAGACCTGCAGCGTGACATGCCGAAGGACTGCCCCCGCTTGATCTCAGTACCGACCACCCAGATTAGCGGCCACTAAGTCAACGGCAACAACATTCTCGCGTTGAAGGAACCAATACCCGCGTGATCGCACCAAGCGGCAACGCCTTCGGTCCAATGGGCTTGGGTGTTCCCCCGGGGTGGCTTACACTCTCGTCGCCGCGGCATAAACAAAACTAGGCAGGCAGCACCGCATGCCCGCCCATAGACAGGTTCCGCTCCACCCCATGACCCGTGCTTCCCAACGCTCGTCCCAACTTGCCAGCAGCCTGCTGCTGGTCCTGCTGGCGCTGCACAGCCCGGCCAGCGAACTCGACGACCTCGTCAAGCGGGCCAACGGTGCCCAGGGCAAGGTAAAACGCTACCTCGACGACCTGCGCGAGCGCGCCTCCGACCCCGGCACCATGAACGAGGCCGATTGGCAGGCCCTGCGCGAAGCCGAGACCAGCATCGAGACGCCTCCCTTCCGACGCCTGCTGGCCGGTGGCAACACGCTGCAGTACGAGGTGGAGAACTTCCGCGCCAATGCCTTTGAGGCCTATGCCACCAAGGGCGACGAAGCCCACGCGTTGGACACCCTTCAGGCCATGGGCCAGGCCATGCTGGTGCCGCACCTCAACCTGCTGATCCAGGAACGCTTTCCAACCAGCCAAGCCAACCCGGCCTTGCAACGCATCATGGCGCAGAACACGGTCGCCGCCCGCATGGGCAAGCAATCGGCGCTCGGTACCGCCTACCAGCCGGCACTGAGCGATGCCGAGAAGGCGGCCGGCCTCTCCCTCTATTGGTCGCAGGCACGCAGCTACTTCGTGCACTTCGACCATGTCGCCGACCTGGACTGGGATGCCGCCTACCTCAGCTTCCTGCCCAAGGTGCAGGCCGCCAAGACCACCAAGGATTACTACCGGGTGCTGATGCAGTTCGCCGCCCTGCTGCATGACGGCCACAGCAACGTCTACCCACCCGCCCAGCTGGAGGCCGACTTCTATTCGCGGCCGCCCATGCGTACCGCCCTGATCGAAGGCAAGGTCGTCGTCACCAGCGTACAGAGCCCCAGCCTGCAACAACGCATTGCCGTGGGTGACGAGATCGTTGCCATCGACGGCCAGCCGGCGCAGCAATACGCCCGGCAGAATATCGAGCCCTACGTCAGCAGCAGCACGCCGCAGGACCTGCAGGCCCGTCTCTACGGCAGTCAGTTGCTGGCAGGCGCGGAGGGAAAACCGCTCAAGCTCACGCTGGCCAAGGCCGGCGGCAAGGCCAGCCAGCTCACCGTCGCCCGTAGCGGCTATACCGACGTGGTACCGCGTAAGTTCTTCGACTTCCATATCCTGCCGGGCAATATCGCCTACCTCTCGCTCGATCACTTCGAGACCGACCAGGGCCTGCGCCTCTTCCGCGAGCACCTGCCCGAGATCCAGCAGGCCCGCGGTCTGATACTGGACGTGCGCCGTAACGGCGGTGGCAATACGGGCATCGGGCTCAACATCCTTGCCCACCTTACCGACAAGCCCATCCCCAACGGCGCCTACAGCGTGCGGGCTGACAGCGGCCTCGACCATACCCGCTTCGACTGGCTGCGCATGCGGCCGGATTCGACCGGCGAATTCTTCAAGCCCGAACCGGTCGAGCAGTACACCGGCCCGGTCATGGTGCTGGCTGGCGCACAGACCTTCTCCGCGGCAGAGGACTTCCTGATGGCCTTCGACGTCATCGCGCGCGGCAAGATCATCGGCGAGCCCAGCGGTGGCAGCACCGGCCAGCCCCTGCTGTTCTCGCTGCCCGGCGGTGGCCTGGGGCGCATCTGCGTCAAGCGTGATGCCTACCCGGACGGCAAGCCCTTCGTCGGCATCGGCATCCAGCCCCAGATCGTGGTGGCGCCCACCGTGGCGGATATCCGTGAAGGTCGCGACCCGGTACTGGAGCGGGCCAAGACAGAGATCGAACAGATCGCGGCCCACTGAAGGGGCACCCACCGCCTTACCTGCCGCGCCAAGGAGTCCCATGCCCGACGTGATCGGTATCGACCACCTCTATATCACCGTGTCCGACCTCGCTCGCGCCGAGGCCTTCTACGACCGCGTCTTTACCGTGTTGGGCTTTCGCCGCAACCAGTTCGAGCTACATGGCGAACCGCATATCCAGTACTACAACCGCCACTTCGGCTATGTGCTGCGCCCCGCGCGTAGCGACCTCCCGCACAACCCCTACAGCCCCGGCCTGCACCACTTCTGCCTGCGGGTAGAGCGCGTGGAAGACGTGCAGGAAGCGGCCCGCCAGCTGCAGGCTGCCGGCATCGCAGCCAGCGACGCCGCTCCTCACCCCGGTTACGCGCCGGACTACTGGGCTACCTTTTTCAGCGACCCGGACGGCATCCGGCTGGAGATCACCAACTACCGCCAGGAACGCCGCGAGCGGCACGATCACTGGTAAGCTGCGGGCCGCGCCGCTCTCTTGCGGCAGCCAGCCAATATCATGTGTGTCAATTATTTCCCCGTCTCCAACAAGGTCCTGGAAGAACAATTCCTGGCCCGGCTGATCACGCCGGAGGAATCCCCAACCGAGGCCTGGAAAGGCCAGTTCGCCGCCATGCTGGTCAAGCACCGCCAGACCGGCGAGCGGGTGGCGACGCAAGCGCGCTTTGGCCTCTTGCCGCACTTTGCCCAAGAGGTGCGCTATGCCGACAAGACCTACAACGCGCGGATGGAAACCGTCGCCGAGCTGCCGTCCTACAAGCCGGCCTGGACGGCATCGCGTTTCTGCCTGATCCCCATGTGCGGCTTTTGCGAGCCTTGCTACGAATCCGGCCAGCCCGAGCGCTGGCAGATCGGCATGGAGGACGACGCGGCCTTTGCCGTCGCCGGCATCTGGTCCTGGTGGCGCAACCCGCACACCCAGCAGGGCGAGGCCAGCTTCTCCATGCTCACCATCAATGCCGACGAGCACCCGCTGATGCGCCGCTTTCACGCGCCCGGCGACGAGAAGCGCATGCCGGTCATCATCCACCCCGAGAACTACGACCGCTGGCTCTCGGCCACGCCCGAGCAGGCCCGCGCCCTGGCCCAGCCCTTCCCGGCCGATCTCATGCGCAGCCTGGCGGCGCCGCTGCCCAAGCTCAAGCAGCCCTCCCCCAACTTCAGCCTGTTCGACGAGCCCGAACCAGTCTGAGTCCAGCCGACAACTATTCCATATACCGGAATAGCCCTTTGCAAATTTCGGCTATTCAATACATTCATCAGCACATCTAGACTGCGTAGCCATACAGGGGCGCTTCCCGCTCTTGATCGCCAACGGAGATCCATGATGAAGCTCTACCACTTCCCGCTGTCCGGCCACTCGCACCGCGCTTGGCTGTTCCTGAACCTGTTGGGCCTCGAGCATGAAGTCGTCGAGGTCAACCTGGCCCAGGGCGAACACAAGTCCGCCAACTACCTGCGCCTCAACCATTTCGGCCAGGTACCGGTACTGCAAGACGGAGATACCGTCGTGCCCGATTCCAATGCCATCCTGGTCTACCTGGCCAAGAAGGCTGGCCGTACGGATTGGCTACCAGAAGCCCCGGCCGCCGCCGCCGCCGTGCAGCGCTGGCTCTCGGTCGCCGCCGGGCAGATCGCCGCCGGCCCGGCAGCCGCCCGCCTGATCACCGTGTTTGGCGCCAAATTGCGGCCTGAAGAAGTCATCCCCCGCGCCCACGCCATCCTCGCCCTGGTCGAGGCCGCCCTGCAGGGCCGCGACTGGCTGGTCAACGACCAACCTACCATCGCCGATATCGCGCTCTACAGCTATATCGCCCACGCCCCCGAGGGCAATGTGGACCTGAGCGGCTACCCACAGATCCTGGCCTGGCTGGGCCGCATCGAAGCCCTGCCGGGGTTCGTTGCCATGCCGCAGACCAAAGCAGGGTTAGTCGCGTAGCAGCCCCAACCTTAGCCACCGCGAGGAGGCGTACTTCGCTTCCTCGGCCTCAAGGAGTCCATCATGTCCCAGATCAATGTCCCCGCCGCCCCTGCGGGCTCGCCCTGGCACACCGGTGAGGTAGCACTGCAGCGCCGCGCCGGCGTGGAAAAGCAGATGGACGCCGTCGGCCGCCGCGTGGTGCGGAGCTATATGCCGGAGCAGCACCGCGAGTTCTTCCCCCAGCTGCCCTTTGCCGTGTTTGGCAGTGTGGATGCGCAGGGAGATGCCTGGGCCAGCTTGCTCTCTGGCGGGGTGGGGTTTCTGCAGTCGCCCGACCCGCGTAGCCTGACAGCCGAGTTTCCCCGTGATCCAGCAGACCCGGCCGATGCCGGCATGGGCGACGGCCAGCCGGTAGGTCTCTTGGGCATCGAGCTGCACACCCGTCGCCGCAACCGCATGAACGGCCTGCTCTCGCGCAGCGGGCCGGAGCGCTTCCGGCTCGACGTGGTGGAGAGCTTCGGCAATTGCCCGCAGTACATCCAGCTGCGGCAGTTCGAAGCCACTCGCGCGCCCGGCACGCCCTCACCCGAAGGCCCACAATGGCTGCCGGCACTGGATGAGCGCGCCCAGGCCCTGATCGCCGGGGCTGACTCCTTCTATGTCGCATCCTACGTCGACCTGGAAGACGGACAGCGCAAGGTGGATGTCTCGCACCGTGGCGGCCGGCCCGGCTTTGTGCGGCAGAACGCCGACGGCAGCCTCACCATTCCCGACTTTGCCGGCAATCTGTTCTTCAACACGCTGGGCAATATCCTGCTCAACGGCAAAGCCGGCCTCGTATTCGTGGACTTTGAGCGCGGTGATCTGCTGCAACTGAGCGGCGATGCCGAGGTGCTGCTGGACAGCCCCGAGACCGCCGCCTTCCAGGGCGCCGAGCGGCTATGGCGCTTCATACCCCGGCGCATGGTCTATCGGCCACAGGCCTTGTCACTGCGCTGGGCCAAGCAGCCGGCCGGCGCCTCCCCCAACTCCCTGCTCACCGGCAACTGGGAACAGGCGGCAGAGCGCCTGCACGCTGCCGAGCTCAGCCGCCAGTGGCGGCCCTTCGAGGTGGTAGAAATCATCGACGAGAGCAGCACCATCCGCTCCTTCGAGCTTGCGCCCGCCGATGGCGTGGGTCTCATCCCGCACCTGGCCGGCCAGCACCTGCCCCTGCGCGTGCAGCTGCCGGGTCAGGAACAGCCGGTACAGCGCAGCTACACCCTCTCGGTCGCGCCCTCGGACAACCGCTATCGCATCAGCGTCAAGCGTGATGGCCTGGTCTCAAAGTACCTGCACGACATGGTCCGCCGCGGCGACCGTATCGAGGTCCGTGCGCCAGCCGGCGGCTTTACCCTGGACGCCACCCAACGGCGCCCCGCGGTCCTGCTGGCAGCCGGCGTGGGCATCACCCCCATGCTGTCCTTTGTCCGCCATATCGCCTACGAGGGTGCCCGCAAGCGCCGTGTGCGGCCTACCTGGTTGTTCCAGTCCAGCCGCACCCTGGCCGAGCGTGCCTTCGATGCCGAGATCGGCGGCCTGGTCGGCCGCACCCAGGGCGCCATCCGCCATATCCGCGTGCTGTCGCAACCAGGCAATGCCGTACCGGGTGAGGACTACGATGCCGAGGGACATATCGACGTCAACCTCCTGCGCGCCGTGCTGCCCTTCGACGACTACGACTTCTACCTCTGCGGTCCGGCCGGCTTTATGCAGTCGGTCTACGACGGCTTGCGCGAGCTCAACGTGGCCGACGCCCGCATCCATGCCGAAGCCTTTGGTCCTTCCAGCCTGCAGCGCAAGCCGGACGAGGGCGCACCCAGCAAGCCACTATTGCCGCCGGCCACCGTGCCTGTGCCAGTGGTGTTTGCCGATTCCGCCAAGGAAGCCCGCTGGCAGCCAGGTGAAGGCAGCCTCCTGGAGCTGGCCGAGCAGCGCGGCCTTGCGCCAGCCTTCAGCTGCCGCAGTGGCAGTTGCGGTAGCTGCCGTACCCGCGTGCTGGAAGGGGAAGTGAGCTATGCGGCCCAGCCCTCGGCCGAGGTCGGCGAAGGCGAAGCCCTGGTCTGCTGTGCCATACCCGCGGCAGGTAGCCAACGCGTGGTCCTGGCGCTCTGAGCGCCGGGATACCGGATCGATTCAATCGTCTGGATAAGAAAGGAGCAGTCCATGAAAGACCATCCCCCCGCCCCGACCGGGCAAGGCGGCTTCAAGGCATGGTGGCGTAAACAAGTGCTGAACGCGACCTGCTGCTGGCAGGCGGTAGACGCCTACGGTCTGGGTCTGGCCGGCACATTGGAGCGGCACGAGGCCGAGCTACCGCCGGAACTGCCGGTACCGACCAGCATGGGCTGGTCGCTGGAATGAGCAGCCAAGCTGGTGCCGCTAGCCCCAACCCGGCATAGCGGCGCCTAGACGAGGGATTTAAGGCGGGTGCGCAACCAGGCCGAGCGGTCCTGGTTACTCGCATCCGGGCTGGTCGAATTCTGCTGAGCCTGACCTTGGTCGACCTGCTCCTGACCACGGGCATTGTGCGTATTGGCGCCCTCACTGCCGGCGCTACCAGAGACGCCTGTCACCCCATCCGTCACCCTGGCCGGCTCACCCTTGGGCAGCTGCTTCAGGTCACCACCAGGGCCAACCAGGTTGGTATAGCGCTCAGGCAGGGTGCGGTTATAGGCGACCAGTTTGTCCACCACGTCCTGCTCCGAGTCGCCACTGGCCTTGGCCTGCTGGTAGAGCGCCACGCGTTGCGCCACGATCTGGTCGATCTCGCTCTCGGCGCTCTTCCAGCTCTGTTCGTTCAAGGGGGTATCGGTGCCCAAGAGGCGCCAGGGTTGCGAGCTGGTATCCACAGCCAGACCATTGCGCTGGTAGGCCAGCGCCTCTGCGCCGGTCGCGCCCGTGGGGGCCTGCAGCTTGGCTTGCCCATAGAGGATGGTCACGCCAGGCAGGTTGCCTTGCTGGCTGTCGCTGACCTGCTGCAGCACCTTGGCCGCATCCGAGATATTCACATCGGCATCAGCAGCTGCTAATGCAGTGGAGTTATTTGCCGAGGCAGCGGCAAGCGCTTGCCGTGCTATGGGCAAGAGGTTTGCTGAGGTATGGCCTGTATAGGCGGCCAAAGCCTTGTTGGTAACGGGTAGCATGGCTTTTCTCCTGATCAACCAGCCAACTGGATCTTTCTGTCAGTGGGCTATTGAGCAAAGGGAATGCCAGCTCGTTAAATCCTTTTATAACAACAACTTAATTACAATTTCACGGCAAAATCAGGATCAATCTTTGCCGCCTGTCCTGGTCGCCTCTGCGGCGGCCGCCTCGCGCAATTTATCCTTCTTGCTCTTGCGCTTACCCTTGACGCCACCACCATCAGCCGCCACCAGGCTGGTCGTGGGCAGCACCGCCTCACTGGATTCAAAACCCGCAATCTGCTCGCGCGCCACGCGCAAGCCCTGGCGCTTCTCGATCAGCTTGAAGTGCGCCTCCGTAGCCGCACTGACAAAGCTCACCGCCATGCCCCGCTCACCGGCCCGGCCGGTGCGGCCTATGCGGTGGGTGTAGTCCTCGGTCGAGCGTGGCAGGTCATAGTTCAGCACTACCGGCAGCTCGGCAATGTCGATGCCGCGGGCGGCCAGATCGGTGGCCAGCAGGATGGCGGTATGGCCAGCCCGAAAACCCGCCAGCACGGTCGAGCGCGCCCCCTGGCTCAGCTCGCCATGCAAGGCAGCGGCCGAGAGGCCCTGCCGCCGCAGCTTTTCGGCCAAGCGTTCAGTCGCCAGCTTGGTGGCCACAAAGACCAGCACCTGCCGCCAGCCTTCGGCCTGGCAAAGGTGGGCCAGCAAGGCGGTACGCTGTCCCTCGTCCACCGCGATCGCACGCTGCACGATATCCGGTGCGGCTGCGGCCTCCATGGCGATTTCCACCTTGGCCGGCTTGTGCAGGAGCTGCCCCGCCAGCCGCCTGACCGCCGGTGGGAAGGTGGCCGAGAAGAACAGGTTCTGCCGCCGGCTGGGCAGCCGGTCCAGCACGCTGGCCAGCTCATCGGCAAAGCCCAGCTCCAACAGCCGGTCGGCCTCATCCAGCACCAGTACCGCCAGCTCTGAGAGCTTGAGGCCGTTGTGGTCCACCACATCCAGCAAGCGGCCCGGCGTGGCCACCACCAGGTCGGCACCGCCGCGCAGCCGCATCAGCTGCGGGTTGATCGATACCCCACCATACAAGGTCACCACCTTGGGTTGCTCAGGCAGGCCGCGGGCCAAGGCCTCCAGCACCGCGCCCACCTGTTGCGCCAGCTCACGGGTAGGCACCAGTACCAGACCATGGAGCGGTCGGCGCAGGCCGGCCTGGTAGTGCTGCTGCCAGCCGTGCAGCAGCGGCAGGCAGAAGGCAGCGGTCTTGCCCGAGCCGGTCTGTGCCTGGGCCAGCACATCCTGCCCGCCCAGCGCCACCGGGATCGCCGCGGTCTGTACCGGTGTGGCATGGCGGTAGCCCAGATCGACGGTGGCCTGGATCAGGGCGGGATGGAGACCGAGTTCGGCAAAGGACATAGTGCGGGCCTGCAAGGGGGAGAAAAGACAACGGCCCCGAGAACAGGGCCGTGGTAATAAGCGTTCTGAATTATCCCAGATTAGGCAGCGCGCCGGTGACCGGCTGGCAGCCCGCCTGAGCGATCAAACTGCGCGCTGCATGAACAGTATCTCGGTGTCGGATTCCGGCTCCACCGCCGTAAAGCCCAGCTGCAGGTAGGTCCGCAACGCCGCCGGGTTGTCGCGGTAGACCCGTAGCGTAACGGTCCGCTCACCATGGCGCTCGCGCGCCGTGGCCATCAGCCAGCTGCACAGTGTCTTGGCGCCCCCATGCCCACGCCAGTGCGGCGAGATGATGATGCGCCCCAGGTGCACCGTGCCGGTAGGCCGCAACCAGAACTGTCCAAAGCCCAGCAGTCGGCCAGCCGCATCGGCCATGGCCCAGCTTTCTCCCTCGGCGACCTGCAGCAGCTCGGACAGGGCCGCCACCGTAAAGGGAAAAGGCAGCTGTGGCCCGGCCCAGCGGGCACAGTCGGTCGCGTTGCCTATCCAACTGGCCAGCTCAGCATAGTCGGCTACTGAAGGAAGACGGAACTGCGGCACGATCGGGCTCAATTGGCTGCTGCCCCACGCATGAACAGGGCGATGAAAAGGGCGACGAGAATGATCGACCACAGCACGCAACCCGGCACGATCCAGCAATAGTTGGCCCCGCTCAGCTTGCCGTTGCTCAGCCCCTGCGGGTCCGCGCACGCCCGGTTGATTGCGGCCTGTGCCGGAACCAGCCAAGCACACAGCAACGGCGGGCAAGCGAGGGCAAACCACAGCGGATAGGGGCGGCCATAGCCCAGGTAGCTCAGCACCAGTGCTACGCTGCAGGCCGCGGAGAACAACACGTAACCACTCGCCAGCCAGGCGGGTGACCACGCGAGCGGGATGCCACGTTGCCGCGCTTCCTGGTCTGCGACGCGATACAAGTCATGGGTGTAGAAGAGCATGCCGATCGCCCGCCACAGCGGCCAGACCTTGGCCTGCCGGTTGTGCCGGTAGGCCTGCCAGTGCTTATAGCTCCAGTAGTAGTGGTAGAGCCCGAAGGAAAGCAGATAAAGCATACCCAGCTTGCGCTGGCTGACCACAAAGAAGGGCATGGCGGTGGTATCGCCCTCCACCTGCAGCGCTGCTGTCGGCGGTGCATAGATGTTCTGGGTCATGCTTGCTCCTGTCCAGCGCTTAGCAATCTCATCGTGGCTCAGTTGGCAGCACCGGTGTAGATGGCGTAAAAGCCGTACCCGATCACCAACCACATCAGGGCCCCGATCACGAGCCAGATATAGTTGGCCCAGGTCAGCTTGCTGTTACCTTCACCCTCCGGGTCGCCACAGGCACGGTTGATCGCGCCTTGGGCAGAAACCAGCACGCTGCACATTATGGGCAAACAGATCAGCGACAGGATATCGGTGTAGGGGCTGCCAATATCCTTGTTGGAAAGCCGGTCCAAGACGGAGCTGACAATGGCGACCACCACATAGGTGCTTGCCAGGGAGCGTGGCTCCCAACCTATGCGTACACCTCGCCGCAATGCTTCGCGATCTGCCGCTTCAAATAAGCTATGCGCAAAGAAGATGGTGAAGATCGCCCGGAGTACCGGCCAGATACTGCCACCATGCACGCGCTTGTAGGCCTGCCATTGCTTGTAGAACCAGTAAATGCGGTAGGTACCGAGGGTAGCCAGGAACAGCAGCACGAACTTGCGTTTGCCCACCACAAAGAACGGCGTTGCGGCAGCAAGCTCCCCCGCTTGTCCACCTTCAAGCCCCGTATTCAACACCGCCTTGGGCGGTGCATAAGCATCCAGATCCATACATCCCCCTGCTGATTGCGTACTCGTTGCACGCTTTGTCGGTTTATCCACCACGCCCAGCGCGGTCGGGGTCAGACTCTAGCCCAAGGACACGGCGGCCGACAATGTGCCCTCCGCAAACCGAGCATTGGCATTGTCATGCCGACGTAGGCAGGCTATGACACAGTGCACCGCCCGCCGTCGTGTTTGCCGAGGTTGTAGACGTCCATGCAACGCCCGCTGTCCATCGCTAACCTGACCTGCTGGATCACGGCCTTGGCTTGCGTTGTTACAACGGCCCGGGCAGCACCCGAGATCTATATCATCGACCCGGCCCAGACCAAACCCAGCTTCGAAGTGGACGCGATCGGTTTCTTGCGTACCCGCGGCGTGTTTCAGGCTATCACCGGGGAGCTGGTGCTCGATAGGGCGAGCCGTACCGGCAGCATTGAGGTGGTGATCCAGACTGGTTCGCTCAGCACCGGCTCAGAGCGCAAGGACGCCTTCCTCAAGGGCAAGGAATTCTTCAATTCCGAGGTCTACCCCAGTGCCGTCTTCAAGGTCGAGCGCTTCGAGTTCGACGACAGCCAGGCGGTGGATGCCCAAGGCACCCTGACCATGCTGGGCATCAGCAAGCCCGTCACCCTCACCATCACCGATATGCGCTGCGAGCCGCGTGGCCCGGAACGGATCATGACCTGCGAGGGTACGGTCAGCACCCGCATCAGCCGTGCCAACTGGGGCATGGATCGCTATTCGCTGCTGGTCAGCGACAAGGTCAGCATCAACGTCGTCGTGCTGGCCGTGCGCAAATAGCGCCCCATGCCCCGCGAGGGCGCACGCCCGGTGCACCACGCACCAGATTCAGGCAACCGCCACCCACCGAAAACACATTAAGTAATTGATTTAATGTAAATAATTTTCTGGCACGCCGGCTGCTAAACCTCCCAGGCAAGCAAACGCTCACGGGCGCTTTCTGCAAGTGCCCGCAACCCTGGGAGGAAGAACTGTGGAACACCAGCTCAAGAAGACACTGGGTAGTTGGCATCTATGGGGTATCGCAGTCGGGCTCGTGATTTCCGGCGAGTATTTTGGCTGGAGCTATGGCTGGGCACAGGCCGGCACGCTGGGCTTTCTGGTTACCTCGCTGTTTATCGCGGCCATGTATGCGGCCTTTATCTTCAGCTACACCGAGCTGACTACGGCCATCCCCCACGCCGGCGGCCCCTTCGCCTATGCCAAGCGCGCCTTCGGCCCAGCTGGCGGCTTCCTGGCCGGCATTGCCACCCTGATCGAGTTCGTCTTCGCCCCGCCGGCCATCGCGCTGGCCATCGGTGCCTACCTCAACGTGCAGTTCCCCGAGATCAACCCCAAGTACGCGGCGGTGGCGGCCTACGTCATCTTTATGGCGCTTAATATCGTCGGGGTGCAGATCGCCGCCACCTTCGAGCTGTTCGTTACGGTGATCGCCATCGTCGAACTCTTGGTCTTTATGGGCGTCGTCGCACCCGGCTTCAGCATGGCCAACTTCACCCAGAACGGCTGGAGCGGCCATGGCGACTTCAGCATCGCAGCCTGGGGCGGTATCTTTGCCGCCATCCCCTTTGCCATCTGGTTCTTCCTGGCGATCGAAGGTGCCGCCATGGCCGCCGAAGAAGCCAAGGATCCCAAGCGCACCATTCCGCGTGCCTATATCGGCGGCATCCTCACCCTGCTGGTACTGGCGGTGGGTGTCATGATCTTTGCCGGTGGCGCGGGCGACTGGAGCAAGCTCGCCAATATCAATGACCCGCTACCCCAGGCCATGAAGATGATCGTCGGGGAAACCAGCGGCTGGCTGCATATGCTGGTCTGGATCGGCCTCTTTGGCCTCATCGCCAGCTTCCACGGCATCATCCTCGGCTACTCGCGGCAGATCTTTGCCCTGGGCCGTGCTGGCTACCTGCCCAAGTGGCTGGCCGCCGTGCACCCGCGCTTCAAGACCCCGCACCGCGCCATCCTGGCCGGCGGCGTGGTCGGCATAGCCGCCATCTTCAGCGATTCGCTGATCGTGATCGCCGGCCAACCACTCACCGCCAATATCGTCACCCTGTCGGTGTTCGGCGCCATCGTCATGTACATCGTCTCCATGGCCAGCCTGTTCAAGCTGCGCCGCAGCGAGCCTACGCTTGAACGCACCTTCCGCGCCCCCGGCTACCCGGTGGTACCGGCCTTCGCCCTGTTCGCCGCCTGTATCTGCCTCGCCGCCCTGGTGTTCTACAACCAACTGCTGGCGCTGATCTTCCTGTGCTTTCTGGCCGTGGCCTTCACCTACTTCTACCTGACCGCCCACCAGCGCGACAGCGCCCCGGCCGATACCCTGCTGGACGGCGTGGTGGTCGAGCAGACCTGACCCGGATCAGGGCGAGGCGGCCCATGCCTCGCCCCGAAGAAACAGGAACATCATGGCACTCGCTTGCACCCTCGCCGGCACGCACTACTCCTTCGGCGACCTCAAGGATCTGCTGGCCAAGGCCAGCCCCGCCCGCTCGGGCGACTACCTGGCAGGCCTGGCCGCCCAGAGCGCCGCCGAGCGCATGGCCGCCCGCCATGTGCTGGCTGACCTGCCGCTCAAACGCTTCTTGAACGAAGCGCTCATCCCCTACGAAGAGGACGAGATCACCCGGCTGATCATCGACAGCCACGATGCCGCCTCCTTCGCGTCCGTCGCCAGCCTCACGGTGGGTGACTTCCGCGAATGGCTGCTGCAAGACAGCACGACCAGCGACACCCTGGCCGCCGTCGCCCCCGGCATCACCCCCGAGATGGCGGCAGCCGTGAGCAAGCTCATGCGCAATCAGGACCTGATGGTGGTGGCGCGCAAATGCCGGGTGGTCACCCGCTTTCGCGGCACCATCGGTCTGCCGGGAAGGCTGGCCGTGCGGCTGCAGCCCAACCACCCCACCGACGACGCACGCGGTATTGCCGCCAGCATGCTGGACGGCCTGATGTATGGCGTGGGCGACGCGGTCATAGGCATCAACCCTGCTACCGACAGCGTGCCGGCGCTCATCACCTTGTGGCAGATGCTGGACGACGTGATCCAGCGCTTTGGCATCCCCACCCAATCCTGCGTGCTGACTCATGTCACCAATCAGATCCAGGCCATCGCCGCCGGGGCACCCATCGACCTCGTTTTCCAGTCCATCGCTGGCACCCAGGCCGCCAATGCCGGCTTCGGCATCGACCTCGCCATCCTGGACGAAGCCCACGCCGCAGCCCTCTCGCTGGACCGCGGCCCCCTGGGCGACAACGTCATGTATTTCGAGACCGGCCAGGGCAGTGCACTGAGCGCCAATGCCCACCACGGCGTGGACCAGCAGACCTGCGAGGCCCGCGCCTATGCCGTCGCCCGCCGCTACCGGCCGCTGCTGGTCAATACCGTGGTCGGCTTTATCGGCCCGGAATACCTCTACGACGGCAAGCAGATCACCCGCGCCGCGCTCGAAGATCATTTCTGCGGCAAGCTGCTGGGCGTGCCCATGGGTTGCGACGTCTGCTACACCAACCATGCCGAGGCCGATCAGGACGATATGGACAACCTCTTGGTGCTGCTCGGCGCCGCCGGGGTCAACTTCATCATGGGTGTGCCGGGCGCAGATGACATCATGCTCAACTACCAGAGCACCTCCTTCCACGACCAGCTCTATCTGCGCCAGGTGCTGGGCCTGAAACGCGCGCCGGAATTTGAAGCCTGGTTGAGCCAGATGGGCCTTGCCGACATGACTGGCCGGCTCTATCCCGCCCGCACCGACCACCCGCTGCTGCGGCATGTGGAAGAAGGGGCGCTGGCATGAACAAACCGCAGATCTCCCCCCCACCGCCGCTTACCCCGGACGACCCCTGGCGGCGCCTGGGCAATCTCACCCAGGCACGCATCGGCCTGGGCCGCGCCGGCCCCGCCCTGCCCACCCGCGAAGTACTGGCCTTTGGCCTCGCGCATGCCCAGGCGCGGGATGCCGTACACCTGCCCCTGGCTAAGGATGAACTGGCCCAGCAGCTGCGCGCCGCCGGCCAGCCGGTGCTGCAGGTGCAAAGCCGTGCCCCGGACCGCCGCAGCTATCTGCAGCGCCCCGACCTGGGCCGCCGCCTCGCCACCGAGAGCGCCGGCCTCTTGAGCCTGCACCAGAGCCAGGCCGATCTCGCCATCGTGGTCGCAGACGGTCTCTCTGCCCTCGCGACCCAGCGTCAGGCGGTACCGCTGCTGCAGCACCTGCTGCCGCTCCTGGACGGCCTGCGCCTCGCCCCGCTGGTCATCGCCAGCCAAAGCCGCGTCGCCCTGGCCGACGAAGCCGGCGCCCTGCTCGGAGCCCGTCTGGTTCTGATCCTGCTGGGCGAACGCCCGGGCCTCTCCTCGCCCGACAGTCTGGGCGCCTACCTCACCTACGCCCCGCAGGTGGGCTGCCTTGATGCCGCCCGCAACTGCGTCTCCAACATCCGCCCCGAAGGCCTGCCGCACCCGGCTGCGGCGCACAAGCTGGCTTGGTTGATCAAGGCGGCCTTGCGGCTGAAGCTGACAGGGGTGGGTTTGAAGGATGAGAGTGAGGTGGGGGTGTTGGAAAATGCTGGGAACACGACCGTCCGCTCCTGAACGGCGGGTCACGGGACATCGATCAAACATCCTGTGACTTGCCTTATTGCAAGATCCCGCTGTTGACCGCCTACTCCTAGACTCTAAAGGTCGCACCGCATTGCGGCCGTATAAAACGGTATGCTTTAAGGCTTAACTCATTGCACTCCAAGCCGAAGCGATGTCCGCGGTTGCTGATTCAGTAACGACAGGCGCTATGGCGGCAATACGCACACATCCGCTGTATGCGGAGGCGGTCGCTTGGCCGTATTGCATCAGTGACGTGTTCAGCATGCCTTTGAGCTTCGTCGATCGTTCAAGCATGGCCAATGAAGACAAGGCTCGTATCCGCGCCGAGCTATCCGAAGTTGTCACAGTACTCGTGGTGGCTTTTTACACTACGGATCGCAAGCCGGGACCTCTATCGGGCGCAGGCAAGCTTTACGCATTTTTGCTGCACCCCCAGTCATTCACGGTACTTGCTACAGATATTGGAAATTGGCGGTCCTGAAGCAGCCCATAGGGCGCAATCCCCGAAGGGCATTGCGCCCTATGCGCAACTGATCCCTCATCTGAAGGATGTCGCCCTCGCACTCCGCCGCTAAGATAAAACACCGCCGGGCACACCGGCCTTTATCCAGGCTCCCCATGTCGCTGCGCACACTGAACAAACTCTGGTCCGTAATCTTGCTAGCTACCCTCGCTCTACCCGCTTGGGCCGACGCAAAGACCGACGGTACGCTGGCCGATGGCCGCAAGGCCACCCAGCAGTTCCTCAAGCGGGATACCCTGGCGCTCTGGGCACAGATGACGCCGGATATGCAGGCGGCCGTCAAAACCGCCGATGGCCTGGCGCAGTTCCGTGCCGATCTCGACAAGCAGTTTGGTGAGGAACAAGCCGTGCTGGGTGAGGATGTGACCGAGCAGAATGGGGTGCGGCTCTATCTGCGCACCGCGCGCTGGAGCAAGCCGGCCACGCCTATCCAGATGTTGTGGGCGTTTTTGCCGGACAAGCGCATTGCCGGCTTCTATGTGCGGCCAGCGCAGACAGCGCTACCTGAATCGCCCTACAAGGACTACCAGACCAAGGCCACGTTGCGGCTGCCCTTTGAGGGCGAATGGCTGGTGTTCTGGGGAGGCCGGACCCAGGCGCAGAATTACCATATCGTCGCCCGCGACCAACGTTTTGCCTACGATCTGCTCAAGATGGTGGACGGCAAGAGCCACAAGGGCGAGGGCAAGAATCTGAGCGACTACTACGCCTGGAACCAGAAGGTCCTGGCGCCGGCAGCCGGTACAGTGGTGGAGGTGGTGGATGGCCTGCCCGACCAGGCCATAGGCAGCAGCGACCCGCAGCACGCTGCAGGCAACCATGTGGTGCTTGACCTCGGCCAGGGCGAGTACGCGCTGCTGGCCCATCTGCGCCAGGGCAGCGTGGGGGTCAAGCTGGGGGACAAGGTCGCGAGCGGCGATGAGTTGGGCCGCTGCGGCAACAGCGGCAACACCAGCGAGCCGCATTTGCACTTCCACTTGCAGGACAAGCCGCACTTTGGCGAGGGTGACGGTATGCCCGCCTACCTGAGCGGCTATGTGCAGGATGGCAAGCCGGTGGCGCGTGGCGAGCTGCTCAAGGGGCAGCTGGTCTCGCCCGGTAAGTAGCCACCACGGTGCAGCGGGTCGCCTACTGAGGCCCGCTGAGCGCCTTGGCGCAGCTGTAGATCAGGTCCTTGCCATCCGGCTTGGGCTGAAGCGCCTTATCGCCGCGGTAGATCATGACGAGATCCTTTTCAGTGCCATACATCCCCAGCATGCCCGGCGCCGTCTTGCTCCCATCCTTCTTCAGGTCCGGGCGGTTGGCCTTCAGGTAGTCCAGCAGAGGCTGCGGGTCTTGCCCGCACAAGCTGGCCGTCACCGTGAACGTGCCAAAGGCGGCGATGATGGCCACCTCCTTGAGGCAGAGCTTGTCGTACTGCAAGGGTCCGGCAATGGTGAACATGCCGTCGCCCTTCTTGGTCGCCAGTGGGATCAGTGTCTTGTCCAGCTTGAAGAAGGTGTCGGTACTTGCCGGCAGGTCGCAGGTCAGCACCTTCAGGTCTGGCAAGGGTACGGCCGCTTGGGCCGCCACGGCCAGGCTGAACAGGGCCGCTTGCAAGGGGTACTTGCTCAGTATCATCAAGGTATTCCCAGCTATTCTGAATCGTTCGGGGTTGGAACGTCGCAGCAGACTGCCACAGCGCAAATGCATGCCCAAGGGCCAGATTACCAAGGCCAGCCAGGCCGACTTCTATCGGACAGGTAGCTACCCACTGCCCCTAAAGGGGCACTCCATCCAGCTCCTATCAGGGCAAGCACCGTCGCCTCCAACAGGGATGGGCATGGCGGCCGGTACGGCGGAGAGTAGCGGCATACGGATCGCCAGCCAGCTCCATGGTGGCGCCTTGATCACACGTTGTTGATCCACCACGTTGCGCCATCCCACTACACTGGTTCTCAAGAAAGCGAGCTCAAAAATGAAGACCCTGCTTACCGCCGTTGCGCTGACCCTGGCCGTATCGCTCCCCGGCCACGCCGAGGTCAAACCCTTCCCTGCCACCTTCAAGCAACAGAAGATAGAAACCGAAGGCGCCACCCTGCATGTGCGCGTAGGCGGCCAGGGCCCGGCCGTGGTACTGATCCACGGCTTTGGCGATACCGGCGATATGTGGTCGCCGCTGGCTGCTGAGCTCGCCAAGACCCACACCGTGGTGGTGCCTGATCTGCGCGGCATGGGCCTTTCTTCCCGCCCGGCAGATGGTTACGACAAGCGCACCCAGGCGGCGGATATCCGCGCCGTGCTGAGCAAGCTCAATATCGACCACGCG
>NZ_DATCSC010000056.1:0-29765 GCF_036568685.1 Chitinimonas sp.
ACCGCCACCGTGCCGGTTCGCATCCTGGCCCTGAACGACTTCCACGGCCGCATCCCGGCCGGCCGGTTGTATGAGAAGCGCCCCATAGGCGGTGCCGGCGTGGTCGCCGCCTACCTGCGTGATGCCGTGAGCGAGCAGCCCGAGCGCACCTTGATCGTGGCCGCCGGCGACAATGTCGGCGCCTCGCCACTGCCATCGGCCCTGTTGATGGATGAGCCCACCATCATGTTCTTCAATATGCTGGGCAACAGCCAATGCCAGATCGCGCAGCGACTGGCGCCACGCTGCAATGTGGTGGCGACCCCTGGTAACCATGAGTTTGATCGTGGCGTGGACGAGATGCTGCGGCTCTACGGTGGCGGCAACTCAGCGCAGGGCCCCTATCTGCAAAACCCCTGGCTGGGCAGTAACTTCCCGCTGATCTCGGCCAATCTGGTGTGGGCCGACAGCGGCAAGCCGGTGCTGCCGCCCTATATCATCAAGACCGTGCCCTACCGCAACGCGCAAGGCCAGGAGCGCGAGCTGCCCATCGCCTTTATCGGCGCCACCACGCGCGACACGCCCAATATCGTGAAGCCTTCCGGCACCGACAAGGTACGCTTCCTCGACGAAGCCGAGGCCATCAACCGCTATATCCCCGAGATCCAGGCCAAGGGCATCCATGCCATCGTTGCGGTGATCCACGAGGGTGGCCAGCAAGCCACCTATAGCGGCACCACCGATGCCAGCAAGCCCACCGTCGATGGCGCCATCGTAGAGATCATCAAACGCCTGGATGACGAAGTCGACGTGGTTACCTCGGCCCATACCCATGCTTTTGGCAATGCACTGATCCCGGCCCGCGGTGGCAAACCGGTGCTGCTGACCCAAGCCCTGAACTACGGCACGGCCATGGCCGACATCCAGCTGGAGATCGACCCGAGCCGCGATGAGATCGTCAGCAAGCGGGCCGAGATCCGCTATCTGTGGGCGGATGCAGGCCCAGGGCTCAAACCGGTTCTTGAAGCCAGCGCACTGGCCGAGCAGGCGGTCAAGCGCGTCTCCACCATCACCGAGCGTCCTGTTGCACGTATCGAGTCCGATATTCTGAGCGACGCCAACGACGACGGTGAGTCGCCCCTCGGCAGCCTGGTGGCTGATACCCAGCGCCTGGCCAGTGGTGCCGATATCGCCTTCATCAACAACGGTGGTCTGCGCGAAAGCCTGCGCTGGCAAAAGCCGGCAGGCTCGCATCTCGCCAACGGCACCATCACCTTTGGCGACGCCTACGCGGTGCAACCTTTCCAGAACAGCCTGATCCGGATGCGACTGAGCGGCGAGCAGCTCTACCAGCTCCTGAACCAGCAGTTCGACCGCCGCGACGGCGAGCCGACCTTTCTGCACGGCAGCGGCCTGAGCTTCAGCTGGGATGGCCGGCGCGGGGTGGGCGACAAGGTGGTCGAGATCCAGGTTGGCGGCAAAGCTGTCGACCGCAAGGCCAGCTACAGCGTGGTGGTGAACAATTTCCTGGCCGAGGGTGGCGACAGCTTTACCGTCTTCAAACAAGGCCGCGAACGCACCATCCTGGGTGGTGACCTCGATGCCTTCCTCGACTACGCCGCCGCACTGACCGCCAAGCAACAAGCGCTCAAGGCCCCCGAGCTGGGCAAACGGGCCAAGCGGCTGGATTCCTGACTTGTATATCGCAGCCTGACAGCGGCAAAGAAAAACGGCAGGTACCGAAGTACCTGCCGTTTTTCTTTGCTACTCACTACCGCGATCAAGTGAACAACCTCATCTCTAGCCACGGAGCGCAGTGCCCCGAGCGTAGCGAGGCTCCCTCGCGGCGGCGAGGGGGGAGCGGATCAAACAAGCGAAGGCCGCTTGACCCACTCCTGCAGTTAAGCACCCAGCTTTGCTGGGCGCTGCGCTACAGTTTCCCCCTCCCCCGTGCCGGGATCAGAATTCCCCGGAGAAGGTGAAGCTGACGAAGCGCGGTGCACCGATGTCGTAGTTCGGAGCCGAACCGGACACAGTCGGATTCACCTGGGTACCCGGATCGATGATACGGATGTCGCCGGTGTTCAACTTGGCCGCGTTGATCTGGGTGCTCGGGATACCGGCCAGGTAGTTCTTGTCGAACAGGTTGGCCACGGCCATGCGCAAGGTCGGACGCTTCAGGAACGAGGTGTTGTTGAAGCGGTAACCGGCGTTCAGATCCCACACGGTCACGCCCGAGATCGATTCCTGGTTCATCAGGTCGCCGTAGCGCTTGCCGGTGTACTTGGCGCCCAGGCCAGCGGTGAAGGGGCCGTACTGGTAGTTCACGCCAGCACCCAGCAGCCACTTCGGGGTATCGGTCATGGTCTTGCCGGTGGTCGGCAGGGCCACCAGGGCCGCCTTTTGCTTGAGCGCGACGTTGGTAGTACCCACGTACTGCTCGAAGTCATCCTTCAGCTTTTCGCGGATATAGCTGGCCGAACCGTACAGCGAGAAACCACCCCGTTGGGCGGTACCGAACTCCAGTTCGAAGCCGCGCTTCTCGGTGTTACCCACGTTGTAGTTACGACGGGTACCGTCTTCATCCACGCGCTGGGCCTGGCGGTCCTTGAAGTCGACAAAGAACACCGAACCGTTGAAGTTGAAGCTGTCACCCTGGTAGCGGTAGCCGATGTCCACGTTGTTGGACTGCTCGGGGGCCAGGTTGCGGTTGTTGTACAGGCTGTTGTTCTGATCCTGGATCAGTTCATACAGGATGAAGTTGGCCGGGGTACGGAAGTTCTTCGACAGCGCAACGAAGGCATGGCTGCGCTCATCGATGGCGTACTTGGCCTGCACGTTCGGCAGCACCTTGTTCCAGGTGCGGCTGATGGTGATCGAGTCGGTCGCGCCGCGCGAGGCCAGGAAGGCCTGCTGGGCGGCTTCCGAACCGGCACCATAGGCGGTGCCTTCACGCTTGGTGTGCGGGGTGCGCACGCCAGCCAGGATGCTGATGTTGTCGCCGATCGGGAAGGCGTCTTGCAGGGTGAACTGCGAGACCTTGGTGCGGGTTTCCCAGTTGCGGTCCAGACCACCCGATTGGCCGTTGTAGATGCTACCGTCGTTGCGCAGGATCACGTCATCAGCCCACATATCGACCGGATTGCCGGCATTGTCGACGGCAACCTGCGGGCGGGTCTGACGGTGACGGGCGTTTTCAAGCCAAACTGCGGCCATCAGCTTGTGCTCACCCAAAGTCCAGTTCAGGCGGGTGGTCACGCCGGGACGGTGGGTCACGGTCTTGGAAATGGCATAGACCAGCACCTTGTCCAGCTTGTCACCGTCGCCGTTCAGGTCACGGCCACCGTTGGTGAAGCTCGATTCAGCCAAGGTAGCACCGCTAGAGCCACCACCATTGCCATACCAGAAGTAAGGTTGAACTTCTGCCGTCACGCCATCGCCCAGCTTGAAGGTACCCTTGGCGCTGGCCACGTAGTTCTCGAACGGGTTCTGAGCCAGGGCGTAGTAGTTGGTCAGGCTGCTTTCGTCGTCGGCCTTGCCCGGGGTGACCTTGCGGCCGGCGAAGACGGTGTCGTAGTCGTAGTAGCGGTTGGCTTGCCAGTCGCTCAGGCGGGCACGACGCAGGAAGTTGATCTCGGCCTTGTTGTACATGATGCCGGCGCTGACGGTATTGCCCTCACCCAAGCCCAGCATGGTCTTGGCTTCAAAGTGGGTACGGTCGGCCTTGCCTTCACCGCGCCACTTGTCCGCTTCGGTCTTGGAGAACGAGAAGTAGGACTTCAGGGGGCCGGTCATGCCGGTATCGGCACGCACAAAGGTGCGATACATGCTCAGACCGCCAAAGGTCTGCGCAAACTTGAAACGCGCCTTGTCGGTGGGGTTCTGCGAAACCAGGCCGATATTGCCGCCGGTGGCACCGATGTGCGGGGCGTCATTGTCGGTGGTGCCTTGGGTGACGTAGATTTCTTCGAGGTTTTCAGCGTCGACGTACTCCTGCGGGTAGACGTCGTAGCTGCCCGAGTCATTGACCGGGGCGCCATCGATGGTAAAGCCCATCTGGCCGGCGGAGAAGCCACGCACAGTCAGGGTACCGCCGAAGAGGCCGGTGGCGTCTTGCGAGAAGGCGTTCACGCCGGGGAGCTTGTCGATCAACTGGAAGGCGTTGGAGGAAGTGGTCTTCTCTTCGATGGCCTTCTTGGTGACGGTGGCGCGGGCACGGGCGGCCTCTTCGTACACCATCTTGCCGCCGGCAAAGACACCCTTGCCTTCGATCTTGATGTTCTGTTGGTCTTCGGCACCATCGGTGCCGGCATTGTCGGCAGCAAAGGCGCCGATGGACAGGCTGGCCACCAGGATGGCGAGCGGGGTTTGCTTGAACTTCATGAGCACTTCTCTCCCTTTTAGACTTTGCACAGCGCGGCGGATCGGGACCGCGGGCCGTTGCAGGAACTGGCTGTTGCCAGGCATTCCGCCAGGTCGGTGAGGCGGCAGTTGCAGCCCGGCAGCCAAGACACCCAGCAAAGGCGCGAAGGCTAGA
Source organism: Chitinimonas sp. (assembly GCF_036568685.1). Lineage (GTDB taxonomy): Bacteria > Pseudomonadota > Gammaproteobacteria > Burkholderiales > Chitinimonadaceae > Chitinimonas. The sequence continues at coordinate 4,517 of NZ_DATCSC010000056.1, forward strand.
GGGGGAATATGAAAGTGCTGAAACCGTTTTGTTACAGTTGCGCAAAGGTTTTGTTTCAACCCCAAAAGCAAAGGGCGCCAAGCCCGCCTACAGCGGGGTTGGCGCCCTGATGGCCGGCGTTGGTCAGCGCGTGATCTTGCCGAGCTTTCTGTTGCGCAGTACGCACAACATATCGGCCGCAATATGGGCCGCCGCCAAGGCGGTGATCTCGCTCTGATCAAACGGTGGTGAGACCTCCACCACATCCATGCCAACCAGGTTCACGGGCGCCATGCCACGTACGATGTGCAGGGCCTGGGCCGAACTGAGGCCGGCCGGTACCGGTGTGCCGGTACCCGGTGCAAAAGCCGGGTCCAGGCAGTCGATATCGAAGGTCAGGTAGGTAGGGTGATCACCGACGATCTGCAGAATGCGCTCCAGCGTGGCCTGCGGCCCATGAGCATGGACCCAGGGGGCATCGAGCACATGCATGCCCATGAAGTCGTCGTTCCAGGTCCGTATGCCCACCTGCACCGAGCGTTTGGGGTCGATCAGTCCTTCCTTGATCGCCTTGTAGAACATGGTGCCGTGGTTGAGGCTGTCCGGGCCGTCGTCCGGCCAGGTATCGCAATGGGCGTCGAAATGGATCAGGCTCAGCGGCGCACCAAAACGCTCGGCATGTGCCTTGAGCAAGGGGTAGGTCACATAATGGTCGCCACCAAAGGTCAGCATGGTCGCCCCGCTGGCGAGGATGGTACGGGCGTGTTCGACGATGGTGGGCGTGATGCTCAGGGGGTTGTGTGCATCAAACCAGCAGTCGCCGTAGTCGATGACCGCCAGGTCGTCGAAGGGGTCGAAGCCCCAGGGGAAGGGTTTGAGCTCGGCCAGTTGCACACTGGCAGCACGTATGGCCGCCGGGCCCAGCCGCGCACCGGGCCGGAAAGTGACCGCCAGATCCAGCGGGATGCCGCTGATCACCACATCGACGCCGGTCAGATCCCGGCTGTATTTGCGGCGCATAAAGCTCAAGACGCCGGCGTAGGTGTTTTCGATACTGCTACCGTACAGTCCTTCGCGACGAATGGCACCGTCGCCGTAGAGGGTTGAAGTCATTACTAGCTGCTCCCTGCGGGGCCAGCGAGGCCTTGCCGGTGGCGTTGCGCCTCGCCGCCTTGCGCCCGGCCTGCAAAGACCGGACGGCTCCCGTCCATCTTTAGGCAGCCGACGCGTGGAGGCTGCTGGCCGCCCCGTCCTCGGGAAGCGGACGGCCGCGACTATCATACCCTGCCCGGCGGCCGGGCCACCTTGCTCGCGGAATGGTTGTTCAGTTGCAGCTGGTGCGGCTCATGGGGAAGTCCACACTGCGTGCCTTACCCTGACGCGTACCTGCTATCTGCGCCAGCAAGCTGCCATCCTCTTGCAGCTGGTAGCTGATGCGTTGCGGAAAATCGTGCTCGGGGTTCTCGAATACCAACAGCCGCGGCTCGGCGGTAATCAGGCGAAAGCTGGCCTCGGCCTGGCCGGAGGGCTTGGCCGTGTAATAGCGCTGGCCATCCAGGTCATGGATACGCATGAATTCAAATTCAACCACCTTGCCCTTGCGCACAATGCGGCTAACACCCAGCATCTGCCCTCCGGCAGGCACCAGCCAATGCTCCTCGGACCCGGCCTCCCCACCGTTCAAGCGCCAACACCCGGCCAGCCACTGCAACGATGACCAATCGGGCAGCTCCGCCGCCTGCAGGGGGCCCGACATCATCAGCACCAGACAGGCGATGGTTCCCATCCCTTGTCGTCTCATGGCTTACCCTGCCCTTTGCAGTCGCAGACATCCTCACCCTTGTCGAACACCACCCGCCAGGTACCGGGTGACTCCAAGCGCCAGATGGAGTTGAAACGGCCCACCAGCTTGCCCGCCGGGTCCCGTACCGGGCCACTGGTCAACGCCAGGGTACCTGAAGGCAGCACCTCGGCCGTGTCGGGCTCCCAGGAAAACGGTGCTTTGGCCGGCTCATAGAAACGCTTCCAGGCATCCACCACGGCTTGCCGGCCATGCAAAGGCTTGGGGCCGGTGAAGAAGACGGCCTCCTCCGAGACGTAAGCGGCAAAGGCCACGAAGTTGCGGTCCGCCATGGTCTTGGCGAAGGCGCGCTCGGCCGCCATGACCTGGGCCTGCAGGGCCTGGTTATCGGTCGTGTCGGCCTGCGCGGCAACAATGGAGCCGGCCAGAGCGGCTGTCAGCAATAGGGTACGCAACAAGATGCTCTCCTTTCCCAAGCTTGTATGGCTCAGTTCTGCTCGGCAGACCAGGTCTGCATACGCTGCTGCAATTGTGCTTCGGTGAGGTCTTCCTTGTGGGTGGCAACGTGCCAGCTATGGCCAAATGGGTCGGTCAGGCTGCCTACCCGGTCGCCATAGAACTGGTCGGCCACCGGCCGGACCAGGGTCCCGCCGGCTGCGACCGCCTTGGCCACCACCGCATCCACATCCTCGACGTAGAACATCAAGGTACTGGTGTGTCCCTTCAGTGTCCTGGGGCTGATGGCACCCCACTCGGGGAACTCGTCCGACAGCATGACGTGCGAGTCGCCGAGCTTGATCTCGGCATGCGAGATCTGCCCCTTGTCATTGGGCATGACCAGCACGACCGTTGCGCCAAAGGCACGCTGGTAATAGTCGAGCGCAGCCTTGGCGTCGTGTACGGTGATATAGGGCGTAATGCTGTGATAGCCCTCAGGGATGGCTTGGACCTTGGACATGGCGGTACTCCTGGCGTCAGGGAGTCTCCAGTGTAGACAGCCGCTTGCCGCTTTGTCGCCACGTTCAATTCATGCAACGCGTTGTAAATAATATTCAACATATGCTAGCGTCGCCGGGTTCGCTCAGGGAAACGCGCATGCTCAACTACCGCCAGCAAGCCCATATCGACTCCTACTACGTCGCCAGCACCCCCGACATTCCCACCTACCCGCAGCTCGACGGCAGTACCGATTGCGATGTGTGCGTGGTCGGCGGCGGCCTGGCCGGTATCTCGGTCGCGCTCAACCTTGCAGAGCGTGGCTATTCGGTGGTGCTGCTGGAGGGTTCGCGCCTCTCGCATGGTGCTTCGGGCCGCAACGGCGGGCAGGTGATCAACGGTTATGCCTGCGATATGGACACCCTGCGCAAGGCACTCGGTGATGAGGCCGCCAAGCTGGCCTGGGATATGTCGCTGGAGGCCATAGACATCATCGAGCAGCGCATAGCGCAACACGACATAGACTGCGACTGGGCGCGCGGCCACACGCTGGCGGCGGTCAAGCCCGCCAAATACCGCGAGCTGGCCGACTGGCAGGAGGAAGCCGCCAAGCGCTACGGCTACCAGCACTACACGCTGTGGGACCAAACCACGCTCCGCAGTCACCTCGACAGCCCGCGCTACAGCGGCGGCCTGTACGACGCACTGGGTGGCCATCTGCACCCGCTCAAGTACGCCCTGGGCCTGGCCCGTGCCGCCAGCACAGCCGGCGTACACCTCTATGAGAACACCCCGGTCGACCGCATAGAGCAAGGCGCCCAACCCAAGGTCCACACCAGCCGTGGCGTGGTCAGCTGCAAGCAACTGGTCCTGGCGGCCAATGTCTCCATGGGTGATCTGGTACCCAAGCTGGGTGGGCGCATCATGCCGGTCGGTACCTATGTGATCACCACCGAGCCCCTGGGCAAGGAGCGGGCACAGGGGTTGATCCAGCCCAACTTCGCGGTGGCCGACACCCAGTTCGTGCTCGACTACTACCGGCTGACCGCCGACCATCGCCTGCTATTCGGCGGCAAGGTCAGCTACTCCGGCCTGCCGCCACGCAATCTGGCCGAAGCCATGCGCAGCGATATGTTGCGGGTCTTCCCGCAGCTGTCGGACGTACGCGTCGATCATGCCTGGGGCGGCTTTGTCGATATCACCATGAGCCGCGCACCCGACTGGGGCCGGCTGGGCGACAACATCTATTACTGCCAGGGCTTCTCCGGCCACGGCGTGGCGGTCACCGGCCTGGCCGGTCGCCTGATCGCCGAAGCCATCGCCGGCCAGAACGAGCGCTTGGACCTGTTCAGCCGTATCCAGCACCTGCCCTTCCCCGGCGGCAAGCTGCTGCGCACCCCCAGCCTGGTGCTCGGCATGGCCTGGTACCGTCTGCGCGACTACGTCTGACCGCTGTCGCGCCAGTGTCACACCGCTGCCCGCCGCCTCCCCCAGGGTGGTGCGGCGGCGCTATCATCGCCCGCTTTCATCCGAGCGTGGAATTCACCGTGAACCTCAACCGTATCCTGTTGGCCAGTTTGCTGGCCGGCAGTGCCATGGCCGAACCGATCAGCGTAGCCAGCTGGAACTTCGGCTGGCTACGCAATGAACCGGTCAGCGAGGCCTTGTGGCCGACCTGCCAGACACTGCCCAAGGGCCGCGATGAACGCGAAGCCGCCGTGGACAAGCTGTGCGAGCAGACTTACCCCAACGACAAGACGGCCCGCGAGCAATGCCTGACCCAACACCCCTGCCGCTGGGTACCGCGCCGGGCGGAGGCCTACAAGATCCTCAGCGAGGTCGCCGGCGTGATCAATGCCGACGTGATCGCAGTACAGGAAGTGGAAGGTACGGCTGCGCTGGAGAAGGTCTTCCCCGGCTACAAGGTCTTTGTCAGCGGCGATGACTGGCTGCAGAAGGTCGGCTTTGCGGTGAAGGCCGACAAGTTCAAGGAAGTCAGCTTCAAGGACTACGAAGCACTGGCCAAGCCCTTGGGCGAGCGCCGTGGCCGTGGCGGCGAGCTGACCGTGGTCGACAAGGCCGGCAAGACGATCAAGTTCTTCAACGTCCACCTCAAGTCCGGCTGTTTCGACAAGCCACTGGGGCGCGATGAAGAACTCAATACCGAGGTCAGCAAAGGCATCAGCAAGGATCGCTTCAACGACGACGGCAGCATGAAAGCCACCCGCCGCAACGAAGAGACCGCGGCGTGCCATATCCTGGCCCGCCAGGTGAAACCGCTCGAACAGTGGATAGACAGCGCTGCCGCAGCCGGCATCCCCTACATATTGCTGGGCGACTTCAACCGCCGCTTTGACAGCCCGCTGGAGATCAACGCGCCGGCCAAGACCGAGCAGGGCAACCAGCTGACGATTTGGAAGGAAATCAACGACAGCAAGCCGCCGGAGTCGACCCTGACCCGTTTGACCGAGCGCCGCCGCTCAGTGGATGCCTGCTCGCACAAGGGACGCTACCCGGTGCTGATCGACCACATCATCGTCAGCAAGTCGCTCGCTTCCGCCGTGGTCGCCAACAGCTTCCGGCAGTGGCCGGTGGATATTGAGGACCCGGAGCTGAGCGACCACTGCCCGATTTCGGCCGTACTGGATTGGAACCGACCAAATCCCTAGAAGCCTTTGCTTATAAGGGCTTGCGGGGTGTGCTTATTACCGGTGCGCTGCGGGAAAAGATGGCTGGCGTGACAATTTCCATGCTTGTAGCATGCCAGCCATCCGTTCATGCGAGGAGTACCCGCAATGAGAACCACCCTGACCGCCCTCCCCCTCCTGGCCATCCTGGCATTGGCCGGTTGCGGCAAGCAAAGCGGCATTGAAACCGGCAACGCCGGCGGCATCGTCACCGGCGCGGCGGGCCAAAAAGGTAGCAAGGGCGAGACGCGCAAGATCGAGAAGTGCGACGCCCCGATCGCTACCCTGGGCGTGATCGAAAACCCCAACGGCTATACCTATGCCAACGCCCGAGGCCTGCCGGAATCCCCGGTGCCGCTGGTCCGGTTGATGTTGCAGCAAAGTGGCTGCTTCCGCATTGTCGACCGTAACCTGGGCCTCAAGGGTACCAAGCAGGAACTGGAGCTGCAGGAGAGCGGCCTGACCCGCAAGAACAGCACAGTCAACCCGCGTGGCAACGTGCTGGAGGCACAGTATGTGCTGACCCCCACCCTGGTGTTCTCGGAACACGATGCCGGAGGCGGCCTGGAGGGCATACTGGCGCGCATCCCGGTGATCGGCCAGTTCGCTGGTCTCGCCGACAAGGTCAAGTTCAAGGAAGCTCAAGTGGTATTGATGCTGACCGATGCCCAGACCACCGAGCAACTGGTCTCGGCCGAAGGTTCGGCCAAGGCCACCGACCTGGGTGCGGCCGGCCTGATCATCGGCGTGGCCGGTGGCGGCGGCATGGCCGGCTGGACCAATACCAATGAAGGCAAGGTCATCTCGGCCGCCTTCCTCGATTCGGTCAACAAGCTGATCCCGCATGTGCGCGAGCTGGAAGCCAAGTCCATGCCGGAAAAGGTCGCCACCAGGAAGGCAGGCTGAGGCCCTGTGCAGCAATAAAAAAGACGAGCCTGGTGCTCGTCTTTTTTATCGGCAACACGATCAACTTCGCGCCTTCGACCAGGCCACCCGGGCCGCACTGGCGCGATCAAATCGCTCAGCTAGACCTTCGGCATCCTGGGCCTCCAGCAAGGCGATGGTGTCATCGAGTTGCGCCCGGTAGGCCTGTAAGTCGCGCAGCAGGCCGTCACGGTTCGCCATGGCAATATCACGCCACATCTCGGGATGGCTGCCGGCGATGCGGGTGAAGTCGCGAAAGCCGCTCGCCGCCAATGACAGGCAGGTTTCTGCATCGTCCCGTGCCAGCACCGCATTCATATAAGCAAAGGCCAAGAGGTGCGGCAGGTGGCTGACCGCGGCGAAGACCGCATCGTGCTGCTCAGGGCTCAGCGCCAGCACCTCGGCACCACAGCTGCGCCAAAGTGCAGCCACCCGCTCGCTCGCCTCGGGCGAAGTCTCCGGCAGTGGACAGAGCACCACCTTGCGCTGCTCAAACAGGCTGTAACGGGCTGCCGCCGCGCCGGAAAGGTCGGAGCCGGCAATGGGATGAGCCGGCACGCAACGGTCCAGACTGTCACCGAGGTATTGTCGGTACAAGGCTGCCACGTCACGCTTGGTACTGCCGCCATCGCTGACCAACGCAGCGCGTGGCAGGCTGGCGGCGATGCTAGCCAGCACCGGTCCCATCTGCCCGACCGGGGTAGCCAAGAGCACCATGTCGGCGCCGCGTACCGCCTCGGCAGCATCCTGGCTGATCGCATCGACCACGCCCAGCTGCAAAGCCCGCTCTAGGTTCTCGCGCGAGCGGCCCACACCGATCACCTCGCGGACCAGACCCGCCCTGCGTAGATCGAGTGCAAAGGAGCCGCCGATCAGACCGACGCCGATCACCACCAGTTTGTTCAACATGCCCGCATCCTTATCCCTGCCATCAGGCGGAGACCGGCCTCTACGGCCGGCCCCACCCCACCCATGCTACCTGTTTGGCCAGCACCTCGCTGACCGCTTAGGATGCTCTGCAGAAGGTATAAACCGGAAACGACTGCTCTCCGCCCGGCAAAGCCGGGCGCTTGCGGGGAAACAGAAAGTCAACGGCTCATTGCTGTTTTATTCCACACCCCCTGCTCTCGCCGCCGCGAGGGAGCCTCGCTGACGCGAGAAGGTGGGCTTCCTCTGAGATTCCCTTACAGCTCCCGACCAATGGCCTGGGCGATCAAGCGCAGCGAGCCCATCAGGTCCTGCAGCTCCTGCGGGGTCAGCGCCTGATCGGCATCACACCAAGCATCGCAAGGGTTGGGGTGCATCTCGACCAAGAGGCCGTCGGCGCCCGCCGCGATTGCGGCACGGGCCAAAGCCGGCACCATCCAGGCCTTGCCACCGGCGTGGCTGGGGTCGATCAGCACCGGCAGGTGGGTTTCCTTCTTCAGCACCGGAATGGCGGTAACGTCCAGCACATTGCGGTAGGCGGTCTCGAAGGTACGGATGCCACGCTCGCACAGGATGATATTGTTGTTGCCGCCGGCAGCGATGTACTCGGCCGCCATCAACCACTCGGAGATGGTGGCCGAGAGGCCGCGCTTGAGGATCACGGGCTTGTTGACCCGACCGACTTCCTTCAGCAGGTCGAAGTTCTGCATATTGCGCGCGCCGATCTGGATCACATCCACATCGTGCTTGAGGAAGGTCTCGAGCATGCGCACGTCCATCAGCTCGGTGACGATGGGCATCTGGTATTCACGTGCCGCAGCCTGGAAGAATTCAAGGCCCTGTACGCCCAGGCCCTGGAAGGCGTAGGGGCTGGTACGCGGCTTGAAGGCGCCGCCACGCATCATCCGGCAACCGGCGGCATGCACGCCGGCCGCGGCCAAGTGCATCTGCTCCTGGGTCTCGACCGAGCAGGGGCCCGCAATCACCTGGATCTGCTGGCCACCGAGCTTGATGCCACGGATATCGATCACGCTGCCCGAAGGACGCGCCTCGCGCGACACCAGCTTGTAGGGCTTGACGATATGGATGGCGCGCTCGACGCCGGCCATCTGCTCGAAGCTCTGGGCACTGAGCGCGCGCTCGTCGCCAATGGCGCCAACCAAGGTGCGCTCGCTACCGCGCGAGATGTGCTCGGTCAGCCCGGCATCACGGATGCGGGCGACCACATGGTCAAGATCGGCTTGGCTGGATTCGGGGGACATTACGATGATCATGGCGCTTTTCCTTGTGGGTTTCTTGAAAATGGACAAAGAAAAAGGCGGGCCCGTTTGGGCCCGCCTTTCTGTATTCGTTGGTTTCTTAAGGATGAAACCGGCTAGCCCGCGTCAACTTGTGGTCGGGAAGTAATAAAACGAAAAGAAGTTGACGATTTGACGCATGGCGGTGGTCTTTGGGTGCGGCTTTGCGATGAAGTTGGTCCAGCTTAACCGAAAAATTCGCCGCGTGTATAGCCGTTCGGTAGAAAAATTACGTAGTAGTTTCCCTAGTTCACGCATCGCGTCCCAGAGCCCGACAGGTCGGCAAGCCGCTCCCGGAAAAGGCTCGTGGGACAAGCACGGGCAAGGAAACTCAGCGGCGCCTGCGCGAGGCCAGATACTGCCGCCAGCGCTGCAAACGCCGGGCAAAGCCACCGCCACCGCTGCGCCAGCGCGCCAGGCGCACTTTCATGGCGGCGATGCCCTTGTGCGCCGCCTGCCACCACCACATGGCATGCAGACGCGTGAAGATGCGCTCGCGCCAGTAGAGGAAGCGCTCGTACAACCAGCAGAACCAGGGCACGGTGAGCAAGGTAGGCTTGAGCAGCATGAAGAGCCGCGCCGCAACGGCGGTGCCGCCTATCTTGGCAGCCAGGATGATCTGCACCCCCAACACCACGTGGTGGTGAGTCATCAACCAGACCGCACCAAGCTTGATCGGGAACAACAGCACCATGGGTACGAGGAAGATCGGCAGCGCAGCCCAGGCCGGCAAGCCGGCCACCCAGCGCTCCAACCGCCCCCAGAGCGGCAGCTTGGCCAGTTGTCCAAACAACGCAGCCAGCTGGTCCCAGAGGAATTCCTCCAGGAAGATCAGCAAGGCGGCCAGAATGACCAGCGGCGCGGTCAGCCAGCGCCGCAGGCGATAGCCGCGCCGGACGGGCTGGTTCACCCCTTGCGCTCGACGATCACGTAGTGCTTCTTCATCGGCTCCAGCACCTCGAAGGTGCCACGGAAGCCGGCTGGAATGACCAGTGATTCGCCGGGGCCGGCCTCGACCGCCTGGCCGCTCTCGTCGGTAATGCGGCAGCGGCCTTCGGTCACAAAGAAGAACTCATCCTCGGTATCGCCAAATTCAATGCGCCAGCTACCGATCTCGCAACCCCACACGCCGGCATGGACTTCACCGCTAGGGTTGCTGAAGTGGTTCCAGGTGGTACGCAGCGGCTTGCCCGTAATACGGCGCGCTTCGCGCGGGTAGTCGGTCTCGGCGGGCGTGGTGGCCTGGCTGAAGGCGATGATGGCGGGCACGGTACAGGTCCTGAACGATGAATGACCAGACCATTGTAGCGGTCCGCCCTGCCTGCGGGTATCAGGGCAGCGGGGCGAGGTCAGGCAGCAGGAATTGCCGCCGTGCATCAGCCGTATCAATGAGCGCTGCGCTGTAGTAAGGCGCGAGCGCGGCATGGCTGGAGTGCAGCAGGCTACCGGCGCGCTGCTGGTAGACACGCCATTGCTCACGCCAGGCGCCGGCAGCCTCGTCCACCTCAGGCAGGTGGTAGGCAACCAGGTGCAAGAGTGCCTCGGTCAAGGTCACATGGTATTTATCCATCGCGCCCAGATGTTCGGTGTAGCGGCGCAGCGCCTGCCGAAAACGCATGGCACCGCGCTCCACACCGTGAAGGCGCATGGCAGCCCAGGCGGCAAAAACATGGCCGCGGTGGTCAAAGACGTAAGCGGGCAGTTCGCCCGATTCAAGCTCGGCCAGAAAGTCCGGCATGTCGGCGAATTCGTCCGCCATGACGTTTGGTGTTGTCAGTGCCTGCATCGGTCAGAAGCCCTGCACCACACCCGGCCACTGCCCGCGAGCCACGGTTTCCAGAAATTCCTCACCCAGGCGGGCGGTCTCGGCCGTGACCTGGCGCCAGTACTTCTGCCGGCTGGCGTCGTCAAAGCGGCTGAAGTCGCTGCGGTCCGGGATCTTGCCGTAAGGCAGCCGCGCCACCCAGTCCGGCGACGGCGAGACCAGCAGGACGTTGTCCAGTCGCGAAGCCTGCGGGCGCCGCCAGGGCAGGCGCTTGTCGAACCAGCCCGGCACGATATGCGGGTAGAAGTGTGGGTAGAGCACCAGGCCCTGCTGCTTGGGATAAGGCAGGTCCAGGTGGTAATCGATCAAGCCGCCGTCGCGGTAACGCCCGGCCGGCGCATGCAGCGGATCGTGCACCCCTTCCACCACCAGCGGGATGGCCGCCGTGGCATGCAGGGCGGCAAACAGGTTGTCGGCCTTGAGCGGCGCGATATGGGTGGGGAAATCGTCGGTCAAGGGCGGGGCTGGGTGACGTGGGTCGGCAAACCAGACCCGTCGCCAGCTCTGCGCATAAAGCCGCCGTGACAGCATATTGGCCGATGCCGCCGCCACCACGCCCAGAAGTTGCTTGGCAGGCCGTTCCGACGCAAGCCAGCCGCGCGCCCTTACCGTGGTCAGGGTCAGCGCATAGTGCGGGTGCGCCAGGAGGCTGGCCGGCTCGTCCTGGAACAAGTCGTCCAACATCAGCTTGAGGGCGCGCGCCACTTCAGCCGGGGTCACTCCCTTGGCATAGGTCTCACGGGTATAGCGCTCCGCCAGGTTGGCCAAGGCACGGGCCGGGTCTGCCTGCATGACGCAGACAAAGCGCCAGCCGCCGATCGAGCTGCCGATCAGATGCCGCAAACGTGGCGCGCGCGGCAGCCATTCGGCGAAGATGGCCTGGTCCAGCCCGGTCAGCGCCAGCGCCTTGGGGCCACCGGCGGCACCGGGGATCAGGGCAACATCAGCCGGGTCCAGGCCCTGCTGCGAAAGCTGGTCGAGGGCACGGCGGCCGGCCCGCCAGACCAGGGCAGGCGCTCGGGAAATATGGATGGCTGGAGCTTGTGACATGACGATTGCGGCATTGCAGCAAGACTGCATTCTACTGGCCCGCCCCACCCAGCCGCGAACAATTACACGACGGTTACAGGATATATTCCTGCGCCGTGGGCATCCCGCAACACCCCACCCTGCACACGGCCACGCGCAGCGAACCGGACTGTCGCGGTAAAATGACAGGCAAACACCTACCGGACCTCGCCATGCACCCTGAACTCTCCCCTCTGGGCAAGACCAGCGCTTACGTCGAGCAGTACGACTCCAGCCTGCTGTTCCCCATTCCCCGCCTTGCCAAGCGCGAGGAGATCGGCGTGCCGGCAAACCTGCCCTTCTTTGGCAGCGATTTCTGGAATGCCTACGAGCTCTCCTGGCTGAACGCCCGTGGCAAGCCGCAAATCGCACTGGCCAGCGTGAGCGTGCCGGCCGACAGCCCCAACATCATCGAGTCCAAGAGCTTCAAGCTCTACCTCAACAGCTACAACCAGACCCGGCTGGAGAGCGCAGATGAGCTACGCCAGCGCCTGGTGCGCGACCTCAGCGCCGCGGCCGGCGCCAGCGTGGGTGTGCGGCTGGTGCTGCCGGAGGCCTTTGGTCAGGAGAAGATGGGCGAGCTTGAGGGTTATTGCATCGACAATCTCGATATCGAGGTCGACACCTACCAGCCCAGCCCGGCCCTGCTGCGTACCAGCGACGAGCCGCCGATCGAGGAGACCCTGGTCTCCAACCTGCTTAAATCCAACTGCTTGGTCACCGGCCAGCCGGACTGGGGCAGCGTGCAGATCCGCTACCGCGGCGCACCGATAGAGCGCGAAGGCCTGCTCAAGTATCTGATCTCCTTCCGCCAGCATAATGAGTTCCACGAGCAGTGCGTGGAACGCATCTTCATGGACATCACCCGCCAGTGCCGCCCGGCCGCACTGGCCGTCTATGCCCGCTACACCCGCCGCGGCGGCCTGGATATCAATCCCTTCCGTACCAGCTTTACCCAGGCCGCACCTGCCAACACCCGCACTGCCAGGCAGTGACAGGTCACTGACCGGCGTACTGGGCAAACCTGAACAGCGCCGACTAGACTGGAACGGTTGCTCACAGAGAGGTCGCCATGGCAGTCCAGCTCTCCGAGGAAGAAGCCGCAAAGCTGCTGAAAAGCCTGACCCTGCCGCCGCTGCCGCAGGTCATGTCCGAGTTGCAGGCGGCCCAGGCCCGTGGCGAGGACAACGCAACCCTGGCCGAAATCGTCGGCCAGGACCTCAGTCTCTCGGCCGCGGTGCTCAAGACCGCCAACTCCCCCGCCTTTGCTGGCCGTCGCTTCGATACCTTGCAGGATGCAGTGCTCTACCTGGGCAGCGCCAACCTGGGCTCGGTGGTGAGCGGTGTGGCGCTCAAGCACAGCATTCCCCTGCCGCCCATCCTGGGCATGTTCTGGGACGAAGCCACCCGCATCGCCGCCATTGCAGCCCTGCTGGCCCGCCACTGGAAGCTGGCCCGGCCCGAGCAGGCCTATCTGTTTTGCCTGTTCCGCGACAGCGGCATTCCGGTGCTGGCACAGCGCTTCCCCAGCTATATCAGCACCCTGGCGCGCGCCATGGCTCAGCCGGCACGCTTTATCGAGGTGGAGCTCAAGAGCCGTACCTGCTCGCATGTGATCGTGGGCTATCTGCTGGCGCGCAGCTGGTATCTGCCGGAAGCCTTCAACCTCGCCATCCTGCACCATCACGACTACGCCGACCTGCATGACCGTGGCCTGCTCGGCGAGGAATCCGCCCGCCTGGTGGCACTGGCGCGGCTGGCGGAATACCTGATGCACACCCGGCAGACCGGTGAGCGCGACGAGCACTGGCCGGAGCTGGAAGACAGTCTGCTGGCCATCCTGGGACAGGACAAGGCCGCCCTGCGGGAGGCCAGCGAGCTGGTGGAGCCATCCGAAACTTAACCAGGCATGGCAAAGAAAACGGCGGCCATTGGCCGCCGTTTTCACTCGCGTGCTAGCTGCTTACTTGCCAAGCTGGGTCGGCATGGGTGGGGCTTCCTTGCGCTCCACTGGCTTGTAGCCCTGCAGGCGTTGCAGCACCGAGGCGATGGCGGCGTCGAGCTGGCTGTCCTTGCCGCCATTCACACCGGCCGGGTCCAGTTCCACGTCGATATCCGGCGCTACGCCCTCGTTCTCCACTCGCCACTCACCCTCGGGGCTAAAGACGCGGAAGTAAGGCACCACCAGATTGCCGCCGTCGATCAGGTTCGGGTTGGTCGAGATGCCGATCAGCCCGCCCCAGGTACGCTTGCCGATCAGCGGGCCCAAGCCCAGGCGCTTGAAGGCGTAGGGCAGGAAGTCGCCGCCCGAACCGGCATCCTGGTCGATCAGCATGGCCTTGGGGCCGTAGATCGCGCCGCCAGGGGTGCTGAACACCAGGCCGTCACGGTCCTTCCAACCAGCCAGATACTTGCGGCTCAGCACGTCGGTCACATAGTTGGCAGCCTGGCCACCGCTATTGCGTCGGTCATCGACGATGACTGCCTGCTTGTCGACCTGGGCAAAGAACATGCGGTTGAAGTACTGGAAGCCATCCCCCGCCGTATCCGGCAGATATACATAGGCCACCTTGCCACCGGTCTGCTTGCCCACGTACTCGCGGTTGGATTCGATCCAGTGCCACTGGCGCAGACCGGCTTCGTTGGCTATGGGCTCAACCACCACATTCCGGCTGCCCTTGCCGTCCGCCTCGGCGGCCACGGTCAGGGTAACCTGCTTGCCCACGGTGTTTTCCAGCAGCGCATAGAGGTTCTGCTGGGCATCGAGCTTGCGGCCGTTCACCGCCAGCAGGTAGTCGCCCTCCTTGACCCCCAGGCCCGGTACCGCCAGCGGTGCCGGCAGGAAGGGGTTCCAACGGTCACCGTGGTAGATGGTCTTGATCCGGTACTGGCCCTTGTCTATGCGGAAGTCCGCTCCCAGGAGGCCCACGCCGGCTCCACGCTCCTGGTAGACGTCGCCACCACCGATCCGGTTATGGCCGACCTGCAGCTCACCGATCATCTCGACCAGTACCTCGTTCAGGTCCTCGCGGCGCTGTACGAACTGCAAGAGCGGCTGGTAACGCTGGTAGACAGCGTTCCAATCCAGACCGTGCAGCTTGGGATCGTAGAAGTAGTCCTTCTCCATCCACCAGGTCTCGTCGAAGATCTGCTGCCATTCCTGGCGCGGGTCGACCAGGCTACGGACTTGCGAGAGGTCGAGGTTCTTGCTGTCGAGCTTCTCACCGGCATCGGCCACTTCCAGCCTGCCCTTGGCATATTGCAGCAGCAGCTTCTTGCCGTCGGCGCTCATGCTGTAGCCGGCCAGGCCCACGCGCAGCGACTTGGCCTTGCGGTCCTCGAAGCTGAAGCGGTATAGCTCGGCGTCGTTCTCCTGCTCCACCTCGGGTGGCTCGGTGCTGCTGCCGGGCTGCTTGCGCTCCAGGTAATACAAGGCGCCGTCAGAACCCACGTGCAGTTCGTCGTAGTTACGCTCGGCCACCGGTAGTGGCACGATGCGCTGCTGGATACCTTCGAAGTCGATACGGACCGCCTTGGCCGGCTTGTCGCCCTTGGCATCCTTGCCTTCCTTCTCATCCTTGGCCTTGCTGTCGTCCTTCTTGGCCTCGTCCTTCTTTGCGTCGTCCTTCTTGCCTTCCTCATCACCGGCCTTGGGCGCCAGCGGCGACTTGCCATCGGCCGCCAGTACCACCGCGAAGAGACCACGGCGTACCTGCCGCTCCTGGGTGGACATATCGAGCCCCACCTGGGCCGGGCCGGTATTCACCGAGGCGGTGAAATAGAGGTAGTCGCTACCCGCAAAGGCCGGGTCGCTGGCGTGGCTCATGCCATCGGTCAGGGTGGTGTGCTTGCCGGTGCTGAAGTCATACACCCGGATCTGGCTGAAGTAGTTCTCGATGGTGACGGTATAGGCCAGCCAGCGGCTGTCGGACGAGAAGGAGATATTGAAGCCGTTGCGGCGCAGGCTGGTATCGATCAGGCTCAGTGCGCCTTTCTCCAGATTCATGGCGTACAGATTGAGGTGGTTGTCCTGCAGCACCACCGTCTTACCGTCCGGCGCCCACTCCAGCAGGGTGTAGTAGCTCTCCTTGCCCAGCGGCAGGGTACGCGCGGGCTCCAGGCCAGCCTGGTCGCGCAACACCAGCGCATGCTGGGGCTGCAGGGCGGTACCCACGCTGCTGATATAGGCGATACGCTTGCCATCCGGGCTCCACAACGCGTCCTTCTCACGCACGCCGGCGCTCTGGGTGAGGTTGCGGGTCGAGCCATCCTTGACCGGCACGGTGAACACATCGCCGCGGGCGCTGACCACCACGCGCTTGCCGCTGGGGGAGAGCCGCGCCGAGGTGATGGTACGGCTGGCATCCTTCCACTGCGGGCGCAGCTGGAAGGCCTGGGCATTGATGCTCACCGGGATGGGCTTGCTCACGCCGGTACGGATATCCAGCTCCTTGAGTGCACCACCGACCTCGTACACCACGCTGCTGCCATAGGCACCGGCATTGCGTACGTCCCAGACCTTCTCATGGGTCAGCTGGCGCAGCTGCTTGCTGCCGCGGTTGTAGGCATACAGATTGGCGGCGCCGTCGTTGCGGTCGGAGATAAACACCACCTCGTCACCCACCCACAGCGGGTTGGTGTCGCTGGCGTTCTCGTGCGGCACTTTCTCCCAGGCGTTACTGGCCGGGTCAATGATCCAGATCGGCGGCGTGGTGCCGCCGCGATGCTGGCGCCAGCCAGCCGTACCGGCGTAGGCAGCGCGGAAGGGGCGGTAGGCCAGCCACTTGCCGGCCGCATCCCAGCTGCCCTCAAAGGCGATAGCGTCCATCACCTTGCGCTCGAAGCCACCGTCGAGCGGCACTTCGTAGAGCTGGTTGCTGCGGCTGTTGGCAATCTCGCGGCTGGAGGAGAACAACACGCGCTTGCCGTCGGCACTCCAGCCATTGACGACGTCAAAACCCGGGTGCCAGGTCAGCCGGCGAGGCTGGCCGCCTTCGACCGGGATCACATAGACGTCGGTGTTGTTGTCATAGCTGGCCGAGAAGGCAATCCACTTGCCGTCCGGCGAGAAGTGCGGGGCCGACTCGGTGGCCGGGTGGGAAGTCAGGCGGACGGGATGTTGCCCGGCCCGGTCGGTGACCCAGATATCGCCGCCGTAGACGAAGGCGAGATGATCGCGCGACACACTGGGCTGCCGCAGCAGCAGGGTCTGCGGCGCATCCGCCGCCTGGGTCAGCAAACCGGCGCCCATCAGGGCGGTGCACAGCGCCAAGGTCGTGTATGCCTTGCTGCTCATGGTGATTCTGCTCCTTTGCGTGGGGTCTGGCGCGGGGCCGCGGATAGGGGCCCAGCCTGGCCAAGGGGCATAAGGAATCACAGCCGGCGAGATATATCCAGTTCCTGAGCTGAACTGCGGTTTAAGTCGAATGAAATGCGACAACGGGGCCACAAGGCCCCGTTGGCAGACGCACCACTCAGCGGGTAGTGGATCAAGCAGCCAGCTTTGCGGCAGCGTCGCGTAGCGCCGTACGCAAACCTTCCTCAATGACCGGGTGGTAGAAAGGCATGTCCAGCATCTGGGCAATGGTCAGCCCTTGTTGATGGCTCCAGGCCAAGAGGTGGGCAATATGCTCGGCACTCGGTCCCATCCACTCGGCCCCCAGGAAGCGGCCGGTACTACGGTCGGCGTAGACGTGCATCAAGCCCTTGTTGCGCAGCATGACGCGGCTGCGGCCCTGGTCCTCGAAGCTCACTTCACCAGTGACAAAGCTGCCTTCCTTGAGGTCAGCGTAGCGTTGGCCGACCATGGCCAGTTGCGGATCGCTGAACACCACCGCCAGGGTGGAGCGGCGCAGGCTGGGGGCGACATTGGGGTAGCTGGCGGCATTGTGGCCGGCAGTCTTGCCCTCGTCGGCAGCCTCATGCAGCAACGGCAGGACGTTGTTGGCGTCGCCGGCGATAAAGATGGGCGACTTGCCGCACTGCAAGGTCTGCGGGTCGAACAGGGGCACGCCCTGGGCGTCCAGTTCCAGACCGGTATTTTGCAGGTCCAGGTTGGCGACATTGGGCTTACGGCCGGTCGCAGCCAGCACATAGTCAAAGCGCTCGGTCACCACCTCGCCGTCGAGATTTCGGTAGCGCAGCACAACCTCGTCGCCTTCGCGCTCCATGCTTTCGATGGTGGCATCCGGGTCAAGATAGAACGCTTCCTGGAAGGCAGTACGGGCATAGTCGCGGATCACCGGATCGCTGAAGGGCCCCACGCTCTTGCCCTTGCCGAATACGCGGGTGATGACGCCCAGGCGCGACAGCGCCTGGCCCAGCTCCAGGCCGATCACACCGGGGCCGAACACCGCCACGCGGCGCGGCAAGGTTTCCCAGCTGAAGACGTCGTCGTTGATGATCAACCGATCGCCCAGGGGTTTGAAGGGTGCGGGAATGGCCGGGCTGGAACCGGTGGCGATCACAATGCTGCGGGCCTGCACTGTGGTATGGCCGTCGATGCTGAGGATGTTGTTGTCGACAAAGCGGGCGTAGCCACGCAACCGGTCCTCGGCCGGGATGTTCTCCACGCCCTTGACCACAAAGCCGACAAAACGATCCCGCTCACGCCGTACCCGGCTCATGACCTCGCGGCCATCGATGCGCAAACTACCTTCAATATGCACGCCAAAACCCTTGCCGTGCTCCAAACCATGGGCGGCCTCGGCGGCGGCGATCAGCAGCTTGGACGGCATGCAGCCGACCCGGGCGCAGGTGGTGCCATATTCGCCACCCTCGATGATCACGGCACGTTGGCCGGCGGCACGGGCGGCACGGTAGGCGGCGAGGCCGGCGGTGCCGGCGCCGATCACGGCAACATCGGTCTGGATGAGCTTGCTCATGGTGTTTCCTTATGGGGGCAATGTAGGGGAGGCTCAATCGGCGTGCCCGGCCGCACTAGCTGAGTTAGTGCGGTCGAGCCCGGCGACTGACGGGCAGGCATAGCCTGCCCGGTCTGATGTGGGATCAGGCGGCAGCGAAGTGGGCTTCGAGCGCCTCGGCGCCACCGATCAGGCGGCCATTGATGAAGACTTGCGGGGCGGTCATGTTGCCGCTGATGGCACCCAGCACCTTGCCGCGAACCTTGTGATCCAGCGGCAGGTCGATGTAGTCCAGGCCACGGTCGCTCAGCAGCTGCTTGGCCTTGGCGCAGAAGGAACAGCCTTCCTTGGAGAAGACCACGATCTGGTCCGGGGCCTTGGCGGTGGGAGCCAGGTAGTTGAGCATGGTGTCGGCGTCAGACACCTCGAACGGGTCGCCGTCCTTTTCCGGTTCGATAAACATCTTCTCGACCTTGCCGTCGCGCACCAGCATGGAATAGCGCCAGCTGCGCTTGCCAAAGCCCAGGTCGGCCTTGTCCACCAGCATGCCCATGCCTTCGGTGAACTCACCGTTGCCGTCCGGGATCATGACGATATTGGCGGACTCCTGGTCCTTGGCCCATTCGTTCATCACAAAGGTATCGTTGACCGACACACACAGGATGGAATCGACACCGTGCTTGGCAAACACCGGTGCCAGCTCGTTGTAACGCGGCAGGTGGGTGCTGGAACAGGTGGGGGTGAAAGCGCCGGGCAGCGAGAACAGCACCACGGTCTTGCCCTTGAAGAGCTCGTCGGTGGTGACGCTCTTCCATTCATTGTTCTGGCGGATACGGAAAGTCACCTGGGGAACGGCCTGGCCTTCGCGATTCTGCAGCATGGGGTAAATCCTCTTCGTGGGGGTAAGGCTGCGTGTGCAGCGACGAAGCGGAGTATCCCGGTCAGATGAGAATTCATCCAATTTATTGTAATTAATTTATTAATATGAATTTTCTATCGACGTAATGACGGGACGATAGCTGAAATAAAAACGCCGCCCAAAGGCGGCGTTTGAGGTGGCTGGCAAGGCCTACCGTTTACGGCTACCCAAGAGCAGCAGGCCCACACCAGCGGCAATGGCGGCAACGCCAGCCCAGGTCGGGATTACCACCTGCTCCTGCTTCTTGAAGGTCAACTCGATCGGGCCAAGTTTGGCGGCCTCACTCTCCTTGGTGTAGCTGAAGCCGCCGTAGCTCAGCGCCAGAGTACCGGCAATGATCAGGGCGATGGCGATCACGCGCATCAGGTTCATGGTTCTGGGTCTCCTGTTTTCTCTTGGTCTGTTGCAATCGCCGTACCCGGCTTGCATCACTGGCCGCCATCCTACCGCAGCTAGCCCGACTACCGCCGGTGCGCCGCTGCCCAAGCTGCCGCACGCTCTGCCAGCAGGGTAGCGGCGTGCTGCTGTGCATACTGGCTGCTCACCCCCTCCCCTGCCAGTGAAAGACGGTGGGCAAAACGCTCGGCCAATTGGGGCTGCGCCTCGCTTACGACTTCGCCAGAGAGCAGTACCGCCGGTACGCCGGCCTCTTGAGCCATGGCGGCCAAGCGCCAGGGCAGCTTGCCCAGAGGCGTCTGCAAATCCGACCGGCCCTCGCCGGTAATCAGGTAGTCGGCATCCGCAAGGCTCGCATCCAGCCGCTGCAGAAGGGCAATCGCCTCCGCCCCCGGCACCATGTCTGCACTCAAGACACGCAACGCCCAACCCAAGCCACCGGCGGCGCCACTACCTGGCTTCAGGCGCAGGTCCTGGCCGCGCAGCTGGTCACCCAGCAGGCCCAGGCGCGCCAACCAGCCGTCGTAGCGCGCCACCTCATCGGCCTGCACGCCTTTCTGCGGGCCAAAGGTGGCCGTTGCACCCATAGGGCCGGCCAAGGGGCTAGCCACATCGGCCCATACCTGCAGCCGGGTCTCGGCCAGGCGTGGGTCCAGATGCGCCAGCGATAGCGAGGCAAGGTCGGCCAGGCCGGCGAGGTCGGGGGTCACCCGTTCACCATCCTTGTCCAATAACTCGGCCCCGACTGCAGCCAGCAGGCCGGCACCACCGTCGTTGCTACCCGTCCCACCCAGCCCTATCAGTACCCTGCGGCAACCGGCATCCAATACCTGCAACAGCAATTCGCCCAGCCCCAGGCTGCTGCGCCGCGGCACCGGGCAATCACCTGCCAGCCCAAGGCCCACCACCTCGGCCGACTCCAGTACTGCAGCGCCGTCAGGAAGTTGTAGCCAGCGCACCTGCCGCAACTGGCCTGCCAAGTCATGAACCTCTGCCTGTCGCCAATCAGCGGGGACGGCCGCTGCAATCGCGGCCAGCGTGCCCTCACCTCCGTCAGCCATGGGGTGCAAGCACAACTCGGCTGCAGGCCAGACCTGACGCAGGCCCCGGGCGATGGCTTGGGCTGCATCGGCCGCGCTCAGCGTGCCTTTGAACGAATCCGGTGCAATCACGATCTTCATGGTCTGGAGCATAAGCGGACCAACGGCGCTTGACACCTGCCCATTGGGATTTATATCTTACGATATGTTTTAAGATGTATTTTACGATACAAGGAGCCAGCCATGCGCCGCCGTCACCATGAACATCCCCGCCACGCCGAGGGCCATCTTCCGCTGTTCCACCGCCTTGCAGAACACTTCAGCCGACACGCCATGGGGCGTCACGGTCACCGCCATGGCCACGGCCATGGCGGCTTTGGCGGCCCGGGCGGCTTTGATGGCGACGGCGAAGGCTTTACCCGCGGCCGCAAATTCAGCTCGGACGATCTGCAGCTCTTGCTGCTCGCCCTGTTGGCCGAGAAGCCCAGCCACGGCTACGAGCTGATCAAAGCGCTGGAGACCCAGTCGAACGGCATCTACAGCCCCAGCCCCGGCATGGTCTACCCGGCACTGACCTATCTGGAAGAACTGGGCTACGCCACCGTTGAGCTCACCAGCAACAAGAAGTGCTACCAGCTGGCCCCCGCTGGCCGCGACTACCTCGACGCCGAGCGGGAGCGGCTGACACTGATCCAGGACAAGCTCAAGCACCTTGCGCGCAAGATGGACTGGTTCCGCCGCGCCATGACAGGCGAAGAAGACGGCGAAGGCGGCTGGCTGCCCGAGTTCGTCGAGGCCCGCCGCGCCCTCAAGCGTGCACTGATGCAGCGCAGCGAGGCCAGCCCCGACGAGCAACGCCGCATCGCCGCCATCCTGGCGCGTGCCACCCAAGACATCCTGCAATCGAGCGACAAGCAAAACTGAATAGAAAGACCGCCCATGAATGCACCCGATTACACCGTCACCCGCGTACGCCACCCGTTGAAGTTCCGCCTGCTAGAGGTCAGCCGCATCCGCGCCATCACCCCGCAGCTGGTGCGCATCACCTTCCGTGGCGAAGACCTGCAGGACTTCGTGTCCGCCTCCTTCGACGACCACGTCAAACTCTTCTTCCCCGCGCCGGGCGAGGACAAGCCGCTGCTGCCCGAGATGGGACCCAACGGCCTGGTATTCCCCGAGGGCAAGCGGCCCACGGCGCGCGACTACACCCCGCGCAGCTACGATCCGGTTGCGCAGGAACTGGATATCGAATTCGTCTTGCATGGCGAGGGTCCGGCCACCAGTTGGGCGGCCCAGGCCAAGGTGGGGCAATACCTCGGTGTAGGGGGGCCGCGTGGCTCCCTGATCATCCCCACCCACTTTGATTGGCATGTACTGATCGGCGACGAAAGCGCCCTGCCCGCCATCGGCCGCAGGCTGGAAGAACTGCCGGCCGGCAGTATCGCCCTGGTGGTCGCCGAGGTGGAGAACGACGCCGCCCGCATCGATTTCAATAGCGACGCACGAGTAGAAACGCACTGGGTCTACCGCCAGGACCGCTACCCGGGCGACCCCGCCAGCCTCGAGGACGCCGTGCGCGACCTGATCCTGCCGGCAGGCGAAGGCTATGTCTGGGCGGCCGGCGAATCGGCTGTCATCCAGTCCATACGCAAGCATCTGGTCGAGGACCGCGCCATCGCCAAGTCCCGTATCCGAGCCGCCAGTTACTGGAAGCAGGGGGCCGTGGCAGTACACGAAACCCACGAAGACTAAGTTCAGGGGGCCGTTAGCGCCCCCTCCAGCATCAGCAACCGTCGCTTGGCCTCCAGCCCACCGGCAAAACCAGTCAGCGAGCCATCGGTGCCCACCACCCTATGGCAGGGGGCCACGATGGAAATCGGGTTACGCCCGTTGGCCGCACCCACGGCCCGCACTGCGCGCGGCTTGCCCAGCTGGCGGGCGATATCGGCATAGCTGCGCGTCTCGCCAAAGGGGATGGTCAGCAAGGCCGCCCAAACCTCGCGCTGGAAATCCGTACCGACAAAGTCCAGCGGCAGCTCAAAGCGCAGGCGCCGGCCGGCGAAATACTCGACCAGCTGTCGCTCGGCCTCGTCGAGCACCGCGCTCTCCCTTGCCTCGAGCAGTTCTCCCAACCGCACCCTGCCTGGCCGCTCCTGCGGCCACAGTATGGCTACCAGCGCCTCGCCCCGTGCAACCAGTTTGAGCGGCCCCAAAGGCGACTCCGCTACTTTGTATTGCAACAGCATTGCGTTCCTTGAGGCGCGCATCTGGCCTGCCTTTCCGAGGAAGGATTACAAGTAAACCGAGATGTCCCCATTTTTCACATCCGGCCAGCATAAGCTCATGAGCAGTTTTCAGTCAGGGGTAAAGTCAATTTCTATGCTCTCGCCCTTCATCAACCGGATTACTTTGATCCCCTTTATACCAAGGTCTTTACCATGATCCACGATTAAAAAAATCGCCGCTTGACAATTAGCAGCCGCTAGCAAAGCATAAAACCCTTCATCTGCATCCGTCAAAACGATATCGTCCCTGTTTTCATTGTAGGTAGGCCTCCGGTTGAGGTGCCAAGCCTTCACCGCCTTCACAACAGGAATGCCATCTCCGGAAACATGAGCCCGCCGAAGCATCCCTAACTTGGCATTGGCCTGCTCTGCGCCCTCACCACTCTCAGGCAAGGATTCCTTTGCTTTCTTCCACTGTTGATAGAACACTTCCGAATTACTATACCTAACCGCTTTACCCGCATCCCTATCGAAATACGTTTCCATATTCCCATAATTTTGATCCGCCGCTATGCTACCCCACGCCAGGTTAACCTCATTAATATAATGCCCTTCCTTCTCAGCCCTATCTGCCGTCTTCGTCCTATCGTGAGGAGAGTTTTTTAGAACAGATTTATAATTATATGGCGCATAGGGATTATCTTTTTCTCTAGTCGAATGCAGTGCAGTGCGATATTCCTGTGCAAAAAAATCATCTCTATCGATTCGCGTCCGAGCGCTCAGCTCTCTAGCTGCCAAGGCAATCAATCCATATTTCTCCCTTCCCTTTGCAGCATACCCCTCGAATTCGGCCTTCTTTCCCTCCCAACCGTTTTCGCTCTTCTCGACCAACTTTGGTTGTTGCTCTTGACGCAAACCAGTCCAACCCGCCTTTATCCATTGCTCATACGTATACGCCTGGCGTTCATACTTGCGCAGCCTTTGGATCTCCGTTGAATCTTCGGCGCTCGCTGCGATCGTGTAATAGAGCTTCTTTCTCGTATTATCCCAATGCCACTGCAGCCCGGGTGCTAGAACCTCGTCCCATTCTCGAATTTCGTCCTCCTCACTGCCATTCCACTCCCTTTGCGCTACACGCTTTTCATTGCCATTGAAATTCCCCGACACTTCAGACCGTGAGCCAGATTTCATGGCAACAACAGGTTTGCCTTGTCGAGAGTCTGCCATTTTTTGCAAAGCTCGTGCTTGCTCGCCCCTTAGACTGGCATTTGCAAGGTTTTGCATTTTCTTCTGTGCAACCCCTTCTGCACGATTATCAGACATAGGCAAATCTGCATATCTCTCTCGCGTCTGGAATATGCTATCTGAAACCGCCGAAGTTTGTTTTTGCATCTTATTAGCGTGATCGATCATGGATTACCCCAAGTATTGATTTAAATAAGCAGCTTTTCCATTTCTTGTGCATCGGGACAACCAGCAAGACACGCAGGAACTTCAGCCCCCCAGCCCAGCAATGTCACCCGGTCACCTTCATACTAGACGGATACTGCGCACACCCTACCCGCCACCTATCATTTTGGTGAACGATCGTTCTCCATGCGAGTAGAATAGCGAGTATGAGCGACGCCATCCACGGCCGCGGCACCGGCCTCAACCCCAACAACCGCTATGCGCATGATAGCCGCGAGGCGGTGGACGACGGCTGGCTGGACGGCCGCGAAGAAGCGGAACGGCCACGCACCGTGGTCATGTTGCAGCAGGCCAAGTCCATCATCAGCCGCAACAACTCGCCCGACCTGCGCTTCAGCCAGTCCATCAACCCCTACCAGGGCTGCGAGCATGGTTGCATCTACTGCTTTGCCCGGCCCAGCCATGCCTATTGGGGCTATTCGCCGGGGCTGGATTTCGAGACCAAGATCGTCGCCAAGCCCAATGCCGCCGATCTCTTGCGGCGCGAGCTGGCCAAGCCCGGTTACACCGTCGCGCCCATCTGCATAGGCAGCAATACCGATTGCTACCAGCCGCAGGAGCGCGAGCTGCAGCTGACCCGCAAGGTGCTGGAGGTGCTGCTGGAAACCCGCCACCCCACCATGCTGCTGACCAAGAACGCGCTGATCGAGCGCGATATCGACCTTCTGAGCGAAATGGCCAAGCAGCAACTGGTGCAGGTCATGGTCAGCGTCACCACGCTGGATAGGGAACTGGCGCGCAAGATGGAACCCCGCGCCAGCCAGCCCCTGCGACGCTTGCAGACCATAGCGCGGCTGGCAGAGGCCGGTATACCGGTGGGCGTGCTGGCGGCGCCCATGATCCCGGCGCTGAACGACCATGAACTGGAAAAGATACTGGGCGAAGCCCGCA
>NZ_DATCSC010000057.1:0-2337 GCF_036568685.1 Chitinimonas sp.
CCAGCCTTTGGCATCGACCACCGCGCCCACGCTGACGGCGGCTTGCGCCAGCGCGCCGAGCGTGAGCAGCTGGCCGCTGCAGAGTGCGGCAAAGAGCCGGTCGGCTTCGGGCGTGATGGTGTCGTCCGGGCGGAACCAGGCCTCGAAGGCAGCCTCGCTGGCGGTGTCGCGCGTCAGGGTTTCAGAGAGGGTCAGCAGCAGCTTCTGCCGGTTGCCGTCGGCCAGTGCGGCCAGCACCTTGTTGCGCAGGTCGCTGTAGCGTTTGACCGCGTCCTGGATCGCCTTGGAAGTCTTGTTGGCGTTGAGCTTGTCGAGGTTCTTGTCGAACTGGGCGCCCAGTTCGCCCAGGGGTTTGAGGATCGCGTCGACCTCGGCCTGGGCCTTGTTGACGATCTGCGCCTTGAGGTCGTCCATGGCCTTTCTAAGACCGGCGGTGGCCTGCGTGATCGCATCGTTCACCAGGGGTTCGAGCTTGCTTTTCAGCTCGCCCGCCGCGGCGGAGGTGCCCAGCAGCTGGTCCAGCCAGCTTGATGCGGCCTGGCTGGCCTGGGCGTCCTGCGTGGCCAGTTCACCCAGGGCTTGGTCCAGTACATCTGCCAGGCCAAAGGTGAGTTTGTCGACCAGGTCCTGGCGCAGGATGCCGG
Organism: Chitinimonas sp.; assembly: GCF_036568685.1. GTDB lineage: Bacteria > Pseudomonadota > Gammaproteobacteria > Burkholderiales > Chitinimonadaceae > Chitinimonas. The sequence continues at coordinate 645 of NZ_DATCSC010000057.1, forward strand.
TGGGTTGGCCACCCACCAGCAGGGTGGCCAGGTCCGCCAGGTCGCCGTCCAGCTTGCTGTCGATCAAGCCCTTGAGCTTGTCCGCGATCACGGTACCGGGCTGGGTCAGAGCGTCCAGCACCGGGCTCTTTTTGAGCTCCGGCCAGGCAGCGCGCAAGATGCGCTCGGCACTGGCGGCCACGGCCGAGAAATCGGCCCCGGCGGTAAAGGCCAGCGAGCCGCTGCGGCTGGTCTGCCGCAGGTCGTGCAGCTTGATGCGCAAGCCCTGTACCGTGCCGCCACCGGGCTGGGGGCGCGCCTCCACCATGCTGCTGAGCTTCCAGCGGCTCTGGTGCGATGCCTTGGCACCGGCCTTGACCCCAAACGAGAGGCCCACGCTGGATTGCTCGCCGTCGAGGTTGAAGGTCCAGCCGGTGGCTTTGGCGCTGGCATCCACGTCGATGGCCAGCTGGGCTTCGCCGTCCAGCTCATATTCCATGCCAAACCAGTCGCTATGCCCGGCCATGCGCAGCATGCCCTGGATATTGTGCGGCCAGACAAAGTAACGCTGGGCGTCCGCCAGCGCAGCCAGCAGGGTGGCGTTGTCTTCTGCCTGCACATACCAGCGCAGATCGGCGCTGCGCTTGCCGCCGGCCGTGATGCCCACCTTGCCCCAGGGCAGCTTGTTGGCGTTGGCGCCCAACTGGCCACCGGCCGCGATCGTGCCGCCGTATACCACCAGGGTATGGGCGGCGTCGGGCTGGATGGGCAGGTGCTGCAGGTCCTCCGGGGTGAGCAGATCCAGCGAGAGCGTGGCATTGGCCTCGACGGAGGCCGTCCACTTCCAGTCGCTGGACAAGGTGCCATCGTCGGCGGCCGATTTGTTCAGTAGCGGCAGGGAGAGCTCGGCCTCGCCGGTCTTGGCGAGGTTGGAACCGACCTTTTGCGTAAGCAAGTCCCAGCGGGCGTTGGGCGCCAGGTCCTTGAGCAACTGGGGCAGGGCCTGGGATGGGTTGTCGATCAGTGTCTTGAGCGTGCCCAACGTGTCGGCATTGAGTTTGATCTGGCTCATGTTTCCTCCTGGTAACCTGATTTTTTAGTGACGTATGCGCCTTTCTTCTTAGCACCCGATTATGGCGCTCAGGTGACGCCTTGAGGGTAAGGCGACAGGCGGATGGTGGGCACGCTACGCCGCCTCACCCGCACACACCGCTCGCAAGCGCTCCCGCAACCATTTATGCGCCGGGTCGGCGTCGTGCCGCGGGTGCCACAGAAGCGATATGGTGATCTCCGGCACGGCAAAGGGCAGGACAAAGCTATAAAGGCCCTCGCGCAGGCCGGCGGTGTGGCGCTCGGGCACGGTGGCGATGAGGTCGCAGCTGCGGGCCAGGGCGACGGCGGTACCAAAACCGCCGACGATGAGCGCGACGTCGCGGCTAAGGCCGCTGGCGGCCAGGGCTTCGTCCACCAGGTTGTTGCGGCTGAGGTTGCGCCGCATGACCACCACGTGCTGGCCGGCGGCATAGCGGGCAAGCGTGGGCTTGCCGCGGCTGAGCGGGTGGCCGGGCCGCACCACGCCCACAAAGCGGTCATGGTAGAGCACCCGGGTGCGGATCTCGGGGCTGGTATCGTCACCCACCACGCCGGTCTCCATATCCACTGTGCCTTCACGCAGCAATCGGCTTTCTTTGTCCAGCTTGGGCATAAAGCGCAG
>NZ_DATCSC010000058.1:0-51638 GCF_036568685.1 Chitinimonas sp.
TTTCTGACCATAGGTGTGATGTTGGCGAGCTTGCTTGCCACCGAGGCCTATGCCCTGGTTCACCTCAAGAGCGTGCTGCTGGACGGGCGGCGGGGGGAGCTGCATTCGGTGGTGAACGCGGCCTACAACGTGGCGCGGGACTTCCAGCAGCAGGCGGCGGCGGGCAAGTTGCCGGCGGATGAGGCCAAGAAGCGGGCCATGGCCGCGATCAAGCAGATGCGCTACGGCGGCAAGGATGGCCGCGAAGGGTATTTCTATATCTTCGACGTGCGGGGCGTGCAGGTGATGAGCGGGGGCAAGCCGGAGAACGACGGCAGCAATCGCTGGGACATCAAGGACAAGGAAGGCAACTACACCGTGCGCGACATCGTCAACGCGCCCAAGGATGGCGTATCGGGCGAGGTCTACGGCATTACCGCCAAACCCGGGTCCACCTTACAGGTACCCAAGCTGCAGTTCGTGATGCTGCTCAAGGAGTGGGAGTGGGCCATAGGCAGCGGGGTCTACCTCGACGATGTGGACCAGGAGTTCTATTCCGTGGCCCGTACCTCGGCTGCCTTTATCGTGGTGCTGTTGATCTTGATCACCGCCTTTGGCCTGGTGCTGGCCCGCAATATCCTGCGCCAGGTCGGGGGTGAGCCGACGGAGGCGATCAAGCTGATGAACGCGGCGGCGCAAGGGGATCTGTCCATCCAGATGCGGGCGGCAGAGGAGGGCAGCATGATGTCTTCCTTCGGCATCATGGTGGCGGCCATACGTGACGTGGTACAGGGCATACAGGGCCGTACCCTGCAGCTCGACGGCACCATCAAGGAGGTCAGTGCCGAGGCTGAGCTGGTAGCGGGCAAGGCCGCCATGCAGACCGACAATACCTCGGCCGTGGCGGCTGCGATCGAGCAATTGGCGGTCAGCATCGGCCATGTCTCGACCTCGGCCAGCGATACCAGCCATACCGCCGAGGACTCCGCCAACCAGGCCAGGCAGCAGAGTGGCCATGTCCGCCAGGTCAGCGACGATATCCGAGGGGTAGCCGATGCGGTGAACGATGTATCGCACCGTATGAGCCACCTGGAAAACAGCGCCAGCCAGATCGGCACCATCGCGGCCTCGATCAAGGACATCGCCGAGCAGACCAACCTTCTTGCGCTCAATGCCGCCATTGAGGCAGCCCGGGCCGGCGAGGCTGGGCGCGGCTTTGCGGTCGTGGCGGACGAGGTGCGCAAGCTGGCGGAGCGGACCGCCACCGCAACGGTGGAGATCGAGACCCAGCTCTCGGCGGTGCGGACCGAGGCATCGGACGCGGCGGCGGCCATGCAGAACGTTCTGCCCCGCGTGGCCAAAGGGGTCGAAGCATCTGCGCAGACAGTGGATGCGCTGGAGAGCATGCGCCAGAACGCCGACCATATCCTGGTCAGCATCAAGGAAGTCGCCAATGCCACCAAGGAGCAGACCACCGCCTCCACCCTGGTGGCCCAGTCGGTCGAAAAGATCACCCATATGGCCGAAGATACCGGCGTCTCGACCCAGCGCACCCTCAAGCTCACCCGCCAGGTGAACCAGATATCGAGCGAGCTCTCCAGTCTGGTACAGCGCTTCCGCCTGGGTGGCTGAGCCGGGCTGGCTGACCAGCGGTTGGCCTGCTAGGCTAGGCCGTTCGGATCGTGCTGATGAAAGCTAGCCATGGATAGCAAAGGCCTGCAGTCCCGCCTCGCCGCTTTTGCGGCGGAGCGGGACTGGGAGCAATTCCACAACCCCAAGAACCTCGTCATGGCGCTCTCGGTCGAGTGCGCCGAGCTGGTCGAGGAGTTCCAGTGGCTGAGCGAGGCCGAGGCGGCGGATGCCATGGCCCACCCCGAGCGTGCCCAGCGGATACGCGAAGAACTGGCCGACGTGACGGCCTACCTTCTGCGCATCGCGGACAAACTGGGTGTGGACCTGGAAGCCGCCTTGCTCGACAAGATGGCCAAGAATGCCGAGAAGTACCCGGTCGACGCCTTCAAGGGCTCGGCTCGCAAGTACAACCGCTGAACCCCGCTAGAAACTGGTTTCCAAGTAGCTGTAGATAAAGTTGGAGCCACCGTTGACGTTGCCCAAGAGCTGCGAAGAGGCAAAGATGCCCGAGCGGTGCGAGACGCCGACCCCCAACCAGGTGGTCTTGAGCGAGCGGGCGCGGAAGATGTCACCGACGTTCACGTCTATGGTCGGATCCAGGTAGTTGAGCAGCCGCGAGGTGGAGCGGTTGCGAGCTGCCTGGCTGGAGACCTCGTCGTAGGGCACCCGCTCGGCAATGGATAGGCCGAAGCCCATGCCTACGCGCGTGCGTACCCAGTCCCGCCAGGGGAAGCCGTAGTAATAGCCCTTCATGAACAGATCGAACTGCAGACCGTTGCGCTGCAGGCCCTTGTCGTCGTGGTAGACCACGCCACCATAACCGATGAAATCCAGCGGCCAGCCATTGAAACCTTCGACGAAGGACTTACCCAGGTAAAGGCCGGTGATACTGGTAGGGTGTTCCTTGTTGGTGTCGTGGCACTTGAAGGTCATGATGCGCGCCAGGTGACAGCCTTCGGCCGAGGCCTTGCCGTGGAAGACCCGCACATAGGTGGGTGTGCGCTCGCCGGCCCAGCCGTCGCGGTAACTGCCAAAGTCGTAGACCGCACCCAGGGAGATCGTTGGGTCTGAACCTTGCCGCACGATGCTGCTGCGCCTGACCTTGCTGTCCTGGCGAGTGGTGGCGATGCCGCCCAAGAGGCGCCAGTTCTCGGTCAGGTCATAACTGCCGTAGAGGCCCACGGTGGTATTGAGGCCGGCACCCGGCTCGTAGGCCGGGCGGGTGGCGGTGGCTTCTTCGGGGCGTACGCCATAGTAGTAGTTGTTCAGGCGGGCATCACGCCAGCTCAGGCTCAGGCTGGGGCGGAGCGCCAAGCGGCCTGAGCGCCAATCATAGTTGTAGCTCAGGCTCAGTTCATTACCTTTCGAGGCATTGCTGATATCGCGCTGCACGGCCAACTGTAGCCCGCCCCAGTCGCCGCGCATCCGGTATGAGAGTCCGGCGTCGAAGCCGGCACTACGCGGCGAGAGGCCTGCCAGCTCGGGTGGGATATCGTCCTCCAGCAGGCCGTCGAAGCGCCGCTCGATAAAGAAATCCAGCCGCTCCTTGTCGCTGGCCTGTAGTTTCATGCCGAAACGGCTGGCGTGCACGAAGAACCGACTGCCTTCGTAGAGGTAGAGCGGCACCAGGTCGTAGCGCACACCGCTGCCCACATAGGGGGTCTGTTCGACTCTTGCAACCAACCCCAGGCCGGCACTACCGGGAGTGTCGAGCACCCCGGTCAGCAGGTCCGGCCCGGCCTGTGCCGTTACGGCGGCTAGCGTACTCAGACAGGGCAACCACCAGTTTCTCTTGTGACATGACATGCATATTCCTCCTGCAAACGACCTGTTCCGGTCGCGCGCATCGCGCTGCGACGTCTGTTCCATACTAGACCGCACAAACCCTGGGGCACGGTGGCGGCGTACAATACCAGCCTGCCTCCTGCCGGATCGTTGCCATGTCCGAATCTAGCGCCACGCCACCCTCGCCCGCAGCGCCTTCCCTGCGTCAACTCTTCCTTGGCTTTCTGGTCCTCGGGCTGTCGGCCTTCGGAGGGGTGTTGCCGCTGGTTCGCCGTAGCCTGGTGGAGCAGCGGCGTTGGCTGAGTGCAGAGGAGTTCTCTGAGTTGCTTGGGCTTTGCCAGTTCCTGCCCGGCGGCAATGTGATCAACCTCTCGGTGGCGGTCGGCATGCGCTTTCGCGGCCCCTTGGGTGCCTTGGCAGCGTTGCTGGGCCTGATCGGTGGCCCTTCCTTGGTGGTGATCGGCCTGGGCGTGCTGTACCAGCACACTCATGAGGACCCCCGGGTCAGACATCTGTTCACCGGCCTCGCTGCCGCCGCGGCCGGCCTTTTGGTGGCCATGGCGCTGAAGATGATACTGCCACTGCGTGGCCGGCCTGCCGCCATGCTGGTAGCGGCGCTGGGCTGCGTATTGATCGCGGTACTGCGAGTACCACTGCTGCCGGCCATGCTGGCGCTGACTGGCCTCAGTGTCTTTATTGCCTACCGGAGCGAGCCATGACCGACACCTTGTGGACCATGGCCCTTTTGTTCGGGCAGCTCTCGCTACTGGCCTTTGGCGGCGGCAACACCATCTTGCCCGAGATGCACCGGCAGGTGGTGGAAGTACACCACTGGATGAGCTCGGCCGAGTTCAGCGCGCTGTTCGCGCTGGCTCAGGCGGCGCCTGGCCCCAATATGATGGTGGTTACCCTGGTGGGCTGGCATGTGGCCGGCTGGCCGGGCGTGTTGGTCAGTTCCTTGGCCAAGTTCGGCCCTTCCTCCCTGCTCACCATGCTGGTGATGCATGGCTGGGAGCGTTTCAAGGATCGCCCCTGGCGGCGCAAAGTGCAGGCAGCCTTGGTACCGGTGACCGCTGGCCTCGTGGCATCCAGTGCCATCCTGATCTGCCAGGCTGCCAATGGGCTGCAGCCGGTGCTCTGGGGCATTACCGCCGCCTGCGCGGTGCTCGCCTGGCGCAGCAGTCTGCACCCCCTCTGGTTGTTGGCGGGCGGCGCCGTGGTGGGTTGCTTGGGCGTGGGCCAGGTCTAGCCCGGCCCGTCACCTACCTCAGGGCCAGATGCGGTGCGCCTTGCCCTTGGCGGGCGCTGTAGCCTTGGGTTCGGCGGCTGGCGTGGCCGGCGGAGCCGCTTCGACGCTGACCGGGCCATCGGGGCGGTCCCCCAGCAGGTAGCGTGGGCCGCTGCCGTATTGCTGGGCAATATCGCCAGGGTTATAGAGCTTGCAGGTCTTCAGCGAAAGGCAGCCGCAACCAATACAGGAATTGAGCTGATCGCGCAGGGCGGTCAGCGCATCGATGCGGGCCTGGATCAATGGCCGCCAGGAGCGCGACAGCTTTTCCCAGTCGGACTTGGTCGGTGTGCGCTGTTCGGGCAGGGTGTCGAGTGCGGCGCGGATGTCGGCAAGGCTGAGCCCCAGTCCCTGCGCCACGCGGATAAAGCCTACCCGGCGTAGCGTCTCTTGCGCGTACTGGCGTTGTCCGCCAGCGGTGCGGGTGCTGCGTATCAGGCCTTCGTCCTCGTAGAAGCGTAGGGCACTGGCCGCCACGCCGGCGCGCTTGGCGAAGTTGCCGATGGTCAACAGGGTTTCAGCCATGATGGTCTCCATGTAAGGCGCTACTTAGTTTTAAGCTGGCTTGAACTTTTCTTAGCGGGCGATTTTCCGGATGGCGGGCAAGTTGGCAAGCCATCTTCACCAAAGCGGCCGATCCGGTTGCGTAAATCACCGTCCGTCGCCGCCTTGTAGTTGAAATATTCCGGTCTTTTTCGGTGGCTAGAGTAGGGCGCCATGACCATCCGCCACCCTGTATCCGGAACGAGCCCGATATGATCTCCGTGGCCCAAATGCTCAGCGAGCGCTTTCCTGCCTTCGACCGCAAGCCGCTCTTGTTCAGGAAGGCGGTGGTCGGTTTGCTGCGGCTCTTGTTGTGCGAACGCCGCATCAACGACTTTATGCGCTTTGCCGATGGGCATAGTGGGCTGGACTTCAACGACTGCATCATCGAATACCTCAATGTCCGCTACGGCGTATTGGGTCATGAGCACATTCCAGCCAACGGGCCGGTGGTGATCGTCGCCAACCACCCCCTGGGTGCGCTGGATGGTTCCGCCCTGATCCAGCTGGTCAGCCAGGTGCGGCCCGACGTGCGCATGGTGGTCAGCGACGTGCTGCTGCAGTTCGGTCCGGCACGCGACATCCTCCTGCCGGTCGATAATCTGAGCGGCCGTTCCAATCGCAGCAATGTCGACGGTATTGATGCTGCATTGGCTCGTGGCGAGGTGGTCATCATCTTTCCCAGTGGCGAGGTCTCGCGCGCTACGCCGCGCGGTATACGCGACGGCATGTGGCGCACCGGCTTTCTGCGCGTTGCTGCCCGCGCCCGCGCACCTATCCTGCCGGTGCATATCGACGGGCGCAATTCGCTGGGCTTCTATGCCTGGTCCATGCTCTACAAGCCCATGGCCATGCTGCTGCTGGCGCGCGAAATCTTCGGCAATCATTCGATCCGCCTTCCTATCACCATAGACCGACCTATCCCTTGGGAAGAAGTGGAAAGCTGGCAGCTCAGCCAGCCGGCTGCGGCGGCCCAGCTGCGGCGGCATATCTACCGGTTGCGACCCAACCGCCGCAAGCGCCGCGCGCTCTTGAACCAGGCGGCGCTGGGTAAGCTGCGTATAGTGCAATAGCACTTGCAATTAGGCAGGGCCTGGCGGTAAATGGGCGATTGTTCATACTCAAGCCAGGTCCAAGCCATGCTTCAGGTCCACCATCTCGATACCTCCCGCTCGCAGCGCGTGCTCTGGCTGCTGGAAGAGCTGGATGTGCCTTACGAGATCGTCCATTACAAGCGCGACAAGCGGACCATGCTGGCTCCGCCCGAACTGAAGGCGATCCATCCGCTGGGCAAATCGCCGGTGATCACCGACGGTGCGGTTACCGTGGCCGAATCCGGCGCGATCCTGGAGTACCTAGCCGAAACCTATGGCGACCGCGCCCAGGGCGATTTGGCGCAGCTGCTGCCAGAGCGCGGTTCGGCCGCCTACCGGCAGTGCCGATTCTGGCTGCACTATGCTGAGGGCTCGCTGATGAACTGGCTGCTGCTCAAGCTCGTATTCCAGAGTATTCCGCGCCAGCCCATGCCCTTCTTTGTCCGACCCATTGCCCGCAAGCTGTGCGCCCAGGTGCAGGCCAAGCTGGTCGATCCCAATCTCAGTACCGCGCTGGCCTTTATCGAGCAGCACCTTGCCAGCCACCATTGGTTTGCCGGTGAGCAACTGAGCCTGGCCGACTTCCAGATGAGTTTCGCCATCGAAGCAGCCCTGTCGCGAGCCGATGGGGCGACAGCCTACCCCAGGCTGCAAGCCTATCGTGACCGCATGGCCGCCCGTCCGGGCTACCAGCGGGCGTTGACCAAGGGTGGCCCGGTGGTGATCAATGCTTAAGTTGTCTAAGGTTTGGCCCTGTGCCGGCTTGCTGCTGGCGGTGGCGCAATCGGCCTGGGCTGAGCAGACGGTTTGCTATGCCTTCGAGCGCACTTTCCTGGCCGAGTGCGGTGCCTGTCCTGCCGGTGCGGAGCTGGTCAGCGGCCCCAATAAGCCATTGGCGGGTTGCAAGGCCGCGCCCTTGCGCGACCCGCGCTTGATCAGCCAGGAAGAAGGCATGGCCTTGTTGCCGGGCGCGGCACGTAAGCGTATCGGCGGCTGGCAGTCGTCGGATGTGCCGTCGCCACCCGCTGCCGAGCCGGCCGCTGCACCCGCGCCGCCGGCCGCCGTGCCCAAGCGGACTGCGCCTCGGCTCTCTTTCAGGCTGCTCTCGAACTAAGCACCTGTTCCCTGTGTACAGGCTCGCAGCCACTCCTCCACCGGCATGGGGCGGGCAAACAGAAAGCCCTGCATGGCATCGCAACCATGCTGGGCCAGGAAATCTGCCTGTTCCGGTCTCTCCACGCCTTCCGCCACCACCCGTAGGCCCAGGTGCTTGGCGGTGGCGATGATCAGCTCCACGATGGCGGTGTCCGAAGCATTGCCCGGTGTGTCCTGCACAAAGCTGCGATCTATCTTGAGCTCCTGCAGTGGCAGGCGCTTGAGATAGGCGAGGCTGGAGTAACCGGTACCGAAGTCGTCGATCGAAAAGCGTATGCCCAGCTCGGCCAGCGTGCACATCTTGCGTATGGTGTCGTGCAGGTCACGGATCAAGAGACCCTCAGTCACCTCGAGCACCAGCAGGCTGGCAGGCGCCCCGGTCTCTGCCAGCACGCCGCGCAGCCGCTCGACAAAGTCCGGTTCGTGGAATTGCTGCGGGCTGACATTGACCGACAGCGGCAAGGCGTGCCCCCGCTCGACCAGCCGCACGATGCTGCGGCAGCCCTCCTGTAGCGCCCAGTGGCCCAGACGCAGGATCAAACCGGTATCTTCGGCAATGGGGATAAAGGTCGCCGGGGAGATAAAGCCCCGTTCCGGGTGGTGCCAGCGCATCAGCATCTCGGCGCCGATGGTACGTCCGCCACGGTCGACCTGGGGCTGCAGATACATCTGCAGTTCGTGCCCGCCCAGTGCCCGCTCCAATTGGTGCTGTATGCCCAGCCGCTCCTCGATCTCGGTCTGCATGGCTGCCTCGAAGTAGGCGATGCGGTTGCGACCGCCCACCTTGGCCCGGTACATGGCCATGTCGGCCTCGCCCAATAGTTGCTCGCCGGTCTGCCCCTCGCGCGGGAACAGGGTGATGCCTATGCTGGCGCCAGTGTGGTGGCGCTGGCCGTGGATCTGGAAGGGGCGGGTCAGGGCGGTGCGGATCTTCTCGGCGATGGCCATGGCGGCGACCGCGGCTTGCTCCAACTCCTCGGCCAGCTGGGGGACCAGAACCACGAATTCGTCGCCACCCAGGCGGGCCACCGTATCTTCGGTACGCAGAAGCTCGGCCAGCCGCTCCGCCACCGCCCGCAAGAGGCTGTCGCCCACGCCGTGGCCACGCGCGTCGTTGACGTGCTTGAAGTGGTCCAGGTCCAGATACATGACGGCACCGACGCAGCGTTTGCGGCGCCCGGCGGCCAAGGCCTGCGCCAACCTGTCCATCAGCAGGCGACGGTTGGGGAGGCCGGTCAGCACGTCGTAGTAGGCCAGGCGGTGGATATCCTCCTCGGCCTTTTTACGTTCGGTAATGTCGCGCTGGATCATCACGAAGTTGCTGCAACGGCCATCGGCTCCAAAGATGGGGGTGATGTCCAGCTCCAGCCAGAAAGCGCTGCCATCCTTGCGATAGGCGACCACCTCAGCCCGTACCGGGACTGGCAAGCGCAGCTGGCTCCGGATGCGCTCGATCTCCTCGCGGTTGGTCAGCGGCCCCTCCAGGAGCTTTAGGGTCTGGCCCAAGGCTTCTTCACGCTGGTAGCCGGTACGCTGCTCGAAGGCGTGGTTGACGAAGACGATGGTTGGGCCTGGCTCGTCCACCGGCTCGGCGGCGGTGATGACCACGATGTCGTTGAGGTGGGATACCGCAGCATCGGTCAGCCGCAGGGCCTCGTTGGCCTGGTGCAGCAAGGCCTGCTCGGCTTCCAGCGAACGGGCTGCGGCATCGCGTCCGGCCAGGGTCAGCCGTAGCCCCTCCAGCAACACGGCGGCCGAGACGGTGAGGATGACGCTGACCAAGCCGAAGTTGATGGCCACCGCCAGCCACTTGAGCGCCGGACTGCCATTAAAGCCACCAACGTGCAGCGGCAGGTCGGCCAGGTAGCCGACCAGTGGCAGGGTGAGGCAGGTCAGGGCCAAAGTGACCCAGCCGGCCCGCAGACCCAGCAACAGGGCGGCCATGACCGGGCTGGCCAGGAGGTAGATCTGGCTGACCGGGCCGACGCTGAACAAAAGGCTTAGCCCGATCAGGTACAGCACGGCCAGGAAGTGGGCTGCGCGGGTGCGGTAGGCCAGGGTACGGCGGCGCCACAGTACTCCAATCCAGGCCAGGGCAATGACATCGGTCAGCAGCAAGGACCACAGCCCTTGCTGCAGCGCGTAGACGATATTGGGCAGCGCTGCGCCGGTGCCAAGCACCAACACGGTGAGCAGGACGTTGGACAGCACCCGTTCGCGCCACTGGTCCAGGCTGACCGGCACGTTTCGTGTAGCGAACAGCTGTTGACGGATACGCCGCAGCATAGGCCTGCCCGAGCCCTCAGAGGTCGGCGCATTGTCCGACCGGTCAGTGAACTATAGACAGGGCTTTCGGCGAGAGGGGCTGCGGCTGTCGGCTGCGTGCGGGGTAGGTCGGCTACCTCCAAAGAGTGAGTGGCAAGCTGCCAGATGGCGGGATTCGGTTTGTCCTGCGCCGACGTAGGCTGCTGGGGTGCCGCTGGAACATCCAGCGTGACCAATACCAACAAGACCTTCCCGTCCCAGGAGCCCCGTATGAAACAACTGACTACCGCCTTTGGCGCACCCGTCGCCGACAATACCAATATCCAGACAGCCGGCCCGCGCGGCCCGGTACTGCTGCAGGACGTCTGGTTCCTGGAAAAGCTGGCCCACTTCGACCGCGAGGTGATCCCCGAGCGGCGCATGCACGCCAAGGGAGCCGGTGCCTACGGCAAGTTCACGGTCACCCACGACATCACACGCTATACCCGCGCCAAGCTGTTCTCGCAGATTGGTAAGCAGACCGATCTGTTCGTGCGTTTCTCGACCGTGGCCGGTGAGCGTGGCGCGGCCGATGCCGAGCGCGATATCCGCGGCTTTGCGGTCAAGTTCTATACCGAGGAAGGCAACTGGGACCTAGTAGGCAACAACACCCCGGTGTTCTTCCTGCGTGACTCGCTGCGCTTCCCGGATCTCAACCATGCGGTCAAGCGCGATCCACGCAGCGGCCTGCGCAGCGCGCAGAGCAACTGGGACTTCTGGACTCTGCTGCCCGAGGCGCTGCATCAGATCACCATCGTGATGAGCGAGCGCGGTATTCCGCGCAGTTACCGCCATATGCACGGCTTTGGCAGCCATACCTTCAGCTTTATCAATGCCGCCAATGAGCGCTTCTGGGTCAAGTTCCACCTCAAGACCCAGCAGGGTATTGCCAACCTCAGCGATGCCGAGGCCGAGGCGGTGATCGGCAAGGATCGCGAGAGCGATCTGCGCGACCTCTTTGAGAGCATCGAACGCGGCGACTTTCCGCGCTGGAAGCTGTTCATACAGGTCATGCCGGAGCGGGAGGCGGCCGGCTACCGCTACAACCCCTTCGACCTCTCCAAGGTCTGGCCGCACCAGGATTACCCGCTGATCGAAGTGGGTGTGCTGGAGCTCAACCGCAACCCGGACAACTACTTTGCCGAGACTGAGCAGGTGGCCTTCAACCCGGCCAATATCGTGCCCGGCATCGGCTTCTCGCCGGACAAGATGCTGCAGGGACGGCTGTTCTCCTATGGCGATGCGCAGCGCTACCGCCTGGGCGTGAACCATGCATCCATTCCGGTGAATGCCCCGCGCTGCCCCTTCCATAGCTATCACCGTGACGGTGCCATGCGGGTGGACGGCAATGCCGGCGCCACCATCGGCTACCAGCCCAACGGCCAGGGCGAATGGGCCGACCAGCCGGACTTCCGCGAACCGCCGCTGGCGCTAGAGGGGCTGGCGACCAATCACCCACAGGACGACGACCACTACTCGCAACCCGGTGCGCTGTTCCGTCTGATGACACCGGCGCAGCAGCAGGTACTGTTCGATAATACGGCCCGCTCGCTGGGCGGCGCCTCGCGCGAGGTACAGGAGCGGCATATCCTTGCCTGCGGCAAGGCCGACCCGGCCTACGGTAACGGGGTAAAGGCGGCGCTGGCTGCCTTGGTCGGGAAGTAAGCACCGTTGCGCTGAAACAGGTGGCCCCAGGCGGGGCCACTTTGTTTCAGACTTCGACCGCGGCTTTGACCCGCTGCATGTCCATGCGCCAGTTGGTGGCCCAGCTCTGGCCGCCATCGCGCGAGAAGGCTTGCTGCCAGCTGGCGCTGCCTGGGCCGGACTGGGTCCAGGTATAGCGGACCCGGATGGCGTGGCCTTCCAGTTCGTCGTCGCCCTCGAAAATACCGACCCCGTCGATAAAGCTGCCAACCACGGGCGGCAGGAGCGAGCCGGTCTGCGGGTCCAGCCCGCCATCGCGGTTGCTGAGCCAGTAGATGCTCCACAGCCGGGTGACGGGGCTGTAGACCCTGAGCGACATGCCGGTGAAGCCGGGTCGCCAGCCGGGCGATTCGAAACTGTCGTAATTGCCTATGCCGCCCGGCAGCGGGTGGGCCGCCATGCTGGCCTCGAATTCTTCCCACTCGGCCTCATCGGTCCAGTAGTTCTTGCGCTTGCGGTTGCGGATACGCCATTCGCCCATCAGGAAATCAAAGTCGCGCGAGCCGTCGGGGAGTGTCTTGCCATTCATGATGTGCTGCTCCTTGTTGGGGTGGGGTGAATCGTTGCAGGCCATCGCAGACCGTCCAGCCGGCAGCGAGGATAAGTACCGCCCCGACCATGCGGGCGATGGCGGTATTGGCGCGCGGCGCGGTCTGCAGCCAGCCGCGTACCTGGGCGGCGAGGATGGCGAGGGCACCGTAGACGGCGAACTGGGTGGCGGCGGTGATGACGCTGAGTACCGAGGCCTGCGCCCAGACCGGCGCCCCATGGGGCCGGATGAACTGCGGAAAGATGGCCAGCATGAAGAGGTAGGCCTTGGGGTTGAGCAGGCTGGTCAGGACGGCGCGGCGAAAGCTTGCCAAGGGGGTGCGGGCAGCGTTGGCGGCGACCGGTAGCACCACGCTGGCGCTCTGGATCAGCGACCAGCCTATCCAGGCCATATAACCGGCACCCAGGCACAGCATGAGCACGAAGGCTCCGGGTAGCAGGCTCAGCAAGAGGCCTACGCCGAGCGCGCCCATGACCATATGGCAGACCCCGCCGGCCATGATGCCGGCCACTGCGGCGAGGCCGGTGCGGCGCCCGCCGGTCATGGCGCTACCCATGACAAAGGCCATGTCCATGCCGGGTAGCACGATCACGCCGAATACCAGTACGAAATAAAGCCAGAGATTGGCCTGGTCCATGGTCTTGCTCCTCTGTGTGGTCTGTGCCGTTCCGCGGCGGTTGGGAGCAATCTACGGTGCATATAGGGCAGAAACCGCCCTGATTTGGTATTACAGTGACGGCATGGCAAAACCGACCCACCGCTTACTGGCCTTGCTCGAGATCCTGCAGACCCACGGACTGGTCGCCGGCAGTGAACTGGCGCGCCGCCTGGAGATAGACCCGCGCACCCTGCGGCGGGACATGGCGCAACTGGAGGAAATGGGCATACCGGTCGTGGCCGAGCGGGGGCGGGATGGTGGCTACCGCTTGATGCACGGCTACAAGCTGCCGCCCATGCTGTTCAGCAATGAAGAAGCGCTGGCTCTGGCGCTGGGCCTGCTGGCGGCCCGTAGTCTGGGCCTGGCGGAGGCGGCGCCGGCGGTGAGCAGCGCCGCCGCCAAGCTGGAACGGGTATTGCCGCCCCAGTTAAGAGCCCAGGTCAGGGCGGTGGGGGAGACGGTGCGGCTGGATCTCTCGCAAGCCGGACCTAGCGAGGACAATGAGGCCCTGGTGGTGTTGAGCGCGGCAGCGCAGGCACAGCAAAGGGTGCACCTGCACTACCGTGCGGCCGGGCAGGCCGACAGCGAGCGGGACTTCGATCCCTATGGGCTGGTGTTCCGCAGTGGCCGTTGGTATGTGGTCGGCCATTGCCACCTGCGGCGTGACCTGCGCTCCTTCCGGCTCGATCGCATCGTCTCGGTCAAGCCGGTACCCGCGAGCTTTCTGCGCCCGCAGGACTTTGACGCCCTGGCTTACCTGGCAGAATCGGAAGCGACCTTGCCGCGCGCCCATGCGATCAAGGTGCTGCTGCACGCCACCCTGGATGAGGCACGGCGGGAGGTCTACAGCGCGTTGGGCCTGCTGGAAGCGACCGAGGCTGGCGTGGTGCTGCATAGCCAGGCCGAGACGCTCAGCTGGATGGCGCGGCAGCTGGCGCAGTTGCCCTTCCCGGTCACCGTGCTATCGCCACCTGCGTTGAATGAAGCGCTACGCGAGCATGCCCAGCGGCTGCTCATGCAGGCCGGGACTAACTAGCGGGCTTGTTGGTTACGCGCATACCGCTGTGCGAGCACGGCGCAGACCATGAGCTGTAGCTGGTGGAAGAGCATCAGGGGCAGCACGATCATACCTATGGGGTGGCCGGCGAAGATCACCTTGGCCATGGGTACACCGCTCGCCAGGCTCTTCTTGGAGCCACAGAACACGATGGTGATCTCGTCCTCACGGTTAAAGCCCAGCCAGTGGCTGGCCGAGCGGGTGAGCAGCAGGATCAAGCCCAGCAGGATGGCATTGACCAGCAGCAGGCCCAGCAAGGCACCCGCACCCAGTTGCTGCCACAGGCCCTGCATGACCGCCGCGCTGAAGGCGGTGTAGACCACCAGGAGGATGGAACCCTGGTCCACGAATTTGAGCAGGGCCAGGTGCTTGTCTACCCAGCCACCTATCCAGCGGCGGGCGATCTGGCCGGCCACAAAGGGCAGCAGCAGCTGCAGCACGATATTCAGCACCGCCCCTTGGTTGTCGCCAGCTCCGCCATTGGCGCGGAACAGCAGGCCCACCAGGAGCGGGGTGAGAAAGATGCCCAAGAGGTTTGAAGCCGACGCACTGCAGATGGCGGCCGGTACATTGCCGCGTGCCATGGCGGTGAAGGCGATGGAGGACTGCACCGTGGAGGGCAGTACGCACAGGAACAGAATGCCCAGGTAGAGGTCGGGCGTGACCAGCGGTGTAAGCAGCGGCCGTAGTGCCAGTCCCAGCAGGGGGAACAGGGCGAAAGTGGCGGCCAGCACGGTCAGGTGCAGGCGCCAGTGGGTGGCGCCAGCTATGACAGCCTCGCGCGAGAGCTTGGCGCCGTGCAGAAAGAACAGCACCCCCACCGCGAGATTGGTGATCACATTGAAGGCGCTGGCACCCCAGCCATGGCAGGGCAGCAGGCTGGCCAGCAGCACGGTGGCCAGGAGGGCCAGGGTGAAGTTGTCGGGAAGCAGGCGGGAGCGGGGCATGGTAGGTCCGATGGATGGGCTGGCTGTGACTACCCTTTGGACTGGATTGAACCCCAGGCTCATATAGAATACAAATTCATCGGTATTATCAATCTATGTGAATTTGTTATGAATATCACCTTCCAGCAGCTCAAGGCCTTTCTGGCGGTGGCGCAGCACCGGCACTTCAGCCGGGCGGCCGAGGCGCTGGCGCTGACCCAGCCCGCCGTCAGCCGCAGCGTACGGCAGCTGGAAGCGGAACTGGGCTTCAAGCTCCTGGACCGTACCACCCGCGAGGTGGTGCTGACCGAGGCTGGCAAGCGGGTGGCGGCCTCGGTCGGCCGCAGTCTTTCGGAACTCGAACAGGCACTGTTCGACTCACTGCATCTCAATGAAGGTTTACGTGGCAGGGTAAGGATCGCGACCAGCCCGACCATATCGGCCAACCTGATGCCGCAATGCATTGTGCAGTGCGGCCAGCAGTACCCCGAGATCGAGATTGCGCTGCATGATCAGGTACAGCGCTTGGTGTTGGCTGGGGTACAGGGCGGTGAAGTGGACTTCGGCGTGATCATCGAGCCGATGGCGCCTAGCGAGCTTGAGTGCGAACCTATCCTGGTCGAGCCCTTCTTGTTGGTGTGTGCCGCAGATCATCCACTGGCCCGGCGGGCGACGGTCGATTGGCAGGCACTGAGTGGTGAGGCCCTGGTACTACTGGACTATGCCTCGGGCAGCCGGCCCTTGATCGACCGAGCCTTGGCGGCGCAAGGGGTGCAATACAGGGTGGCGCAGGAGGTGGGGCACTCCACGACCGCTTTCAAGATGGTTGCAGCCGGGGTAGGGGTGAGTGTGCTGCCGGCACTGGCCCTGCCGCTACCGGACCATGAGGCCCTGGTGGCGCGGCCTCTGGTGCCGGCGGTCAATCGCACCGTGATGCTGGTCAAGCGCAAGAACCGCTCGCTCTCAGCGGCGGCCGAGACGGTCTGGCGGCTGATACGTGAGCGGGCCGCCGAGTTCGAGCGGGCGCGCGGCCGGTAGGCCTAACGACCTAGCGCTTTACGCAACCGGGCCAGCAGGCCGCTGCTGGCGGTGGCTCCGGAGGCGACTTCCTCCGGCCGTACCGCGATGGCGGCTGGCTGTTCGGGTACCACATCCTGGGCGGGTGCCGCCCAGGTCTCGGCTGCGCTTTGTGCTGCCCAAAGGTCAAAGACATCGGGCTCGCTCTGCTTGATTAGCGGATGATCCTGCGCCAGCAAGGGGCGCACGGCCTCGATGATGGCTTCGCGCGCCAGTCGCGGCGGCAGCAGCGGGGTCTGGCTTTGCCACAAGGCACGGGTGAGCGCCTGGACCATGGGCATGCGCTCGGCCAACTGCTCGCTCAGCTTCTCGGCGTGGGCCAGCAGGATGGTGTCGCGCATCAGCGGCGAGAAGTACTGCCCCATGGGGTCGCCTTCCCAGAAGATCTCCTGCTCGCGCAGATGTTCGCCGCCCAGCACGGCGGCGTGCAGAAAATCCTTGTCCAGTGCCCGGCCGTGCTCATCGTAAAGACCATGGTGCTGCTGCCAGTACATGGCCATGGCCAGGGTGGCGCAGGCGATGTCGCGACGATGCGTGCTCTCATGCCGCAGGCGGGAATTGCCACGGTATTGACCGTACATGCCATCGACGCCGATATGGTCGGGCGCATAGCCGTGGCGTATGGCGGCGGCAGCAAGGCCGGCCTCCAGGAGGCAGGCGGTGGCCATGGCGCGGGGGCGGTAGACCAGCCACTCAGGAAAGGTCGGCACATGGCTGGGCAAGCCCAGCGGATCGGTACCGGGCAGGGCGCCGGCCACCACGATCTCGATGCCGGTGTCACGCAGCAGGGTGGTCACGCCACCGTGGCTGGTGTCATCGAGCAGGTCGGCATCTTGCAGGGTGGCGTAGAGCTCGGGGCTGACTTCGACAAAGCGGGTAGTAGGCGCCTCTTCGACAACACGGCGCAGCGATTCCAGGGTGGTGCAGTTCAAGGCATGTAGTCCAGGTACGGCGGGTGGCGAGGCGCGATATAAGCACGCCCCTGTAACTGCGCGGTATTCGTTTGGTAAACAAATGTAAGCAGGCTGCCGTGGCTCGGCGGGTACGGGTATTGGACGACCGTACAAGCATCATTCTACTACAGCTCGGCAGCCGGCCCGCGCCGTACAAACCCTCAGCAAGCGAGCGGTTTGCAAGTCGATGACGAGCCGCTAAGATGGCCGCTCCATCAATTGAGTTGGCCATGCCGATGTAAACCCTGTTCGACACGTAAACGTCCGACCGACCGCTCCCGCCTGGGAGGGTTTGTCTTTTCACGCTTGCTTGTTACGCAACAGGATATCGACATGACCTATCTGCCAACGCCGCAGCCCGCGGCGCATACCGACCTTGCCCATTCCGAGGAATACTTCGGCGCCTACCGCGACTATTGGTGGAACGCTGACTTCCTTGCCCTGATGGCCCGCCGCTGGAGTCTGGCTGACTGTCGCAGCCTGCTCGATGTGGGCTGTGGCCAGTGCCACTGGAGCCGCGCGCTGCTACCTCACTTGCCCGCGGGGATGGCCGTCACCGGCCTTGATCGCGACCCCAAGTGGGCGGCCGGCGAGCCCGGCCTGTTTCGTTACTTCGCCGCCTATGGCGCCACCCTCACGCTGGCGCAGGGGGAGGCCACGGCGCTGCCCTATGCGGACGCGAGCTTTGATGTGGTGACCTGCCAGACGGTACTGATCCATCTGCCCGACCCGCTGGCTGCGCTGCGCGAGATGCGCCGCGTAGTACGGCCCGGCGGCTGGGTGATCTGTGCTGAACCGAGCAATCTGGCCAATGCCGCAGCCTTTACCGCGGCAGAGTTCGACCTGAGCCCGGCTGAACGGCTGGATGCCTTCCGCTACCGCCTTTTGTGTGAGGCCGGCAAACGGCTGGCTGGGGAGGGCGACTCCTCGCTCGGCGATCAATTGGCCTGGCTCTTTAGTAGGGCGGGCTTTGACCAGATTCACAGCCATCTCTCGGACAAGGCCGGACCGCTTTTACCGGGTACAAGCGACCCCGAGTCGCAAGCCAACCGTATGGAGCTGCACGATTGGCTGACGCCCGAGCGCAATGCGCTATGGGATAGCCAGGTGGCACGCTGGCTGCCGTACCTCGGCGTCGAGGACGCCGACTTCGTCCGCCGCTATACCGACGAGCGACCGGAGCGGCATGCCCGCTTGGCGGCGCTGCTCGCTACCGATGGTTACTGGGATGGCGGCGCCAGCCTGACCTACCTCGTCTCTGCTCAGCGCTAAGCCCCAGGGCGGGCCAGCCTTGTAGCTGGCCCGCCCTGCTGCCTCGCTTACCACCTACCGTTCGTCGCCACTTCGTCGATGGTTCAGGAAATCGCTTGACCTATTAAATTACGATCATCATATAATTTACTCAAGCATTACGAACGTAATCTAATTGATCGGATAGCAGTCAGCCCTCCCAGGCTGCAGCGGCCGGATCGAAACCACACCTCTATCAAGGAGCATGACCATGACGACGCAAACCCAGAACCTCGGCAAGGCACTGATCACCGGCGCATCCACCGGCATCGGTGCCGTCTACGCAGACCGCCTCGCCAAGCGTGGCTACGACCTGATCCTGGTGGCCCGCGACGAAAACCGCCTGCAGGCCCTGGCCCAGCGCCTGCGCGCCGAGACCGGCGTGCAAATTGAAGTGATCAAGGCCGATCTGACCAAGCGCGCCGACCTGGCCAAGGTAGAGAGCCGCCTGCGTGAGGACGCCGGCATCAGCCTTCTGCTCAACAATGCCGGCATGAGTGTGGGCGGTAGCTTTGTGGGTGGCGATGTGGAGCAGTACGACACCATGCTGCAGCTGAACATCGTGGCGGTGATGCGTCTCGCCAGTGCCGCTGCGGCCACGTTTGCCGCCAAGAAGCAGGGCACCCTGATCAATGTCGCCTCGGTGCTGGCCTTGGCGCCCGAGCTGTTCGACGGCGTTTACAGCGGCACCAAGGCCTTTGTGCTCAATATGACCCACGCGCTGCAGCGCGATCTCTCGCCGCTGGGCGTGCGCGTACAGGCCGTGCTGCCGGGCGCCACCCGCACCGAGATCTGGGAACGCTCGGGTACCGATGTGGACACCCTGCCGGCCGGCATGGTGATGGGCGTGGACGATATGGTGAACGCCGCCCTGGTCGGCCTCGATCAAGGTGAAGTCATCACCATCCCGCCGCTGCAGGAGATCGCCGACTGGGACAACTACCTGCAAGCGCGCCTGGCACTGGCACCCAAGCTGTCGGTGAGCAAGCCTGCCGCTCGATATACGAAAGCGTAATGTGAAGGGGTAGTTCGGGCGCCCGGGAAACCCGTGCGCTCACGGTTGGCGAGTACTGAGGCAGCGGCTTACGCCTGATTGAGTCCCTGCCCCTCCGCCCCGCCCGCCGGCGGGGAACCTCGCTGCGCTCGTCAGCGCATTGAACGACCAACAGTTCTTGCTGCAATCAGGTTCATCGCAGCTATGGTAGGGCGGTGTTGGCGAACGGCCGGGGGAGTGGGTACCCCCGGCCGTTTTGCTTTGCACACATCGCGGGGCAGGGTGCTACACGCGGGCGGCGATTGGGCGATAATGCAGGCCTTTTGTGCCGCACTGGGCCCTCATGTACCTGAGCCACTTTGCTCTCAGCGAAGCTCCCTTCTCGATCGCGCCGGACCCGCGCTACCTCTTTATGAGCCAGCGCCATCAGGAGGCGCTGGCCCACCTGCTGTACGGCCTGGGTGGCGAAGGCGGTTTTGTGCTGTTGAGCGGCGAGGTGGGTGCTGGCAAGACCACGGTCTGCCGCTGCCTTTTGGAGCAGATACCGGCCAATTGCGACCTGGCCTACGTCTTCAACCCCAAGCTCAGTGCCGAGGAGCTGCTGGCTACCCTGTGTAGCGAGTTCCGCATTGCCCTGCCGGCGGGCCCACATAGCATCAAGGTGCTGGTGGATGCGCTCAACGCCTTCCTGCTGGCCGGTCATGCCGAGGGGCGCCATGCGGTGGTGATCATCGACGAGGCGCAGAACCTCTCGGCTGACGTGCTCGAGCAGATGCGTCTCTTGACCAACCTCGAGACCAATACCCGCAAGCTCCTGCAGATCATCCTGGTCGGCCAACCCGAGCTGGACGAGATGCTGGCCCAGCCTTCCTTGCGCCAACTGGCGCAACGGGTGGTGGCCCGCTACCACCTGGACGCCCTGAGCCGTGACGAGGTGGCCAGCTATGTGCGGCACCGCCTGGCGGTGGCCGGTTGCCATCGCAAGCTCTTTCCGGATCGGCTGATCGGCGCCCTGTACCGCCTGAGCGGTGGTGTGCCGCGTCTGTTGAACCTGTTGTGCGACCGCGCCCTGCTCGGTACCTACACCGAAGGCCGCGAGACGGTCAGCCGCCGTACCCTGCAACGCGCTGCGCGTGAAGTGCTGCCTGTCCGCCGCAGCCAGCCGCAGCCGGTGGGGCGCCGGCTGGCGCCCGTCACCCTGGCCCTGAGCGCCGTGGTGGCGCTGGCCTTGACGGCGGCCTGGTGGCCGCGCGTGGAAGAAAACCCCAGCAAGGTGACTGCCGCCACCCAAGCGGAGACGCCCGCACCGAGCAAGCCGCAGCCCAAAGCGGCGGCGCCCGTTCCATCGGCCGCCGTGCCCGCTGCCGGGACATCCGCTACCGCAATGCCGGCTTCCCCTGCGCTGGCCTGGCCGGCCAGCCTGCCGCGTGAGCAAAGTGCCGACTATGCCTATGCTGGCCTCTACCAGGCATGGGGCCTGAGCTACACCGCCGGTACGCCCTGCGGTGGCGGCACGTCCTTGCGCTGCCGCACCGCGCGTGGTGGTCTGGATGAATTGCGACAGATCGACCGCCCGGTGGTGCTCTATCTCTCGGACGGTGAGGAATTTCTGGCCACCTTGCTGGCGCTGGATACGCAGGGCGCCACCCTGGATATCG
Source organism: Chitinimonas sp. (assembly GCF_036568685.1). Lineage (GTDB taxonomy): Bacteria > Pseudomonadota > Gammaproteobacteria > Burkholderiales > Chitinimonadaceae > Chitinimonas. The sequence goes on from NZ_DATCSC010000058.1 coordinate 20,648, forward strand.
GTGGCGAGCGGCTGCGGGTATCGCCGGCCGTGCTCGCCAGCCACTGGTCTGGCCGCTATACCCTGCTCTGGCGTGCACCCGAGGCGGCGGTGGAGAAGGTGCGCCCGGGCGACCATGGCGCCGCGGTGAACTGGCTGGCGCGCCAGTTGCAGTTTGCCGATGGTCAGGCCCTGGCCGCTGGCCAGGCGGCGGAGTTCGACGAAGTGCTGCGCGGCCGGCTCAAGCAGTACCAGCTGCAACAGGGCCTGGCGCCGGATGGTCAGGTTGGAGTGCAGACCCTGGTCCGGCTGGCCGGCCTGGGCGACAACACGGCGCCGCGTCTGGCGCGGGAGGGCAGGTAATGTCCTATATCCTCGATGCGCTGCAGAAGGCAGAACAGGAGCGGCGTCGTGGCGCGGTACCCGGCTTGCAGACGCCGGCCGCCAGTGCGGCGCCTGCAGCGCGGCCGTCCTATTGGCTGTACGGCGTGCTGGCGCTGTCGCTGCTCGTGGCCGGGGTCTTGATCGGGTGGTGGCAGCCCTGGCGCAGCCCTGCCAAGCCGCAGCCCGTCGCGGTAGCCCCTGAACCTGCACCGGCGCCCGTGGTAGCCGCTGCTGTGCCGACTGCACCTGTGCCCGTATCGGCTACGCCACAGCCGTCGCCTCCGCTCGCACCATCCTTGGCTGCGCCGCTGCCGGCGCCAGCCCGGCCCTTGCCTGCCGCACCACCGCCCAGTGTCGTGACCAGCCCTGCGCCTGTCGTGGCGGCACCTGTCAGCAAGCCGGCCTTGGAAGAGGCCCAGCCGCTGGAGTCGCTGCCGGCCTCGGTCCGTCAGGGCATCCCCGCCATGACGGTGCTGGTGCACAGCTATTCAAGCCAGCGCAAGGATAGGCTGGTGATCGTCAACAACAAGCCGCTGCACGAAGGCGATAGTCTGGTGGCCGGTTTGCGGCTGGAAGAAATCACTACCGAAGGCATGATCTTCAGCTACCAGGGCTACCGCTTCAGGACGGGAGTGCGCTAGCCGCCAGTGGCTGGGTGCTGGCCAAGGGTTGGCGGGCCAGCACGATGCGTACCGTGCTGCCTTCGCCAAGCCGGCTGTCGACCTGGATTTCGCCGCCCAGAGGGCCGGTGACCAGGTTATGGATGATGTGCATACCCAGGCCGGTGCCGCCCTGGTTGCGCTTGGTGGTGAAGAAGGGTTCAAAGACCTTGTCGCGCACTTCGGGCGGCATGCCGTTGCCGTTGTCGCTGACCGTCAGCCGCGCCTCGTTGGCTGCACCGGCTTCGACCCGCAGGGTCAGGCAGGGGTCGTTCACCCCTTCGAACGCGTGCAGCAGAGCGTTCTGGATCAAGTTGGTCAGCACTTGGGCGATAGGCCCGGGGTAGGACTGCATAGGGAGGCTCTGTATGCCTTCCACCTGCACGCTTACCCCCGAGCGGCGCAGCATGGGCTCCAGGGTGCGCAGCACCTCGCGCACATACTGCGGCAGGTCGATGTCACGCAGGGCATCGCTGGCCTGGTCGGCCGAGACCTGTTTGAAACTGCGGATCAAGGAACTGGCCCGCTGGCTGCTACTGAGCAGCAGGTTGGCCAGCTCGTGCGTCAAGCCCAGAAAACTGTCCAGCTCGGAGCGCTTCAGCTTTCCCTCGCTTGCCAGCGCATGCATGCGGCGGGTCTCCCCGTCGAGCTGCGAGGCCGCTGCGACGGCCACGCCCAGCGGGGTATTGATCTCATGCGCCACCCCAGCCACCAGTTGCCCCAGCGAAGCCAGCTTTTCCTGCTGCAGGAGCTTGGCTTGGGTCTCGCGCAGCGTGGCCACGGTCTGGTCCAGGTCGTGGTAGGCGCTGGCGTTATCCAGCGCTACCGCGCCAAAGGCGCACAGGCTGCGGAAGATCAGTCGTTCCCGTTCGCCGTAAGCCGCGACGGTATCGGTCTGGATAGACATGACGCCCAGCGTATGTTCGCCGACCGTGAGTGGCGCGAACAGGAGGCTGTACATGGGACGGGTACCCGGTATGTGCGAGGCCGCCAAGGTGCCTTCGGGTCGTTCGATCAGGATCTCGCGCCGTTCGCGTACTGCCCGGGCGCTGTTGGCGTGCGGGTCGGCGAGGTCTATGTATTCAGGCTTGAGCAGTGCCTCGTTGCCATCCTTGCCGTAGATGCGGTGCAAGCGTGCCTCGCCGGGCTCGATGCGATAGATGGTCAGCACCTTCACGTCCAGCATCTGACCGATGTGCTGCTCAAGGATATTGAATACTGCCTGCGGGTCGAGGCTGGCGGTGATTTCCTGGCCGATGGCGCCCAACTGCTCCAGCACGGCGGCAGACTCGGACAGCTCGCGGGTGCGTATGGCCACGATGGCCTCGGTAGCCCGCTGGCGCCGCCGCAAGAGGGCGGTGCGCAGCTGTACGGCGAGCAGGATGGCCAGCAGCGCAGCGGCACCCATCAAGCCCCGGAACCAATAGGTTTCGTACCAGGCGGGCAGGGCACGTATCTGCAGTAGCTGCACGCTCTCGCCCCATACCCCGCGCCGGTTGGTGCTGCGCAGGTAAAGGGTGTAGTTGCGGGGCGCCAGGTTGGTATAGGTGGCGAGTCGATGCGAGGCATCGGTCTCTACCCAGTCGTTGTCGTAGCCATCCAGCCTATAGGCATAGCGCAGTGTTTCCGGGGCCGAGAAGTCCAGCGCAGCAAACTCCACCGACAGATCCCGTCCGCCCGAGGGCAGATCGATGCTGCCGCGGCGCAGCTGCCATTCCGGCACCGGTTGGCGGTTGATGGTCATGGCACTGATCGCCAAGGGCGGTACGTAGTCCCAATGAGAACTCGCTTCGGGGCTGATCACCGCCAGCCCACCCCCTCCGCCGAACAGGATGGTGCCGTCCGCGGTTTGGGTGACCGAGCCGGCCCAGCAGTCCTGGAGGGCCACGCCGTCGGCCCGGCCCAGACCGGTGGTCTGGAAGGTCCGCGGGTCGATTACCGCCACCCCCTTGGGCGTGCTGGCCCAGACCTGGCCTTGCGGGTCCTGGGCCAGGCCGCAGATATTGTTGTGCGGCAGGCCGTCCTGTTCGGTCACGCGGCGTATGTGCACCGTGCCATCGGATTCTTCCTCCAGCACGTTTAGCGAACCGCCGGTGGCGCCCACCCACAGCCGACCCTGCTTGTCTTCCAGCAGGCTGACCACGCTGCCGGGCCCCAGGCTGTCGGGCAGGCTGGGATCATGCCGGTAGTGCGCGCTGACCTTGCCATCAGGGTCTATCAAGTCCAGCCCCCCCGGACTGCCTACCCAGAGCCGGCCTTTGCGATCCAACAATAGCGCCAGTACCAGCTTGTGCGAGATGGCCGCCGCGCCGTCGCCCTGGCTGTAGAGATGTTCCTGTCCGCTGTGCTTGTCCTGGGCGATCAGGCCGTCGGTAGTGCCCAGCCAGAGTGTGTCGGCCGATTCGGCGGTACGCCTGACCACCCGACTCATCGCCACGCTGTGCTTGTCCGGGCAGCGGACCGCGGTAGTGCCAGGCGCTTCTTTGCACAGCCCGTTGCGAGTGCCAACCCAAAGCCCGCCGTCTGCGGCTGGGGCCAGGTGGAAGAGGGTGGAGCCGTTGGGCAGGCTGCGGCTGATCCGTGGCAGGGCGCCGCCGGGCGCGATGCTCAGCAGGCTGCCATCCTTGAGGCCCACCCACAGCTTACCGTCAGCCTCGCTGGCGAGCGCCAGGGCGTTGCCATCCTGTACACCCAGGTTGCGTTGGTTCAGCGGCAGGGTCTGTATGCCCTGGCTTTTCGGGTTATGCCAAGCCAGCTCGCCATTGAAGCCCGATACCCAGATCAGACCGGAGCGGTCACGCAAAAGGCCGGTTACGGTACTGGCTGTCGGTGCAGCGCCACCATCGGGGTTGGGAGAGAAGCGTCGTATCCGCTGCTGCTCAAGGTCGATCTCGGACATGCCGGCCTGCCGCGAGCCTGCCCAGATCACGCCGGGACGTACTTCGATCAGCGATTGCTGCGGCCCGGGCGCCAGGCTGTCCATATCGTCCGTGCCATAGACAAAGGCGGCCTGCAGGCGGTGGTGCGTGTCCAAGACCAGTACGGCGTCGAGCATGCCCACCCAGAGCCGGCCGGCATTGTCTTGGTAGAGTGAGTACACGCTATCGTTGGCGGGGCGCTGTGCCGTGGCGCCAAGTACTACCCGTTCGAAATGGGGCTGGCCGACGCGTTGGTGGTAGAGGCCGTCGGTACCGCCGACCCACAGATCGCCCTGTCGATCACGCAGCAGTGCATAGACTTCGGGCTGGTGGGGTGCGCCCGGTTTCAGTGCGACCAGTGCGCTCTTGCCCAGCTGGGGTATGAATCGTTCCAGCCCGGCATTGCCACCCAGCCAGAGCCGGTTGCCATCGGTTTCGAGCAGGGCATTGATGGTGGCGCTATAGGGGCCGTAGCGGCCCAGCTGATCTGGCCGCCAAGTGTGAAAGCGCTCGGTCTGGGCATCGTAGCGGACCAGGCCGCCGGCCATCATTCCCAGCCAGAGTACGCCACGGCTGTCGACCATCAGCTTGCCGATATTGCCGTCCGGGAGCGAGTCGGGGTCGCCGGGCTGGGCCAGAAAGGATTTGAAGCGGTAGCCATCGTAGCGGGCCAGCCCACCCTGCGTGCCCACCCACAGAAAGCCCTGCGTGTCCTGCGCCATGCTCATGACACTGGGTGAGGGCAGCTCACCAGGCGCGGCATGGGTAAAGACCGGGGTGATCAGCGCGTGGTAGTCAACCGGCTTGGCCCAAACCGGGCTGGCCAGCAACAGCGTTGCCAGTAGCGCGGCTTCCAGCCGCGGCCGGCGCTCAACCATAGGCCAGGTCTAGGGTACTGATGACCTGGTTGCGACCGTTGCGCTTGGCCTGGTAGAGCGCGGTGTCGGCCCGCTCCAGCGCCTCCAGCAGCGGCTCACCGGCGAGGTAGAGGGTAACGCCAAAGCTCGAGGTGAGCTGGATCACTCCCTGGCTGGTGGCAACCTGCATGCTGGCGGTGCCTGCCTGCAAACGCTCGGCTACCTGGGTGGCGGCGGCGAGGTCGGCGCCGGGCAGCAGGATAACGAACTCCTCGCCACCGATGCGGGCCAGGAAATCATGCGGGCGCAGGTACTGGCGGGCCAGCTCCACCACGGCCTTGAGTACCTCGTCACCGGCACTGTGGCCCCAGGTGTCGTTGATGCGTTTGAAATGGTCGATATCGAAGGTGATCAGCGCCAGCGCGGTGCCGTTGCGCTGTGCGTTGGCGCACTCTGCTTCGGCGCGAGCCTCCAGGTGACGACGGTTGCCGGCGCCGGTGAGCGGGTCGATCATGGCCAGTCGTTCCAGCTCGGCGGTACGCATGGCCACGCGTGCTTCCAGCTCGGTATTGAGGTGGTTGAGCGCAGTCACATACTCATAGGTGCGCAGTGCGGTGATCACGCAGCTGAAGAGCTTGCTGGCGGTCAGCTCGGTCTTGTCGCGGTAGCCGTCGACCTCAAACTGAACGATCACGTCCTGCTCGGGTGCCTGACCCGGCTGGCCGGTACGCAGCACCAGGCGGATCTCGCGGTTCTGCAGGGTCTCGCGCACATAGCGGGCGAGTTCCAGGCCGCTGTGCTCGTCTTCCATGACCACGTCGATCAGCGCCAGCGCGATGTCTCGCTCGGTACGCAGCAGGCGGCAGGCCATGGCGCTGGTGGTGGCACTCAGGAGCTGCAGCGGCCGACCGCGGAAGGTGACCGAGCGCAGATTGAGACGGGTAACCGTATGAATCTGCTCGTCATCGTCGACGATCAGGATCTTCCAAGGCCGGATGGCCGCGGTATCTTCCGCTCGCTCGCCCTCCGGCATCCAGGCTATCTCGTCTGCTTCCTGTGCAATGTTCAAATGGCCCCCTGCTTTGCATCCCTATCCACCGCCTGTTGCGGCAGATGCCACGGTGACGGCCGTTTGTGACGGCCTGATGCTGCCTGTTATTTAATAGGCAAAAGCTTATATTTGGTCGGCAGACGGCGTCATCCCCCGTCTGGGGGATGGGTTTGCACACCGCCGCGAGGTTTATACCCCGTACGTATGACAGCGATATTGTCCCGATAGCCTGCTAGGCTTGACGGCAGGCGGCTTTCGAGCAAATGCGCAAGCCTAACCCATCACTTGGCTTATGTTGATGGCATGGCGCAAAAATTGTCAGTGACTGTGGTTTTTTGGCAGTTGTTGCCGTGTTTGGGCACCTGCAGGCGGTGGGAGGATGGTTTTGTCTGAAGCAACACTGGTACTGACCTGGCAGCCGGCCGAGGCGGAGCTGCAGGTGGTGAAGGCCGGCGTGACCAACCATGGCCGTGCGCTGGCGGGGAACGACGCGCGGCCCGTGGCCTGTTTTGCGCGGCAGGCGGGGCGGTTGTTGGGTGGTGCCATCGGGCGCCTGGAGCGGGGACGCTTGTTCGTGGAATATCTGTGGGTCGAAGAGCGCCGGCGTGGCCAGGGCTTGGGCAGCCGGTTGCTGGCGGCTCTGGAAGAGGCGGCGAAGGAGGCGGGCGCCAACTCCGCCTTGCTCGATACCCTGCTGGACGATACCGCTGCGCTCTACCAACGACGCGGCTATGCCGTGCTGGCCCAGGTGCCCGACTACGTGCCGGGTTTCAACCGCTGGATCTTGCTCAAGCCGCTGGGGCCTGTTTAGGTCGCTGGTTTGGGTGCGCGGCGGTAGTCCGGCTGCTCCACCACACGCCACAGATACCAGGCCGCCGCGGTGCGGTAAGGCGACCAGGCTTCGGCGATGCGCGCTAGCGCACGTGGGCCGGGCTGCTTGGGCAGGGACTTGAGATGCCGGTAGCCCTCACGCACGCCAAAGTCGTCCACCGGCAGGATGTCGGGCCGCTCCAGGCTGTAGATAAGCAGGATCTCAACGGTCCAGCGGCCTATGCCCGGCAGCGTGGTCAGGCGCTCGATCAGCGTCTCGTCATCCAGCGTGGCCGCCTCGGCGCGGCTGGGTATCAATCCGCTTTGTGCTCCCATGGCTATGGCGCGCAACGTCTCGACCTTGCGTTGTGAGAAGCCGCAGGCACGCAGTTGCTCGGGTTCCGTGCCCAGCAGCTGAGCCGGGCTCGGGAAGGTCTGTCCCGGCTGCATGGCCAACAAGCGGCCCAGAATGGCCTCGGCCGCCTTGCCATGCAGCTGCTGGTGGGCGACTGCGCGCATCAGCGCTTCATAGGGTTCCTGGCCGGGCTGGGTCTGGTGCCGGCAGGGACCGACCTGGGCGACCAGGCGGGCCCAGTCGGTGTCGAGATTGGCCAGGAATTGGCTGGCTGCCCTGGGGTCGAAAGGATGATGGGCGTGTTGTATCACGGGCATGCCTGGACTACTTGGCGTTAAGATCAGTTTTCATCGCAACCGGAATCGGGCGATGCCGCACTCCGGATCTTGCTGGCGCCATGTTGCCCCGGGCGCGAATTTGAGCGCAAGGGACGGAGTGAGGACGATGCGAGCGGGCACTACAGTGCACCCATCGCCATCGTTGTGAAAGGATCCATGCCATGAATGCCTCCGCACAAGCCGAACAACTTGCTGCCGCCACCGTGGCCGACCCGCGCTGGGCGCAGGTGCAGGCGCGCGACGCCAAGGCCGACGGCAGCTTCTATTACTCGGTCAGGACCACCGGTGTTTACTGTCGCCCCTCTTGTGCCGCACGTGCTGCGCGACCGGAGAATGTGCGCTTCCATAGCACCCGCGCCGAGGCCGAGGCAGCGGGTTTTCGTCCCTGCAAGCGCTGCAAGCCGGACCAGCCCAGCCTGACCGAACAGTATGCCGCCAAGGTGACCGAGGCCTGCCGGCTGATCGAGGCGGCCGAGACCTTGCCCAGCCTCGCCTGGTTGGCTGAGCAGGTGGGTGTCAGCAGCTACCACTTCCACCGGGTTTTCAAGACGGTGACTGGCCTGACGCCGCGCGAATATGCCGTGGCCCACCGTGCCCAGCGGGTACGGGCGGGGCTGGCGCGTGGGGGTTCGGTGACCGAGGTCATCTACGATGCCGGCTACAACTCCGGCGGCCGGTTTTACGAGGAATCCACGGCGCTTCTGGGCATGACCCCCAGCCGCTACCGTGCCGGTGGGCGGGATGCGCGCATCCATTTCGCCATCGGCCAGTGTTCGCTGGGTGCCATCCTGGTGGCGCAGAGCGAGCGTGGTGTCTGTGCCATTCTCTTGGGCGATGACCCGGAGCGACTGGCGCGGGACCTGCAGGATCAATTCCCGCGTGCCGAGCTGATTGGCGACGACGCCGGCTACGCCGATCTGGTGGCGCAGGTGGTGGGCTTTGTCGAAGCGCCAGCCTTGGGGCTGGATCTGCCGCTGGACGTGCGCGGTACCGCCTTCCAGCAGCGCGTCTGGCAGGCCCTGCGTGACATCCCGCCGGGCCGTACTGCCAGCTACGCCGAAATTGCTGCGCGCATCGGCTCGCCCAACGCTGTGCGGGCAGTGGCCGGCGCCTGTGCCGCCAACGCGCTGGCGGTGGCCATACCCTGCCACCGGGTGGTGCGTAGCGACGGTAGTCTCTCCGGCTACCGCTGGGGGGTGGAACGCAAGCGTAGCCTGCTGGAGCGGGAGTCGCAGTCTTGAGCGGTATGGCGCAGGATCTGTTCGACCTTGCCGTCGAGCCACCCGCAGCGCCCGCGCCACTGGCACCACATGGCGGCCTGGGCGAGCGCCTGGCTACAGTCAACGGGGCTTGGCTGGGGCAGGAACTGGACCGTCATGGTTGCGCGGTGCTACCGGCATTGCTCACCGCGGCGGAGTGCGCCGCCTTGGCTGCGTTGTATGCCGAACCCGCGCACTTTCGCAGTCGGGTGGTGATGGCCCGGCATGGCTTTGGCAGCGGCGAATACCAGTACTTTGCCTATCCCTTGCCCACGCCGGTGGCCGAACTGCGCCATGCAGCCTATCAGTTGCTGCGACCTACCGCCCAACGCTGGGCGGCAGCGCTGGGCGAGGACAAGCACTACCCGCCGGACTATGCCGACTACCTGGCCCGCTGCCAGGCGGCGGGGCAGCTCAGGCCCACGTCCTTGCTGCTGCAGTATGGTGCGGGGGATTACAACTGCCTGCACCAGGATCTCTATGGAGAGGAAGTCTTTCCGCTGCAGCTGGCAGTCTTGTTGTCGGCACCGGGGAAGGACTTCAGCGGCGGCGAATTTGTACTCACCGAGCAGCGGCCGCGCATGCAGTCGCGCGTGGAGGTCGTGCCGCTGCAGCAGGGGGATGCGGTTTGCTTTGCCGTCCAAGCCCGACCGCAGCAAGGCGCGCGCGGCGCCTACCGGGTGCAGCTGCGTCATGGCGTGAGCCGCGTGCGCAGCGGTCGCCGCCATGTGCTAGGCGTGATCCTGCACGACGCGACTTGAGGCCGGCATGAACCACGATCTGTTTGCCGACGAGGTACCCTGCTGGGAGGAGACACTCTGTCCCGGTGCCCTGGTATTGCGCGGACAGGCGCTGCCACAGGTGGAGTCCTTGCTGGCTGCAGTGGAGACGGTGGTTGCTGCGGCCCCATGGCGCCATCTGATCACCCCAGGCGGCTACCGCATGTCGGTGGCCATGAGCAATTGCGGCCTGTATGGCTGGGTCAGCGATGAGACCGGCTATCGCTACGATGCGCAGGACCCCTTGAGCGGGCGGCGCTGGCCAGCCATGCCCGAGGTGTTCCGCCAACTTGCCCGCGAAGCAGCCGAACGCGCTGGTTTCAAAGGCTTTGAACCGGACGCTTGCCTGATCAACCGCTACGAGGTCGGCGCGCGCCTTTCCTTGCACCAGGACAAGGACGAACGTGACTATGGCGCACCCATCGTGTCGGTCTCGCTAGGCCTGCCGGCAGTTTTTCTGTTTGGTGGCCTGCGCCGTAGCGACCCGCAACAACGGGTAGCCCTGGCGCATGGCGACGTCGTGGTCTGGGGCGGTCCGGCGCGGCTGCGTTACCACGGTGTATTGGCACTCAAGGCGGGTACCCACCCACTGCTGGGCGCGCAGCGGATCAACCTCACTTTCCGTAAAGCACGCTAAGTGTGGGTAATGTCGCATTGACCCGGTGAAGTCCCTCGTCCTACAGTCGCCGCTCCCGCAAACCTGCGGTCTGGAGCAAGCATGACGAATGAGCATTCCAAATCTCCCGTGCCGGCGGCGCCCCTGGTCGTATGGTTCCTGCGCCTGGCAGGCCTCGCCTGCCTGGGCTTCGCCGTATTCGTGGGTCTCGCGGCCTGGTCGCTCTGGCACATGCCGGAGCAAGCCTATCTGTCGACCGCCATGCTGGTCATGCTGACCGCGCTATTGCTGCACGGTGGCCTGGTGCTGCTGCGGGGCAGGGCGGGTATGGCGCCCTCGCCAGCCGGAGTCTGGCAAGCACGTGTGCTGGCGGCGCTGTTGCTGCTGGTCTACCTGCTGATGTGCTGGGCCAGCAATATGGCTGCAGCTGCGCTGAGCCTGCCGGTGCTGGGCTTTGCTGCGCTACTGCTGGCTGGTGGCAAGCGGGCCGCCAAGCAATCCACGCCCGGTCACTGATCGCCGGCCACTCTTACTCGAGTAGTGCCGTCGGGCTGTTCGGTCTGGCGGTCGCAGCGCTGCCGACCGAAGCGGTGATGATAGCCAGCATGGCTAGCCATTGGGTGGCGGTCAGCGTCTCGCCCAGCAGGGTGAAGCCGGCCAGCGCGCTCATGGCGGGCTCGAGGCTCAGGAGGATGCCAAACGTCTTCTTGGGCAGATGCTTGAGCGCGATCACCTCCAGTGAATAGGGCAGTGCGCTGGAGAGCACCGCCACCACCAGCGCCAAGGGCAGGATGGCCGGGTTGAACAAGGCGCTGCCAGCTTGCGCCAGGCCGAAGGGCAGCACCACCAGCGCGGCGGTGCTCATGCCCAGGGCGGCCACCTGGCCACCGTGCAGATGGCCGGCCCGCTGACCGAAGACGATATAGAGCGCCCAGCAGACCCCCGCCCCAAACGCATACAGCACTCCGGCGGTATCCAGCGCGGTCTGGCCCAGCCCCAGCGGTAACAGCAGCAAGAGGCCAACCACCGCACAGACCACCCAGACAAAATCGAGCCCCCGCCGCGAGGCATAGATCACCACCGCCAATGGGCCGGTGAATTCCAGCGCCACCGCAATGCCGATGGGGATGGTCTTGAGCGAGAGATAGAACAGCAGGTTCATAAAGCCGAGCACCAGCCCGTAGCGCAGGATCACCAGCTTGTCCTTGACGGCGAGGTGCAGCCGCCAGGGCCGCCAGAAGGCCAGCAGCATAAGCGCCGCCAGGCCCACCCGTAGGGCGGTGGTACCCTGTGCGCCTATCAAGGGGAACAGGTGCTTGGCGATAGAGGAGCCGGTAGAGAGTGAGGCCATGGCGCCGATCAGACAGGCGATGGGCAAAAGCAGGGAGCGGTGGCTGGACATGGGCGGCATGGTAGGCGAACGAGCGGCCCGCCGGATAGGTGTAGACGCCATCATGCTAGGCAGTCACAGATGGCGACAGGCCCTAATCGGCAAGTGGCCGCAGTACCTGCCTGGCCTGCCTGAGCACTTCGGTGCTGAGCTTTTCGAGTTTGGGCGACTGCACCCGCCAATGATGCCAATAGAGCGCCACGTCGCTGGTGCGACCGGGGCACAGGTCGATCAGCTCGCCGCGGGCCACAAAGGACTCCGCCTGCTGCTCGGGCACCATGCCATAGCCCAGGCCCAACCGGACCGCGAGGGTGAAGGCGTCGCTGGCCGGCACATAGTGGCGCGGGTAGCTGTCGCGTGGCAGCCCGAATTCGCGCAATAGAAAATCCGCCTGCAGCCCATCCTTGCGGTCGAACACCACCAGGGGCGCACGCCGGGCCGACTCCCGATCGAGCCCTTGCGGCAGCCAGCGTGCGGCAAAGGCCGGCGAGGCCATCATACGGTAGCGCATTACGCCCAGCGCCTCGGCGGCGCAGCCGCGCATGGGGGCGGGCTCGCTCGATACGCCGGCCAGGGCATGGCCGGCCTCCAGCCAGGTATAGGTGTGGTCCTGGTCGTCCACCATGATGTCGAGCAGCAATTGTTCATCGGCCAGAAAACCCGCCAGTGCCGGCAAGAGCCAGGTAGCCAGGGTGTCGTTGTTCACCACAACCGGGATGCTGAGCGCCTGGCCCGCTTGTTCGGCCCATTCTCCGGCGAATTCATCCTGCAGCAGCCGGCTGCGGCGCAGGTACTGGGCCAGCTTCTGGCCGGCACGGGTGGCGCGTACCGGACGGGTACGTACCAGGAGCGGCGTACCGAGTTCATCCTCCAGCGTCCGCACGCGTTGCGAGACGGCCGAAGGGGTCAGGTGCAGCTGCCTGGCTGCTTGTTCAAAGCTGCCCGCCTCCAGCACGGCCAGCAGGGCTTCACTCTTGCGGTAGTCATAAAGCATGGCGTAGCGGTTTGAAATGAAGAGAAATTAAGTATTGCAGCAAAATACTCAAGGAATTTCATCTTTCTTCTCAGGCCCGGAACAATGGCGGCATTCGTAAACAGGAGTCCCGCATGCTTGCTTCCACCGCCTACCTCAAGGGTCTGGGTCTCAGCGCCGGCCTGATCATGGCCATCGGTGCCCAGAACGCCCACGTGCTGCGCATGGGCCTCAAGCGCCAGCATGTGCTCTTGACGGTGGCAGCCTGCGTACTGATCGACGCCTTGCTGATCACCCTGGGCGTCGCCGGCATGGGGGTGCTGGTGCAGTCCTCACCCACCTTGCTGTTTGTCGCTCGCTGGGGCGGCGCCGCTTTTTTGCTGTGGTACGGCCTGCGCAGTTGGCGCGCCGCCTTCAGCAGCGAAGCCCTGGAAGTCGGCGCCGAGGCCCGCAAGCTGGGTTGGCAGGGGGCGCTCCTGACGGTACTGGCCATGTCCCTGCTCAACCCACATGTCTACCTCGATACCGTGGTCTTGATCGGTTCCATTGGCGGCCAACTGGCGGCAACGGAGCGGCCGGACTTTATCCTCGGCGCGGTCAGTGCTTCGGTGCTGTGGTTCTTCGGCCTGGGCTTTGGCGCCCAACTCTTGTCACCCTGGTTTGCCCGGCCGGCTGCCTGGCGTGGTATCGACATGCTGACTGGTTCGACCATGCTGGTGCTGGCCGGCTTGGTGGCCTGGGGGTAGGGGAGTGTTAACAAGCCCATGCAAGGCTCAGGCGGCGACGCCGGCCTTGAGGGCATCGCGATAGGTGCGGCTGCAGGGCACCATGCTGCCATCGCGCAGCCGGATGCGGGCGTCGCCGCTCTCCAGGGGCTCGATCTCCGCCACCTCGTGGATATTGACGATATGGCTGCGGTGTACCCGCACAAAACGCTCGGGATCGAGCCTTGCTTCGATGGCGGTCATGGTGCTGCGCAAGGGGTAGTCATGGCCGCGTACGCGCAGGTTCACATAGTTCCCCCAGGCCTGCAGCCATTCGATCTCCTGCGCCGGCAGCAGGAATTCCTTGCCCAGCTTTTTCACCAGAAAGCGGTTGGGCCGCTCCACCGGTTCGACTGCCGGGCCGTTATCCGGCGCCGCCAGGAGGCTGGCCTCGCCTTGCAAACGTAACAGCAGCAGGCGGTAGCAGCCGACCGCCAGCAGGATGAAGGCGTAGCTGCGCGCGTCCTTGAGGTACTCGTAAGTGAGCTCGCGCGGCCAATTGCCGAAGTCGTAGTGGGCGCCTTGGCTCAGGTAGATCAGCTTGCGCAGGCCGACCATGGCCAGCACATGCACGAGGCTGAAGACCACGCTGGCGAGCAGATGGTAGGGCAACTGACGGCGCAGGTTGCTGAACTGGAGCGGAAAGCGCCGCTCGAAGGCCAGGATGGCGGGGATCAGCGCCAGTACCACCAGGTTGCTGGTCCACTCCCAACTGATGGGTTCCCAGGCGGCAAAGTCGAGGTGGGCACGGTCGACGTCGAGCAGCACGATGACGCTGTTGAGCGCCGCCTGGCTGCAGAGGAGCACGATCCAGAAGCCGATCTCGAAGGTCCGGCGCCAGGGCTGGTAGCGGGTAAGCAGGTCGCGTGGGTCTTGGGGCATGGGCCGCATTCTAGGGGCAAACCGGGCCGAAATTCGTCCCCGCAGCCCGCGTTTCGTCCCCGCGTTGCTACGTTCTGACACAAAGCCGGGCCTGGGGCGGGTGGCGGTGGCCATGCTGGTGCGTCACTTCACCACGAGCCTCCCATGGATACCCGCCCGGATACCCGCCGCCACGATATCGATGCCCTGCGCATCATCGCCTTTGGCCTGCTGATTCTCTATCACACCGGCATGGTGTATGTGGCCGACTGGGGCTACCACATCAAGAGCCCCTATACGGCCGAGTGGCTGCAACTGCCCATGCTGTTCATGAATCGCTGGCGCATGGACCTGATCTTTCTACTCTCCGGGGTAGCAACCGCTTTCCTGCTGCGTAACAACACTGCTTGGCGCTTTGTCCGGCAACGCAGCTGGCGGCTGCTGTTGCCGCTGACTTTCGGCATGCTGGTGGTGGTGCCCGTCCAGCCCTATGTGCAGGGCGTCAGCAACGGCCTGGTCGCGCCCGGCTTTGGCCAGTTCCTGCTCGACTACTACAGCGGCCATGCCTGGCCAGCCGGCGCATTTGATGGCTGGGAGCACGGTTTTACCTGGAATCACCTCTGGTATATCGCCTACCTGTGGTGCTACTCCCTGCTGCTGCCGCTGCTGCGGCCCTTGCTGGACCGCCTGCAAGCCCTGGTGGACAGGCTGCGCAGCTGGTCCCTGCTGGCACTGCCCGCCCTACCACTGCTGTTCTACTGCTGGGCGCTCAAGCGTGACTACCCCGAGACCCATGCCTTGCTGGATGACTGGTACAACCATGCGATGTACTTCAGCATCTTTGTCTACGGCTACTGGCTGGGGCGTAGCGCTACTCTCTGGGCCGAATTGCTGCGCCTGCGCAAGCCGGCGGTGGCGGCGGCGCTGCTGCTGTTCGGCGCTTACTACGCCATGTTGACCTGGGTACCGGAGAACCCACCGGAATGGATGTTGCTGCTGGCCTGGCTGCTGCGCTCGCTCTATGTCTGGTGCATGCTGGCGGCCATTCTGGGCTGGGCTTATGCCTTGCTCAACAAACCCTTCGCCTGGCTCCGCTGGGGCAAGGAATCGGTCTACCCCTGGTATGTGCTACACCAGAGCCTGATCATTCTTATCGCCTATTGGCTGTTGCCGTATCACCTTGGTCCGTTGCTGGAGCCGCTATTGGTCATTGGTGGGACAGTGCTGGGCTGCTGGCTGCTCAACGACGGCCTGCTGCGCCGTGTAGCCTGCTTGCGTGCCTGCTTTGGCCTCGCGCCGCTACGTCGTTCCCTGCCTGCCGGGCGATGTGCAGGGCAGGAAGCCGCCACGGCGTGAACAAAATCCGGACAGACATTTTGATAAGCAATTGCTGATGTTGTTAGATAGCTGTTGTACGGTCGTCCAATCCATCTGGCGGCTGTGGGCCGGTCGCCAGGGTTTCCCGATCCAAACCCTGGCACCACCCATCCATAACAACAGGGAACAACAGATGCCTCTTCGTCTTACCGTGGCGACACGCACCGCCTGCGTGATCGTGCTCTCCATTCTTGCCTTCATCCTGCTGGGGGTCATCGGCCTCAGTAGCCTTAGCAATACCCAGCGACAGCTGCGCTTTATCGACGAGGTATCGCTCAACTCGGTCGATATCTCGCGCAACCTGCACATGGAGTTTGTCTCCATCCGGCTGATGGTGGTGCGCCATATCGGCGCCACCGACCCGGCCGTGAAGCAGAAGTCGGAGGAGGAGCTGCGTGTCCACGCCGAGGCGATCAACCAGCTCGCCACGCAATTCGAAGCCCTGCCGCTGGCGCCTGAGGACAAGCACCGTGCCGCCGAGCTGCGCAGCCTGGTCGCCCAGTACCAGGAGGCGGTGGCGCCGATCCTGGCTGCTTCGCGCAAGATGGACCCCGAGCATCCGCCGGCCATGGTGGACCCCAAGGCGATAGGGATTGCCAAGCAGATCGGCGATACCGTCAACGACATGGTCAAGATCAGCCATGAGCATGCCAAGGCGGCGCGTGAGCAGGCGGAAGCCAGTTACAGCTCGGCCCGCAACCTGGTGCTGGCGGTGATCGTGATCGGCGCGGTGCTGCTGGCTGCCATGGGCGTTTGGTTGCGCCAGTCGGTGACTGGTCCCCTGGCCCGTATGCGGCGTTCCCTGCATGTGGCGGCCAATGAGCTGGACTTTACCCAGCGGCTGCACCTGGCGGGCCAGGACGAGTTCACCGAGAACGGCCAATCGCTCAACCACCTGCTTGATACCTTGCAGCAGAGCTTCCAGCAGCTTGGTGGTGCGGTCGCCACTGTGGCGGCCTCCTCGCGTGGCATGCGCGGTACGGCTGGCGAGATGGCACGCAGCTCCAGTTTTGCTTCGGAGGCTTCGGCCAGCATGGCGGCAACCATTGAACAGATGACGGTCAGCATTGCCCATGTCGGCAGCCGGGCCCAGGAGGCCAACAAGCTGGCTCAGGATGGCGGCCGTAAGGCCAGCGAAGGCGAGAAGGTGATCCTGGATGCCGTGTCGCGCATCCAGGGCGCAGTCGACGTGGTGCGGGTGGCTTCCAGCCAGGTAGAGACCTTGCGCGGCAAGGCAGCCGAGATCGGCGTCGTGACCAATGTGATCAAGGAGATTGCCGACCAGACCAATCTCTTGGCGCTCAATGCGGCGATTGAAGCAGCCCGCGCCGGCGAACAGGGGCGTGGCTTCTCGGTGGTGGCGGACGAAGTACGCAAGCTCGCGGAGCGTACCGCGCAGGCCACGGTCGAGATCGAGACCATGGTGCAGGCCGTGCAGGATGGGGCGCTAGATGCCGCCCAGCGTATTGCCGGCGTGGTGGACGAGGTGCATGAGAGCGCGGACCGGGCCAATGACGCCGGCCACACCATTGCCATCATCCGCCAGCACTCCGAGGAGACGGTGCAACTGGTGGGCGAGATCGCCAACGCCATCCAGGAGCAGGTCAGTGCCAGCACGGCCATTGCCCAGCAGGTGGAGCGGATCGCGCAGATCTCGGAGGAGAACAGCGCGGCAGCCGGTCATTCCGCCGATTCTGCCGAGCAGCTCGATGGACTGGCGGCCGATATGCATGCGGCCATGGCGCGCTATCGCGTGTAACCGTGTCTGCCTGTTAGCCACCCAAAGCACGGCCTCGGCCGTGCTTTTTTTCATCCATCACGGAGCTATTTAGGACTCCTTGACAAATAAATTTAGGATTCCTAACATTTATGACGGGAGGACTGGCCGTGACCGACTTTGACGACATCACCGAACCGTTGCCACAACGCCTGACCGAGGGCCTGCTGCGGCTGGGTACGGCCTTGCGTTCTCAGTCCTGGCGCCGTGCCACGGAGCTTGGCATTACCCCGACCCAGATGGAGATTCTGATCCTGCTGCAGCATCGTCCACGGCCGCAGATGCTGAAGGCCTTGGTGGAGCAGACGGCGCTGACGACTGCGACGGTCAGCGACGCGGTCAAGGCATTGGCGGCCAAGGGCCTGCTGCAGAAGGGCAAGGTAGAGGACGACAAACGGGCCGTGGCGATCAGCCTGACCGAGGCCGGCGCGGCCGTGGCGAAGCAGGCCGGTGATTGGAGCCACTTCCTGGCAGAAGCTGCGCAGTCGCTGCCCGAGACGGAACAGCTGGCCTTCCTGCAGGCGGTGATAGGCCTGATCCGTACCTTGCAGGAGCGCGACCAGATACCGGTGACCCGTATGTGCGTGAGCTGCCGGCATTTCCAGCCTTATCGGCACCCGGACGGCGAGCGGCCGCACCATTGTGGGCTGGTGGACGCACCCTTCGGGCAGCGCCATCTGCGGCTCGATTGTGCCGAGCATGAGGTGGCCGAGCCGGACCTGGCCCAGCACAACTGGGCCGCCTATGCACGGGTGATCCCGCTGACCTTGCCGGGCCGCGGCGGGTAGGGTGACGCAGGTGAGGGATTGAAGACTTGAAGATGACGGCCGGTCGGCATGGTCGACGGGCACGAAGGAGTTCGACCTGAACCGGCGCAGTCATGCACCGGGGCAAGGCGAATGAAAGGGGATGCCTTGGTAGTTTGGCGACGGCCAAAGCATCCCTACTCCCAACCGAAACAGTGCTAATCAGGAGCATCTCTATTATGACCAGCAAAGCCGTTTTCTACCACGCCGGTTGCCCCGTCTGCATCGCTGCCGAACGGCAGTTCGTCGACGCCCTGGACCCGAGCCAGTACCGGGTGGAGGTCGTGCATCTGGGCGAGCAACGAGGCCGGATTGCCGAGGCGGAGGCCGCCGGCGTGAAGTCGGTCCCCGCCCTGGTACTGGGCGGCCTGCCCTTCCATATCAATTTCGGGGCTTCGATGGCTGATGTGAAAGGCTGATCTGTAATGTCGGCCCGGCGGCGCCTCTGCCACCGGGCCGCTCGGACGAAATTGAAACCAGCAACAGGAGGGCATCAGCCTTGAGCAAGCTTGTCGTGGCGATACGCCATATCGATTTTGAAGACCTGGGCAGCTTTGCAGCGCCGCTGGAAGAAGCGGGTTACCGGATTCACTATCTGGAGCGCGGCCAATCCGTCGCGCTGGCCCATGAGGCCGATCTGCTGGTGGTACTCGGCGGTCCCATGGGTGTCTATGAGACCGCCCTGTACCCTTGGATACCGGCTGAACAAGGCCTGATCCGCGCTCGTCTGGCGGCGGGCCAGGCTACGCTGGGCGTCTGCTTTGGCGCTCAGCAGATGGCCGCGGCCCTGGGCGCACCTGTCTATCCGGGCAGGGCCGGCAAGGAGATCGGCTTTTACCCGCTCAGGCTCACCGCGGCAGGCAAGGCGAGCCCGGTGGCAAGGGTGGCGGGCGAGCACTGCCAGATGTTCCACTGGCACGGCGATACCTTTGATTTGCCTGAAGGCGCGACCCTCTTGGCCGGCAGCGAGCGCTATCCGCACCAGGCCTTTGCGGTGGGGCGGCATGGTTTAGCCCTGCAGTGCCATCCGGAGCTGGAGCCGGACCGTATCGAAGAATGGCTGCAAGGCCACGCCGCCGAACTGGCAGCCGCAGGCGTAGCGTTGCAGGGTTTGCGCGAGGGAGCGGCGCAGCATGGCGATGCCCTGCGCCGGCAAGGCCGGCAGCTATTGCGGGACTGGCTGGCGGGATTGTCGTGAAGATGCAGGCCGACCGTACTACCGCGTCTTGCAGCCGGGCTGGATCAGGCCCGGCGATGCACTACAGCTACTAGCCAGGCCTGCGCCGGATTGGAGCGTGGGGCGGGTGCTGGACGTATTGCATAGGCGCACCCTGTCCGACGAGGAGCTGCAGACCCTGAGCCAACTGGCCGGTTTGGCGCCCAAAGCGCGGCAGTTGGCCCAGCAAAGGCTGCAAGCGCGCCGTTGAGGATTGGTCGCGGTGTTTGGAGGGGAAGTAACTGCTGGAGACAGGGTGATGCATTTCATCCGTCTGGCCCGCCGTTCACCCCGGAGCTTCCGCATTCCATCGCAAGTGACTGAACAGATGGGTTTTTCTTCCGCATTATGGCGTCACTCAAAAACGACCCGCAGGAGGAAGACCATGTACAGCCGACTCGATACCGTATTCAACAGCATCCTGATCGTTGCCCTGGCCACCGTGATGGTACTGGTGCAGCTGAAAGACCCGACCGGTGTAAAGTCGCACGCTGAAAAGCACAATGCCAGGCTGGCGAGCCTGGCATTGTCTGCACGGGCCTGAATGGCCCGCTGAGCCGGACTGTAGTGGGCTAGGCGCGGACGTCGATCAGCGTGCCCAGTACGTCGTCGGCCGTCTTGATGACCTGGGCCGAGGCCTGAAAGCCGACCTTGTCGACCACTTGGTTGACGATATCGCCGGTCGGATCGCTGCCGTCAGCGGTCCAGTTGTTCATATTGGCAATGCGCGAAGCAGAGACATCCAGCGCACTCTGGTAGCGCTGCATGCCGGCAAGGCCGGCGCCAATGGCGGAGAGGGACATGGTTTTACCCTGCTTGCGGCGCGTACGCCCGGTTGGAGAAAGCCGATCCAGCTTACGCTGGATCGGCCAGGATGGGTAGGACTCAGCCGGCTTCGCCACCAGCGCGGGCGAACAGCGCGTCCACTACCACCACGTCACCGTCTTCCAGCAGCACCCCCTCCAGCCGGCCTGGCTCGCCCAGGAGCCGGTCCACGGGGCGTTTTTCCAGTCGGATTTCCTGCGCAGCCAAGGCCTGCAGGTCGGTTTCGCTCAGGTTCAGGGTATGGCAGAACAGGGTGACGTAGTTGGTCCACTCTGCGATGGAGAGTGCCAGCTCGACCGGGGTACCGGTGCAGGCCAGTACGCCAATGTGGCGGTCAGTCAGCGTTTCTCCGTGGTTGTGTTCGAAGGCCAGAGCCTGCAGTTCATCCAGCGCCTGCTGAGGCAGTTTCTCCGGTTGTATCTCGATCAGATGGCAACGTTTCTTCATGGCTTGGTACCCGATGCTTGGTTGATCACGAGCCTATTGCGGACCGCTCTTGACTGGCAGTCTTGGCGCCGCGCTGGCCTCTTGGGCCGCGCGATGCGAACCGGCAAAGATACAGGAAGCGTGCTGCTGCGCAACATGCTTCGCAGCGACCGGTCTTCAGCCAGAACCTGCTGCAGCGCCTGGCCGCGCTGTTAGTGTTTTTGCGCGCGGTGCAGTAAGGTCAGATTGGCAACCACAGAACAAAGATACGGGGCGATATGGAGTTGTTTGCGCTGGAGGCTGACCTGGGCGCGCTGGAAGCCTTGTTGCCGGCCTCGGCGGGCGCTGTGCGCCTGGATATCCTGGTGCAGCTGGCTTGGCAGTTGCGCCAGCGGGACTGCGCTCGGGCGCTTACGCTGGCGCAATCGGCTGAGGCCTTGTTGCAGGATGCCGACATGCGCGCCATCGGGGCAGGGGCGGCCCGTGCTGCCCGCGCGCGGTTGCAACTGGTACGAGCCGAGGTGCGGGCGCTGTTTGCCGATTTTGACCAGGCAGAGCGGTTGGTGGAAGCGGCGATCGCCGAGTTTGCTCGCCTGGGTGACCCTATTGGGCAGGGGGATGGTCATTGGTTGATGGTGTCGATCTGGCTGGACCGGGGCGATAGGCGGCAGTTCGACCTGCATCTTGAACATGCGCTGGCGCACTATCGCGAGGCGGATGATCGCCTGCGCGAGGAGATGGCGCTGGCCCGCCAGCTCTCCAGCCTGGCCTTTAGCGATGCGCCCCAGGCCGCGGCGGGGCTGGTGCGCGAATTTCCACAGACCATGAACCGGCATGAGGCGATCTCCACCTGGGTGGCGGTTGCCTATGCCAATGTGGCCGGCCTGACCAACGACCCCGGCGAGGCGATCAAGTACGATCTCAAGGCCTACCAGGCAGCCTCCAATACCGGGCAGATCCGCCAGGCACTGGTCTGCGCTGTCAACGCGGCCGAGGGTTTCGGTACCTTGGGCGACCTCGATGCCGCGCTGGAGTGGAGCGAGCGGGCATTGTCGCTGGCTCGTGCCACCGGTTGGCCGGGCGGGGTGGGCGTATGCCTGATGCAGGCGGGTGACGTGCTGCGCCAGCTGGCCCGCCATGATGAGGCCCGTACCTTTCTGCGCGAGGCGTTGGTGGTGATGGAGGCCTTGGCCGGCTCGCGCAACCAGGAGCAGGTGATCGGCAACCTGGGCCAGTTGGCCAGTGATATGGGCGACGATGAAGAGTCGCTGGCCTGGTTCGAGCAGTTGGAGAATGGTCTTTCGGCGCGTAGCGAGCCTGACCTCCTGATGAAGGCCTTGCGCGGCCAGGCTACTGCGTTGTCGCGGCTCGGCCGGCCCGCGCAGGCCAGCCGCAAGGCCCATCAGGCGTTGGAACTGGCACACAGCAAGGCCAATGCCGATGAACAGATCAAGACGCTGGGCGTGCTGGCCGAGCTGCACCGCGACCATGTGCTGGCCACACCGAGCGGACTGGCCCCAGCCGCGGCCAGCTTGCACTATCTGCAGGAAGCCATCCGCATTGCCGAAGGAGTGAGTGGCTATGCGGTGCCGGCCGAGGTACTGAACCAGCTGGCCAGCGCCTACGCGAGCCAGGGCGATTATCGCGCTGCCTATGAAACCAATCTGGCCGCCACCGCGGCCCGTAACCGTACCCGTATCGAAGAGGCCCAGAAGCGCGCGCTGGCCATGCAGATCCGCCAGGAGATAGACCGGGCTCGTGCCGATACCGAGCGCCACCGACAATTGGCCGCTGCGCTGCAGGAGACCAATGCCACACTGGAGACTCTGGGCCTGATCGGGCGGGAGATCACCGCCAGCCTTGACGCCAATGCCGTGTTCGAGGCGCTGTACCGGCATGTGGATCGCCTGCTCGACAACGATTCCTTCGTGATCTATCTGCTTGACGAAGCAGGGACCGAACTGGTCACCGCCTTTGGCCTGGAAAACGGGCAATCCCATCCCTACAACCGGGTACCGCTGAGCAGCACCACGGCCATGACCGCCCGCTGCGCCCGCGAGCGGCGCGAGATTGTGATCGACCAGCCTTCGGCCCAATACAACGTCAAGATGGTGCCGGGTACCATCCAGACCATGAGTATGCTGTTTGCGCCGTTGGAGGTCGGCAAACGGCTGCTCGGGGTCATGACCATCCAGGCCCAGCGTTCCCACGCCTATGGCGAGCGGGAGTGCTCGATCTTCCGCACCCTGTGCGCCTATGGCGCGATTGCGCTCGACAATGCCGCCGCCTACGGCGCGGTGGAGGCGGCTCGGGCGCGTACCGCGAGCCAGGAGCAGGAGCTCCGGGTGGCGGCGGCGGCTTTCGAGTCGCAAGAGGGCATGCTGATCACCGATGCCGCCCGCATCATCCTGCGCGTCAACAGCGCCTTTACCAAGATCACGGGCTATAGCGCCGAGGAAGTGGTGGGCGAGCTGCCGACCATGTTCCAGTCCAGCCGCAACGATGCGGACCAGGCCACGTTTATCGATGCCGCCATTGCCAATGGGGGGACGTGGCAGGGCGAGATCTGGACCCGCCGCAAGGACGGCGATCATTTTCCGCTCTGGCTGGCGGTCAGTGCAGTTCGCTCCGACGCCGGCGAGGTGACCCACTATGTCTATGCACTGGTGGACATTACCGAGCGCAAGCTGGCCGAGGATGAAATTCGCAGTCTGGCCTTCTACGATCCGCTCACCAACCTGCCCAACCGACGCCTCTTGATGGACCGTCTGCGCCAGGCGCTGGCCAAGAGCGCGCGCAGCGACAGCGGTGGTGCACTGCTGTTCGTGGACCTCGATAACTTCAAGAAACTCAATGACACCCGTGGCCATGATATTGGCGACCTGCTGCTGGAACAGGTGGCCCAGCGCATAGCCGGTTGCCTGCGTGAGGGTGACACGGTGGCCCGTCTGGGGGGCGATGAGTTCGTGGTGTTGCTGGAAGAGGTGGGGGACCTGATGCAGGAGGCGATCGACAAGGTGGAGGGCGTGGCCAAGAAGATCCTGACCACCCTCAACCAACCCTATCTCCTGGACGGCATGGCCCATCACAGTACGCCCAGCATAGGGGTGTGCTTTTTCCGTGGGCAGGAGGTGACGGTGGATGAGCTGCTCAAGCAGGCCGACCTCGCCATGTACCAGGCCAAGGCTGCCGGGCGTAACACCATCCGCTTCTTCGACCCGGCCATGCAGGCCGCCGTCAGCGCCCATGCCGCACTGGAGGCCGACATCCGTACCGCCTTGGCGGAAGGGCAGTTTGTGCTGCACTACCAGATGCAGGTCGATGCAGAGGGGGGCGCCGTGGGGGCCGAGGCGCTGGTGCGTTGGCAGCATCCGCAACGCGGCATGGTATCGCCGGCCAGTTTTATTCCACTGGCCGAAGAGACTGGCTTGATCCTGCCGCTTGGGCAGTGGGTGCTGGAAGCGGCCTGTGCACAGCTCAAGGATTGGGCGGGCGAACCGGTCCGGGCGGGCTGGACGCTGGCGGTCAATATCTCGGCCCGCCAGTTCCATGATGTGCACTTTGTCGAGCAGGTCCGTTCAGCGCTGGCGCAGAGCGGCGCAGACCCACGCCGGCTCAAGCTGGAGCTGACCGAGAGCCTGCTGCTCAAGGACCTGGACAGTGTGATCGACAAGATGAACCAGCTGCGGGCCGACGGGGTGAGCTTCTCGCTGGATGACTTTGGGACCGGCTACTCCTCCCTGGCCTACCTCAAGCGCTTGCCGCTGGCCCAGCTCAAGATCGACCAGTCTTTCGTGCGCGACATCTTCGTCGACGCCAATGACCTGGCCATCGTGCAGGCGGTGGTCACCCTGGGCCAAAGTCTGGGGCTAGCGGTGATCGCCGAGGGCGTGGAAACGGAGGAGCAGCGGCAATTCCTGCTGGCCAGCGGTTGTCGCCAGTTCCAGGGGTATTTGTTTGGTCGGCCTGTCCCTGCCGAGGCGCTAAGGGTTTAGCGCAGGCGTGGGGTGCGGTGATGTTGACCAGGCCAGCTATCGGCTGGGCAGAGCCTTGACCATGGCGGTCGCGGCCGGCGTGCCCTTGGCATGAAAGGCGGCAGCCGCACGGACGCCTGCCGGTACCGCCTTGACCGGTACGGCCGTGTAGCCATGGCGGGCAAAGTAGCCATCGGCGCGGTCAGTGAGCAAGTAGAGTTTGTTCAGACCCAGGTTCTCGGCCTGAACTTGCAGGGCTTCCAGCAGGCGCTGACCCACACCCTGGCCGGTGGCGCTTGGCGCCACCACCAGTGCGCCCAGCAGGCCTACCGGACCACAAGGCGCAAGCTGGCCGGCGGCGAGCAAGGTCTTGCCCTGGCTGGCGAGCAGGCAAAGGCCGGTGCCACTGGTCAGATCGAGAGGCGCCAAACCCGCCTCCGCCAGCAAGGCGGTCAGTGCGGCCTGGTCTGCAGGGCGTGCGGGACGCAGGCGCAAGGCCTTGCGAGGGTCAAAGGGGCGGGACTGGGGCTGCTGCTCGGCCGGGCTCGATTGCAGGCTCTGCAGCAGCAGGGCCAGCGATTCGCGGATCACGCCGTGCTGGGCGGCCGGCAGCTTGGCCAGTACCTGGTCGGCGTGGGTGTTCAGGTCTTCATTGAGTCGACGGGCACGTTCTACACCGGTCGGGCTCAGGCTCAGCCAGGCGCTGCGTTTATCGTCGGCATTGGGGGTCTTGCAGATTGTGCCGTCGCTGACCAAGGCATCGACCGCCCGGCTGATCCAACCCTTGTCGAGATCAAGCTGGCTGCAGAGGGCCTGCTGGCTCATCCGTTCCTGCCGCAACAGCTCGGTCATCACATGGCACTGCACCGTAGAGGCGCCGTCGCGGCAGGCCGCCTGGGTGCGTTGCGCGCGGACGTAGATACGGGCGACTTCGCGTAGCAACTCGCCGGCCGACGGTGTGGTGACAGACATGGTGCGGATTCTGGTTGTCAGTGACAACTAAAACTACCGCCCGTCTTCTTGGTTGTCAACGACAACCATCAGGCTGCCCACCAAGGGAGCAGGTGTTCAGGGGGCCAGTGCCGCGAGCGCTTCCTTGCGCGCGGCAGCGGGGGCGCGTTCCGGTACGGGAATGCGGGCTACCGCCACGTCGACGAGGTTGGCCGGACAGGCTGCCTGGGCACGTACCGTGTTGGCAGTGGGGGCCGGGCTGTCGCTGCGGGTGGCGGTCTTGCCGCCGGTCTTGATGCCGATCACGAATAAGGAGAACACGATCAGTCCACCGTTCTATCAAGCGTGTTGGCCGGTGTGGCCGGCTTGTGCCAATTGTGTCGCCTGGGCTTGTTGCGGCTGGCCGGCGCTTATCAGGGCGGCGGCGAAGAAAGCGGCCAGACCGATGACCAGGGCGCCTTCGAACAGTTCGTTGATTTGCTTTTTCATGATCTTCCTCTCCGTTGTCTGCCGTGGGTGGCGTTGCAGTGAGGCCATCATGGGGGAGCGCTTGGCCAGCTTGTACCGGATTGCGACTGATTGCGGTGCGGGCGGCGCGGATCGCGTTTTTGCGCGATGAAATGCAGGGGCCTACGCGACGAAATGTGCGGGAGCGGTAGCCAAGCGCAGGTGGTGGGGCGACCAAGCGCGGTAGCGTGCGACGAAATGCGGACTTGGGTTGCTATGGCATTCAGTGCGGGCTACCCGTGGCCGAAAGCAGCGGGGGGCGCAGAAAGGCTTCGGCCTCCTGGGCCTGCAGCCTGGCCTGCTCGGCGGGGTAGTCACGCCGCTGCAGAAAGGCCTCGGCGCCGGGCAGGCGCGCAAGCAGGGCGGGTGAGTGGCGGGAGACCGCGAAGTAGACCGGGTACTCCAGCAGCACCAGGGGGGCCGGCACCAGGGTATCGCGGTAGCCCAGGCTGTCGATGATCAATTGCCCGGTATCGCGGTTCAGCGGT
Organism: Chitinimonas sp.; assembly: GCF_036568685.1. GTDB lineage: Bacteria > Pseudomonadota > Gammaproteobacteria > Burkholderiales > Chitinimonadaceae > Chitinimonas. Next base: position 46,987 of record NZ_DATCSC010000058.1, read on the forward strand.
ACCAGGTCGATACGGCGGAAGTACAGCTTGGCGAAATTGGCGCGGGCGTCGTAGGCGTAATCGGGACGGCCGGTCTGCAACAGCATGTCCAGTTCGTTGCCAAAGCTGCCGCCGCGGGTCAGCCCCACCCTCAGGCCGCGGATGTCGGCGCTGGACTGCACCCGATGCAGCTGTGATTTATGTACGAAGGGCACCACCTGCTGCATGGCTACCGGCACGCTGCCGAACTGCAGGTAACGATCTCGCTGCGGATTGTGGGAGGCGCATACTGCCACCTGGGCCTCGCCGCGCTCCAACAGGTCCTGGCAGCGCCGCCAGGGGCCGAGGTAATCGAATTGCAGACGCACCCCGACACTGGCAAAGGCGCGCTTGGCGACCTCGACGCAGCTACCGCGCAGGCTGCCGCCGTCGGCCCAGACCAGGGGGGGATAGTAGTGCGGACCGCAGGCAACGGCCGTGAGCGGCTCGGCGTCGCTGGCGATGGTCCAGAGGCTGGCGATAGCCAGCAATAGCAGCGGGCTGTGCCGCATGTAACCTCCCCTCTCTTGCTTAGCCTACCCCTGTCCCGGGGCATGGCCGCCGGATCAAGCCGGCGGCAGGGCGACCAATAGGCGGCCGCGGATGCGATTAGCCAAGAGCGAGTGTGCCGCTTCGATGGCGTCGCCCAGGCCGATGGCGCGGGCAATGGTGCCGAGCTTGGCCTGATCCAGCTCCGACGCAAGCCTCCGCCAGGCCGCGTTGCGGCGCGGCATGGGGCACATGACCGAATCGATGCCCAGGAGCCTGACCCCACGCAATATGAACGGTGCCACCGTGGCGGGCAGCTCCATGCCCTGCGCCAGCCCGCAGGCGGCAACCGCACCACCATATTGGGTCTGCGCCAGGGCGTTGGCCAGAGTGTAGGAACCTACGCTGTCCACCACCCCGGCCCAGCGCTCCTTCTGCAGGGGCTTACCGGGCTCATTCAGGCCCTGGCGGTCTATGACTTCGCTGGCACCCAGGCTACGCAGGTAGTCGGCTTCTTCTGGCTTGCCGCTGGAGGCAACCACCCGATAACCGGCGCTGCTCAAGAGGGCTATGGCATAGCTGCCCACGCCGCCACTGGCGCCGGTGACCAGGATCTCGCCCTGACCCGGCGGCAGGCCGGCATCTTGCAGGGCCATGACGCAGAGCATGGCGGTATAGCCGGCGGTACCCACGCCCATGGCCTGGGCGGCGCTCATGCCGGCCGGCAGCGGTTGCAGCCATTCTCCTGGCAGCTGCATGCGCTGGCTCAGGCAGCCCCAGTGCAGCTCCCCGGCTCCCCAACCATTCAACATCACCGGGTCGCCTATGCCCCAGCGCGGGTCACTGCTGCTGGTGACTACGCCCGCGCCGTCTATGCCGGGAATCATGGGCCAGCTGCGCACCACCGGGCTGCGATGGGTGATGGCGAGGGCGTCCTTGTAGTTGAGGGTTGAGTGGCTGATCGCGACCCGTACCGTACCGGCGGCCTGTGGGTAAGTATCAAAGGCCGACTCGTCCAGCTCTTTCAGCTCGGTGCTCCCGGCATCGCCGTCCTTGGTCAGCCAGATGGCCTTGAAACCCATGTGCTTCTCCTGAATGACGGCGATCTTCGGCAAGCCATGACCCATGGCGAGGGCCTGTGGTGAGTAGGCCGAAGATATCTGTTTTTGGCTTGCCAAGCCGCTGATCGCCAGTAGAATCCGCCCGACGGCATATGCTGTCGGGATTGATATATTTCGGTACCGCCCCTGGGTGGTGCCGGTCCGATGTACCGCTTCGACCCCGCGGCTGGCCTGCTGGGTTCCCCAGATTCTGTCTATCGCATGGATTTCCGCTCGATCTTGTTCCGCGGGTCACTGGCCCTGGGATGCCTGTTGGCGCTCTTGCCGGTGCACGCTGCGCCACAGCAGACGCTACGCGTCACCAGCGACGACTGGTGTCCGATGATCTGCCAGCCGGTGGCTGAAGGCGGTTTTGGCCTGGCCTTGGCACGCATGATCGCCAAGGAAGGGGGCTGGCAGCTGCGGTTCGAGCCCATGCCCTTGAAGCGTGGGCGTGCTTATGTCGAGCAGGGGCACTATGACATGTTGCCACTGGTTACCCGGCTGGGTGCGCTCAAGGGGACAGAGCCGGTATTCAGCCTGCGTGCCTGCTTCTACACCCTGCCTGGCGAGCACTGGACTTTCAATGGCCCAGCGGCGTTGGCGAGCATTCGGTTGGGGCGAGAGCTGGGCTATCAGTCTGTGGCCGAGGCCGGCTCGCCGCTGGAGGCAGCCTTCGAGCGTATGAAGGCGGAAGGTCGCTTGGACCTGGTCGGCGGTGCGGAGCCGGGTGCGCTCAATCTGCAGAAACTGCTCAACCGTCGGGTGGATGCCGTGCTGGCTGAGCGCAACAATATGCGCTGGCTGGCCGGGCAGGCTGGCGAGACAGTGCGCGAGGCCGGTTGCCTGGAGGGGCGTTTCGCCCACTACTACGCGTTTTCACCGCACTTCCCGCCCGAGCAACTGGCGCGCTGGCAACGGGCCCAGCGCAAGGTGCTGGCCAGCAAGGCTTACCAGGCGCTGCAACGGCGCTATGGGGTGGTCCTGGATTAGTGGGTTCGCATCAGCCTGCATTACAGGCCGGCAGTTCACGCAGCACGGTGCGAGACTGGCGGCATAGCTGTAACCAGAACTGCTCGGTGAAGGCGGGGAAGTCGCGCTGGAAGCTGCGACTGGCAGGTGCGTAGTACTCCAGCGTAGCCAGCGGCGGGTTCAGCTTGCGTATTCCTGGCAACGGGTGGGCCTGGAAGTAGGGGTCGGCCAGGATGGAGGTTTCCAGCAGTACCTGTACCCTGCCGCTTTCCAGCTTGCGGAAATTACTGGCGTTGTCCGGCGCCAGCTCCAACGCCCAGCCTTGGCTCGCGGCCAGGTTCGCCGGCATCTGGGCGCGTGCCACACCCACCTTGTAGCCCTTGAGTTCACGAGTCTGGCCCGACCACACAAGGCGGTCGCCCAGCGCCGTGTAGAGCGCGATGTCGGCTCGTGCGACATACAGCAACCGCTTGCCATGGCGGCCGGGGAAGGCCTGCGTCTGCTCGCGCTCCGAGGTGCTGGCCACGCCCAGTACGATATCGAGGTCCCCCTCACTCAGCGCCTTATCCAGCCGGGCTACCGGTAGCCGTGCGAGTTCCACCCGGCTATTGCAGCCGGTGGCGGCCAAGGCCTGCAAAGCCCAATCGACGAACAGGCCCGGTGGCTCGCCGACCGTACCTCGCCCCAGGAAGAAAGGTTCTGCCGGCGCATCCATATAGGCCATGCGTATGCGGGCCGGGCAGTCCAGCGCCCAGGCGGCGGTGGCACTCAGCGCCAGCAGGATGGCTGGCAGGCGGCGTATCGGTGTGGGTAGTGCCATGGTCCCTGTCCGGTTTAGGGGCTGCTCCCCATTAAAGGTGTTGCGACACCGGCAGGCAAACCGGAGAACACAACAGAGGTGTTGCGGGCCGCCAACAATCATTAACAGTTTGTTGCAGATCGTCGCACAAACGTTGCCTGCCCGCAGGGCGATATCCAAAGATCATAAAGCATCGTCGTCGTAGACCGCATTCTGGCCCGGGGGAGAGCCGGCCGGTGCGGTCCTATCACCATCACGTCATAACAAAGGTGCCCGAAAGCAGCCTGCTGTGTGTATTCCCGCATCGTCTTCAAACTAGAAATTGGAGAGGTAAGCACCATGAAAGTGAAGCAACTGGCCTATGCGATCAGCTTGATCGGGATTGCGGGCATGACGGCAGCCCATGCCGAAGATCAACCGCAGAAGTCGGAACGGATTGAGATCACCGGTACCAGCATCAAGCGCCTTGCAAAAGAGGGCGCGCTGCCGGTGACCACCATCAGCAAGGAAGACATCCAGCGTACCGGTGCCACCACGGCCCAGGACCTGGTCAACCTGATTCCTGCCAACTTTGGTGGCACGACCGTCTCCAACAACGTGGGCTACCCAGGTGCTGCATCTACCGCCAACCTGCGCAGCCTGGGTGCCAAGTACACCCTGGTGCTGCTCAATGGCCGAAGGGTTGCGGACTATGCCTTCGGTAACTCGGTGATCGACCTCAATACCATCCCGCTCGCGGTGATCGAACGGGTCGAGGTGCTGCGCGACGGTGCCTCGGCCATCTACGGTGCCGATGCCGTGGCCGGTGTGATCAACTTCATTACCAAGAAGGACTTCACCGGCCTTGAGGCTGCGACCTACCAGACCGATGTGGACAAGGGTGGCGGCAACGTCCACACCTATACCGTGACCGCCGGTTGGGGCAATCTGGCCGAAGACCGCTTCAATGTCTTCGTCAGCGCCTACCACGAGGATGACCAGCGCCTGCGCGCGGTGGATCGCGACTTCGCCGCCACGGGCTTCCGTCCGGATCTGGGCGCGGACCAGTTCTCGACCCGCAATGGGGTACCCAATCTCAACTTCACCGATACCAAGGGCAATTCCTATAGCGGCCTCAACCCCTACCGCTACAAGAACTGCGTGGCACCAGAATTCGCCCTGCACGATATCGGCGATCCGGCCTCTTGCGGCACCGACTATGTGAAGTTCATCGACATCATGCCCAAGGCCAAGCACGACAACGTGGTTGGCCGGTTTGTCTTTGCGCTGGACGC
>NZ_DATCSC010000059.1:0-3577 GCF_036568685.1 Chitinimonas sp.
GCCTGGTTCCGCCCGGACGACACCATCACGCCCGAAGCCGACCGGCTCTTTGCCGCACTCTGCAGCGGCCAGCTGCTCACGCTCGGCGCGCTGGCGCAAGCCGCCGTCAGCGTGGGCGCGGTGGTCGATGCCAAAGGCTGGTTGCTCTCCACTGCATCAACGCTCAGCGAGCAGCGCCTGTCGCTCAATTTCTTCGGTATCCAGTTCGCCAACACCCAGACCTGGCTCAACACCGTGTCGGTCAAGACCGACCTGGTCACCGGCAACCTGCTTGCCGCCACCGCCGCCAGCACCGGCGGCACCGGCATCGTCAACCCATGGAAGAACCGCACCGCCAAACTGGGCGTGCAGCTGGCCCTGGCGGGGGACGAGGGCGCGCCCAGGCAGCTTGCGGCCACGCTGAACGGCGCCTTCACCGCCAACCGCGAAAATACCGACCGCGAGACGGTGCAAGACCTGCTGGACGCCTATGCCGACGCGGTCGGCACCAAGCGCAACGATATCGGACTCCTGCTGGATATCCCCTCCCCCAGCGATAGCGACGGCCTGCGCCGGTTCTGGAAGTCGCTGACCATCGCCGTACCGGTCGCGCTGGATGCCCAACAATGGGCCGCCTTTGCCAGCCTGGGCAAAGCCGACATCGAGCGCGTATCGCTTGAGATAGCCCTGGCTCAGTTCCAGCGCGCCTACAAAGCGGACAGCCTGTTCTCCAAAGATCCGGTGGGCGACCTGCGTGAGCAGATCCTGGCGGTGACCAACGCCAGCAAGGCCGACAATGACGCGATCCTGGGCTACCTGAAGCTCTTCCCGGAGAACATCGTCACCGGCGACCTGGCGGTCAGCGCCGCGGAGGCGGTGGGGATTACCGCCAGAGACAACGATATTGCCGACCGCGGCATGCGCCGCTTCAAGGCCTACCACCGGCTATCCGCCACCGTGCAGGCCCCGCTGCGCCTGCGCACGCTGGCCACCCAGGCCAGCGACCAGATCAAGGCCCTGCCCGAACAGCCCGATCCAGACGCCGTACGCAAGCAACTGGAACCCATCCTGGCCAAGATGCAGGCCGCCTTGTCCCCCGTGGCCCTTGTTAGCGAAACCTGGCTGGGCATAGGGGTACTCGGCGCCAAGGACCAGCCGGTAAGCTGGCCCTACGCCAGCTTTATCACCACCATGGCCAAGCTGGCCGGCCTGCCCGTGCCACCGGGCTTCGTGCCCATCGCCCAGGTGGGCGACAAGCCCGCAGTACGCCTGATCGCAGCGGGCTGACCAAGCAAGTATGGCGGCGGGGCCTGGTGCAGGCCTCGCCGGACCGGTTGGCAATCCGGGGGCAGGTCTTGTATTTTGCGTCCCAGCGCACAGCAGACGACAAAACCAGACCCAGATTTCGGAGCCCCCATGGCCAACCTCTACTTCCGCTATGCCGCCATGAACGCCGGCAAGAGCGGCATCCTGCTCTTGGCAGCGCACAACTATGTCGAGCGCGGCATGGTGCCACTGCTGTTCACCGCCGAGATCGACACCCGCTACGGCCAAGGCGTGATCACCACCCGGCTGGGCATACAGCGCGAGGCCAATACCTTCAACGCCAGCACCGTGTTCGATCTGGACCTGATCGTGAAGCTGGCGCCCAACGTGGCCTGCATCTTTATCGACGAGGCCCAGTTCCTGAGCCGAGAGCAGGTGCTGCAGCTGCACCACCTGGTCCATGTGCACGGCGTCCCGGTCATCTGCTACGGCCTGCGTACCGATTTTCGCGGTGAGCCCTTCCCCGGCTCCACCTACCTACTCGCCCTGGCCGACGAGATTGAAGAGCTGCCCACCATCTGCGGCTGCGGCGGCAAGGCCCGCCACAATATGCGCATCGATGAGCACGGCAAGCGCGTGACCGAGGGCAAGCAGATCGAGATCGGCGGCAACGACCGCTACCTGGCTGTCTGCCCCAAGTGCTGGCACCTGGGCGTACAGACCTCGCGTAGGCCGGGGAAGGGGCTGGTGGCGCCGGAGGGCCGCTAGTTACCGAACGCCAGGTTGGGAGCAGAAATCGCGCTCGGTCCCGCCTTCATGACTTGGTAAACGCCTGGCGGGCACGTTCCGAACCTCGCCCTAGAGACGTTCATTTTTTGCGTAGCTCCAATCTGGACCGCAAAATCGCAGTGCTTTTCCAGCACCACCCACAACGCGCCGCACGCCGCGCACATGCCTGAAAATGTCGCGCAGAAAACTTCGCCAAACTGGCGAAATATTTTTCACTTTGAAAAATAAAAGATTTTGGTAGAACATGCACTTAAGTGCACATAATTCTCCGCCAAAATCTTCGCCAAATTTATCGCCAAAATCTGCGACAAGCCATGCTGTATACCGACCCCGCTTCGATGACGCCGTTGCTCCCCAGGTCAGACACGCCAGCGATGCGCGACCTGGAGGACAAGGCGACCGAGCTGATCCGCCGTGCTGATCGGCAGGTCATCCCACGCGGGCTACAGCCGGTGCTGGCGAAGGCCTTGCGGCCGATGAACTCCTACTACACCAACAAGATCGAGGGGCAGCACACCACGCCGCTCCTGATCCAGCAGGCGATGGCAGCGGACTTCTCCGACAAACCGGATGAAGCCCAGAAGCAGCGTGCGGCCGTGGCATGCATGCGGGCCGAGGAAGGCATCGAGGATCGCGTTGGCCGCGCGAGCAGCCTGGGCGACATCCCAGACTACTTCCAGGCCGACTTCATCCAGGCCACGCATAGGGCGATGTACGAGCAGCTACCCATTGCGGATCGGATGGCACACGGGCAGCGGGCGGATGGCACTGACTGGCGTGAAGAAATCCAGCCAGGCGTGTTCCGCCGGCATGAGGTTAAGGTCGGCCAGCACATTCCCCCAAGCCATGCGTGCCTCAATGCGTTCATGCAGGCAATGTGGCAAGGCTACCGCCTTGAAGTGCGCGGACACCGGGCACTCATCGCAATCTGCGCGGCGCACCATCGGCTGGCATGGCTGCACCCCTTTGGCGACGGGAACGGCCGCGCCATACGCCTGCACACCCATGCAGGCCTCTACGCACTGGGGCTGACCCGCGGCTTTTGGTCGCCCATGCGCGGCTTGGCCCGCCAGCAGCAGCGCTACTACCAGGTACTGGCGCTGGCCGACCACCCTCGCGAGGGGGACCTGGATGGGCGGGGCAATCTATCAGAGAAGCACTTGATCGGCTTTATCGACTTCATGCTGGATATCTGCCTCGACCAGGTGGATTTCATGTCCAAAATGCTGGACCTGCAAGGGCTGGAGGAACGCCTGCACAAGATGCTGCTGGCGGAATCCGCGGCGCAGGCCACGCCCCATCTGACGAGCCTCAATAGCCTGACCGCGCTCAAATACCTGCTCAATGCTGGCCCAACGCCCAAGCCGGAGTTTCGCCAACTGCTGGGAGGCACCTCCAGCCGAACGCAGGATCGCGTCATCAAAGACCTGCGCACACTGGGCATCATCACCGCCGAAGGCCTGCAGGCGCCTTTCCAACTCAATGTGCCGATCGAGCTATTCCGCTACCTTTTTCCGGGCCTATGGGTGGAGGCGGAGGGTGG
>NZ_DATCSC010000060.1:0-5556 GCF_036568685.1 Chitinimonas sp.
AGCCGTGCTTCGGGCTTGTCGCCCGCTACCGGCAGGATGTGCAGCAGGGCCTGCTCGCCCTCGTAGAGCCAGCTGCCGGGGAAGGGAAAGGCTGGCCGGTAGCCCGGTTGCCAGCCCATCACGTCGCCGAAGAAGCGGACGATGTCCGCCTCCCTGCTGACCTGCAGGTTGAAGTGGTCAAATTGCCAGCTCACAGCAAGCCTCCCCCCTCCACATCCACCACCGCGCCGGTCATAAAGCCGTTCTGCATGACCAGGAGGTAGGCGGCAGCAATATCATCGGTCTGGCCTACTCGGCTCACCGGCAAACCAGCACCGATGCGGGCCATGGTGGCGGTGCGCTGCTCGCTGCCGGCCTCGCCCCATAGCTCGGTATCGATCACGCCGGGGCTGATGACGTTGACGCGGCGTGGGGCCAATTCCTTGGCCAGGCTCTTGCCGGCTGCCTCGACGGCGGCGTTGGCCGTACTCTTGAGCAAATTGCCGGCGCCAAACTTGCGCGAAAGCAGACCGGAGGTCAGCGTGATGGAGGCCGTGGGAGCCAGGTAGGGCAAGGCGGCCTGGATGGCATAGAGGGCGCCGAACAGCTTGATCTGGTAGGTCAGCTCAAGGTCGGTCGACGTCAGATCAGCGAGCTTGGACGAACCCACCCGGGCGCCGGCGGTAATGACCAGGTGGTCGATCTGACCGATCTCTGCAAAGGCGCGGGCCAGGCTGGCCGGGTTGGCGATATCTGCGGCAATGGCACGTAGGCCATCGGTAGCCTTCGCAGAACGACCTAGCACCACCACCTCGGCGCCTTGCGCCTTGGCCGCGAGCGCCACACCACGGCCTATGCCGGAGCTGCCGCCGATAACGACCACACGTTGCGATTGGAATGCGTAGGCTAGGGACATGGTGTTTCCTTTCAATTTGGATGGTTGAATCGTTGGATAGCTGAGTCTTAGTTCTGGACCAGGCCGAGTTGCTGCATCAGGGTCAGGTTGTCTTCAAGGTGCCAGTTGTCGGCAATGCGGCCATCCTGGATGCGGTAGAGGTCGAAGGCCTGGAAGTCCACGACCTGCCCCTTGCCCTGTACCTCGCCAAACAGGCCGGTGAAGTGGCCCTTGAAGTGCAGGTGGACCGAAACGCGGTCGCCGGCCACGACGAGGTCATCGACCTCGGCGCTCAGGTCCGGTACAGCCTTGCGGAAGCCCTTGGAAGCCTGCAGCGGGCCTTCCAGGCCTTGCGGGCGGCCCTTGGGCAGGGTGCGGTCGGTAAAGTCGGCGGCCAGGGCTGCGCGGGCATAGTGTTCGTCGCCGGTGTTCCAGAAGGCGGCGTAGCGCAGCGCGGCCAGGATTAGCGGACGGGCTTGTGCTTCGTCACCCGCAACCGCCACATGCTTGGTGATGGGCAGTGCTTCGGCCTGTTCGACAGCTTGTACGGGCGCCAGCAGGGCCAGGGGCAGCAGTGCGGCGCTCAGGGCGGTACGGGTTGACTTGCGCATGATCTTGTCCTTTTCAGTTGCGTTGAGTGGAGACACGGAACGCATTCTGGGCGGGAGGACAGATCTTGATAATTAGTTCTGTATTTGAATGATTTTATTGATCCATTTGAAAATACTGCCGAGGACCAGACCTATTCGACAATGAAAAAGGGACAGGTTGCCCTGTCCCTTGTTGCCTAACCGCCTACCTGCTGGATCAACCAGGCGACTTCAGGTTCTTGTCGAGAAAGGCCTCGACCCGTTTCCAGAAATCGATACGGTTCTTTTCATACAGCCAGCCATGGCCTTCTTCCGGGTACTCAACCCACTCCAGCTGCGGATTGCTGCGGCCCAGGACCGAGCGGAACTTACTGGCATGCACGATAGGTACCCGGCGGTCCAGACCACCGTGGGCGAGCAGCACAGGCTGCTTGATCTCGGCTGCACGCTCGAGCGGCGAGACCTTGCGGAAAACCGCTTCATCGGTGCGTGGATCACCGATCAGCGTCTTGGAACCAAACTCCAGCCAATCGATGCTGGCGTCCGATTCGGACGACTTGTCGACCGCAAACATCAGATTGATATCGGTCACGCCTGCCCAATCGATGCCGGCACGGAACAGTTCCGGGTTCTTGACCAAGCCCATCAGGGTGGCATAGCCGCCGTAGCTGGCACCAGCAATGGCGATACGCTTGGGGTCGGACATACCCTGCCCGATCGCCCACTTTGCGGCGTCGGCCAGATCATCCTGCATGGTCAGACCCCATTGCTTCCACCCTGCGCTGTAGTGCTCAAAGCCAAAACCGGTACTGCCTCGGAATTCGGGCTGGATCACCAGATAACCACGCGTGGCCAGGAACTGCGCCTCTGCGTCCCATTCCCAATAGCCGCCTCGCACATAAGGTCCGCCATGCACCAGCACCACGGTGGGGAATGGACCCTTGCTCACGCCTGGCGGCACGGTGATGTAGGCGGGGATGCTCAAGCCGTCTCGCGCCGGATAGTGGACAAAGTCGCGCACGCCCATCTGCTCGGGCTTGATATCCGGGTAGCTGTTCCCCAGCTCGACCAAGGTCTGCTCAGCCTTGCGGTAGAGGTAGTAGCGGGTAGGCTGCTTGTCGGAAGTGGCGCTCACCAACATGACCGGCGAGCTCAGGCAAAAGCCGCAACTGATGGTGTTGATGGTCGCAGGCAGCGCACCGTCCAGCATCTTCTGGGTTTCTGCCATTTGCTTGTTGGTCCAGACCGTACCTTTTGCATCGGAGGTGTAGTGGACCCCGAGCAGCTGCCGTGCCCTGCTATCAAACTCAGGATAACCTTCGAAATCAAAGCCCTTGATGCTGACCGTAGGTTCATCGTCAATGCGCCGTTGCTTCAGGTCGTAGCGGTACAGCTCCGAGGTGGACCCTTCACGCTCAACACGGACATAGAGGTTGTCGTTGAAGTCGAAGAACTCCGGGTTCCAACCCTCGCCCGATGCGTCATCAAAATTCCCCAGTTCGGCCCAGCTGTCGTTACTCAGGTCGCGCAGCCAGATCTGGCGACGGCCCTTGTCGTGAGAGATCGCAATGCGGGGGCGTCTTTCGGTATCCAGCACCCAGCCCCAGCTCTTCTTGGGCTGAGCACCCTCGAACATCGCACTCAGATTGCGCGTAACCGTATTGAACCGGTAGAGCCGCCTAGCTTCGGCGGTATTATCGACATTGTTGTACGTGGTCCGGTAGACCACGATGTCGTCGGAGCCGTCATCCAAGGTCTGGAAGAAGTTGTATTCAGCGGGCAGTGCGCGCCGCTTGATATTGCTACCGGTCTCCTCCTGGTTGTATTCCCAGCTACCCACCAGGATCTGCCGGGTCTGGCTACCATCGGCCTCGACCACGTAGCCACTGGCATTGGTCTTGGAGCCCTCCCGCTTCAGGTCTGCAGTCCGGAAGAACAGGCGCTTCTCATTCACCCAGCGGGCCATGACCACGTCGGTATTGGAAGCCGCCGCCACCACATGCAATTGTTCGATCTTGTCGGTAGGCGCCACCGCCAACACCTGCCGGCCCGTCGGGCCAGTCAGTACCAGCGCAACCTGCTTGCCCTCGGGCGATAGCACGGCGTCGAGTATGGATGGGTTGGTGAAAAAGCTTTCTACGCTGGGTGGCTGTACTGGTGTTCCCGCCGCGAGCAAAACGCTACTCATGAGCGCGGCCAGGATGGCGGCGCCCAAGCTCCCTGTTGTTTTCATCTTGTTATCCGTCTTCGTATTCAAACCAGCTGGGCTTGCCCCAGCTGCCCCGCCGCGAGAATACCGGAGCAGGGGATTCCCGCCATCCCCCATATGGAGGATGGCGACACGGCAGGGGAACGGATCAGACGACCCGGAAGAAGGCGACAGAGTGCTTGAGCGATTCAGCCAGCCCCTTGAGCCGCAATGCGGCCTGGGAAGCTTCCTCCACCGCCCTGTCGTTTTCTTCCGACATCTGGGCGATGCGCTCGACGTTGTTGGCGACCTGGTTGCTGACCGTGGACTGCTCGCGCAAGGCGGTCGAGATATCGGTCACCACGCCCACCACCTTCTCGGCCGAACCGTGGATCTGAGCAATGGCCTCACCCGCCTGGTTGGCGGTATCCACGCCGCGCTCGACCTTGCTCACGCTCTGCTGCATGACGGCCAGGGTATCTTGGCTGCCGGTGAGGATCTGGCTGATCATGCCGGTGATCTCGCGAGTGGATTCGCTGGTCCGCTCGGCCAGCTTGCGCACCTCGTCCGCCACCACCGCAAAACCCCTGCCCTGCTCGCCGGCCCTGGCAGCCTCGATGGCGGCATTGAGTGCCAGGAGGTTGGTCTGCTCGGCAATGTCCTTGATTACGTCGACGATGGAGGAAATCTGCTGGGTGTGATCGCCCAGCAGGGACATACGCTCGGAAGCAAGCCGCACCGTCTCGGCGATCTCGCGGATCTCGTTGACCGTACTGAGTATCACGGCCCCCCCCTGTTCGGACAACTCACCCGAGGTCCGCGACAGTCCGTGGGCATCCTTGGCGTTGTCGGAGACATGGCTGATGCTGACGGTCAGCTCCTCTACCGCTGCCGCCATGGCCGTGGAGGCATTGCTCTGCTCGTGCGATGCCACCGAGAGCTGCTGGGCGCTACTGGCGATCTGCTCGGCCGAGGCGGTGACGTCAGCCGCGCTGTGCTGGATGTTGGCGATGATCTCCACCAGCCGCTCGCGCATGCTGGCCAGCGAGCGTAGCAGCACGCCGACCTCGTCATTGCCCTGGCTCTCGATACGCTGGCTGAGGTCACCATTGGCCACCGCATTGGCCGTCTGCACCGCCCGTGCCAGGCGGTGCGCGATATTACGTCCCACCATGACCGAGACAGCCAGGGCAATCAAAGCCCCCAGTGCCGTGCCAGACCATAGGAAGAACATGGTCTGCTGCTGTATGGACTCATTGGTGCGTTTGCTCGCCTGGTTGAGCACGTTGGCTTCGGTCGTCAGCTCCTTGAGCACTGCGGCCATGGGGGCGATTCTGGCCTTTTCACCCAGGGCGACGGAAAGGGTAGTGAGATCCTCCAGCGAGGCCTTCTTGTCGTTGATCGCCCGGCGCTTGGCCAAGAAGGGGTCGGCGAAATCGTGTATCCACGCATCCGCCATGGCTTGCAGCTTGTCCAGCCGAGCGGCCTGGGTCGGGTCGCCGGCTGCTTCTGCGCGAGCCTTGGGTAGGGACTCCTTGAACAAGCTATCCACGGCCTTCTGGTAGTTGTTGTACATCCGCTCCTCGCCGGTGAAGCCGTAGCTACGTATCGACGCCGCCGCCTGGGCCAGGTCGGCATACACGGCATTCCCTTGGGCAATCAACCGGAGACTATGCAGGCGTAGATCAGTCGAGGCAGACAGCCGGCTGAAGTTCACCCCGGTGAGCACCGCCAAGGCCAACATGACGGCAACGATAAGACCGAAGCCCAGATAGAGCTTCTTCACGATGGTCAGCTTGTTCATGCGTTAGTCCTCCACAAAAGATAAACGCGCAAGCCTTTGATTATTATGTCGATCAGCAACCGCGAACCGGCTGGCCTGCGCAAGTTCCGGTATAGCACCG
>NZ_DATCSC010000061.1:0-23686 GCF_036568685.1 Chitinimonas sp.
GAACAGATCCCAGTCCGCCCAATGCTCTGTCCGCGAGGCTGGGCGTGGATGCAATGCGCGTTGAGATGGCGGACCAGGTTGTTGACCCAGCCACCAGGCAGGTGATGGAGTACGGGGCAACGATACTTGAATGCCACTCGAAGGGCGTTGAGCGCCGACATATCTTTGTGGCCAATGATGGCGGAAGGTGGAAGTTTGGCCAGTTTGGCGAACCCTTTCCCTTCGAGGATACGATGGCCTATCAGGCCAAGTCGATCAAGGCGCGGTTCACCCATGCCATGTTGCTGGCCTACGTGAAGGAACTAGGAGTGACCTTGGCGGGGAGTGATGCGCCCATGCTGGACAGTGGGCAAGGCTACTTGCTCACCAAGCACGGCAAGATGCCAGCCACGTATAAAGAGTTTGCCGACTGATCGAGGTACCGGCACCCGTTCAAATCTGGCCGGTTTCCCTTCTGACCTTCCTTCCATACCTCCCCGCTAGCCAGGAGCCGCCGTGCGCTACACGCCCTATACCCTGACCATCATCGCCGCGAACGACGGCCGCTTTGTCGATTTCGCGCCCTATGTGGCCTCGATCACCGACCAAGGTGTGGTGGCCTTCCAGGCGACCTTGGCGGATGGGCACAGTGGCGTGTTTACCAGTGATGGCGCTGCCATTAGCGATGTGGCGGTGACCACGGCCGCAGACAGCCCCGTACAGCGCTTTGCCAGCCACCCGGATATCAACAAGGCGGGTGTGCTCTCGGTCTATGGCGAGCTTCAGGGCGGCGAGGAAGCGCTGCTGCTGTACGCGGGCGGCGAGATGACCGCGACCGGCGTGCAAGAGAGCTTCAAGGGCATAGGCCCGCTGGGCCCGACCATGAACGAGGCGGGCGCTGTCGCCTTTCGTGGCACGTTGCAGGCTGGGCAAGCGTCCATTCAGCTGCGGCATGCCGTGGGTACCACCACCATCGCGGCGGTGGATGAAGTCTATCGTGGCTTCGACGGCCTGCCGGTGGTCAACAACGCCGGCCAGCTCGCCTTCCGTGCAGACCTGCAGGATGGCCGGCAGGGCGTCTTTCTGCACGATGGCGGCAGCTGCCAGCCCGTCGCGCTGACCGGTGAAGACTTTGCCGAGATCGCACGCTTCCCCATCGTCAACGACCTGGGCACGGTGGCCTTTGTGGCCACGCATGCCGCGAACGGCCCCGGCATCTATGCCGCCACGGCAGGCTCCCTGACTTGCCTTACCGGCGACATGGCGGGGTTTGAGAGCTTCCGTGGGGTGCTTATCAACCATGCTGGGCTGGTGGCCTTCTACGGCACGCCCGCAGGTGGCCAGCTGGGCATCTATACCGGGCCGGACCCGATTGGGCATAGGCTGCTGGGCCTGGGCGATACGCTATTTGATGGTGGAATCACGGACCTGGCCTTGAACCCGGTGTCGGTCAACGAGGCGGGGCAGTTGGCCATACGCATTGCGCTGGCGGATGGCAGGCAGTTTGTTTTGCGGGCAGATCCGGCGGCGTAATCAAGTCGGTGCTGCTGGCAGCACTGGTGCGCAATGACCGCCATACTGGTTACAGCGGCCTCTTAGAATTCCGGCCATATTGCCGATGGGAACGAACATGGAAACACAAGCTACGCAAAAGTCGCCCGACGCCAAACACTCGGCGGTGGATCACCAGCGCTTCCTGCGCCAGCACGAACACCTGTCCAGCGCATTCGGCAGCGATGCCTTCGGCCTGCGGGCAGAAGCCTTTGCGCGCTTTTTCGGCACCCCCACCTTCATCGTCTTGCAGACGATCATCGTGGCGGTATGGATCATGGCCAACGTCGTGGGTATGGCGCACTTCGACGAGTACCCCTTCATCCTGTTGAACCTAGCCTTCAGCCTGCAGGCGGCTTACGCGGCACCGCTCATCCTGCTGGCGCAGACCCGACAAGCCGAGCGCGACAAGGCGCATTCCGATGCGGATGCGCAGCATCGCGAAGCCATTGCCTCCGATTCGGCCCGGCAGTCTGCGCTGATGCTGACGCTGTTACGGCAGAACACGGAACTGACGGAGCTGACGCAATCCATGGCGGCCCGCATTGAAACACTGACGGTGCAGCTGCACGCGCATTTGCTACAGGATAAGGCAGGGGTGAATGAAGAGCGCCCACCTGCGGCGTCGTGATGGATAGGCAGCGCATGAGAGCTGGGGCACTAGGTGTGTACCCGGCGCCGCTGACCCTATGCGCCAGCGGACGCTGACCACTTCAAAGATGCCTCGTTGGCGATAGCCGCTCCCGATTGATATGCTGCCCAAAGCAGGAAGCACTAGGTCGCAGTTCGGCCAGGAGCGGACGCAGTACCAAACTGATATACCCGTCCGTTGATGTGCGCAAAGTGGCTACTATCCTTCGACTGTTTGCAGATGCGCACGATATCTGACGAGGCGCTTACAAGCCAGAATGCTGTCGCACCATCTGCAATTTCTGTGGCTCAGAAAGGCTCCGCAGCATCGAATACGCTTGCTCGGCATCCTCGCCGGCAAGATACATCACCTGGCCGGTGCTGTCGGTTGCCGCAGTGAAAATAACCTCAGCAATCGATTCTGCGGTCGAATAGTTGCCACGACGCGTATTCATCGCCTCGGAGACCCTGGCCAGCGTATCTCGATAAGCGTTGTTCGCGTCTTCAAATGTACGTGCAAGCGATCGGCCTGCGAACTGGGTAGCCACCCCGCCCGGCGCAATATACTTGGCACGAATGCCAAGTGGTGCCAGCTCGAAGGACAGCGACTCGGTGAAGCCGACGACGGCGAACTTGGTTGCGTTATACAGCGAGAACAAGGGAAGCGTGATCAGGCCGCCCAGAGAGGCGACGTTAATGATCGTGCCGCTACCCTGGCGCCGCATCGCCGGCAGAACCGCGCGCGTTACTGCAAAAATGCCATCCACATTGGTTGCGAACTGCCGGCGAATTTGCTCATCAGTTGCAGTCTCAAACGGGCCGAACAGGCCGTACCCGGCATTGTTAACGACGGCATCGATCCGTCCGAATCGGTCTAGCGTTCCGGCAACCGCAGCTTCGACAGAAGCGGAGTCCGTGACATCAAGCGGCAAGACCGCGATGTTGGAATGTTCGGCCAATGTTGCGCCATCGACCGGATTCCGCATCGTTGCGACCACACGCCAGCCTCGATCAGCGAAGAGATTTGCGGCAGCATGGCCAATTCCAGATGAGGCGCCGGTAATAAGGACAACGGGGGAGGTGTTCGTAGACATGGAAATGCTCCTTTAGCTAATACACAAACGAGAGAAGATCAGCTCCGGATGCCATCCCAGCAAAGTTGGAAGGCGACCGCACGATTTTCCTCAGTGTCGGCAATTGCTCCGCTACGGATCAATCGTGCGGTTTCACGAACTGATCCAAAGAAAATGGATGTCAAAAAAGGGATCGGCACGGCCTTCAGGATTTCCTGCGACTGCCCGTCCATGACGAGCTGCAGCAACCCTTCTCCAATCCTGTTGATATACGCTCGGCTTTCATCGTTCATGAACGACGAACCGACAAACTGCTCCATAAAGCTGACCTGGTCGTACCGGTTCAAGCGGTGATCGAGCATCCTGTTCCACACGCTGCGGACGCGCCCTTTTACCGGCGCCAAAGAATCCATTTCGCCACCGTAGAAGTCGATCGCTTCGCATTTGGCGCGGCGATAGACCTCATTGAATAGCGCTTCCTTGTCAGCGAAATACGTATACAGCGTGCTGGTTCCAATCCCGGCAGCCTTGGCAATTTCGGTTAAGGTTAAGCCGAGCAGCCCACGTTCCGCCGTCAAGCGGCACGTCGCGGTTAGTACGGCGTCCAACTTCTTTTCGTCTTTAGGTTTCATGGCTGCAACCATAGGCGAATATTTATTCGGTTACAAGTGGCAATGACGTTGCTTCAGACGAACGGTAGTGACATCGATCAAGGTATGGAGGGCCGGACGATACGTGTAGAATCGCCCAAAATTCGCCATGAGCTTGAGGTGTTTTGATGAGGTTGGCACAATGCACGGACGTGTCGGGCAAGGTTCCAGCGTGTCGTCGAGATACACGACAGACGATCTTTTAACGAATTAATTTTCGTGTAAAATTGAGCATGCAACGCTCTTATGGTGGCGGTGACGCGCTCGCGGCCGGGCTTTGGTCAGGCTATCTTGCTGCCTAGACATTTGTCGGCTTCACCGTATCGAGCTCTGTCACGACCGGAAGATCATCTGCAGTGAGGGGTATCAACCTATGAAAAAGCGAATCGCCATCATTGCTGGGGCGACAGGTCTTGTAGGAAAGGAGATTCTCGATGGTCTGCTGGCCGACGAGAATGTGGCTGAAGTGCATAGCCTCAGCCGCAGAGCACTCGTGATTCAGCATCCGAAGCTGGTGGCTCATATTGTCGACTTCACCAAGTTGCCGGACCTGCCACCAGCCGACGAGGTGTATCTGGCGATTGGAACAACAATAAAGACGGCGGGCAGCCAAAGCGCTTTTCGCGCGATCGACTTCGATACGAACCTGGCGGTTGCGAAGGCCGCGCATGCTGCAGGCGTGAAGAAGGTGGGGCTGGTAAGCGCAATGGGGGCTAATTCCGGCTCGGCGATTTTCTATAGCCGCGTGAAAGGCGATTTGGAGGCTGCGTTGGCGAAAATGCCGTTCGAAGGATTGGTAATTGCACGCCCATCGATGCTGGTAGGAGATCGCGGGGCTGTTGGGCAACCAATCCGCCCCGGTGAAAGATGGGCAGCCCTGCTAGGCAACGTACTCGGGTTTCTGATCCCGTCAAACTACAAGCCAATCGAAGCAGTTGCCGTAGCAAGAGCATTGCTGTCAGCAGTTCCGCAAGCCAATGGTAAAGCGATCTTGCTGTCTGGCACCATGCAACACTGAGGACGCTGCATCTGGCGTCCGGTCTCAGTCGATTAGCGGAAGCAGTCAATTGCTTGGGCGGAGGTCTGCTATGGGTCGATAGCGGTCGCCACAGCATCGGCTAGGAATGTCCGTTTTGCGTTGGTCAGCAGCCACCAGCACGCTAGTCAGCCACCGCCGGCACGGTAGGCAGCCACAGCCAGCGCCCCGCAATCAAGAGCGGATCTTGCAATCTGGCCCAGATTGGGTGGATTGCAAGCGCTGCCCCTGGTTTTCAAGACTAAGCGGTGGCCGTGGTTGGGAAGGTGTTCGTTGAACCTTCCAGTCGCGCTGCATAGTGTTCCAGGAACATGCGCCCACAAGCCAAGCCCAAGCGGTAGTCGTGGCGCAGCGCTTGTAAGTCGCTGCCGAGCATGCGGCTCTTGAGCGGCTGCCGGGGGGCAATTTCGACGACATTGACCGCTGGAGGGGGATTCTCGATGAAGCGATTCGCCTCGTTGTAGTTGGTGATATGGCGCTCGATCAGCGCGGGCATGCCTTTCAGGCGCCCGTATGCCAGGCCGCGTGAGAGCCGCGCGGCGCCGCCATCGGCCTCGCGCGGAGTTGTGCGGATCACGACGATGCAGTCACAACCTTTGTCATGTGCGGCACGCACGGGCAAGGCATCCGCGACTGCGCCATCCCAATAGTCCACCCCATCCAGCATCGCGCTATCACGGTAGAGCAGAGGAATGGCACTGGACGCCTTGATCGCCTGCTGCAGTTTGTCCTTATGGAAGGGCAGATAGGTGGCTTCCAGCGTGTCACGGCGGCTGGCACACAGATAGAAAGATCGTCCCTCAAGTCGTTTCTGCCCGCGTTCAACATCGAGGAGGGTGTCTGAGTTGAGGGATTCAAAGTACCAGTCGAGATCGACCAGATGGCCGCCACGTGCAAAACGTATGGGGCTGTAGAACGCCTTGTGGGTGGTATGGCGAACGATGGCGCGGCGGGCATAACCGTTTGCACCACACGCGTACGCGGCGAGATTTTGCGCCCCGGCGGAGACGCCGATGAGCGTACTGAAAGGGAAGAAGTCCGCTTTCAGGAACATATCGAGGACGCCGGCGGTAAAAATGCCGCGCTGCCCTCCACCTTGGCACACCAAGCCCAGGTGGCGGTAACTAGGCCCGGCGCTGTTCAGGTGCTTGTCGCCGGTCACTCGAATGCTGAAATTCATCTGATCTTTCCCCAACGGCTACACAGTTGGCCACCACGAGACAGCTTGGCGGATGCGAGATGATTCAGTATCGCATAAACGGGGTACTGCCTTGACGGCTCAAGCCGGGCGAAGGTTGGGCCAGAGAAAATTGGGGCAGCGCTTGCCATGCAAAGGTATGTTGGATTGCAAGACCGGACCCCAGTTCTCCCACGCAGAGTGTGATGGTCACGCCAACACCGACGCGTCGATCTGGTCGATCGACGTCACCCCGGTCAGGGTCATCGCGACCCGCATTTCTTTGGCAAAGATGTCGAGCACGTTTTCGACGCCGCGCTGCCCATCAGCCGCAAGTGCATAGATCGGGGCGCGGCCCAGCAATACACCGCGCGCGCCCAGCGCCAGCATGCGCACAACGTCCAATCCTGAGCGCACGCCCGAATCGGCCAGCACCGTCAGGTCGCTGCCGACGGCGTCGGCAATCGCCGGCAAGGCGCGGGCGGTGGAGCGTACGCCATCAAGCTGCCGCCCTCCGTGGTTGGAGACGACGATGCCGTCGGCGCCGAAGCTGACCGCGTCGCGGGCATCCTGCGGGTCCAGGATGCCCTTGATGATCATTGGACCCTTCCAGAAGGTGCGTATCCATTCCAGATCATGCCAGCTGATCGATGGATCGAAATTCTGCGCAAGCCAGCCGATGTAGTCCTCCAGTTTGGTGGGCTTGCCCCGGTAGGCCGAGATATTGCCCAGGTCATGGGGGCGCCCCAGCAGTCCGACCTTGATTGCCCAGTCCGGTCGGGTGGCTGCCTGGAGCAGGCGGCGCGGTGCGGCATACGGGCCGGACATGCCGGAGTGCGCATCGCGGTAGCGCGAGCCCGGTGTCGGCATGTCCACCGTGAATACCAAGTGGGTGACGCCGGCCGCCTGTGCCCGCTCCAGCGCGTTGCGCATGAAGCCGCGGTCCTTCAGCACATACAACTGGAACCAGATCGGCTGCGGGCTCCCTGACGCGACCTCTTCGATGGGACAGACCGACACCGTCGACAGGCAGTACGGCACCCCCTTGGCCGCCGCCGCCCTGGCCGCCTGGACCTCGCCGCGGCGGGCATACATGCCGGTCAGCCCGACCGGGCTGAGGATCACCGGCATGGCTTGGCGCAGACCGAATAGGGAGGTTTCAAGGCTCACCCCCTCCACGTTGCGCAGGACGCGCTGGCGCAGGCTGATCGACGCCAGGTCGGCCTGGTTGGCGGCCATGGTGTGCTCGGCATTGGCGCCGCCGTCGATGTAGTCGAACAGGAAACGGGGCAGCTTGCGGCGCGCCGCTTCGCGGTAGTCGTAGGCGGAGGAAATGATCATGGCGGAACCCCTGTGGTCACGAAGGACAGAGGTACAGCTTAGATTCAGTTGGTATATGATGCAAACGACTAATATTGTTTAATTCCAGTCCAAATTGGAATGGTAATGAATCTACGGACGGTAAGAGCATTTGTCGAAGTAGTGCGGCAAGGCGGTTTTTCGCAGGCGGCGGAGGTGGTGCTGCTGACCCAGTCGGCGATCAGCAAGGCCGTCAGGACGCTGGAGGAGGAGCTGGGGGTGCCCCTTCTCAATCGCCTGGGTCACCGCTGCGAGCTGACGGCGGCCGGCGAGGTGGTCTACCGCCGCGCGCTGGTCATGCTGGCGGAGCGCGACGATCTGATCGCCGAACTGAAGGAACTGCAGGGCTTGCAGCGCGGTACGTTGCGCATTGGCCTGCCACCGGTCGGCAGCGGCGTGCTGTTCTCCAAGATGTTTACCGCCTACCGCCGCCGTTATCCGAATATCGAGATCCAATTGCTCGAGTATGGTGGCGAGCAGTTGCATGAATGCCTGCAAGGCGGCGTGGTGGATCTCGCGGCCATCCTGGCGCCGCTCGGCCCAGAGCTCGATGGTCAGGATGTGCGCGTCGAACCGCTGACCGTCGTGCTGCCGGCCAGCCATCCGCTCGCCGACCGTCCGGAACTGGACTTCCCCACCTTGGCGGCCGAGCCATTCATCTTGTTTGAGGAAGGCTTCACCCTCAACCGCATCATTCTGGACGCATGCGAACGCCAGGGCGTCGCACCGAAGATCTGCGCGCGCAGCGCACAGATCGACTTCATCGTCGACCTGGTCAAGGCAGAACTGGGGGTGGCGTTCCTGCCGCGTATGCTGGCAGAGAAATACCAGAACCACGCGATCCGCCTGGTGCCGCTGGCCGAACCACAAACCGATTGGCACATGATGCTGGCCTGGCGGCGCCAAGCCCACCTGCCGGCCGCCGCCCGGGCATGGCTGGAACTAGCGCGGGAGATGCTGCCGTAAGGCGGACTGCCCCACCCCCATCCGATCTACGGGGTGATCACGGCGGGCAAGCCGTCTGGTGAAATCACCAACAAACGGAGCTTGCTGTTCAAGACGGTATCGGGCCCCCAATGCCGTCATTGCGCGCTTTGCCCAACAGTCCAGGTAACTAAAGCGCCGTTGCGACGGATTCGATCAGTGTCCTCATCCATTGCTGCGCCGGGTTGCTATCGCTTCGACGATGCCAGATCAGATGAAACACGATTTCCGGCAAGGCAACTGGCGGCGGAAAAAAGGCCAGCTTTCGAGCAGACGGTGAATTGAGCGCGATTCGCTTCAAGACGGTTCCCGTCATGCGGGTGCTCGCGACGATGGTGGGCAGTGCGAACATCTGTGGCAGGGTCAGCACCAGTGTGCGCTGCTCGCCTTGTTGCGCCAATGCCTGGTCCACCAGTCCATGCCGCTGCCCCTCCGGCGATACGAGCGCGTGTGGAAGGGACAGGTAGGTCTCCATGTCCATCCCACGTCGTGCCGCTGGATGCTTGCTCGCGATGATGGTGACGAATTCATCTTGCAGGATCGGTCGAGTAAGGATGCGTCCTTCAGGATGCGTGGGCGGCACGCCAATGGCCGCGTCGATAGCGCCCGCATCGAGCAAGTCCACCGCATGGTCCCGGTCGTTGAAGGCATGGACATTGATCAATATGCCGGGTGCCTGTTCTTCGAGGGCTGCGAGTAACGAGGGCAACAGCACGAATGCGGGATAGTCCGACAGCCCCAGGTTGATCGTCAGCTTTGCCTCGTGCGGGACGAATTCCGGCTTCCTCACCAAGGTGGCTTCGAGTTGCCGTAGCGCCTGTGAAATGGGGGCGGCCAATTCGCGTGCGCGTGGCGTGGGTAGCAGACCATCGGCGCTGCGCAGAAAAAGGGGGTCGCCCAGTAGCTTACGCAGCCTCGACAGCGCTGCGCTCATGGCCGGCTGGCTCACACCAACCTGGGTGGCGGCACGCGTCACATTGCGCTCGTTCATCAGCGCGTCGAAGGCCGCCAGCAGGTTCAGGTCTATACCTTGAAAATTCATATTTCAAATAATGATTCATATTCTTCATTTGTTGGATGGATATTACTCTGCGGCGCAAACTCTCGTCACTTCCAAACACCCGGAAGACATTCCAACCCGACGAGATCCTAGCCATGAGTACATCCAACGCCGAACTCAACGAGCGCCTGCGCATTGAGCGCTTAGCTGTAGAAACCTTGTATCGCGCCTTCAACGAGAAAAACCCCGACCTTGTCGACGCCGTGTTGTCGACGGCGTGGGACGACATCCCGCTGGGACCGGGTCAGGGCCCTGGGCCCGAAGGCATCAAGCCGATCATTCGCAGCTTTGGGGAAGCTTTCCCCGATGTGCGCATCGTGATCCACGACATGATCCAAGTGCCCGGTCAGGTCGGGGTACGTGCCGAGATCACCGGTACGCATAGCGGAGAAATATTCGGCATCGCGCCTACCGGTAAGGCAGTCAGCTTCCGTCTGCATGAGTTCCACAAGCTGGATGAGGGACGTGTCACCACGACCTGGCACATGGAGGACTGGTTCGGCCTGTTCCTGCAGCTCGGCCAGTTCCCCGTTCAGTCCTGATCATCTTCAAGCGAGCCTACTCATGAAAGCAGCACATATTGAGACCTTCGGCAGCCCGGATGTCCTGGGGAGCGGCGAAGTCGCGGTGCGTACTCCCAAGGGCAACGAGGTAGTCGTTCGCATTGAGGCAGCGGGCGTCAACCCGCTGGACGTGAAGATTGTTGCGGGCTACCTGCAACAGGTATTCCCGGTTGAATTTCCCTACGTGCCTGGCACCGACTTCAGCGGGGTAATCGAAACCGTGGGCGAGGAGGTGAGCCATCTGCAAGCGGGCGATCGTGTTTTCGGCCGTAGCGCGCCCAGTGCCGGTGGCGCGTTTGCACAGCGCATCGTGATCGCGGCTGCCGACGTGTACGCCGTTCCAGAGGCAATGAGCTTCGAGCAGGCCGCCGCACTGCCGACCACGTTTGGCACTGCCCGTCAGGCGCTTTTCGAAACCGGCGGCTTGCAGCGTGGCCAGCGCGTGTTGATCCATGCCGCAGCGGGTGGCGTGGGCGTCATGGCGGTTCAGCAGGCACATCGTGCGGGCGCCTACGTGATCGCCACGGCATCAGCTGCGAACCTCGATCTGGTGAAAAGCCTTGGGGCGGACGAAGTGATCGACTACCGCACGCAAGATTTCTCGCAGTTGCGCGACGTGGATCTGGTGCTCGACGCCATAGGTGGCGAGACGCTTGAAAAGTCGTGGCCGGTACTGCGCACGGGCGGGCGTATCGCAAGCCTGGTGGAGTTCGGTATCAAGGGAAGAAATGGCAAGGGAGGCGAGTCTGTATTTTTCGCCAGCGCCACGCCCTTTCTTGCTGAGGCGGTCAAACAGTTTCAGAGCGGGCAACTTCAGATCGTCACCGATTCCATCTTCCCGCTGGAAGAGGCGCGCGCAGCGCTGGAGAAAGTCGCAACCGGCCACGCCTGTGGCAAGGTTTTGATCCGCACGCGCAACTAACGAGAGCGTTGCCGCACAGAACTGGGGGCAGGTCTTGTATTTTGCACGCATCCAGGCAATGCAAAATACAAGACCTGCCCCTGAATTCTCTCCCCAAAACGACAAGGTGGGGCCTTGCCGCGGGCTCATCGGTCGGCAACCAGCTTCCCGGCTTTGCCCCAGGACTCGCGGGCAACTTCGGTGATGACGATATCGACGCTTTCTGGCGGGCAGGCCAGGATTTCCGCCGTAACGCGAGTGACCTCCTGGACGAAGCTGCGCTTCTGCTCCAGGGTGCGGCCAGGGTGCATTTCGAGGCGCAAGATAGGCATGATGGTTCCTTGGTAAGCGGCGCGCAGGGTGCGTGCCAACACCGCCAGTTTTGCGCAGGCATAGGCTTGGATAAATGGGCCATAATTTCACCCATTCCAAACCTATGGGTTCTGAATTGTGGATAAGCTGGCTGGCATGGCGATGTTCGTTCGGGTGGTCGAGAGCGGCAGCTTTACGGCGGCGGCCGCGGCGAGCGGGGTGTCGCCCACCATGGTGGCGAAGCATGTTCGGACCATCGAGCAGCGGCTGGATGCGCGGCTGCTCCACCGCACCACGCGGCGGCAGCAGCTTACCGAGGTAGGGCGGCTGTACTACGAGCGGTGCAAGCTGGTGCTGGCGGAGGTGGCGCTGGCCGAGGGCAGCGCGTCGGAGCTGCGGGCCAGCCCGCGCGGACTGGTGCGGATGGTGGCGCCAGTGAGCTTCGGCAGCCAGAGCTTGGTGCCTGCGCTGGCCGACTATATGGCGCGCTTTCCCGAGGTGAGTGTGGAGCTGACGCTGGAAAACCGCCTGCCTGATCTGATCAACGATGGCTACGAGCTGGGCATCCATATCGGTGCCATCGACGCCGTAGGGGTGGTGGCAAGGCCATTGCGCCCCTATGGCCGCATTCTTGCGGCGGCACCCGCCTATCTGGATCGGCATGGGGTGCCGAGCCACCCGGCACAGCTGGCGGCGCACCAGTGCCTGGGCTTGTCGTACTGGAGCCGGCACGACCGCTGGCACCTGCTGGGCCCCGCCGGCGAAATCTGCGAGGTGGTGGTAAAGGGGCGGTTCACGTCGAACCAGGGCAGCGCCCTGCGCATTGCCGCCTTGCACGGCGCCGGCATTGTGCTCCAGCCCGAGGTGCTGTTGGCCGACGATATCGCCGCCGGCCGACTGGTACGGGTACTGCCGGACTGGTCATACAAGACCACGCCCACTTACCTGATCTACGCCCAGGACAGCCGGCCCACGGCCAAGCTGCGCAGCGTCATCGACTTCCTGTTGGCGCGCTTTGGGCCGGGGGAGGAGCCAGCTTCCGCACCCGGCTAAGGGGTTGAACGCTTTCGGCGCTGCTGGTGATCGGGCTGAGTAGGAAAGTGGCGTTGAGTACGCAGGGGACCGGCCCGCAATTTCCGCGAAGCGGAGCGGGAGCGCATTCGCACACGCAGGGTGGGCGAGCTAGAATCAGCCCCCATGGCATATCCAAGTAGATTCTTTCCTGCACTCGTCCGCAGCCTGGCCGGCGTGCTGCTATGCGCCTCAGTGCTGGCAGAGCCAGATGCGGATATCGAAGCCGACCACCAAGCTCGCCGCAGCCTGGTCCAGCCGATGTGCCCTTCGCTTTCCAAGCACAAGGGCAAGCTTGCACCCCAGCAGCGCTTTCACAAAGGCCTGTGCCAGCTGTATGGGATCGGTACACCCGTCAATCGCGACGCAGCGCTACCGCTGTTGCGGGAGGCCGCAGGGCAGCAGATCGATGGTGCAGCACTGGCCGTGGCCGATACCCTCCAGGCAGGGGACAACTGGGAACAACAGGAAGCACTGCAGTGGTATGCAAAGGCTGGTGCAGCAGGCGACGAGAAGGCGACCAGCCGACATGCGTGGCTGCTACAGCGCATGGAAGCATCGATACACCTGCCTATGCCGGCCGCAAAGCCACCGGACGACGGTGCCCCCGAGCCAGTGCTCCCCCGCGGCTATCACTGCCATGTACTCGGCTTTGGCAAGCGTTTCTGCCATAGCGCCCTGGACTAGGCTGGTTCTGGAGAAACTGGGGTAAGGTAAGCAATGCAACAATTTGTTGGATTGCAAGACCCGACCCCAAATGTCACGTAATTTTCAAGAAGGTGGAGTTCCAGCCTGGTAGCTTCGAACTTCGCCTGGTCTCTGTAGACCGATGATCGGACGGTGATTGATCGTTCTTTGCGAGCTAGACGGTTTAGGCTAGCTATTACACACAGGCGTAGATTTCAGGGATACGCTTAGGGACAGGTCTTGCAATTATGTATTAATTTTTTGGGTTGCAAGACCTAGCCGAATTCCTCTTGATTAGCTGGCTTGCCAAGATTGAGGAATCAGCGCTTCGCCGTTCCGGAATTCTGCAAGTAAATGCACATGGTCTAATCCGATAAACGTCGTTCTTGGTACATGTTCGAACACAATCATCTGAAATTCAGCCTGATAGTCTTTGTTCATGTGAGCTACAAAGTCATTAAGAAGCCGGAACGCTATGGATACTTTCTCACTGTCACTATTGTTAAGAATGACATCGTCTTTCGGTTTTTCATCGGGATAGTAAGGCCGACTAGGCTGGTCTATGACGAGGAGGCTAGGCACAAAGGGTGATTTGTGACTGATTGCTACTTCATGAAGGGCGAGGAATTGTAGCAGATGCAGGAACATATGATTTGAACTGCTGCCAACGTTCTCAATAAGGCTCGAGCGAGGTTTACGAAGCCGAAGACGCTTTTCCCCATAAGCAAAATCAGTCAAATATGTGGAATAGTTCGCTAGTGCATTGCCGGTATCGGCTAGATAGCCTTGAGCAATCTCGTTAATCATCGAGATTACGGCTGTACGAGTTTCGTCGACGTTTCGTATATGAATAGCATCTATTTGCCGCTGCAACTCATCGGTCGAAAACTTGGGTGCCAACTGGGGGTTCACTGGAGCTACCGCTTCATATGCATTGAACCGGCCTTTCGCCTCGCCAACGAATAGCCACTTTTCCCGCTCGGTAGCAAAAGACAAAGGCTCCCGCGGCAGGCCCGCAAGTTCCTTTTCGAGCGTGTCTCGCTTGAGTTCTAGAGTACGCACTATCGTAGCAATCTGGCCGTCAACAGGTTGCCTTTTTGCAGTAGACTTCTTTACCTCCAACAAATCTGCTTTCAGACTGCTTATAAGCTGATCGAAAATTTCTGATTTTACTAGTGTTGGTGCCTGCTTGATGAGTTGTTCGATTGGGAGTAGGCTGTCTTTTGCCCCTTTTAGTGCATCCTTGTACGCGCGATACTCAGACGTGAACTGTTTGAGTTTTCTTAGCCGACGCTCTATGGAAAATAGCTCTGCGATAACCGTAGCATGACGATCCAATGCATCCCCTGTTTCGGTGGAGGCGGCATTATTAATTGCATGTCTGACTACTTCGCGTGAGACACCTTCGGCGCTACTATTGAAAATTCCATACTCTGTTGCCTTGGCTGCGATCTCACGAATTTCGCTATCAAAGTCATCGCGCCCAGAGCGAAGTTGAGAGTTTTTTCGCTCTACTTGAGCGAGCTCCCTTTCCAGTAACTCCTTACGCTCGCGCGCTGCCATATTCGCAAGGTCATCAATCCCTAGCGCCATGTCAAAAATTCGTGGCAATGCTTCGCGGTAGCGATCCTCGGATTGCTTGTCAAAGAACACCTTGCTGTTAGTAATGATGTCTTCTGAAATGGTGTTGAAGAGAAAAAAATATCTGAACGACACCTTGGAGTTGGCTCTTAGAGCACTGCCTCCATAAGGGATAGTCACAGTCTCGTCGATTTTGAATTCTGCCTCTAATATTTTCTTGATATCATCTTCACGTGCATTGGCAATAGGAATGTCCGGCTCTACGCCCAGAGAGGAAAAGTAATACTCATCCGAAACTTTGTTTCCATTTGGACTTTTTCGAGCTATCGAATAAGTCTTGTCATTAATATAAAATTTCAGTCCATACCACTCCACATTCTCATTAATGACACTGTCTGGGAGCTTGTGTGAGCTAGCAAGAAAGCAATAATCTATGATGTCCAGAAGGGCGCTTTTCCCGGTGTGGCTCTCGCCGGAAAGCACATTGACCTTGTTTCTCGCGAAAGTAAGACTGCGGCATTCCCCGCCCCTAGACCACAGTGTGATGGAGTCGAATCCGAAATTCAAAGCTGTACCCTGAAATTTAAATAAAGTTCATCAGCAGGAGCGGCTAAGACGGCAGCAATATGCGCAGCTGCCTTTTCTATCCGTTGTGCCCGCTTCCCGAAGCTTGCATCGATTCTTAGTGGCTTTAGTAGAATCAGTTTCCCATCAAAACTTGCATAGCCAGCTGCGACAATCCATTGTATTGCATTTACCGAAGTCGTAAGACTTTCTTCAAAACGTGAGTTGAAATTCACGAATAAGTCAGGCCTATCAGCGACCAAGCCCGCAACCTCTCTAAAGGCAATATTTCCGTTACCCATATGTCGAATAGTCGCATCATGCATTACAATCGGCATAACCAGCAGTGCTTTTGCGACGGAAAGTTGCTTGGCACGCGCGAGCACCGCCAGGAGCGCGGCCGCACAAATCCCTACGTTGTTGTACCCCGACCAGCGTTTAGTCATTGTCAGCCCAGTCCCTATGCCAACCGATACGCCCAATGTCTGAGAGGTAATAGAGTTCACCATTGCTCAGTTGGGTGTCAAGCTCGGTATCACCCAGTCTGAAGCGTTCACGTCTGAGCATCCTTAATAAATCAAAGGCAGAATCAATAACTTCGCTCATGCTCGTACATTTATCGAATAGCCCGTAGAATTCATTGTCCCAGCGGTTGAAAACTTCGTTGTGAAAGTCTTCTACCTCGTCGCCAACGACATTTCCTTCCTGGACCCATCTCTCTAGATTTGTGGACAATCGAATTTTTTGTCGTGTGTAATCAATCGCTCGTTCACTATCTGCAATAGATAATGCACCAATCTCAATTAGTCTTTTGATGAATCTTTGTGAAAAAATATCATCGGGTAGGATCGATTGAAAGCGATGCGCAACAAGTTTCTTGTTTCTAGAATCTTCAAAGATTTTTCCATATCGTTTGGAAAATTCCTCAAAGCTGATAATCAGTGCGCTCCCATTTTTTATGGTGAGGAAATTTTCGCTGCGTATGCGGGAGTCAAGTCGTTCGAACACGGCATCTATTTTTTCCGGACCGATAATTTTCTCGCGAATGGAATTCTTGACTCGACTAATTATGTCATCAACCTCAAGCTCAAGCCGAACATGATGAAGGAAGTCTTTTCTAACACTTTCCTCAAGGCAATTGACCGAGGAGATATATTTTTCGATATCTGCATTTTCGGTTTTATCAGACAAGTCCTTGAGGTGCATGTCTAGCATCTCAAAATTTCCGCTTTCCTGAAACTCAACAAGTAGTTTCAGAAATGTATTTGTCTTGCTTAGCGATTTATTTGAAACCAGGTGAAACTCAGTCTTTGAAACAAATAAGCGTTGAGCAGCAAGTTCCTCTCGCCCGTCGACCTTGTCACTAATTACCTGAGACCAGTTGTAAAGGGTCTTCCACAGATCTGAATCTAATTCGGTCAACGCAATCGGTGTGCCGGCAGCGTTTGTTTGGACCGTGTGTTTCAACTGGTACAAAATATTGAAATCGGCCTTCAGCTCGGTATGAACATCATCCTTGATTTCAAAGCCGACCGACTGACCTGTTCCCAAATTCAGGATGCGATAGAGAAAGTAGTAGTGCTGGTAGTCAAAACCAATGCTTGTATCCCCGGCGCTGGTCTTCTCGGAATATGATTTTTCTTCGGCCACGTCAGACGCTCAGTCCATTTCTCGGCTATGCACTATGCCATTGCCTTAAATCCAACTGTCGTCGGAATTCTGGCGGCGCTCCAAAAACAGCCCCGTTCGTATTTGAGGCTGTTAGCTTTTCAATGATACTGCTTCCTCAGGGAAAATGTCGCCGCCGATGGCATTCCCCCTACCGCCTTACGACTCAATTTGCGTGGATAGTGGGCCGCCAGCACACATTGTTACGGCCTGTCTTACGCCTCACCATCACCCCTGCACCGCCACCTTCCACCTATCCCCCGCCTTGCGCACATAGTGGTCCCACACATAGCGCCAGGGCATGACGATGGGGATGAGGATGACCAGGGCGCAGTAGTAGGCGTTGGTGGTGGTGGCTTCGTCCAGGGTGCCAGCGGCCCAGTGGGGGTAGACCACGGTGCTGAGCCAGATGACCTTCCAGAGCAGCTCCCACATCAGTGCGGGCAGCATCTGCAGCGGGTAGCGCAGACCAATGAGGCAGAGCAGCGAGAAAGCGGCCAGCATGCAGGCGACCACGCCATCCATCAGCTCCCGGTTGGGATTGGGGTGCAGTATGCCGGGCCAGACCATGAGCCCGAGGCCGACGACGACCAAGAGGTACATGGCGCGGAGCAGATAGAGGCGGTACAGGGGTACGGATACGTGCGGCATGGTCCTACTCCTCGTTGTGGCCGCTGCGCTGGGTGCAGTGCGCGGCACTATCAGAAAGCTTGAACACGGTGCTGCCTGCCCAGCCCGGCGCTGCGGTCTACGCCGCGCCAGCGGGTTTCGTTCAGATCAAGGTCCTTCACCTAGCTCGCCGTGGCGCGATGACGGCGCCAGCCGGGCAGGGTGATCGGCCTTTATTCAACGTCCTTCAAGATCCGTTCGACCGATGCCACCCGCCCGTGCAGCTCAGCCAGAGTGGCCTCCATGCTGGCCAGGGACTGGGCGATGTCGGCCTGTTGGCCGGCCAGCTTGGTCACCAGTTGCTGGTAGTCGTCTTCGTTGGCGAGCAGCACCTTGGCCTGCTGGACTGCGGAGTAGTAGCGCATGCCAAAGACCAGCAGGATCGTGCCGAACAGGGTGAACAGCGTCATCAAGTAGATACCTTCAGACATGGCGGGCCTCTATGTGTCGGTTGAAGCGTTGAGTGTGGGGACCGCTGCCACGATGGCGGCGGGTGTGATCTGCAGCGCGAATAGCGTCACCTCGAAGTAGTTCAGCGCCTTGCCGTCGCTGGATAGCTCCATCTGGCTGGTGACCAGGCCGGCTTCTTCCAGCTTTTGCAGGTGCAGGTGCAAAAGCGGCCGGCTGATGCCCAGCTCGCGCGCCAGCTGGCTGACGTAGTTGCGCCCGCCAGCCTGCAGCGCCGCGATGATGCGTAGGCGGTGCGGGTTGGCCAGCGCCGCCAACATGGCCAGCAGCTGATCTCCGGTGTGATCTGCGTTTCGTGTTTTCACGTGTAATAAATAACTGACAGGTGTAAGCGAGTCAAGCTGGTTTGTGAAACGCGTGTAAAAAAGTGGATGGGTGGGGGCGGGATTGCGGCATCGCAGCCACAGCCAGTGGCTTGTTTGGCGTGGAGCGAGCCTGCCGGTCGTGGGGCGCGCGGCGCAAAAAGAAACCCCCCGCGGGGGCCGTGATCTGCGGGGGGCAAAAGGGCTACGGGAACTTCCAGAAACCCCACTTTCGTCGCAATACGGCGTTGCTCGCGAAAAATTTCTCCTTACATATCAGCTATATGCCGCGTAGAAATTTTTCACTCGCGCCTTGTGAGCGAAGTGGTTGGCGCTGCAAGCGCCTTACCAATTCGGCCCACTCCCTGCGGGTGCGAACTTAGAAATTGAGGCTTCCGGAAGCCCCCGCGCTGGGAGTGGTTATGACTGCTGCGCGGCGCGCAATGCCTTGGCGGCGTTGACCATATTGGTCAGGGCGGGGATGACCTCGTTCCACTGCCGGGTCTTGAGGCCGCAGTCCGGGTTCACCCACAGCCGCTCGGCCGGGATGCGCTCGGCGGCTTTTTGCATCAGGTGCACGATATGCGCCTCGGTGGGGATGTTGGGCGAGTGGATGTCGTACACGCCCGGCCCGATCTCGTTGGGGTAGTTGAAGTGGTCGAAGGCATCGAGCAGCTCCATGTCGGAGCGCGATGTCTCGATGGTGATCACGTCGGCGTCCATGTCGGCGATGGATTCGATGATGTCGTTGAATTCCGAGTAGCACATATGGGTGTGGATCTGGGTCTCGTCCGCCACGCCATTGGCGGTGATGCGGAACGATTCCACGGCCCAGGCCAGGTACTCGCGCCATTGCGACTGGCGCAGCGGCAGGCCTTCGCGCAGGGCGGCCTCGTCGATCTGGATCACGCGCACGCCGGCTTTTTCCAGGTCCAGCACTTCTTCGCGGATCGCCAGCGCGAGCTGGTAGCACGATACCGAGCGCGGCTGGTCGTCGCGCACAAAGGACCAGTTGAGGATGGTGACCGGGCCGGTCAGCATGCCCTTCATGGGCTTGCCGGTGAGCGACTGGGCGTACTTGATCCACTCCACGGTCATGGCCTTGGGGCGGCTGATGTCGCCGAACAGAATGGGCGGCTTCACGCAGCGCGAGCCGTAGGACTGCACCCAGCCAAACTGGCTGAAGGTGTAGCCATCGAGCTGCTCGCCAAAGTATTCGACCATGTCGTTGCGCTCGGCCTCGCCGTGCACCAGCACGTCCAGGCCCAGGGCTTCCTGTTCCTTCACGCTGCGGGCGATCTCGGCGCGCATGGCATCCTGGTAGGCAGCTTCATCAATCTGGCCCGCCTTGAACTGGCTGCGGGCATGGCGGATCTCGGCGGTCTGCGGGAAGGAGCCAATGGTGGTGGTGGGGAACTTGGGCAGCTTGAGCAGGGCGGCCTGCTTGCCGGCGCGCACGGCGTAGGGCTGCTTGCGCTGGCCCAGCTGGGCGTCGATCTTGGCAATGGCGGCCTTGACGGTGGGGTTGTTCACGCGTGGCGAGCTGCGGCGGGCGGCAATGGCCAGGCGGTTGGCATCGAGCTCATCTGCCACGCTGGCGCGGCCCTGGTTCAGCGCGCGGGCCAGCACGGTCAGCTCGCCCAGCTTCTGCTTGGCAAAGGCCAGCCAGGATTTGATCTCGCCATCGAGCTTCTGTTCGCTGTCGAGGTCCACCGGCACATGCAGCAGCGAGCAGGAGGGGGCGATCCAGAGGCGGTCGCCCAGCTGGCGGGAGAGTGGCTCCAGCCAATCCAGCACGGCGTTCAGGTCGGTCTTCCAGATATTGCGGCCGTTGACCACGCCCAGCGAGAGCACGCTGTCTGCCGCTAGCTGGCTCACCAGGGCGGCAATCTCGTTACGGGCGTTGATGGCGTCGAGGTGCACACCCTGCACCGGCAGGCTGGCCAAGAGGCTCAGGTTGCCTTGCAACTGGCCAAAGTAGGTGGCCAGCAGGAGCTTGGCCTTACCGGTGCCCAGCACCTGGTAGGCACGGCGGAAGGCTGCCTGCCAGTCTGCCGCCAGCTCGGTGACGAGGATGGGCTCGTCGACCTGCACCCATTCCACGCCCTGCGCGGCCAGGGTGGCCAGCAGCTCGGCGTAGACCGGCAGCAGTCGCTCCAGCAGGGCCAGCTTGTCGCTATGGTCCTTGGCCTTGCCCAGTGCCAGGTAGGTGACGGGGCCGATGATGACCGGCTTGGCCTTCACGCCTTGGGTGCGGGCCTCGGCCAGTTGGTCGAGGAGGCGCGTGGCATCGAGCTTGAACTCAGTGGCGGCGCTGAACTCGGGGACGATGTAGTGATAGTTGGTATCGAACCACTTGGTCATCTCACCGGCGGCCACGCCGCCGCAGCAGTGGGCGTGCTCTTCGGCACCCTGGGCCGAGCGGCCACGTGCCACGCGGAAGTAGTTGTCGAGCACATTGCCATGGAAGCCCTGCACCCGCTCGGGCAGGTTGCCCAGGGTGAAGCTCATGTCCAGCATCTGGTCGTAGAAGGAGAATTCGCCCACCGGCGCGAGGTCCAGCCCCGCTTGGTCCTGCCAGTGGCGCTGGCGCAGTTCGGCGGCCAGGGCCTGCAGATCGGTCAGCGAGGACTGGCCCTTCCAGTAGGCTTCCAAAGCGAACTTGAGCTCGCGCTTGGCGCCGATGCGCGGAAAGCCGAGGTTATGGGTACGTGCCATGGCGGTGCTCTCTAGATGGAATGATGAAGATGGCGACCATCGTAGAGGGCTGGGTTCATGAGGGAAAATGGTAATGATTAATGAAGATGTGAATTTGATTCATGTTGTGCCATGACCGGGCCGGGGAGTACGCAGGCCGTAGGGGAGGTGGCTTGCCGAGCGGTCACCCTGGCCGCGCAATCGGCAGGAGGGGCCGCAAGCAGGCACACCAGCTATGGGTAGGGATGCAGGGGTAATAATAATTAAGTAATTGAATATTAATGATTATTTTGCTCTTGAAATGACTTTGCCAGCCCCTATCTAAGGAAGCGTCCTATGCAGGACTTTCTACTTGGAAAGGAGCGACATCATGAATGGATCATCCATGAGCTTTCCCAGCGGAATTTTCAGCGAGCTGGAGAGACTGGGGCGGGAGCTGGATGCGGCGTTTGGGAATACCACGGCGACGCAGGGCATACGGGCGACCGGTGCGGGCGCCTTCCCGGCGATCAATATCGGCAATACCCCCGGCAGTACCGAGGTGTTTGCCTTTCTGCCCGGCGTGGACCCCAACAAGGTGGAACTGGTGCTCCACAAAGGGGTGCTGACCTTGTCCGGCGAGCGGGTGGACGAGGTGCCGACCGAATCCGAGCAGGTCAATGTGTACCGGCGGCAGCGCTTTCATGGTCGCTTCAAGCGTGCCATCAGCGTGCCGGAGGATGTCGATCCCGATCAGGTGAAGGCGAGCTACCGCGACGGGGTGCTGAATATCAGCCTCAAGCGCAGTGGCGCAGCCCAGCCGCGGCGCATTGCCATAGCCTGAACCGACCAGCCATTGGAGGATAGATCATGAGCGATAAGCAGATCGCAGGCGTCGACGCGCCTGCCGCGCAACCGCGCGTGGATGTATTTGAAGATGCGACCGGCATCACCATCGTGGCGGACCTGCCTGGGGCCAGTACCGATACGCTGGAGCTGAAGGTGGAGGGACGTAACCTGCTGCTGGAAGCGGCCGTGGCCACGGCGCTGCCGGGTGATCTGGAATCGGTCTATGCCGAGGTGCGGGTGCCGCGCTACCGGCACGCCTTTGAGCTGAGCCGGGAACTGGATACCGAGAGGATAGACGCCGCCCTCAAAGATGGTGTGCTGCGCCTGCGCATACCCAAGGTGGCCCAGGCACAGCCGCGCCGGATTGCGATCCAGCAGGGTTAGTACCGCAGGAGACATTGCCATGAACCGTGTACATGACTGGAAGGAAGGGCTAAGCCAGTTCTGGGCATCGTTGAACAATGGCTGGGCCAAGCTGAAGGAGCGTGCAGCCGGCGCGCTGACGTACTACTCGCCGGATAGCCGCGATGCCGTCCCGCGCCAGGCAGATGGCAGCCGCCTTGGGGTGGCGTCCTGGGCCTATCTGGCGGTCGACGTCTACGACGAGGGCGGCAAGCTGATCGTGCGGGTGGAAGCGCCGGGTATGGAGAAAGAGGATTTCTCCTACGTGGTGCAGGGCAATATGCTGACCGTCTCTGGCGCCAAGCGATTTGAGCGCAGTGCCAATCTCAAGCAGTACCGGATACTGGAGTGCGCCTACGGTAGCTTTCAGCGCATGGTGCCCTTGCCGGTGGCGGTGGATGTGGACAAGGCGGAAGCCGCCTACCGTGACGGCGTATTGAGGATCGCCTTCCCCAAGTTGGCGTCCTCGACCGCTCGCCGTATCGAGGTACGCCAGGGCTAGTTTGCACCTTCAATTGTTGCCACTCTCTACCGAAACCCCTCCCGCGCGGAGGGGTTTCTTTTGGCAAGGCCACGGGGTGGACGGTGCTTGCCGCTACCGCGCGGCGCCTTGGTGTTCGATCAAGGCTTGGGCCAGATGGTTGCCGCTCAGCCAGGCGCCTTCCACCTTGCCGCCGCACAGCCAATCGCCACAGCAACCCAGCTTGAGGTCGGCATCGAAGGCGGAACCGATGTCCAGGGGCGCGGCGATATCGGCATAGCGCCAGCGGTGGATGGACCACTGGCGGGGAGCGGGGGCGCCGAGCGCCTGCAGGGCCTGGATCATGGCCTCGGCCACTTGCTCCGGGGTTTGCTCAAGGTGCTGTTCGCTCCACTCGGCCTGGGCGTGGATCAGCCAGCATTCGGCCTTGCCACGCGCGGGCTTGCTGGCCTGGCGCGCGATCCAGCGCAGCGGCCCCTGGTTGATAAAGGCGGCATCAACTTCCAGGAAGGGGCGCTGGTCGAAGTGGGCAATCAGCGCCCAGCTGGGCAGCATCCTGACCTGGCTGGCCTCGTCGGCCAACTGGCGGGACCACGGTGCAGCCAGCGCATGGGCTTGCGGGGCCGGCATGGCCAGCAGCACGGCGTCGAAGGCTGTGCTGGGTTGGTCTTCATCCCTGAGCTTGAGCTGCCAGCCCCCTTCGGCACGCAGCAGGCGCTCTACCAGGGTACCGCGCTCTACCGTCATGCCCCTGCCATGGGCGACGGACGAGAGCGGGGCGTTCATGGTCGGCGTGCCCACATAGCGCGGTAGCGGCTCGGTATGGTGGCGCCAGCCGGTGGCCTCGTAGGCGCCGATCTTGCCCTGCCAGGCCTGCACCAGGCCTTGTGCCTCCCACTCGGCCACCTGGGCTACAAACAGGGGGTGCCGGGCGGTGAAATACTGCGCGCCGTGATCGCACTGCCACCCGTCTCCTCGGCGGGTGCTCATGCG
>NZ_DATCSC010000062.1:0-5224 GCF_036568685.1 Chitinimonas sp.
GAGCTCGCCAAGACCCACACCGTGGTGGTGCCTGATCTGCGCGGCATGGGCCTTTCTTCCCGCCCGGCAGATGGTTACGACAAGCGCACCCAGGCGGCGGATATCCGCGCCGTGCTGAGCAAGCTCAATATCGACCACGCGGACATCGTGGGCCACGACATCGGCACCATGGTGGCCTATGCCTATGCGGCCCGTTACCCGGACAAGACCGACAAGCTGATCGTGATGGACGCCCCCGTCCCCGGCGTGCCGCCCTGGGACCAGATCGTCCGCCTGCCGGCCCTGTGGCATTTCAACTTTGGCGGCAAGGATGCCGAGCGCCTGGTCAAGGGCCGCGAGCGTATCTATCTGGACCGTTTCTGGAATGAGTTCGCCGGTAACCCCAGCAAGGTGGACGAAGCCACCCGCCAGCACTACACCAAGCTCTATGCCCAGCCCGGTGCCATGCACGCCGCCTTTGCCCAGTTCCTGGTCATCAACAAGGACGCCGAGGACAACCTCAAAACGCTGAGCCCCAAGCTCACCATGCCGGTGCTGGCCATAGGTGGGGAGAAGTCCTTCGGCGCCAACGAGGCGCTGGTGATGCGCAACGCGGCCGACAATGTCACCGAGCTGGTGGTACCCAATGCCGGCCACTGGCTGATGGAAGAGGCCCCCGAGCCCACCATAACCGCGGTGCGCGAATTCCTGCAGCGCTAAGCAACACGCCCGTACTCGCTACAGGATGCTTGAACCCTTGCTAGCCGGTTCAAGCATCCTGCTGCCGTGTGTAGAAGCCGGCAAAAGCGTGAGCGCAGCGCTAAGATGGCTCTACCATGCCCAAGCTCACCGCCCTGCTCCTTGCCTGCCTTGCCGCCATCGTCCCGGCCCACGCCGAGGAAATCCGCCAGCTTAGTGCGTCCGACGGCCATACCACCCCTTACCTGCTCAGCGCAGATCTCCCCACCCAAGCGCCACCTGCCATCGCAGCCATTCTGTTCAATGGCGGCGAGGGCAATGTGGGCCTAATGAGCAAAGGCATCCCCCACCCCGGGTCAAACTTCCTGGTCCGCTCGCGCGGTCTGTTCGTAGCGCGCGGCATACCGGTGGCGCTGATCGATGCCCCTAGCGACCGCAGCGGCATGCCCGACAGCTACCGCATGAGCCAGCGCCATGCCGACGATGTAGCGGCGCTGGTCCTGGCCATGCAGCAGCAGTTTGCCGGCGCCCGCATCTACCTGGTCGGTACCAGCCGCGGCAGCGTCTCCGCCGCCTATGCCGGTGCAGCGCTCGGCAACAAGGTGGCAGGGGTGGCGCTCACTTCCTCGGTCTTCAATGCCAGCCGCGACAACAACGGCCTCTCCGGTTTCAGCTTCAGCCGCATCACGGTGCCGCTGCTATTTGTGCACCACGCCGATGACGGCTGCCCTGCCTCGCCCTATGGCCCGGCCAAACGCCAGGCGGAGACCTACCCGCTGATCACCGTGCAAGGCGGCAAGCCCGCCACCAGCGGGCCGTGCGAGCCGTTCTCGCCACATGGCTACCTGGGCCGCGAAGAGCCGGTGGTCGACGCCATCGTCCATTGGATGCAGGGCGAGCCCTACCCCAAGGTGCTGGACTGAACTGCCTGGTATTTCGCCAGCTCGCCGTCTACCCTGAGCACACCTTCCCTGCCGCCCCGCTCCCATGCGCTCACTCTCCCGCCGTAAAGCCTTCCTGCTCGCCGTTGCCATCGCCGGTACCTTGGACCTGAGCTACGCCATCCTCTTTTCCGGCTACCACGGCGTGCCTGCGCTACGTATCTGTCAGGCGGTCGCCAGCGGCCTCCTGGGCAAGGCGGCGTTTGATGGGGGT
The DNA here is from genome assembly GCF_036568685.1 of Chitinimonas sp. Classification (GTDB taxonomy): domain Bacteria; phylum Pseudomonadota; class Gammaproteobacteria; order Burkholderiales; family Chitinimonadaceae; genus Chitinimonas. Next base: position 1,834 of record NZ_DATCSC010000062.1, read on the forward strand.
GTACCGGTCGCGGCATTGGGCGTCGCCCTGCACTACGCCATCATGAGCGGCGCGGCCGGGGCCTATGCCTGGGCTAGTGGCATCGTGCCAGTGCTGGCGCGCCGCCCCATTCCCTGCGGCATGGTGTTCGGGCTCGCGATGTATGCGGTCATGAACTTCGTAGTCCTACCGCTCTCGGCCTTCCCTTTCCCGTTCCGCTTCTCGCTCGATCTGTTCGTCGCGGACCTGCTGGTCCATATGTTCTTCGTCGGCGTACCGATCGCACTGCTGGCCGGCAAGCCGCGCCAGGCAGCTACGCAGCGGCTGCAAACGGTCTAGGCGCCTGCGGGATGGCCGCATACACTGTTGGTCTTGCTACATCGGCGACACCCCATGCACATCACCGTCACCCGTGACGCCTGCTGCGCCCAGGACGACCAGATCGGCCCGCTGGATATGCGCTTCGAGATCCATACCCACACGCGCCTGGACGAGTTGGTCGAGCAGATCGTCGCCTCACATTTCCTTCAGTATTCCGGTTCCCATACCCATATGGCCGCTACCATCGGCGAGCAGGTGGTCGCGCAGGTCTACAGCAACTATTACTGCCCAGATCAGCCACCCCAATACCTCATCCCGGCAGATACGCCGGTGGCCGGTCTACTGGAGCAGGGCACGCTGCATTTCGCCTTTATCCGCCAGAGCTGAGCCAGAAAAGAACAAAGCCACCCGAGGGTGGCTTTGTCTTGCTTGGGTACTACAGGGCGCTATACGCCTCTCTCACTGCTACTCTCAATAATCCATCGGTAAATCCTGGCCCCTTAGGCGGCCCAGGATTTACATCATGCCCAGGTACTTGGGCAGCCAAAGCGAAATTGCCGGCACGTAGGTCACCAGGCCCAAAAAGCCCAGCATGGCCAACAGCCATGGCCATACCGCCACCGTCAGCTCGGTAATGCCCATCTTGGTGATGCCGGACGCCACATAGAGGTTGAGCCCCACCGGCGGGTGGCACATGCCCACCTCCATATTCACCACGATCAAAATGCCGAAGTGCACCGGGTTGATACCGAGCTGTACCGCCACCGGGAACAGGATGGGGGCAAAGATCAGCACGATGGACGAGGGTTCCATCACGTTACCAGCCAGAAGCAGGATCACGTTCACCGCCAAGAGGAACACGATGGGGCCAAAGCCCATCTGTAACAGCCACATACCCATGGCCTGCGGAATGTTCTCGTAGGTCATCAGGAAGGAGAACAACACCGCGTTGGCGATGATGTAGAGCAGCATGGCGCTCATGGAGGCCGAGTTGACCAGGATGCGCGGCACGTCCTTCCAGCCGATGTCCTTGTAGACAAACACGGCAATGATGAAGGAGTACACCGCGCTCATTGCCGCAGCTTCGGTCGGCGTGAACAGGCCGGCATAAATGCCGCCCATCACGATCACGATCAGGAACAAGCCCCAGAACGCCCGTCGGAAGGCTGTAATACGCGCCCCCCAACTGGCTTTATCCATGCGCGGATAATTGAACTTACGGGCACGGTACCAGGCCACTACGCCAAGCAGGAACGCCAGCATCAGGCCAGGTACTACACCGGCCATGAACAGGGCGCCCACCGACGTATTAGTGGCGACCGAGTACATCACCATCACGATGGAGGGCGGGATCAGAATACCCAGCGCGCCGGAGGTGGTGATAATCCCCGCCCCGAATTGCTTGGGGAAGCCCTGCTTGAGCATGGCTGGCAAGAGGATGGAGCCGATGGCGACCACGGTAGCCGGGCTGGAACCCGACACGGCGGCAAACAGGGCGCATGCCAGCACGCCAGCCAGGCCCAGGCCACCATGCATGTGGCCCACCATACTGGTGGCAAAGTCGATCATCCGCTTGGCCACACCACCGTGGGTGAGGAAGTTGCCGGCCAGGATAAAGAACGGGATCGCCATGATTTCGAAGCTTTCAATACCCTTGAAAAGCTTCTGCGCAACCTGCGTAGGCGGCACGGTGGTCATGGTAAAGAGAAAGGTCAGTACCGCGAGCCCGAGCGCGATGGAGACTGGCATGCCGGTCAGCATCAATGCCAGCAGCAGGCAGAAGATCATGGCGGTCTTACCACCGACCAGCGAAATGACCAGCAGCGCCGCAAGAATGCCTAGCGGCCATTTGATCGACAGCGGCTTCCTGGCCGCGTCAGCGATAACGGCGCTCATGCTGGCTGTCCTTTCGCATCGTCGTCTTCCAGGCCATCTACATGGCCATGGTCATGGTGGGGTACTTCACCGGTGCGGATAAAGGTCCAAGCCACCTGTGCAAAACGGAAGCACATCAGGTACGAGGCCAACGGAATTGCCAGATAGGTAATCCAGACAGGAATCTCCATATCCGAGGTGACCTGCTCGGTATGGAACATGCCAGAGACCAGCTCCAGGCCGAGGGTGCCGACCAACCCGGTAAACAGCATCCCAGCGAAAAGTGCGATCAAGATAAAGATCTTGCGATGCTTCTCTTCCAGCCGGGTCACCATGACATCGACTCCGACATGAATGCCAGTGCGCACACCATAGGCTGCGCCAAACTTGGCCATCCACACGAACATGATGACGCAGAGCTCCTGCGCCCACGAAAGATCCAAGGACAGCAACCAGGATTGCAGCCCAGGAATGTTATATCCGGAGAGATAGCGGTGTATCACCGCCACGAAGATGATCAGGGTCGCCCCTGTCATGAGGAAGGCAATCAACGCCTCCTCAAGGAAGTTGAGATATTTCATATATCGGCTCCAGAAGCGAAGGAGGGCCCGGGGAGACCTACGCCGGCGCAGGGCCGGCATAGGTAGGCAAACCCCAGCGGACATTGCCGCCGGAGTGATACTTGCATTACTCGGCCGGGTTGAAGCCGGTTTCCTTGTAAATGGACTTGATCAGGTCCTGACCAATGCGGTCGGCCATCTGGGTGTGGACCGGGGTCAGCGCCTTCTTGAGCGCGCCACGCTCGGCCGGGGTCAGGCTGATGATCTGGGTCTTGCCCGACTTGCGTACGTTTTCGAGATCGCTTTCGTTCTCTTGCTTGGCGATATCGTTGGCGTACTTGGTCGCGTCCTTCATGGCGCTATCCAGGGTGGTACGGATCGCCGGCGGCAGACCTTCCCAGAATGCCTTGTTGACGATCACGGCATAGCCCAGGTAACCATGGTTGGAGACGGTCAGGTAGGGCTGCACCTCATGCATCTTCTGGGTGTAGAAGTTCGAGGGCGGATTCTCGGTACCATCCACCACGCCGTTCTGCAGGCCCAGGTAGACTTCGGAGAAGGCCATCTGCTGTGGCAGCGAGCCCAGGGCGCGCATCTGGGCATCCAGCACCTTGGAAGACTGGATGCGCATCTTCACACCGCGGAAATCAGCCGGG
>NZ_DATCSC010000063.1:0-45629 GCF_036568685.1 Chitinimonas sp.
CCAGGCGGCGTTCTTTCGCCACCTAGTGGAGGAAGCCGCCGATGGCGTCTGGGTGATCGACGCCGACAGCCGCACGACCTATATGAACACCCGCATGGCCGGCATGCTGGGTGGAGAGGCGCGCGCCCTGCACGGCGCGCCTATTTGGCAATTCATGGACCAAGATGCCCGCGCGGCCGCCGAACATAATGTAGACCGGCGCCGGGCTGGCGTGCGTGAGACGCACGAATTCCGCTTCCGTCGCCTTGATGGCAGCCACTTCTGGGCTGAGGTTTCGACCAGCCCCATGTTCGATGCCCAAGGCAACTACACGGGTGCTTTTGCCTATGTGTTGGACATAGAGCAGCGAAAAGCCACCGAACTGGCCCTGGCCGACAGCGAACGCGCCTACCGCGAAGTGTTTGACCGTAGCCATGCGGTCAAGCTGGTGATCGCCCCCGACAACGGCCAGATCGTCGCGGCCAACGCTGCCGCCCGCAACTATTATGGCTACGATGCCGAAACCTTCGCTCGGCTCAGCATTCACGACATCAATACTCTCAGCGAGGCGGAAGTCCAGGCGGAAATGGTCCGGGCCAAGCAGGAGGAGCGGGCCTACTTCTTGTTCCGCCATCGCCTGGCCAGTGGCGAGGTGCGCGACGTAGAGGTCCACGCTACCCCCATCACCACCGGTGGGCGCACCCTGATCCATTCCATCGTGCACGATATCGGCCGCCAGACCGAGGCCGAACGACAGCTGCGCTTCACGCTCTATACCGTCGAGCAGGCCCATATCTCCATCGCCTGGGTACAACCCGACGGCAGCCTGCGCGATGTGAACGCCTATGCTACCCGCATGCTGGACTACCCGCGCGAGGCCCTGCTGGGCCGCCCGGTCTGGGATTTCGATACCCAATTCGACGCAGCGGACTGGCCGGCGCTGTGGGAATCCATCAAGACCGAAGGGGCGCGGACCTTCCGTGCCGAAATCCGCAATCGCAGCGGTCAGCTGGTGCCGATCGAGGTCTACGCCACCTTTTTGTCCTTCGACGGCGAGGAATGCATCGTCGCCTATGCCCGCCATATCTCCGAGCAGGTACGCAGCGAGCGGCTGCTGGCGCTGCAGAATGACACCCTGGCCGCCATCACAGCCGGCCACCCGCTACCCCATGTGCTGACCCAGCTGGCAGAGCGGGTGGAGCAGCTGGCGCCAGAGATTCAGTGCTCCATCCTGCTGCTGGATGGGCAGCGCGTACGCCATGGTGCCGCACCCAGCCTGCCGCCTGCCTTCGTGGCCGCCATCAACGGCGCGCACATCGGGCCGCAGGCCGGTTCCTGCGGTACGGCCGCCTATCTCAACCAGCCGGTCGAAGTGGCCGACATCGCCACCGACCCGCTGTGGGCCGACTATCGCTCGTTGGCGCTGCCACATGGCCTGCGCGCCTGTTGGTCCTGTCCCATCCGCGCCAGTGACGGCAGCGTGCTCGGTACCTTTGCCATCTACTACCAGGAACCACGCCACCCCAGTCCCTTCCACCGCCGCATCGTCGAGGCCTGTACCGACCTCGCCGGCATCGCCATCGAGCATCGCCGGGCCGAGGATCGTATTCACACCCTGGCCTTCTACGACCCGCTGACCGGACTGCCCAACCGCGCGCTGTTCCAGGACCGGGCCGAGCTGGCCATCGCCCATGCCCATCGCAACCAGCTGGGGCTGGCGCTGCTGTTCACCGATCTGGACCGTTTCAAGACCATCAACGATTCGCTCGGCCACGCCGTGGGCGACAAGCTCCTGCAGGTGGTAGCGCGGCGGCTGGAGGCCGGCGTGCGCGATAGCGATACCGTCTGCCGCCTGGGTGGTGACGAATTCGTGCTGCTGCTGCCTGACTGCGACGCCGCCGGTGCCCTGGGGGTGGCGGAGAAGCTGATCGCTAGCGCGGCCGAACCGGTCAGCATAGACGGTCATGACCTCAACGGCACGGCCAGCATAGGCATTGCCCTCTTCCCGCAGGATGGCAACAGCTACGACAGCCTGCTCAAGCATGCCGACGCAGCCATGTACCGGGCCAAGGAGCTCGGCCGCAATGCGTTTTGCTTCTACCGCCAGGATATGAATGCCGAAGCCGCCGAGCGGCTGGAGCTGGAGAACGCGTTGCACCAGGCGCTGGCCAGGCAGGAACTCTGCCTGTACTACCAGCCCCAGGTACGCATCGCCAACCGTAGCCTGTATGGACTGGAAGCCTTGCTGCGCTGGCAGCACCCGCAATGGGGCATGGTCTCGCCCGCCCGCTTTATCCCGGTGGCCGAGGAGTGTGGTTTGATCGACAGCATAGGCCGCTGGGTATTGGACGAAGCCTGCCGTCAGTTCTCCGCCTGGCAGGCGCAAGGCATCGCCCCGCCACGGATCTCGGTCAACCTCTCGGCCCGCCAGTTCCAGCATGACGACATCCCCGCCATGGTCGACGCCACCCTGGCCCGGCATGGCATGAGCGCCAGCCAGCTGACGCTGGAGATCACCGAGAGCCTGATGATGGTGCGCGACGACAGCACCCTGGGGGCACTGCGCCAGCTCGACCAGATGGGGGTGACGCTGGCGGTGGACGACTTCGGCACCGGCTATTCCAGCCTGGGCTACCTCAAGCGCTACCCGGTCCGGGAGCTCAAGCTCGACCAGAGCTTCGTCCGCGACCTCGATGCCGACGCCGACGACCGCGCGCTGGCCAGCGCCGTCATCCACATCGGCCAAAGCCTGCGCCTCACCGTCGTGGCCGAGGGCGTTGAGACCGCCAGCCAACTCGCCTTCCTGCGCGAACAAGGCTGCCAGGTCGCGCAGGGCTACCACTACGCCCGCCCCATGCCCGCCGACACCCTGGACGAATGGCTACGGCTACCCCTGGTCGCGCCGGAAGAAAGCGTTTAAGGGACGCGCAGCGAGGAAAAGATCCAGGCCGACCGCCCCAACGCGTATTCAGAGCGCCCACGAGCCCAGCGAAGCCCCCCGCCGACGGGCGGGGCCGAGGGGCAGGGAATCAATCAGGGTAGGGCCGCTCTCTCAGCGCCCACAAATGACAAGCGCCCGGGTCTCCCGGGCGCCAGCGCTGCAGCTAACCGCCATGCGGTGTTTGCTAGAACCCCAAGGCCCTAGAAGTCGTCCTGCGGATTTTCGGCATCCGCCACCCGGCCACCCGCCTGCGCCTCCAGCGCGGCAATACGTGCCTCCAGCTGGGTCAGGGTCTCACGGGTGCGTGCCAGCACCGCCTGCTGCACCTCGAATTCCTCGCGGGTCACCAGATCGAGCTTGGCAAAAGCGGCCGACAGCACGGCACGGACATTCTTTTCGATATCGCGGCCCGGCCCCGCGGCCAGCGCCTCGGACAGTTTGCCGCTGACTTCATCGAACAGGCGTTGCGCGAGCATGGTGCTTCCTTCGTGTGATTGCATACAGAACCTCAGTCTATCAAAAACCCGCCGCCCCAAGGCCTCGCACCATCCCTAAGCAAGCCCTCCCTTGGCCGCACCAGACTGGTGCAATACCCCTGCCCATATCAGGGAAAACCAGCACAAGCACTTGATTCTACGGCCTATATTTTCTTGGCACGACCCATGCTAAACCCCTGCACCTAAGTAGTTTCCTGGTTAACACCTCAAGGAGCGAAGATGAAGTTCGTTAGCGCCATCATCAAGCCGTTCAAGCTTGACGAGGTACGGGAGGCACTGTCCGCCATCGGCGTGCAGGGCGTCACCGTCACCGAGGTCAAGGGTTTCGGCCGTCAGAAGGGCCACACCGAGCTGTATCGCGGCGCGGAGTACGTGGTCGATTTCCTGCCCAAGGTCAAGCTCGAGATCGCCGTCAAGGACGATATGGTCGAGCAGGTCATTGAGGCCATCGAGAAGGCGGCCAACACCGGCAAGATCGGCGACGGCAAGGTTTTCGTCTTTGATCTTGAACAAGTCATCCGCATCCGTACCGGTGAAACCGGCGCGGACGCGCTGTAAACCCGCACAGGGAGAACAGAAAATGAAAAAACTACTGACCGCGCTGGCGCTTGCCGGCGCCATGAGCATCGGCGCCGTCTGGGCCGAAGAAGCCCCGGCAGCCGCCCCTGCCGCCACTGCCGCGCCGGCCGCAGAAGCGCCTGCTGCCGCGGCGCCGGTCGCCGAGCCCGCCAAGCCGGTTGAAGCTGCCGCCGCCCCGGCCGCAGCACCGGCTACCCCGGTAGCCGCCCCGGCACCGGTCGTCAACAAGGGTGACAATGCCTGGCTGCTTGTCGCCTCGGCCTTTGTGATCCTGATGTCCATCCCTGGCCTGGCCCTGTTCTACGGCGGCCTGGTGCGTGGCAAGAACATGCTCAGCGTGCTGATGCAGGTGTTCGTGGTGTTCAGCCTGATCTCGGTGCTGTGGGTGATCTACGGCTATAGCGCCGCCTTCACCGACGGTGGCGGTATCAACGCCTTCTACGGCGGCTTCAGCAAGCTGTTCCTGAAGGGCATCACCCCCGACTCCGTCGCCGCGACCTTCTCCAAGGGTGTGGTGGTCTCCGAGTTCATCTACGTGGTGTTCCAGGGCGCCTTTGCCGCCATCACCTGCGGCCTGATCCTCGGCGCCTTCGCCGAGCGCGTCAAATTCGCCGCCGTACTGGCCTTCGTGGTGATCTGGTTCACCTTCAGCTACCTGCCCATGGCCCACATGGTCTGGTACTGGGTCGGCCCCGATGCCTACACCGACGCCAAGGCAGCCGAAGTTGCCACCGCAGCCGCCGGCTGGCTGTTTGCCAAGGGTGCGCTGGACTTCGCCGGCGGTACCGTGGTGCACATCAACGCCGCCGTTGCCGGTCTCGTGGGTGCCTACTTCGTGGGCAAGCGCATCGGTTTTGGCAAGGAAGCCATGACCCCGCACAGCCTGACCATGACCATGATCGGTGCTTCGCTGCTGTGGTTCGGCTGGTTCGGCTTCAATGCCGGCTCGGCGCTGGAAGCCAATGGCACTGCCGCTCTGGCCTTCATCAATACCTGGGTTGCCACTGCCCTCGCCGCCCTGGCCTGGATGGCCGTGGAATGGCTTTGGAAGGGCAAGCCCTCCATGCTGGGCGCCGCTTCGGGCGCCGTGGCGGGCCTGGTTGCCATCACCCCGGCCTGCGGCTTTGTCGGTGTCGGCGGTGCCATGGCCATTGGCCTCGCTGCCGGCGTGGTCTGCCTGTGGGGCGTGCATGGCCTCAAGAAGCTGCTCGGTGCTGACGACGCGCTGGACGTGTTCGGCGTGCACGGCGTAGGCGGCATCCTGGGTGCCATCCTGACCGGCGTGTTCGCCGATCCGGCCCTGGGCGGCACCGGTGTCTGGGACTATGTGACCAACAAGGTGGCCGATGGCTACTCGATCGGCGGCCAGGTCTGGATCCAGACCCAGGGCGTGCTTACCACCATCGTGGTGTCGGCCGTGGTCTCCATCGTCGCCTTCAAGCTGGTGGACCTGGTGATCGGCCTGCGTGTGCCGGAAGACGAAGAGCGCGAAGGCCTCGACGTGACCAGCCACGGTGAAAAAGCCTACAACATGTAGGACCTTGCCGGCAGCTTGAGGGTGGGGTCTCGCCTAGCTCTCAAGCGCCGTGATTTAGCAGTAGTTGAAAATAGTTGTACCGCGCGGTGGTCCGTTGGGGAGCGGGCCACCGCCAGCAAGTCGTTGCCGGCCGTTGGGGAAGACGGCGGCAACACCTGGGACGGCCCGCCTATCATGGCGGGCCGTTTCCTTATTCCACTTCGGCATCCCTTCATCGCATCGCGGGTTTTGGCGCAAAGCCGAATTTCTGTAGAATCCGCGTTTTGAAACAGGGGATTACCCGATGATTCAAGTCGGCCTCGTCATGGGCAGCAACTCTGATTGGGATGTCATGCAGCATGCCGCCCGTCAGCTCAAAGCCTTCGGCATCCAGTTCGAGGCGCGTGTCGTCTCGGCCCACCGCACCCCGGACCTCTTGTTCGAGTACGCCGCCACGGCCGAGGCCCGCGGCCTCAAGGCCATCATCGCCGGTGCCGGTGGCGCTGCGCACCTACCGGGCATGCTTGCCGCCAAGACCGCCGTGCCGGTGCTGGGCGTGCCGGTGCCGTCCAAATACCTGCGTGGCGAGGATTCGCTGTTGTCCATCGTGCAGATGCCCAAGGGCATCCCGGTCGCCACCTTCGCCATTGGCGAAGCCGGTGCGGCCAATGCCGGCCTGTTTGCGGTGGCCCTGCTGGCCAACGAGATCCCGGCCCTGCGCGAAAAGCTCAATGCCTTCCGCGAAGAACAAAAGAATGCCGTGCTGGCCATGAGCCTGCCGGAGGTCGAGTAAGCCATGGCCGCGCCGCTCAAACCCATTCTGCCGCCAGCCATGCTGGGCATCCTGGGCGGCGGCCAGCTGGGCCGCATGTTCACCGTGGCGGCCAAGACCATGGGCTACCGCGTTACCGTACTGGACCCGGACAGCCGCGCACCGGCCGCCGACTTCGCGGACGTGCACCTGTGTGCTGCCTATAACGACCACGCAGCCCTGAAGGAACTGGCCGAGACCTGCGCCGCGGTCACCACCGAATTCGAGAACGTCAACGCCGACTCCATGCGCTGGCTGGCCCAGCACGTACCGGTCAGCCCTTCGGGCGATTGCGTCGCCATTGCCCAGGACCGCATCCTGGAAAAGAGCTGGATCCAGAAAGCCGGCCTCGCCACCGCACCCTACCTGGCACTGGAGACGGTGGCCGACCTCAACCACGACCTCAGCCCCTACCTGCCCGGCATTCTCAAGACTGCGCGACTGGGTTACGACGGCAAGGGCCAGGTTCGCGTTGCCACCGCTGCCGAGGCGCGCGCCGCCTATGCCGACCTGGGTGGCCAACCCTGCGTGCTGGAAAAGATGCTGCCGCTGGCCTATGAGGTCTCGGCCATCGTCACCCGTACCAGCGCACATGAAGTCGCGGTCTTTCCGGTGGCCGAGAATCGCCACGCCCGCGGCATTCTCGACGTCAGCATCGTGCCGGCCCGGGTCGAACCCGAGCTGGCCCAGCGAGCCCAGACCATGGCCGTGCAGTTGGCCGAGGCGCTGGACTATGTTGGTGTACTGGCGGTGGAGTTCTTCGTGCTCGACGGCGGTGAGCTGGTGCTCAACGAGATCGCCCCGCGTCCGCACAACTCCGGCCACTACACCATCGACGCCTGCGTCACCAGCCAGTACGAGCAGCAGGTACGCGCCATGTGTGCCCTGCATCCCGGTCGCCCCGAGTTGCTCTCGCCGGTTGTCATGGTCAACCTGCTGGGTGACAGCTGGCCCGAGGGCGGCGAGCCCAACTGGGAAGTGCTGATGCAGGCACCCAACGTGCACCTGCATCTGTACGGCAAGACCGAAGCCCGTCCGGGCCGCAAGATGGGCCACTACTGCGTGCTGGCCGCTAGCCCCGAGGCAGCGCTGGAGCAGGCTGAAGCCATCAAGGACACGCTGTAGAACGCCTTGCCGGCGCCTCAACAGCCAGCTACACCCAATCGTCGGCGCCTTGCCGACCTAACGGAAGCACCGCTATGAACGGCATCACCACCACCAATCTGAAGAGCCTCAAGAAGATCTATAGCGGCAAGGTCCGCGATCTGTACGAGATCGACGACAAGCGCATGCTGATGATCGCCACCGATCGCCTGTCGGCCTTCGACGTGATCCTGAACGAACCCATCCCGGCCAAGGGCAAGATCCTCACGTCGATCTCCAATTTCTGGTTCGACAAGCTGAGTGACGTGGTGCCCAGCCACTTCACCGGCGAGCGCGCCGAGGACGTAGTCAGCGCCGAGGACCTGCCCCAGGTCGAGGGCCGCGCCGTGGTGGTGAAGCGGCTCAAGCCGGTGCCGGTCGAGGCCATCGTGCGTGGTTATATCGCAGGCTCCGGCTGGAAGGACTACAAGGCCACCGGCACCATCTGCGGCCTGCCGCTGCCGGCCGGCCTGGTGGAAGCCGCCAAGCTGCCCCAACCCATCTTCACCCCGTCCACCAAGGCGGCGGTGGGTGACCACGACGAGAACGTCAGCTACGACGAGCTGGTACGCCAGATCGGCGCCGAACTGGCCGCCAAGGTACGCGACACCGCCATCCGCCTGTATGTGGCCGCCAGCGAGTACGCCGCCACCCGCGGCATCATTATCGCCGACACCAAGTTCGAGTTCGGCCTCGACGAAGACGGCACCCTGACGCTGATGGACGAAGCCCTGACGCCTGATTCCAGCCGTTTCTGGCCGGCCGACCAGTACCGCCCGGGCAGCAACCCGCCGAGCTACGACAAGCAGTTCGTGCGCGACTGGCTGGAGAGCACCGGCTGGAACAAGACCCCGCCGGCGCCCACGCTGCCGCAGGACGTGGCCGACCGCACCGCAGCCAAGTATCAGGAAGCCCTCGAAAAGCTGACCGGCTGATCCCGTCGCTACCGCGCCCAAAACCGCCGAGAGCCTTGCTTTCGGCGGTTTTTTCATTTTGTAGGCTACTTGCCACTTGGGCCATGCCGCCACTACGGCTATCCTGTCGAACGACAGGGCACTCCACCAGAAACGGCAGGCATCCATGGTCTTCGGACTAATCAAGAAGATGTTGGGTGGCAACGAAACCACCCCCACCGCACACAGCTCCAGCAACCTGCAGCCCACCCCCACCATCCCAGCCACCAGTGCGCTGGGGGCGGCGCCGGGCCAGGCCGGCTTTGTGGCCGGCACCCCCACCGATACCATCCTGCAGCGCGAGATCGTGCTCGACCGCGAACTCAAGGTGGTGGGTTACGACTTCCGCCTGCGCGACAGCGTGCTCAAGCGCAAGGCCAAGATGGCCAATTCGGTCTGGAAGTTGTACGACGAGGTGCTGATCCGCAACTTCCTGGCCGAGGAATCGACCAAGGCCTTCGGCCAGAAGCGCATCTTCCTGGAGATGTCGGTCTGGTCCTTGGACAGCCCGCTGCTGGCCAAGCTGGCCAAGGGCCGCTTCGTACTGATGCTGCACTACGATGCCGACTTCTTCCGTGACGCCCTGCTCCACGTGGAACTGTTACAGCGGCTCAAGGATCAGGGCTTCCAGCTCGGTTTCGACAGCTTCCCGCTCGACCCCAACCTGATACCGCTGTTCCCGCTGGCCGACTATCACAAGCTATCGGTCACCGACAAGGATGTGACCGAGCTGTCGCGTGCCATCTCGGCCACCGCCAATGCCGCACCGGATGCAGAGCTCCTGGTCAGCGACATCCATTTCTTTGAAGAGCTGCAGGTCTGCCGCCAGCTGCAAGTGCATTATCTGCAGGGCAGCTATCTGCGCCACAAGGAGATTTCCGAAGCCGACGCAGTCGATGCCAGCTATCTGCGCCTTCTGGAAGTACTGAACCTGGTACGGGCAGACGCGGAACCGGCGGTGATCGCCAATGCGATCAAGTACGACCCCATGCTGAGCTTCAAGCTGCTGCGCTACGTCAATTCGCCCGGCGCCGGACTGATGACCAAGGTCGACACCCTGGACCGCGCCCTGATCGTGCTCGGCAACAAGCAGCTCTATCGATGGCTCACCCTGCTCTTGTTCAGCCACGAACGGCAGGAAGGCGACCAGGACCTGCTCTTGGAGATGGCGCTGTTGCGCGCCCGCATGATGGAGACGCTGGGCAGCAAGCAGTTCGGCGCGGGCAACCGCGACCAGCTCTTTACCACTGGCATGTTCTCCATGCTGGACGCGCTCCTGCACCAGCCCATGGCCAAGATCATCGACAAGCTCAACCTGCCAGCCGAGATTGCCCAGGCCCTCTTGGAGCAGCGTGGCCCCTACGGCCCCCTGTTGGCGCTGACCCTGGCCTGCGAGGATGGCAATCTGCCGGCCGAGCCCGAGCTCTTTATCGCCGCCCAGGTCAGCAAGAACGACGCCAACCGGGCACAGATCGAGGCCATGCTGTGGGTCGAGGAAGTCATCTGAGTCCAGCCCACTTGGCATGAAAAAGCCCGGCCTAGGCCGGGCTTTTTGCTGCATGAAGCAGGCGACGCCTAGACGCTCACATTCATGCGCGTCTTCATGCGTTCGCAAGCGGCCACCAGGCCACGACAGGTGCCCGGCTCCCAGGCGGAATGGCCGGCATCCTGCACGATCTCCAGCTCCGAACCGGGCCAGGCCTGGTGCAGCTCCCAGGCCGAGACCGGTGGGCACAGCACGTCGTAGCGGCCCTGCACCGTGATCATCGGCAGGTGGCTGATGCGCCCCACCTGGGCCAGCAGGTCGTTCTCGGGCAGGAAGATGCGGTTGACGAAGTAGTGGGCCTCGATCCGGCCCACGCCCAGCGCCACATTGTCGCTGCCGTAGTTGGCCTGCACCGCCGGGTCGGGGAAGAGGGTGGCGCACTCGCCCTCGTATACGCTCCAGATGCGCGCGGCCGGCATATGCACGGCGTGCGAGGGATCGTTGAGGCGGCGATGGTAATTGCTCAAGAGGTCGCCGCGCTCGGCTTCCGGCAGGTAGCCGGCAAAGCGCGACCAAGCCTCGGGGAAGAACTGGCGCATGCCCTGCATAAACCAGTCGATTTCCCAAGAGCGGCACAGGAATACACCGCGCAGCACAAAGCCCAGGCAACGCTCCGGGTGGGCCTCGCCGTAGGCCAGCGCCAGGGTGGAGCCCCAGGAGCCACCAAATACCAGCCAGCGCTCAATGCCCAGCATGAGCCGCAGCTGCTCGATGTCGGCAATCAGGTGCTGGGTGGTGTTGTCGCGCAGCTCGCCCACCGGGGTGGAGCGGCCTGCACCACGCTGGTCGAAGATGACGATGCGGTAGTAGGCCGGATCGAAGAACTGGCGGTGCTTGGGGCTGGCACCAGCCCCCGGGCCACCGTGCAGGAACAGCACCGGCACGCCATTTGGATTGCCGGACTCTTCCCAGTACAGGGTGTGGATGGCATCAACCGGCAGCATGCCGCTGCGGCGGGGTTCGATGGCGGGGTAGAGCTCGCTACGTTGGGTCATGGGTTCAATAGTCCAATCAGCATGCGGCTGGCGATCAGGATCAACAGCGCTGCGAAACATTTCTTCAGGGTGGCTACCGGCAGCTTGTGCGCCAAGGCCGCCCCCAGGGGCGCGGTCAGGATACTGGCCAGCACCACGCCCGCCAAGGCCGGCAGGTAGACAAAGCCCAGGCTGCCCGCCGGCAGGCCAGCCTGGCCAGCGCCGTTGATGGCATAGCCGGCGAGGCCGGCCAGGGCGATGGGCAGGCCCAGGGCCGCCGAGGTACCGACCGCCGAGGGCATGGCCACATTGCTCAGGGTCAAGAAGGGCACCGAGAGCGAACCGCCACCGATACCGACAAAGCTCGACACGCCACCGATCAGGCTACCCACAAGGCTCAGCCCGCTCCAACCCGGCAACTGCCGGCTGGGCTTGGGCTTGAAGCCGGACAACATCTGTGCCGCCACCACATAGGCGAACAACACAAAGAACCACTTCAGCCCAAGCGAAGGCAAGCGCGCCGCCAGCCAGCTGCCGGCGAAGGTGCCCAGCATCAGCCCCGGCGCCATGCCACGCACGGTGGGCCACAGCACGGCACCACGCTGGTGGTGGGCACGCAAGCTGGAAAGCGAGGTGAACACAATGCTGGCCAGCGAGGTACCGAGCGCCAAGTGCAGCACATGCTGGGCGGGGAAGCCACTCGCTTCGAAGATGGCCACCAGGGCCGGTACGATGATCAGCCCACCGCCCACGCCCAGGAGCCCGGCCAAGAGGCCCGCCACCGCGCCGGTGGCCAGAAAGCCGGCCAATACCAGGGCGCTCAAGCGGCTTCGCCCAGGCGCGCCATCACCGCCCGCCAGTGGGCCGGCTCGACCGGGGTGATGGAGAGGCGGTTGCCACGGGCCAGCACCTGCATGCCCTCCAGTTCCGGCGCCGCGCGCATGGCAGCAAGGGTCAGGTAGGCGGTCTTCTTGACCAGCTTCACATCCACCTGCATCCAGCGCGGCTGCTCTGGCGTGGATTTGGGGTCGAAGTATTTGTTCTTGGGGTCGAACTGGGTCGGGTCCGGGTAGGGGTTGGAACAGACTTCGACGATGCCGGCCACGCCGGGCTCGGCCACACCGGAGTGGTAGAACAGCACCCGGTCGCCGATCTGCATCGCGTCGCGCATAAAATTGCGCGCCTGGTAGTTGCGCACGCCATACCAGCCCACGGTCTGGTCCTTCATGCCCGGCAAGTCGTCGATGCCGACGTCGTCCGGTTCTGCCTTCATCAGCCAGTAGCGCATCTGCCCTCCTCCATGCGGTATCCAAGTTAGCCGGCGGACTATCGCGCCACGGCGGGCGGTCTGCAAGCCGGCCTGGGCATTATATTCAGGCAAAGGGGCGAATTCGCTGGTCGGGCGTGGATTTCGATCTAGACTCACAGGCGGGAGAGACCATGTCCGCACCAGCCAATTCGCTGAAATCCATCCTCTATGCCCTGGGCGCCAATCTCGCCATCGCCGTGGCCAAGCTGGCTGCCGCCATCCATACCGGCTCCGGCGCCATGCTGGCCGAGGCGGTGCACTCCATTGCCGACTGCGGCAACCAGGGCCTCTTGATCTGGGGCCTCAAGTCAGCCCGTACCCCACCCTCGCCGGACTACCCGCTGGGTTGGGGCAAGGCCATCTATTTCTGGTCCTTTATCGTCGCGATCATGTTGTTCTCGCTGGGCGGCCTGTTCGCCATCTACGAAGGCCTGCACAAGCTCGGCGAACCCGAGCAGATGGAGGCGCCCTGGGTCGCCATCGCCGTACTGCTGTTCAGCATCGTGGCCGAGAGCATCTCGCTCTGGGGCTGCGTGCGCGAGATCAACAAGGTCCGCGCCGGCCGCTCGCTGTGGCACTGGCTGCGGGAAAGCCGGCAAAGCGAGCTGGTGGTCATACTCGGCGAGGACATAGCCGCCCTGTGCGGGCTGCTCTTGGCCCTGGCCGCGGTCAGCCTCGCCCACCTGGCCGAAAACCCGCTGTTCGATGCCCTGGGCAGCATCGCCATCGGCGTGCTCCTGATCGTGGTGGCGGTGTTTATCGGAGTGCAGATCAAGGGTCTCTTGATTGGCCAGAGCGTGGAGCCCGGCGTGCGCCGCGCCATCCAGCAGCATCTGGAGGCCGACGGGGCGGTGGCACAGGTGTTCAAGCTCATCACCCTGCAGTTGGGCAGCCAGGTCATGGTGGCGGTCAAGGCCCAGCTCAAGGCGGACAGTGCCGAGCAGCTGGTCAGCGAGATCAACCGGCTGGAGGTCGACCTCAAGGCCGCCTTCCCCGAAGTACAGTGGCTATTCTTCGAGCCAGATCTGACGGATTAGACCCGGCGCCCCCGGCGATACACCGCGGACTCGGTGTATACCGCATCCAGTACCACATCGTGCGGTTCACGCACGATCTTCTCCACCCGCTGGCACGCATAAGCCGCCCCGATCAGGCGCGGCCTGTGCACGCCCGGCCGGCGGAAGGCAAAGCTGCTGTCGTAGTAGCCACCGCCCTGCCCCAGCCGGCCACCCGCGGCATCGAAGCCCACCAGCGGTAGCAGCACCAGCTGCATGGCACGGGCCGGCAAGGTATGGCGGCTGCGATACTCGCGTATGCCGTAGCGGTTGCGACGCCAGTGCCCGGCCGGGTCAGCCAGGGCGGCAAAGCGCAGGCGACGGCCACGGCGCGGTACCAGCGGCAGGTAGACCTCGGCGCCACGCGCCTGGGCAAGGGTGATCAGGGGCTGCAGGGAGAGTTCGGACCCGACCGCCATATAGGCTGCCAGCTTCTGGCCACGGCGCAACAGCGGTGCGGCTCGGCGGGCGACCTTGTAGGCGGCCAACCGGCGCAAGCGCTTGGGCACGGCCATACGCCGTCTACGCAATTGTCGGCGCAGCTCGGCTTTGTCGGTCATGGGGAGGTAGTTGGGGGCGGGGTTGGGGTCCCCGCGGGCGCCGTCCCGGCTCACATCTTGAACCTAACGGTTCAAGTGGTCGCCAGCGATACACTTTCAGGCTCATCCGACAGAGGGGTGAGCGCAACCAGCGTATCAAGCCAACAACCCGGTTCAATATATTGGTTCAAAGAATATCGAGCCGGAACGAACGCCGCAGGGAAACTGGATGATCTTGGCAGGTCGGCAAGGTCAGAACAACTGCTGCTGTTCCTTCAGGGCCTCGTCAATGGTTTCCTGCATGCGGCCGATTCTACGCCTAAAGTCCGCCATGTCCAAACCGCCGGTCACGCGGGTATTCATGAACTCGTGCGAAATATTGAGCGCGGCCATGATGGCGATCTTGTCTATGCCCATCACATTGCCGCTGTCGCGGATCTCGCGCATCTTGCGGTCGAGAAAGGCTACCGCCTCCATCAGCGCCGGCTCTTCATCCGGCGGGCAGGCCACCCGGAACTCGCGCCCCATGATGGTTACATCGAGCTGTTTGACCTCGCTCATTCGGCCTCCTCCTCGCTGCCTTCCTCGGCCGGCAGGCGAGCCAGCAGCGCGTCGACGCGCGTCTTGGCCCCTTCCACCTTGTCATTGAGGCGGCGGTTGTCGTTCTTCAGCACCAGCACGGTCTGGCGCAGCTCGACATTCTCGCTGCGCAGCTGCTGGCACAGGGCAGCCAGCGTCTTGATGCGGTCTTCAAGGTTATGGAGTTCAGCTTCCATGGTGTCCAGGTCTGAAGGTCATGCGGCAAATTCTAGTCGATTTTGTCCTTGCTGGGCCGCCGTAGCGCATCCAGCCTGCGGCAGAGCGCTTCGGTCGCCGGCAGGATGCGCGGACCGGGCCGGCCCAGGGTATCGGCATCGACCGCCAGAAACTGCGCCTTGAGCGGCAAGCGGCGCCACGGTGCCAGCCAGCGGGCGGCAGCGCTGTCATCGGCCAGCGCCACCACGGCATCGGGCTGGCGCGCCAACAGCGACTCGGCCGAGATCAGCGGTACGGCCGCGACTTCACCGCCAAAGGGGTTGCGGGTACCGCAGGCACGGAAGGCGGCGCTGACAAACTGCTGGTCGTTCACCGTCATGGCCGGCTCGCTGCCCACTTGCGGCACCACCGTGAGCACGGTCTTGCCGCGGTAGCGCGCCGTCAGTGCCGTCCAGCCGGCGTCGAAACGCTCTGCTGCCGCTCCACCATCACGCCCACTCAGGGTACCCAGCGCCCGCATGGCCTGCGAGATGGCCGCCACCGTGCCCGGCTGGCTGGCATAGACGGCTATGCCCAGCTCACGCAGGCGGCGGGTGGCGGGGCCGGCCTGCGGACCTTCCCAGGCCACCACCAGATCGGGCCGCAGCGCCAGGATGGCCTCGACATTGAAGGTGCCGTACTGCCCCACGCTGGGCAGCTTGCGCGCCTCCACGGGGTAGTCACTGGCAGCATCGCGGCCCACCAGCTGGCTGCCGGCGCCAATGGCGTAGAGCAGCTCGGTCGCATGCGGGCTCAGGCTGACAATACGCTGCGCCGGCCGGGCCAGCTTGACCAGGCCGCCGGCCTCGTCACGCAGCTCCAGTGCGTTCACCTGGATCGCGAGCAGGCACAGCGCCAGCAGAACCCGCTTCACGGCTGTTCGGCTTCCGGTGCAGCCTCGCCGGCGGCGGCCTCCGGGTCTTCCTCGCCCAGATCCATATCCAGGCTGTTGTCCGGCCGCTCCAGCGAGATCCGTCCGAGCACCGCACCGCGGAAGTCGACCAGGATGCGCTCGGCCGCCTTCTGCGCGTCGATACGGTTGCCCGACTGCACGCAACCCAGGGCGCGGGCAGCGCGCTCGAACAGTACATCGCCCGGCTCGCTCAGGTCCGGCAGCTTGTAGCGGGTGCGGATCGCCTCCGGGTAGTGCAGCGCCAGCCAGCCCATGGCGTACCAGGCTACATCCACCGCATCGAAGGCATTGCGGCCTATGGTGCCCGACAGCGCCAGCTTGTAGCCGTCGTTGTTGGAATTGATCTTGGGCCACATCATGCCCGGGGTATCCACCAGGATGGTGCCCTCGGGCAGCTCGATACGCTGCTGGCTCTGGGTCACGCCCGGGGTATCGGCCACCTTGGCCAGCTTGCGCTTGGCGAGCGCGTTGATCAGGGTGGACTTGCCCACATTGGGCACGCCCAGGATCATGGCCCGTACCGGCTTCTCGCCACCGGTGCGGTGCGGCACCAGCTTGCGGCACAGCGCCAGCACCTTGCCGGTGTCGCGCAGCTTGCCGGCCTCGTCCAGGGTAATCACCTCGGTCTCGGCTTCCTGCTTGAAGTGCCTTACCCAGGCCGCGGTTACGGCCGGGTCGGCCAGGTCGGCCTTGTTCAGTATCTTCAGGCTGGGGCGCTGGCGGTGCAGGCGCAGCTCGTGGATCAAGGGGTTGGTGGTGATGCGCGGCAGGCGGGCGTCGAGTACCTCGATCACCATGTCGACCTTGGCCATGGTGTCGGCGATCTGCTTCTTCGCCTTGTTCATATGGCCCGGGAACCATTGGATCGCCATGTCTCGTCTCTCGCTATCGGGCCGCCGTGGCGGCTGCCGGGAATGGGGTTTGGGCGCAGCATGCGCCAAAGGGCGCGGATTATACCGTTGGTCGCCAAAAAGGTCGGCAAATCAATACAATACTGATTCTGGCAACTTTATCGGCCCGGCGCACTCAAAACGTCCAACCGAACCTGGCTGTTCCACATGAAACCTGTCATCAAATACGGCCTCGCCGCTGGCGTCGCCATCGCCCTGGGCACCATCTTCCTGAGCGGCAATCTTGCCCAGGCACAAGCGCCCGCTGTGCAATACACTTCCATCAAGGGCGAGCAGACCACCCAGA
Source organism: Chitinimonas sp. (assembly GCF_036568685.1). Classification (GTDB taxonomy): domain Bacteria; phylum Pseudomonadota; class Gammaproteobacteria; order Burkholderiales; family Chitinimonadaceae; genus Chitinimonas. The sequence goes on from NZ_DATCSC010000063.1 coordinate 16,748, forward strand.
AGGCCCTGGAGGGCAAGGTGGTACTGGTCAACTTCTGGGCGACCAGCTGCACCGGCTGCATGGCCGAGATGCCCAAGCTGGTGGAAACCCACAAGAAATACGCCGAACAAGGCTTTCAGACCGTGGCCGTGGCCATGAGCTATGACCCGCCGCAGTACGTGGCGGCCTATACCGAGCAAAAGCAGTTGCCGTTCTTTGTGGCATTGGATGTAGATGGTTCGCTGGCCCGCCAGTATGGGGATGTGAAGCTGACCCCCACCTCGATCCTGATCGATAAACACGGTCGCATCGTGCAGCGCTATCTGGGCGAGCCGGATTTCAAACAATTGCACGCGCTGATAGAGGAAAAGCTCAAGGAAGCCTGACCAGCGGCGGGCTCCGGGGGCTGTTCGGTGCAGCAACGCTCGCTGCATCGGCATACACTGACGCGTGCAGGCGCACCGTAAGGAGCATGACCGTGATCTCCTGGAAAACCCACTTCCTTTACCTGGTCGACTACCAGCATTGGGCCAATGAGCGGCTGTTCGATGTATTGGACAAGCTCTCGGATGAGGCCCGTAAGCGCGACGTCGGCCTGTTCTACAAGAGCGTGCACGCCACCTACAACCATATGCTGCTCAGCAACCTTCTATGGCTGAGCCGGCTGCGTGGCGAAACTCCCGATCTGCGTCTGGACCAGCCCATGTATGAGGAATGGCGCGACCTCAAGCAGGCGCTGCGGCAGAGCGCGCGGCAGACCCAGCACTGGCTGCAGGCCCAGCCCAACGAGTTCTTCGAGGGCGAGCTGCGCTACCGTACCCAGTCCGGCATCAACCATGTGAACTGGGTGCACGACGTGCTGGCCAACTTCCTGGCCGAATACACCCACCAGCGCGGCCAGATCACCGCCATTGCCACCCAGCTGGGAGCGCCGGCACCGGAGCTGGAGTTCCTGAACTACCGGCGCGAGATGCAGGATAGTCTGGCCAAGATGCGCCAGGCAGCTAATGCCTGATGCCTGGTTTTTTGAGCTAACGTTTGGGGCATCGCTGCGTTTGGTTCAGGCGCTCGGCAGAGCCGAGCGCCTTTGGTCATCTCTTGCTGATAGAGCGGCATCCTCTTTATTTAGCCCTACTCCCCCCGAGCTCTGCACGCACAGGTTCTAGGCGCTAAAGCGCCAAGAACTCTGGCAGCCTCGCCGCTGCGACTGCGTGGTTGTTGCCCCTTTAGGGGCTTACAACCACGGCGTCCTCCTTGCGAGGGTGGAGCCTCGCTAGCGCTCGGGGCGTCGCTGCACTGTCCTCGAGAGGACTCTCTGCCGGTAGTGATTGAGTTCCACACCAAACAACAACGCCACCCTAGGGTGGCGTTGTTGTTTTGAAAACCCGGCGAACCGGGATCTACATTACAGACGAACAGCGGCTGGCTTGGCGGCCACGGCGGCGGTGGGGGTGGTGCTCTGGTATTGCTTGAGCTTGCCGTCCCAGTCGCGCTTGGTGGCTTCGTAGTTGGCCAGTTTGATGTGGCCGTAGCCGCGGATCTGCTGGATCAGGGCGACGATTTCGGCGGCCTGGGGCAGCTTCTCGGTGGAGAGGCCAGCCAGCACGGTCTGCATGCCTTGTTCGAACTCACCGATCAAACGGCGTTCCATGCGGCGGTCCTCGGCGTAGCCGAATACGTCCAGCGCGGTGCCGCGCAGGCCCTTGAGCTTGGCCAGCACGCCGAAGGCGCCCATGACCCAGCTACCGAGCTTGAACTTCTTGGCCTGGCCGTTCTTGGCCAGCCATTGCAGCCAGGTCGGGCCGAGGCTGAAGTTCAGCGTGTAGCTGCCGTCGAACTGCTCGGCCAGCTGCTTCTTGAACTCGCCGTCGGTGTAGAGGCGGGCCACTTCGTACTCGTCCTTGTAAGCCAGCACCTTGAAGTAGGCGCGGGCGGCGGCCCAGCTCAGGATCTCCGACTCGGGCGCCACGCGGCGCTCGGCGCTGCGTACCTGTTCCAGCAAGGCGCTGTAGCGGGCGGCGTAGGCGGCGTCCTGGTACTGGGTCAGGTCGGCCACGCGGCGGGCGATGAACTCGTCCAGGGTCTGGTTGGCCAGCTTGATCGCCTCGCGCACCTGCGGGAAGGCCACCTTCTCGACACGGATACGGTCATGCGCCGCATGGCGGCCCCAGACGAAGGCCTGCTTGTTCATCTCGACCGCGGCACCGTTCAGTTCGATGGCCTGCAGAATGGCCGCCTCGCTGACCGGGATCAGACCACGCTGCCAGGCGAAGCCCAGCATGAACATATTGGTGGCGATCGAGTCGCCCATCAGCGCAGTCGCGATCTGGGTGGCGTCCACGGTGTCGAAGTGGCTGTCGCCCACAGCGTTGCGGATGGTGTCCAGCATGGAGCGCGAGGGGAACTTCATGTCCGGGTTCTTGGTGAAGTCGCCGGTCGAAGCCTCGTAGCCGTTCAGCACCGCATAGGTGTGGTCATGCCGCATCTTGGCCAGGCAGTCGTTGGTGGCGGTCACCACCATGTCGCAGCCCAGCACCACGTTGGCATCACCCGCGGCGATCCGTACTGCGTGCAGCTTGGCCTGCTCGCTGGCAAAGCGCAGGTGGGTGGTTACCGCCCCGCCCTTTTGCGCCAGGCCGGTCTGGTCGAGCACGGTGGCGCCGATGCCGTCGATCTTGGCAGCCACGCCGAGCACGCCGCCGATGGTCACCACGCCGGTGCCCCCCACGCCGGTCACCAGCACACCCCAGGGGTGGGCCAGGCTAGGCAGCGTAGGCATGGGCAGCTCGGGCAGCGAGGCAAAGGCGTCCTTGCCGAGCTTGGAGCGCTTGGGCTTGACCTCGCCCTCCAGCGTCACAAAGCTCGGGCAGTAGCCCTTGAGGCAGCTGAAGTCCTTGTTGCAGCTCGACTGGTCGATCTTGCGCTTGCGGCCGTACTCGGTCTCGACCGGGATCACCGACAGGCAGTTGGACTGCTTGGAGCAATCGCCACAGCCTTCGCACACCCGCTCGTTGATCATCACCCGGCGCGGCGGGTCGATCATCTTGCCGCGCTTGCGACGGCGGCGCTTCTCGGCCGCGCAGGTCTGGTCGTGGATCAATATGGTCACGCCCGGGGTCTCGCGCAGCTCGCGCTGGATGCGGTCCAGCTCTTCGCGCGGGTGCACCGTGATGCCGGCCGCCAGGCCTTGCACGCCGTGGTACTTCTCCGGCTCGTCGGTGGTGATGATGATCTTGTTGACGCCCTCGGCCTCCAGCTGGCGGGTCAGCATGGGCACCGTCAGCGTGCCGTCCACGTGCTGGCCGCCGGTCATGGCCACTGCATCGTTGTAGAGCAGCTTGTAGGTGATGTTGAGCTTGGCCGCCACAGCCTGGCGGATAGCCAGGATGCCGGAGTGGAAATAGGTGCCGTCACCCAGGTTCACGAACACGTGCTTGGTATCGGTAAAGGGCTGGATGCCGGCCCAGGTCACGCCCTCGCCGCCCATCTGGCTGAACATCTTGGTGCCCGGGGTCACCCACATGGCCATGTAGTGACAACCGATGCCGGCCAGCGCCAGCGAGCCTTCGGGCAGCTTGGTCGAGGTGTTGTGCGGGCAGCCCGAGCAGAAGTAGGGCTGGCGCAGGATGATGTCGCGCGGCTTCTTGAGCTGATGTTCCTTGTCGTCAAGGAAGCGCAGCCGCTCCTCGATCACCGGGCTGGTGTAGAAGCGGGCAATACGGCTGGCGATCACCCTAGCGATCATGGCCGGGGTCAGTTCGCCCGCTGCCGGCAGGAGCCACTGGCCCTCCGGCAGGGTCCACTCGCCCTTCTCGTCGAACTTGCCGATCACGCGCGGGCGGACTTCTTCCTTCCAGTTGTAGAGCTGCTCCTTGAGCTGGTACTCCAGCACCTGGCGCTTCTCTTCCACCACCAGGATCTCATCGAGGCCCTCGGCAAAGGCGTGCGTGCCTTCGCTCTCCAGCGGCCAGGTCAGGCCCACCTTGAAGATGCGCAGGCCGATATCGGCCGCCAGCTGCTCGTCGATGCCCAGGTCGTCCAGCGCCTGCATCACGTCGAGATAGCTCTTGCCTGCGGTCATGATGCCCAGGCGCGGCTTGGGCGAATCCACCACCACGCGGTTGAGCTTGTTGGCGCGCACATAGGCCAGCGCAGCGTAGAGCTTCTGGTGCAAGAGGCGCTCTTCCTGTACCAGCGGCGGGTCCGGCCAGCGGATGTTCAGCCCTTCGGGCGGCATCTTGAAGTCGGTCGGCAGCACCGGCTGCACGCGCTCCGGGTCCACATCGACGATGGCCGAGGATTCGACCGTGTCGGAGATCGCCTTCAGCGTCACCCAGCAGCCCGAGTAGCGGCTCATGGCCCAGCCATGGATACCGTAGTCGAGGAATTCCTGCACGCCGGCCGGGTTCAGCACCGGCACCATAAAGGCATCGAAGGCGTGGTCGGTCTGGTGCGGCAGGGTAGAGGACTTGGCGGCGTGGTCGTCACCGGCGATCAAGAGTACCCCACCCTTGGCGGAGGAGCCGGCGGCATTGCCGTGGCGGATCACGTCACCGGAGCGGTCCACGCCCGGGCCCTTGCCGTACCACATGGCGAAGACGCCGTCGTATTTGGCGCCGGGGAACAGGCCCACCTGCTGCGAGCCCCACACGGCGGTCGCACCCAGGTCTTCGTTCACGCCCGGCAGAAAATGGACACGGTACGGGTCCAGGTATTTCTTGGCCCGCATCAGCTCCTGGTCCAGCCCGCCCAGGGGCGAACCACGGTAGCCGGAGATAAAGCCGGCGGTATTGAGACCGGCGGCGGTGTCGCGCTGCTGCTGCAGCATGGGCAGGCGCACCAGCGCCTGGGTGCCCGTCATGAACACCCGGCCCTTGGCCAGGGTGTACTTGTCGTCCAGGGAAAGGGAGGTTCCCATGATGTCTCCTTCTTGTGGCTGGCGGCCGCGCCCTGTTGGGTCACGACCGTGGCTTTACTTTGTTCTAGCTTGTGGCGGAACAAAGGGTTGGCGTTATTCGCCTTATGTATTGGGCGCGCATTCTAGGCGCTTTTTTGAGCAAATGCTCGGATTGTTTGACGTTAACGTCAATCAATCGTTCCTGGATGCAACACAACCATCAAGCAAGTGCTCGATTGACTACTTACTGATTAGTAAGTATCTTTGCGATCAAACACTTGGCCGGACCGATCAGCGTCGATACAGGCGTACAACCCGGCTCCTACAATGGCACCACACCGTCTGGAGAACATCATGGCTCACTCGCGCTACCCGCACCTGCTCGCGCCACTCGACCTCGGCTTCACCACCCTCAAGAACCGTGTGTTGATGGGTTCCATGCACACCGGCCTGGAGGAATCGCCGAACGGCTTTGAGCGCATGGCAGCCTTCTATGCCGAGCGTGCCCGCGGCGGTGTGGGTCTGATCGTGACCGGCGGCGTAGCACCCAATGAGGCCGGCCGGGTATACGAGGGCGGTGCCATGCTGCACAACGCCGAGGAAGTGGCCCACCACAAGATCGTGACTGACGCGGTGCACGAAGCCGGCGGCAAGATCTGTCTGCAGGTGCTGCATACCGGCCGCTACAGCTTCCAGCCCAAGCCGGTCGCGCCCTCCCCCATCACCTCGCCGATCGCCTTCTACGAGCCCTTGGAGCTGACCGAAGAACAGATCCTGCAGACCATCGACGAATTCGCCCGCTGTGCCGCGCTGGCCAAGGAAGCCGGCTACGACGGCGTGGAAGTGATGGGTAGCGAGGGTTACCTGATCAACCAGTTCATCGCCCAGAAGACCAATAAGCGCACCGACCGCTGGGGTGGCAGCTTCGAGAACCGCATCCGCTTCCCGCTGGAGACCATCCGTGCCGTGCGCGAGCGGGTCGGTACCGACTTCATCATCATCTACCGCCTGTCCATGCTGGACCTGGTGGATAACGGCTCGGTGCTGGACGAGACCATCCAGCTGGCCAAGGCGGTGGAAGCCGCCGGTGCCACCATCATCAATACCGGCATCGGCTGGCACGAGGCCCGCATCCCCACCATCGCCACCATGGTGCCGCGCGCCGGCTTTACCTGGGTGACCAAGAAGCTCAAGGGCCAGGTCGGCATCCCGCTGGTCACCACCAACCGTATCAACATGCCGGACGTGGCCGAGGAAGTACTGGCCCGTGGCGACGCCGACATGATCTCCATGGCCCGCCCCTTCCTCGCTGACAGCGACTGGGTCAAGAAGGCCGAGGAAGACCGCGCCCTCGACATCAACACTTGCATAGGCTGCAACCAGGCCTGCCTGGACCATATCTTCCAGGCCAAGATGACCAGTTGCCTGGTCAACCCGCGCGCCTGCCACGAGACCGAGCTGAACTACACCCCCACCAGCCAGCGCAAGCGCCTGGCGGTGATCGGTGCCGGCCCGGCCGGCATGGCCTTCGCCTCGGTCGCGGCCGAACGCGGCCATGACGTGACCCTGTTCGAGGCCAGCAGCGAGATCGGCGGCCAGTTCAATGTGGCCAAGCAGGTGCCGGGCAAGGAGGAGTTCCACGAGACCCTGCGCTACTTCAAGCGCAAGCTGGACCAGACCGGCGTCAAGATCCGCCTCAACCACCGCGCCGCCGCAAGCGAGCTCGGCGAGTTCGACGAAGTCGTGCTGGCCACCGGCATCAGCCCGCGAAAGCTCGACATCCCCGGCATCGACCACCCCAAGGTGCTGAACTACCTCGACGTGCTGCGCCACAAGAAGCCGGTCGGCCAGAAGGTCGCCATCATCGGTGCCGGTGGCATCGGCTTCGATACCGCCGAGTACCTGACCACCGAAGGTGTACCGACCAGCCTGGACGTCGACGGCTTCCTCAAGGAATGGGGTATCGACAAGACCCTGACCGAGCGCGGTGGCCTGACCCCGCAAGGTCCGCAGCCACACGCCTCGCCGCGCCAGGTCTGGCTGCTGCAACGCAAGACCAGCAAGGTCGGTGACGGCCTGGGCAAGACCACCGGCTGGATCCATCGCCAGAGCCTGAAGATGAAGCGGGTGGAGATGCTGTCCTCGGTGCAGTACGACAAGATCGACGATCAGGGCCTGCATGTACGCATCAAGGACAAGGCCGAGATCCTGCCGGTCGATAACGTCATCATCTGCGCCGGCCAGGAGCCGCTGCGCGAGCTGCAGGACGCCCTGCAAGCCGCCGGCAAGCCGGTGCACCTGATCGGCGGTGCCGACGTGGCCGCCGAGCTCGATGCCAAGCGCGCCATCAACCAGGGTTCGCGCCTCGCGGCGGTGATCTGATGCCTGCGGGCTGAGGCCCGCATGCAAACAGCATTAGCAATTTCTTGAGTAAATGACCTAAGGCACGATTTTTTACATCTGCCCGCCAAGCCCCGCCCTGCCGGGGCTTGCGCGTTTTTGGGGCCCTGCCGGCGAGCGGTGATGGCTTGACGTAACCGTCAATCCTTCCTACCTTCTACATGTTGCACCGCACAATAGGCGGTTGCTTTTGCACTGAGGTAACGCCGCGCAGGCCCCCTGCCCGGCCGCTGTTTCCGGGAGTTTCCATCATGACCACCAGCACCAACTTGCCCACCAGCCCCCTGTTCCGCGAGACGCTGGCGCACGCCACCGAATACTGGCGCGACGCCTGGCAGCGCAGCGTGCTGACCATGGACGTGCTGCGCCAGCGCGGCAACCTCTACCTGGAGCACTCGCGTGCCGGCAAGCCGCCGGTGCTGGTGTTCGACTACGAGATGGTGATGGATGGCCGCGAGCTGGAGCGCGCCGCCAACTACGCCCTGGTGCGCATCGTACCGCCCGAGGGCTGCTGCGCGACCAACCCGCAAAAGCGCCCCATCGTGGTGATCGACCCACGCGCCGGTCACGGCCCGGGCATAGGCGGCTCCAAGATCGACAGCGAGATCGGCCTCGCCCTGCGTGGCGGCCACCCCTGCTACTTCGTGATGTTCTTCCCCGAGCCGGTGGAGGGCCAGACCATAGAATGCGTGGCCCGCGCCGAGGTCGAATTTTTGCGCCGCGTGCGCGAGCTGCACCCCGACAGCGACGGTCTGCCGCTGGTGATCGGCAACTGCCAGGGTGGCTGGGCGCTCATGATCCTGGCCTCGGTCGCGCCCAAACTGGTCGGCCCCTTGCTGCTGGCCGGTTCGCCCATCTCCTACTGGGCCGGCGTGGAGGGCAAGCACCCCATGCGCTACAACGGTGGCCTGGGCGGCGGTACCTGGCCGGCCTCCTTCCTGGGCGATATCGGCAACGGCCACTTCGACGGCGCCTGGCTGGTGCACAACTTCGAGCAGCTGGACCCGGCCAATACCTACTGGAGCAAGCCTTACAACCTGTACGCCCGAGTCGATACCGAAGCCGAGCGTTTCTTGACCTTCGAGCGCTGGTGGGGCGGCCACTTCCTTTTGAACCGGGAAGAGATCGACTGGATCGTACAGAACCTGTTCGTCGGCAACCGCCTGACTTCGGGCGATATCGTCAGTGCCGACGGCGAGCACCGCGTCGACCTGCGCAATATCCGCTCGCCTATCGTGGTGTTTGCCTCCTGGGGAGACAACATTACCCCGCCGCAGCAGGCGCTGAACTGGATTCCCGACCTCTATGCCGACGTCGAGGACATCCGCGCGCACGGCCAGGTGATCGTCTACTGCCTGCACGACCGTATCGGCCACCTGGGCATCTTCGTCTCGGCCGGCGTGGCCAACCGCGAGCATGCCCAGTTGGTCAGCGCCATCGATTTGATCGACATGCTCCCGCCGGGCCTTTATGAGGCCAAGATCGAGGACACCCGGCCGGACATGCCCAACCTCGAACTCCTGGGCGACCGTTACCTGATCCGCTTCGAGCCGCGCCAGGTCTCCGACATCCTGGCCCTGGACGACGGCCGCGAGGACGAGCAGGCCTTCGAGGTGGTGCGCCGCGTCGCCGAGCTGAACCAGAAGACCTACGACCAGCTGGTCTCGCCGGTGGTACGGGCCGCCAGCAACGATATGACCGCCATGGCGCACCGCCTGGCGCATCCTTCGCGGGTGGAGCGCTACACCATCTCCGACCTCAACCCCCTGTTCTGGGGCCTGCCCTCGCTGGCCGAGAAGACCCGCGCCGAGCGTACGCCGGTCTCGGCCGACAACCCCTTCCTGCAGTGGGAGAAGAAGGCTTCCAAGCTGATCGAGACCCAGCTCGACAACTTCCGCGACCTGCGCGACCAGTTGAGCGAGCAGCTGTTCAAGTCCATCTACGAATCGCCCTGGCTCGCCAGTGTGCTGGGGGTGGACCGTAGTGAGCGCAGCAGCCAGACCAAAGGCCGGACCCTGTCGCTGCGCGAGCAGCTCGACAGGCTCAATATCCGGGAGGCACTGCACAACTTCGACCGCGGTACGCCGCTGGATGGTTTTGTGCGGGTAATGGCCTATATCGCCGAAGACCACGCCGTGGACGAGCGTGCCTTCAAGCTTCTGCGGCAGTTGGTGGAAGCCGGCCAGATCCAGGCCAGCACCCTGGCCGAGTTCCGCGAAACCGTGCAACGCCAGTCGGTGGTGCTGATGCTGGACGAAGAACGTGCGCTGGCCGGCCTGCCATTGCTGGTACCGCAGCGCGAGGACCAATTCAAGCTGATGGACGCGGTACTCAAGCTCTTCAGCGCCGCCGGGCCCCTGCAGGCCGGCGAGCAGATCCTGCAACGTTACGAGACGGTACGGAGCATCTTCGGCATCGACATTCCGCATGCCGAACTGGCCCCGGCCACTCCCCCGCTGCCCCATACCCCTGTCAGCAGCGTCAAGGTCGTGGCCGCCAAGCCGGCAGCCAAGACCGTCGCAGTGGCCAAGCCCAAGACGGCGACAGCAAAAGCCACCGCACCAGTGCAGACCAAGGCGGCAACAGCAAAACCTGCCGCCAAGGCTAAACCCGCCAACAAGCCAGCCGCTGCCAGCACGGTTGCCAAGGCCCCGGTCAGCACGGTCAAGAACAAGCCGGCCAGCAAGGCCAAGCCCACCGTCGCCAAGCAGCCGACCAAGGCCCCTTCCGCCAAGCCTTCCAGCAACGGCAAAGCCGCCACCAGCCGCACTCCCGCGAGCAAGCCCGCCGCCAAGAAACCCGCCAAGCCCACGCTGCAATAAAGACAAACGCCGCGAGTGATCTCTCACTGGCGGCGTTCTACAGCGTCTTTAGAAGGCAAGGCGACGCCCCTACAGAGCGCTGACGAGCGTCAGCGAGGTTCTCCGCCGGCAGGCGGGGGTAGGGGTGGGGCTCAATAAAGCAAGGGGCGTCTCAGTCATCGTCAGTGGTTAGCACCCAGGCTTCCTGGGTGCCTGCAGGAGTCGCTGTTTAGCACAGCCGTCGTTACTACCCCAGACGAGCGTCAGCGAGGTTCCCCGCCGGAGGGTGGGGCGGAGGGGTGGGGTTCAATAAAGCGAAGGCGCATTCCAGCATCAATTGCCGGTTAAGGCCCGGCTTCGCTGGGCCCAGCAACAGTGCTTTCGACCGAACAGAAAGCGGAGCCTCCCCCAGACGAGCGTCAGCGAGGTTCCCCGCCGGAGTGTGGGGAGTCGGGGTGGGACTCAATCAAGAGGGGCCGCGGGTTTCGGTTTCTACAAGCTCAAGCGCACGGGTGAGCGAAGTCGTTGCCACCTTTAGGTGGCTTACAACTTCGGCCTCCTCCTTGCGGGGATAACCCGGGCGCCTGCGCAGCCCCTGGCACCTGCTCTCCACTAACTAGCGACCCAGGCCCCGCCCTACCAGGGTATCCGCCCCCGCAACATCTCCCCATACATCACCCAGTCGCCTATCAGGCTGTAGAAGGGATGGCGGAAGGTGGCCGGCCGGTTCTTCTCGAAGAAGAAATGCCCTACCCAGGCAAAGCCGTAACCCAGCAGCGGCAGCAGCCACAGGCCCTGCCAGCGGCCGGTGACCAGCACGGCCGCCAGCACCAATAGCACCAGGGTGCTGCCGACAAAATGCAGGCGGCGGCAGGTGCGGTTCTGGTGCTCCTGCAGGTAGTAGGGATAGAAGTCGCGAAAACGCCGGTAAGTCACGGTGGCCGTCCCCGTTTTTGTAGGTGACATGGAACCATTGTCGGCCGCTTCCATCGGCTTTGAAAGGCCTGTAGCCGCCTCAGCCAGCCTAGCCGCACACAATATTTCCTCTTGGTGCCCGGCCGCCATAATATGCACTGTCATATTTGCCAACGATCATGGGCGCAGAAGCCCGGAGGAGTAGTCATGCAAGATAGCTCGCCCGCATACCGTGTAGTCGGCGCCGCCCGTGGCTGGGATTGGGTGGTGGAAGGCTTCGATCTGTTCAAGCGCAACCCGGGCATCTGGATCGCACTGATCCTGATCTGGGGCCTGGTGGTCATGGTGAGCGGTGCGATCGGCATAGGCCAGCTGCTGGTACCCCTCTTTACCCCGGTGCTGCTGGGCGGGCTGATGATAGGCTGCGCCCTGCTCAAGCGCGGCGAGGAGCTGGAGATCGCCCATCTGTTCGCCGGCTTTCAAAAGGGCCCCTTTGTTCCCCTCTTGCTGGTCGGCGTGGCGCTCCTGGTCGCACAGATCGCGGTCAGCGTATTGGTCTTTGCGATCCTCTCGGTGGCCGGCGTGGGCTCGCTGCTCGGCGGGCTGATGGCCGGCCAGGTCAATGAAGCGGCCGGCTGGGCGACCGGCATGGGCGGCATGGCTCTCGGTGTGATGCTGGCTATGCTGTTGGCCCTGGTGCTGTACTCCATCGTCTGGCTGGCGCTGGCCTTTGCCCCAGCCCTGGTGGCGCTCGGTGGCGAGCAGCCGGTACCGGCCCTGCAGGCCTCGCTCAAGGCAGCCCTGGCCAATTGGCCCGCCCTCTTGGTCTACAGCTTGATTACAATCGCCCTCCTTGTCGTCGCGCTGATCCCGGCCGGCCTGGGCCTCCTGGTACTCGGCCCGGTCATGATCGCCGCCAACTACGCTTCCTACCGCGACATCTTCCCCGAGCTCGCGGAACAACTGCCCCAAGACTGAGATAAGTAATGAGCCAAGCAGAAGAGAGCCCGTTCAAGGGCAAGACCGGCCTGCGCCGCCTGATCAACGCCACCGGTTATTCCATCGACGGCTTTCGCGCTGCCTGGCAGCATGAGTCCGCCTTTCGCCAGGTCTGCCTATTGGCGTTGGCGGGCGTGGCGCTCGCCTTCTGGCTGCCCATCCCCCCCTGGGGTCGGGCGCTGATCGCCTTTGCCCACTTCCTCAGCATCGTGGTCGAGTTGCTCAATTCCGCCATCGAGGCGGCGGTCGACCACACCTCGCTGGACCACCACCTCTTGGCCAAGCGCGCCAAGGACCTGGGCAGCGCTGCCCAGTTCGCCAGCCTCGTCAATATGGCCATCATCTGGGGCGTGGTGCTCTACAGCCACTACGGCTGAGCACCCATGTAGAGCGGGCACCGGCTCCTACACACGTTGCCCGTTACACCATCACCACACTAGCCTGCCAACGCCGCCAGCCGCGCTATCGCCGCATCCAGCGTCTCTTCCTTTTTGGCAAAGCAGAAACGCACCAGGCGCTGCTCGCGCCCGTCGGCATAGAAGGCCGATACTGGAATACTGGCCACGCCATGCTCGCGGGTCAGCCATTCGGCAAAGGCCAGTTCACCCAGGTCCGGCCGGATGGCGGAATAGTCGGCCAGCTGGAAATAGGTCGCCGCGCTCGGCAGGAGCTTGAAACCCGCGGCGCTGAGGCCACGCGCCAGGTGGTCGCGCTTGTGCTGGTAGAAGCCTGCCAGCTGCTGCCAGTGGGCCGGCTCCTGCAGGTGCGCGGCCAGGGCATGCTGCATGGGCGTGGAGACCGAGAACACCAGGTATTGGTGCAGCTTGCGAAATTCCGCCGTCAAGGCTGGCGCCGCCACGCAATAACCCACCTTCCAACCGGTGGCATGGAAAGTCTTGCCAAAGGAATACACGGCAAAGCTGCGCGGCCGCAGCACGGGGTGGGCCAACACACTGGCATGCCGCGCCTCGTCGTAGACCAGGTGCTCGTAGACCTCGTCGCTCAACACCAGCAGGTCATGCCGCTCGGCAATGGCGGCCAGTGCGTCAAGGTCGGCCGTGCTGAACACGCTGGTGGCCGGGTTGTTGGGGTTGTTGACGATGATCAGCCGGGTGGCCGGCGTCACCGCCGCTTCGACCTGCGCCCAGTCCACCGCGAAGTCCGGCGCCGTGAGGCTGATCCGTACCGGCTGCGCACCCTGTGCCACGATGGCCGGCGCGTAGCTGTCATAGGCCGGCTCCAGGATGATGGCTTCGTCACCGGCCCGCAGCACGGCGGCGATGGCGGTATAGAGCGCCTGGGTCGCACCGGCGGTGAGCGTGATCTCGCGCTCCGGGTCGACCGCCAAGCCATAGGCGGTGGCGAACTTGGCGGCGATGGCCTGCCTGAGAGCCGGCAGCCCGGGCATGGGCGCGTACTGGTTGTGGCCGGCGCGCATGGCGCCATTCACCGCTTCCAGAAGGCCTGCGTCGCAGGCGAAGTCGGGAAAGCCCTGCGAGAGGTTGATGGCGCCGGTCTCCTGCGCCAGGGCGCTCATACGGCTGAAGATGGTCAGGCCCAGGTCGGGAAATTTGGACGTCAGGTTCATGGCGGCAGGCGTAAGGTATCGATAGCCACCATGCTGCCTGCTTCCGGCGCGCACGCCAAATAGCCATTCGCCATGAGCTGCAAACCGGCCGCGCCAAAAGAAAAGCCCCGCACAAAGCGGGGCAAGTCTTTCGAAAGTGCCGCATTCTCGGGCGGCGGCAAACCGAGTCGCGTTCCCTTATCAGATGGGTGTCGTACCCATAAGTTCAAGATCACGCAGCGCCTTCATCAGCACGTAATGTCGATAGTCTAGTTCACCACGGCGGCAAGCTGACCTTTTTTATACAGGTCGCTCATCTTGTCGAGCGACACCGCCTTGATCTTGTCGGCCTGGCCTGCGCAACCGAAGGCTTCGAAGCGGGCCTTGCAGATCTCCTTGGCCGCGACGGTGGCTTCCTTGAGGAATTTGCGCGGGTCGAATTCGCTCTTCTGGGTGGCCAGGAAACGACGGGTGGCACCGGTCATGGCGAGGCGAATATCGGTATCGATATTAATCTTGCGCACGCCGTACTTGATGCCGGTGACGATCTCCTCGACCGGCACGCCGTAGGTTTCCTTCATCTCGCCACCGTACTGGCGGATGATCTCCAGCCATTCCTGCGGCACCGAGCTCGAACCGTGCATCACCAGGTGGGTATTGGGGATGCGGGCGTGGATCTGCTTGATACGCTCGATCGCCAGGATGTCGCCGGTGGGCTTGCGGGTGAACTTGTAGGCGCCATGGCTCGTACCGATGGCGATGGCCAGCGCATCCACCTGGGTGCGCTTGACGAAGTCGGCGGCTTCGTCCGGGTCGGTCAAGAGCTGGTCATGGCTCAGCACACCCTCGGCGCCGTGGCCGTCTTCCTTCTCGCCCATGCCGCTCTCCAGGCTGCCCAGGCAACCCAGCTCGCCTTCCACGCTCACGCCGATGGCGTGGGCCATCTCGACCACCTTGCGGGTCACGTCAACGTTGTAGTCGTAGCTCGACGGGGTCTTGGCATCTTCCATCAGCGAGCCGTCCATCATCACGCTGGAGAAGCCCGAGCGCATGGCCTGGATGCAGACGGCGGGGCTGGCGCCATGGTCCTGGTGCATGACCACGGGGATATGCGGATAGGCCTCGGTCGCGGCCAGGATCAGGTGGCGCAAGAAGGCCTCGCCGGCGTATTTACGCGCCCCGGCCGAACCTTGCATGATCACCGGGCTGTTGCACTCGTCGGCAGCCTGCATGATGGCCAGCACCTGCTCCAGGTTGTTCACATTGAAAGCCGGCAGGCCGTAGCTGTGCTCGGCGGCATGGTCGAGCAGCTGGCGCATCGAAACGAGGGGCATGGTTCACTCCTGAACGTTAATTGCTTGAAAACTTGGTTGGAAGCGATTTTAACAGCTTTGTAGTTCTGTAATCTCCACTACATTTCACCGAACAGCTGCACTTGATACGGGATCTTCACTTATGCACCCGGCGGAGCCGGGTGTTCATCTTCAGGGCGGACTGAGCCGGCGCTTTTGCTTCTATATCTCCCACTCCCCCCGCCCTCGCCCAAGCGAGGGAGCCTCGCTTTGCTCGTGGGCGATATCGCCTTGTCCACGGGCAGGTCGTTCTCTACTTCTCCTACTCTCGCCCTGCCGCTGGGCGTTGGCCCCGCTGGGTGCCCGCTGTTGGCGCAGCGCTCACCAAGCTAGTCCATTCTTTCTAGGTAAACGGCGGTGATTGATTCACGTGAAGCAAAAGCAGCGCCAACGAAAAGGCCGCTCCTGGGAGCGGCCTTTTCTGCCTGACGGGCCTGCTTAGGCGCGTTGGGCCAGGATTTCGACCGCGGGGAGGGTCTTGCCTTCGAGGAATTCGAGGAAGGCGCCGCCACCAGTAGAGATATAGCCGATCTGGTCGGTAATGCCGTACTTCGCGACCGCGGCCAGGGTGTCGCCGCCGCCGGCAATGGAGAAGGCCGGGCTTTGGGCGATGGCGAGAGCCAGGGCCTTGGTGCCGTTGCCGAACTGGTCGAATTCGAACACGCCTACCGGGCCGTTCCAGACGATGGTACCGGCCTTGGCCACCAGGGCGGCCAGCGCAGCGGCCGATTCGGTGCCGATGTCGAAGATCATGTCGTCGGCGGTCACGGCCGACAGCGGCTTGGCCACGGCCGGCTCATTGGCGTCGAACTTGCCGCCCACCACCACGTCGGTCGGCAGCGGCACATCGCCGCCACGGGCGCGGATCTTGGCGATCACGGCGCGGGCCTGCTCCACCAGGTCGGGTTCGGCCAGCGACTTGCCGATCTCTTTGCCCTCGGCCAACAGGAAGGTGTTGGCAATGCCGCCACCGACGATCAAGAGGTCCACCTTGTCGGCCAGGGCTTCGAGGATGGTGAGCTTGGTCGAGACCTTGGAGCCGGCCACGATGGCCAGCAGCGGGCGGGCCGGTTGGGCCAGGGCCTTGCCCAGCGCTTCGAGCTCGGCCGCCAGCAGGATGCCGGCGCAGGCCACCGGCGCGAACTTGGCCACGGCGTGGGTGGAAGCCTCGGCGCGGTGGGCGGTGCCGAAGGCATCGTTGACGAAGATGTCGCACAGGGCGGCGTACTGCTGGCCCAGGGCGTCGGCGTTCTTTTTCTCGCCGACATTGGTGCGGATGTTCTCCAGCAGCACCAGTTCGCCCGGCTTGACGGTATAACCCTGCCACTCGGTCACCACCGGCACCTCGCGGCCCAGCAGCTCACCCAGGCGCTTGGCCACCGGGGCCAGCTTGTCTTCCTCGGCAATGCTGCCCTCGGTGGGGCGGCCCAGATGGGTCATCAGGATCACGCCGGCGCCCGCCTTGAGTGCGTGCTCGATGCTGGGCAGGGAGGCGCGGATACGGGTGTCGTCGCCGATCTTGCCGTCCTTGACCGGTACGTTCATGTCGACGCGGATCAGGACCTTCTTGCCGGCGAGGTCGAGGGCGGTGAGCTTCTTGAAATTCATGGCAATTCTCGGAAGAAGTGGGCTGGGATGTCTCAATGTAGCAGCGCCGGGCGCTGTAGTGCATACGGGGCGCCTACGCGCCCCGTTATGCCTGCCACTACGTACTGGTGTATCACCCAATGCTGGGCCCATCTCCCCACGAGCGGCGGCGAGGGCGGGGGGCCGTGGGGGCTCGGATGCGATAAAGCGAAAGCGCATATGAGCTTCAACTGCTGGGTGATGCGCTTCCGCTACCGGCCGCGCTGACCGCGTTCTAGTTCGCCAGCATCATCGCCTTAGCCGTGTTGAGCATCTGTACCGAGAAGCCCCACTCGTTGTCGTACCAGGCGCCGATCTTCACCAGGTCGCCATTGCTGACCTTGGTCAGGGTGGAGTCGAAGATGGAGGCTTCGTTGGTGTGGTTGAAGTCGATCGACACCAGCGGCAGGTCGTTGTAACCCAGCACGCCCTTGAGCTGGCCACCACCGGCGGCATCGCGCATCAGGGCGTTGATCTCTTCCTTGCTGGTCGCGCGCGCAGCCTGGAAGGTCAGGTCGACCATGGAGACGTTGATGGTGGGCACGCGCACGGCAAAGCCGTCGAGCTTGCCGTTCAGTTCCGGCAGCACCAGGCCCACCGCGGCGGCGGCGCCGGTCTTGGTGGGGATCAGGCTCTGGGTGGCCGAACGGGCACGGCGCAGGTCCTTGTGGCGGACGTCGGTCAGCACCTGGTCATTGGTGTAGGCATGGATGGTGGTCATCAGGCCTTTGACGATGCCGATATGGTCGTTCAGCACCTTGGCCACCGGTGCCAGGCAATTGGTGGTGCAGGAAGCGTTGGAGACCACGGTCATGTCGCGGGTCAGCACGTCATGGTTCACGCCGTAGACGATGGTAGCGTCCACGTCCTTGTCGCCCGGGGCGGAGATCAGCACCTTCTTGGCGCCGGCATCGAGGTGGGCCTGGCACTTGGCCTTGCTGGTGAAGGCACCGGTGCATTCCAGCACGATGTCGATGCCCAGCTCGCCCCAGGGCAGCTCGGCCGGGTTGCGGGTAGAGAAGAAGCGGATGTTCTCGCCGTTGATGCGCAGCCAGTCACCGTCGGCCTTCACCTCTGCGTTGAAGCGGCCATGCACCGTGTCGAAGCGGGTCAGGTGGGCATTGGTCTCGATGTCGCCCGAGGCATTGATGGCGACGATCTTGAAGTCTTCGTTGCGGTTCAGTTCATACAGCGCGCGCAAGACATTGCGACCGATGCGTCCGTAGCCGTTGATGGCGATGCGGATGGACATACAGGGGATTCTCCATGACGGGGCCGGATTGGGTGTAGTGCCGGCCGGGATGACTACAAGGGCGCGATTGTAACCATCTCACGGGCTGAAAGGGGATTACATACAGGGCAATTTGCTGCATTGCCGCATACATTTAGGCCATTTGCGCATGTAGTTAAAAAACAAAACGGCCCCGTGCAATACGGGGCCGCTTCAGGCTGCTGCTGGGGCATTAAGCGCCCCGGGTGCCGAATCAGATCACAGACTTGGCAACAGCAACTACATTTTCGACGGTGAAACCGAATTCCTTGAACAGCGCCGGCGCCGGGGCCGATTCACCGAAGGTATCCATACCCACCACGGCGCCTTCGAGGCCCACGTACTTGCGCCAGAAGTCGGACACACCGGCTTCCACCGCCACGCGCGGCACACCGCGGGTCAGCACGGCAGCCTTGTAGGCGGCGTTCTGGCGGTCGAACACATTGGTCGAGGGCATGGACACCACGCGGGCGCGGATGCCCTCGGTGGCGAGCTGAGCCTGGGCCTTCAGGGCCAGTTCCACTTCCGAGCCGGTGGCGATCAGGATCAGCTGGGCGGCGCCGCCTTCGGCCTCGCGCAGCACATAGCCACCCTTGGCGATATCGGCGATCTGGCCAGCGTCGCGCGGCACAAAGGCCAGGTTCTGGCGGCTCAGCACCAGGCTGGATGGGCGGGTCTTCTGTTCGATCGCCACACCCCAGGCCACGGCGGTCTCGGTGGTGTCGCAGGTACGCCAGACGTCCATATTGGGGATGTAGCGCAGGGTAGCGGTCTGCTCCACCGGCTGGTGGGTCGGGCCGTCTTCGCCCAGGCCGATCGAATCGTGGGTGAACACGAAGATCGGGTTGATCTTCATCAGCGCAGCCATGCGCAGGGCGTTGCGGGCGTACTCGCTGAACATCAGGAAGGTGCCGCCGTAGGGGCGCAGGCCACCGTGCAGGGTCATGCCGTTCATGATGGCGGCCATGCCGAACTCACGCACGCCGTAGCTGATGTAGTTGCCGTTACCGGCGTTGTCGATCCACTTGCTGCCCGACCAGTTGGTCAGGTTGGAACCGGTCAGGTCGGCCGAGCCGGCCAGGAATTCCGGCAGCTTGGGCGAGAACGCTTCCAGGGCGATCTGGCTGGCCTTGCGGGTAGCCACGGTCTGGGCGGCGTCGTTGATCTTGGCCACGGCGGCAGCCTTGAATTCATTCCAATCGGCCGGCAGCTCGCCCTTCATGCGGCGCTCGAATTCGGCAGCCAGCTCGGGGTGGGCGGCACGGTAGGTGGCGAACTTGTCGTTCCAGGCACGCTCGGCGGCAGCGCCCTTGGCCTTGGCATCCCAGCCGGCATAGATCTCGGCCGGGATCTCGAACGGGGCGTGGGTCCAGCCCAGGTGCTCGCGGGTGGCGGCGATCTCGGCGGCGCCCAGGGCGGCGCCGTGTACGTCGTGGGTACCCTGCTTGTTGGGGGCACCCTTGCCGATGATGGTCTTGCAGCAGATCAGCGTCGGCTTGCCGGTCTCGGCCTTGGCGGCAACGATGGCGGCGTTGACCGCATCCACGTCGTGGCCATCCACGCCAGCGATCACGTGCCAGCCGTAGGCTTCAAAGCGCTTGGGGGTATCGTCGGTGAACCAGCCCTCGACGTGGCCGTCGATGGAGATGCCGTTGTCGTCCCAGAAGGCGATCAGCTTGCCCAGGCCCCAGGTGCCGGCCAGCGAGCAGGCTTCGTGCGAGATGCCTTCCATCAGGCAGCCGTCGCCCAGGAAGGCGTAGGTGTAGTGGTCCACCACGGCGTGGCCAGGGCGGTTGAACTGTGCAGCCAGCAACTTCTCGGCCATGGCCATGCCCACGGCGTTGGTGATGCCCTGGCCCAGCGGGCCGGTGGTGGTCTCGATGCCGGGGGCGTAGCCGTATTCCGGGTGGCCCGGGGTCTTGCTGTGCAGTTGGCGGAATTGCTTGAGGTCGTCGATGCTCAGCGCGTAGCCGGTGAGATGCAGCAGCGAGTAGATCAGCATCGAGCCGTGGCCGTTGGACAGCACGAAGCGGTCACGGTCGGCCCACTCGGGGTTGGTCGGGTTGTGCTTGAGATGGCCGCCCCACAGCGCCAGCGCGATTTCTGCCATGCCCATGGGCGCACCGGGGTGGCCGGAGTTGGCTTGTTGCACGGCATCCATGGAGAGGGCACGGATCGCGTTGGCGAGTTCGGTACGGGAGGCAGCCATCAAAGTCTCTTTCGCTTGGGGTAGGCGGAAAACAAACGACCCTCTGCACGCAGGGCCGTGGCAAAAAGCGCGCGCATTATCCCTGTTCGGCTCCGGCGGGGCAAGCCAAGTCGTTGATAATGCGTTGGAATTTAAGCTCTAGCAGTAGTTTTGTTACGAATAAATGTCGGGCTTTTTTTGAGTACGGCTACAGACCGGGCCACTCGCGGCTCGCACCTCTGCTAACCGGTGCTCGCCGCACTGCAACAATAGCAGCCCGGCTGCCGCTGGGCGATACCGCTTACCCGTAGCGCGTACTCACCGCGGATCAACCGTCACGCTTACGAGCGTCAGCGAGGCTCCGTCCTCGCAAGGAGGATGCCGTGGTTGCGGCGGCGAGGGCAGAGATCAACCACCCCTCATTTTTCGATAAGCGTTGCGCTGCTTCTGGTCCCAGAAAGTCCAGGCCACGATGCGGCTCTGCTTCTGGCCCTGGGTCATGTCCTGGGTCAGGTGCTGGGCCACGCCGGCCTTCTCCAGTGCCTCGTAGACCACCGGCAGGCTGCTGGCGCGCGATACCAGGGTGGTGAACCAGTAGCAGCTGCTGGGTACCTGCGAGCTCTCGCTGATCAGGCGGCGGATGAACTTCTCCTCGCCACCGTCGCACCACAGCTCACCGCCGTGGCCGCCAAAGTTCAGCACCGGCTGCTGGCCGCCGGCCACCGCCTCCTTGCCCAGGTTCTTCCACTTGCGCTGGCTGCCGGCGGTGGCCTCGGCCAGCGAGGTATGGAAGGGTGGGTTGCAGAGGCAGATATCGAACCACTCGCCTGGCCGCATCACCCCCACCAGGATGGCAGGCGGCGAGGCCTGCAAGCGCAGCTCGATGTGGCCGGCCAGGCTGGGGTTGCCGTCGACGATGGCCTGGGCGCTGGCCAGCGCCTGCGGGTCGATATCGCTGCCGACAAAGTCCCAGCCAAAGCTGCGGTGGCCGATCAGGGGGTAGATGCAGTTGGCACCCACGCCGATATCGAGCACCCGCACCTCGGGGCCCTGCGGGACCTCGCCGCCGGCGCTGTCGGCCAGCAGGTCGGCCAGGTAGTGCAGATAGTCGGCGCGACCAGGGATGGGCGGGCAGAGGTAGCCGTCAGGGATGTCCCAATGACCGATCTGGTAGTGGTGCTTGAGCAAAGCGCGGTTGAGCGCCTTGACCGCCAGCGGGTTGGCAAAGTCGATCGAAGCGTCGCCATAGGCATTGGTCGCCACATAGGCGGCCAGCTCCGGGCTGCTGGCGGTCAATGCGGAAAAGTCGTAGCGCTGCCGGTGCGGGTTGTGCGGGTGCAGGCCGCTCTTGCCCTCGGCCTTGTCGGTTACGCTGCGGTGGGGCGCTTGCGGTTTGGCAGGTTTTTTATGCATGGCGGGCCTCAGCGCAAGGTGCGGCGGAACAGGTCCAGCGCCAGCTGATAGCCCAAGAGCGCCAGTTCCGGGTCGTAACGCTCGCCCTCGTCGCGCATGAAAGCGTGCTGGCCGTTGAATTCATGCCAGGTCAGGTTCAGGCCGGCCTCGGCCAGCCGGGCATAGACCTGAGCCCTGCCCTCGGCGGGGATATGCGGGTCGTGCTTGCCCCAGATCATCAGGAGCTCGCCCTGGATCTCGGCCAGCCGCTCCATGCTGTGCTGGCCGGGCTGATTGGGGATCACCGTGGTATGCAGGTCGGTGGCGTAGAAGCAGGCGGTGCCGCGTACCTCGGGCTGCAGAGCGGCGCGGAAGGCCAGGTGGCCGCCCAGACAAAAGCCCATGGCGCCGATCTGGCCATTACACCAGGGCTGCCCGGCGAGCCAGGCGATCATCGCGCGATTGTCGCTGTCGTACTGCTCGACCGGCTTTTGCGCCTTGTCGGCATTGCCCTTGTCGCGTCCGGCGTTGTCGTAACCCAGCACGGTGCCGATGGGGTTGAGCTCGTGGAAGACCTCGGGCACCAGCACCACATAGCCATGCCCCGCCATCAACCGCGCCGCCCGCTCGATCGGCCCGGTCTGCTGGAAGATCTCCGAATAGAACAGGATGGCCGGATAGGCGCCCTCCCCGGCCGGCCGGTGCACATAGGTGCGCATAAGCCCGGTCGGCGTGGCGAGGTCGACGGTATGGGACTGGATAAGCATGGAGATTCCTGGGCTGGCGCCACCGGCTACATGGGCGGGTGGCCGAGCTGCCATTGTAGCCCATGGTGTCAAGCTGCTCCGGGCACGCCAGGCGGGCCTGGGCGCCCTCGGCTCAGCCCTCTTGCTTACGGGCGTAGTCGCGCGGGTTATGCCCCATGGGATGGGGCTCGTTGCGGGCCTTGGCGAGCTCGATCTGCTTCTGCCGCTCGCGGGCGCTGGCACGGGTCTTCTCGCTCAGGGTGTTCCAGCAGCGCGGGCAGCTGATGCCGGGGCTGTAGTGCGGCGACTGGCGGTCTTCGACCGAGACCGGCTCACGGCAGGCGTGGCAGAGGTCGTAGTCGCCCTCGCTGAGGTCATGCCGCACGGTCACGCGGTTATCGAACACGAAGCAGTCGCCCTGCCACTTGCTCTCGTCCTGCCCTACCCGTTCCAGGTATTTGAGGATGCCGCCCTTGAGGTGGTAGACCTCCTCGAAGCCCTCGCCCAGCATAAAGCTGGAGGCCTTCTCACAGCGGATGCCGCCGGTGCAGAACATGGCCACCTTCTTGTGCTTGGCCGGGTCGAAGTGGGCGCGCACATAGTCCGGGAACTCACGGAAGCTCTCGGTCTTGGGGTCGATGGCGCCTTCAAAGGTACCGATGGCGACCTCGTAGTCGTTGCGGGTGTCGATCAACAGCACCTCGGGGTCGCTGATCAGGGCGTTCCAGTCCTCCGGCTCCACATAGCTGCCCACCCGCTTGTTGGGGTCGACATTGGGCACGCCCATGGTGACGATCTCTTTCTTGAGCTTCACCTTGGTGCGGTAGAAGGGCTGCTCGTCGCAGTAGCTTTCCTTGTGGTCCAGCTCGGCAAAGCGCGGGTCCTGCTTGAGCCAGGCCAAGAGGCCGTCTATGCCTTCGCGGGTGGCCGATACGGTGCCGTTGATGCCTTCCTCGGCCAGCAGCAGGGTGCCGCGTACGCCATTGGCCAGCATGGCCGCTTGGAGGGGCTCGCGCAGGGCGGGGTAGTCGTTGAGCGTGACGAACTTATACAAGGCCGCCACAACGATGGGCTTGCTCATGGGTCTTACTCCTGGTGGTCGTCCTCGCAAAGGACGGACCGGTGAAAAACAAACGCGCCGACCCACGGGGTCGACGCGCTGCCAAGTTTACCTTAACAAACAAGCCTTTGGGAGGTCCCGGTCGCTAGCGCGACTCCTGCGCCGAGGTGCCGTCATCGTCCCCCGGAGGCAGCGGCAGGCGGCGGCCATCCATCAGCCCGCGCCACAAGGCACCCTGCTCCCAGATCAGGAGTTCGCCCCGCTCGCCGTCCTTGATACCGGCGTCGATGCCAATCACCCGGCCGGCATAGAGCGAGCGGATCTCGCTCTGGGTGGTATGGCCCACCACGATGCGCTTGGCGCCGAGGCGCACCAGCAGGCGTTCCACATCGATCAGCGTGGCGCGTTCAGGCAGGAAGTAACCGCGGTACCAGACCGGACCGTCACGGCCGAACAGGGCGTTGGCCTCCGGGTCCTTGGCCAGCTCTTCCTTGCTGGCCCCAAGGCGGGCGCGGAACTGGCGGTTGATGGCCGGCAGGTCGATCTCGTGCGCCGCCATCTCGGGGTGCAGGCCGCCATGCAGAAACACTGTATCGCCGAGCTTGAGCACGGTCGCGCGGCTACGCAGCCAGGCACCGAGCTCGGTATCAGGGCCGTACAGCGCGTCGTAACTGCGGCCCAGCAACTTGGCCACGGCCTGGTACTTGGGGTGGATGTAGCGCAGGTCACCGCGCAGCACCATGGTCTCGTGGTTGCCGAGCACGAAATGCACCGCCCCGCCGGCCGCCGCGGCCTGCTGCTGCAGGCGGTAGACCTGCCACAGGGTCTCGGTCACCGTGGGGCCGCGGTCGAAGATATCGCCGGCGATTACCAGCACACCCTTGCCCCAGGCCCAGTTGCCGGCAGCATCCAGAATGCGCTGCTTTTGTAACAGCTGCAGAAAGATGCCAGCCTGGCCGTGGATGTCGGACACCGCCGCCCACTTGATAGGTTGCGGTTGTACATCTGGCGCCACGGCCAGCTCAGCCTCCAACCGCAAAGCCGGTGCCTGGCTGCAGCGGGCCGGCAGCTTGCGGTCGGCACTCAGGGGCTGGCGCTGTACCTGGCCGTCGCAGACCCAGGCGGCCTCGCGCACCTCGCCCTGGTGGAACACATAGGGGCCGTCGTTGAGCGCTTCTTCGGCATAGGTCGGCAGTACCAGCAGTGCCGCCAGCAGCCAGGTACCACTCCACAGCCGGCGGCTCACAGCAGCACCAGATTGTCGCGATGGATCAGCTCGGGCTCGTCCACAAAACCCAGCACTGCCTCGATCTGGCTGGTAGGCAGGCGCAGGATGCGGCGCGCGTCGGCCGCGTCGTAGTTGACCAGGCCGCGCGCCACCTCGGCACCGTCCGGTCCCAGGCAGCGCACCATCTCGCCGCGCAGAAAGTCGCCCTCCAGGCTGGCCACGCCGATGGGCAGGAGGCTGGTGCCCTGCTGCTGCAGCGCACGCACCGCGCCCGCGTCGAGCTGCAGGCTGCCGCGCACCTGCAGATGGTCGGCCAGCCATTGCTTGCGCGCTGCCATGCGGCTGGTGCCGGCAGTGAGCTGGGTGCCGATGGCCTCGCCGGCCGCCAGGCGGGTCAGCACCTGCTCCTCGCGGCCGCTGGCGATCACCGTGCTGGCGCCGCTACGGGCGGCGCGCTTGGCGGCGATGATCTTGGTATACATGCCGCCGGTACCCACGCTGCTGCCGGCACCGCCGGCCATGGCCTCCAGCTCCGGCTCGCCGGCGCGGTATTCGTCGATAAAGCGCGCATCCGGCACCTTGCGCGGGTCGGCGCTATAGAGGCCGCGCTGGTCGGTCAGGATCACCAGCGCATCGGCATCGATCAGATTGGTCACCAGCGCGCCCAGGGTGTCGTTGTCGCCGACCTTGATCTCGTCGGTCGATACCGTGTCGTTCTCGTTGATGATGGGGATCACACCCAACCCAAGCAGGGTCAGCAAGGTACTGCGGGCGTTGAGGTAGCGGGTACGGTCGGCCAGGTCCTCGTGGGTCAGCAGGATCTGTGCGGTCTTGAGGCCGTGGGCCCTGAAGCAGCGCTCGTAGGCTTCCACCAGGCCCATCTGCCCCACCGCGGCGGCGGCCTGCAGCTCGTGCAGGGCCTTGGGCCGCTTGGGCCAGCCCAGCCGCGCCACCCCTTCGGCAATGGCGCCGGAGCTGACCAGCACCACCTGCTTGCCGGCACGGGTCAAACCGGCCAGCTCGGCGGCCCAGCGCGACAGCGCAGCATGGTCTAGGCCACGCCCATCATTGGTGACCAGGGAAGAACCGACCTTGACCACAAGGCGGTGAGCGGTGGCGATGCAGCTTTGCATGGGGAACCTGCTGGCGGACGGACAAACAAATGGCGATTATGCCGTCAGGCCTCGCCGGCACAAACGACCAAAGCAGCATGAAAACCCGAACCCTCGCTTATATCAAGGCCGCCCTGTTCATCCTCTGCCTGCTGCCCCTGCTGCGCGCCGGCTGGATCGTGCTGAGCGGCCGAGCCGTCAACCCGATCGAATTCATCACCCGCTCGCTCGGCACCTGGACCCTGGTGCTGCTGCTCGTGACCCTGGCCATCACCCCCTTGCGCCGGCTTACCGGCCGCAACGAGCTGATCAAGCTGCGCCGCATGCTGGGGCTTTTTGCCTTCTTCTACGTCTGCCTGCACTTTGTCAGCTACATCTGGCTGGACAAGTTCTTCGACCTGCACGCCATCTTCAAGGATATTGCCAAGCGGCCCTTTATCACCGTCGGCTTTGCGGCCTTCCTCTTGCTGATCCCCCTGGCTGCCACCTCGAACGACGCCATGCTGCGCCGGCTCAAGCGCAACTGGGGCAAGCTGCACCAGCTCGTCTACCCCATCGCCATCCTGGGCGTGCTGCACTACTGGTGGCTGGTCAAGCGCGACGTCACCCAGCCGGCCATCTACGCCGCGGTCCTGGCCGTGCTACTGGGCTCGCGAGTCTGGTGGCGTTGGCAGCTGGCCCGGCGCCAGCCTGGTTAGCGCTGCAAGAGCCTGCGACAGCCTATAGTGGATGGATGAGCCGTGAGCACTACCCCTACGTCTGGCTGGGTGAGGATGGCATCCTGCGGATCGACTACGGCCGCCATGGTCGTATCGACCTCAGTGCCATCCAGTCTGCTTATGCCCAGCACATGGCCATCACCCGGCAGCCGCTGCCGGTGTTGATCGTGGGCAGTGGCGCGGTCAGCTCGACCTCGGAGGCCGAAGACTACGCCAACGGGCCCGAGGTCAGCGCGGTCACCCTGGCGCTCGCGCTAGTGGTCAGCTCACCCTTGATGCGCCTCGCCGCCAAGCTCTACCTCACCTACCGCAAGCCGCCCTACCCTTGCCGGGCCTTTGAGGACGAAGCCGGCGCCCTGCGCTGGCTGTCGAGCTATGTGCCCGCGGGAGCACGGCAGGCAGAAGCCGCGACACCCTGCCCTTAGGGCGGCTGTTCCACGTGAATCCACCCAGGCCTTGCAATGAGTCGGGGATAAGCTGCCGCAGCTCCTTAGAAGTGCTGACGAGCACAGCGAGGTTCCCCGCCGGCGGAGCGGCTGCCAGAGTTCTTGGTGAGCTTGCGAACCTAGAACCTGTGCGTGCAAGGCTGCGGGAGGGGCCGGGATTCAATCAGGGGCGTACCGCTGGTTCAGGCTTTGAAATGATTAGCGCCCGGGTGAGCGAAGTCGTTGCCAGCCTCAGGTGGCTTACTACTTCGGCCTCCCCCTTGCGGGGATGACCGGGCGCCCGTGCATTGCGTTGTTCTGCTTAGAGGTAATGTGTCGGATCCGGTACGCCGGCGGCCTCGAAGCCTGCCTTGCGCAAACGGCAGGCATCGCACACGCCGCAGGCGCGGCCTTGCAGGTCGGCCTTGTAGCAGGACACGGTCAGGCCGTAGTCCACGCCCAGCGCCACGCCGGCCTTGACGATATCGGCCTTGGAGAGGTCGATCAGCGGGGTACGGATATGCAGCCGCGCACCCTCCACACCTACGCGGGTGGCGAGGTTGGCCATGGCCTCGAAGGCCGAGATGTATTCCGGCCGGCAGTCCGGGTAGCCCGAGTAGTCCACCGCGTTCACGCCGATAAAGATGTCCTGCGCACCCAGCACCTCGGCCCAACCGAGGGCGAAGGACAGCATGATGGTATTGCGCGCCGGCACATAGGTGACCGGGATCTCGCCTTCCTTCACGCCATCCACCGGCACTTCGATGCTGGCGTCGGTCAGGGCCGAGCCGCCAAAGGCGGCCAGGTCTATGGTGGCCACCCGGTGCTGCTTGGCACCCAGGGCGGCGGCCACGCGGCGGGCGGCAGCCAGCTCGGCGTTGTGGCGTTGGCCGTAGTCAAAGCTCAGGCAGTAGCAGTCAAAACCCTGCGCCTGCGCCATGGCCACCACGGTGGTCGAATCCAACCCGCCCGAGAGCAGGACTACCGCTTTCTTGTTCATTGCATGTCCTCGATATAGGCCTCGGCGGCAAGCTCGGCCAGGGCTGGCATGGTCAGGCGGCGCACCGCCATATGCTCGACCCGGATCGCCCCGCAGGCATCATAGAAACCATTGCTCATGGCATTGTCGCGCACCGCCAGCCACTCCATACGGCTGCAGCCGCGCGCCAGCGCGATTTGCGCCAAACCCGCCATTGCCGCGCGGGCCAGGCCGCGGCGGCGGAAGGTCGGGTCCACATACAGCGCCTGCATATAGAGTTCGGCAATACCGGTGAAGGTGGCCCACTTCCAGGAATAGATCAGGAAGCCGGCCACCGCGCCCTGCTCGACGAGCAACAAACACCAGGCCGCCGGCTGGGGAGAGAACAGCGCCTGCTCCAAATGGTCCAGACTGGTCGCTACCTTGGGCACGCCCTCGCTCTGCCCCAGTGCATGCAGCATGGTCAGGAGCTGTGGCAGTTCATCCCGGCGTAGTTCGCGCAGCAGGCTGTCAGACACCGGGCTTATCGCCCCATAGTATCTTGTGCAGCTGCACCTGTACCCGCACCGGCAGCTTGTCCTCCAGCACCCACTCAGCCAGATCCTTGGGCGGCAAGGATTCCCACACCGGGCTGAAGATCACCGGGCAAAGGGTCTGCAGGTTGTTGTCACGCAGCAGCTCGCGCGCCCACTCGTAATCGTAGCGGTGCACCAGCACGAATTTCAGCTCGTCGCGGGCATTGAGGTGCTGCAGATTGCTCCACAGGTTCTTCTCCACCTCGCCCGAGCCGGGGGTCTTGATGTCCACGATGCGCGAAACCCGCGGGTCCACCGTCTCAATGGGCAGATGGCCGCTGGTCTCCAGGCTCACCGAATAACCCGCGTCGCACAGCGCAGTCAGCAGCGCCTGGCAGCCGGCCTGGGCCAGTGGCTCGCCACCGGTCACACAGACATAGGGCGTGCCGTGCTTGGCCACCTCGGCCAGGATGGCGGTAAAGGACATGCGTTCGCCGCCATGGAAGGCGTAGGCGCTATCGCAATAGCCGCAGCGCAGGGGGCAGCCGGTCAGCCGCACGAACACCGTCGGCAGGCCCAGACGGCTGGTCTCGCCCTGCAGCGAGAAGAAAATTTCGGTAATACGCAGCGAAGTAGACATCCGATACCCAAAATAGCAACGGCATGGGCGGCTGCCCATGCCGTGCTACAACTGGCTGAATTGTCTCAGAAA
>NZ_DATCSC010000064.1:0-13524 GCF_036568685.1 Chitinimonas sp.
GTGGGGGATGGTGCCGGAGTCCCGGTCGCGGTGCAGGCACCGATCAACCCCCACAAGGTCGGCGAGGCTAGCGGGTTCCAGTTCGCGCCCACGTAGGCGGTATGGGTTTGCAGGGCGCTGTAGTTGTTGCTCAGGTAGGAAGCCTGGGTGCCGGCAGCATAGGTTGTGCCTTCTGCCCACGGGGTGGCGCAGGCTGCTGCCTGTGCACTCGGGACATACAGCATGCCGGCCGCCACCATGGTCAGGGTAAGGGCACTCAGGGCATATCGTGGTGCCGACTTGCAAGGGGTGCGCATGGGGAAAAGCTCCTTCAATTCGGTGGAAATAAAGTGGACTTATTCATGTATCGAGCAACACCTCGCCGCACCCTGCAAGCAAGTGCCAACCAACCCCAGGCCGCCTGATTGCCGTGCTAGCGAAAACCAACTTTTCAAAGCCATTAAGATGCTATGACAAATAAAATAAAACGCAATGATCCGATAAAAATCAGCAACTTATTACAAAACTGCAATTTGTAATCAGGTTGATAGAACTACATCTTTGCAGCATGCCCGCGTGACACCCTACGATCCGATCATGCGAGCCCATTCCAATACCATCCAAAATAAGTGGTATTATTTTTCGGAAAAATGAGGAAACCGACAGCGCAGGGCAGAGCGCCCAGATCAATAGTCAAATGCTTGTATCTACTAAGGAATTTCTGAAGCCGGTTGCGCATGCCAAACGGCGCTGACACCAAGTGGTCTGATAGGTTGGCTGGTCAAGCCTTTACGGCCGGGGCAGGGCTCCCTCTGCGGCAGCAGGTGCTATCTGGCGGCCAAGGCCGTCTACTTCCATTCCAATGTCGTAATTTCACCGATCCGGTATGGGCTGACTACCAGATCGCGCCGATCAGGCATGATTGGAAAACAACAGAATGCGTCTCAAGGGGGAACTCACCTCGTCCCGTGCCCCCTTCGCCTGCGGGGTACGAGCGCCATCAGTCATCAGCGCAAGAAAGTAAAAGCCCCGCATATAGCGGGGCTCTGTTCGGCAGGGAGCGGTCGCTCAAGCTTGCTCAGTCGCCACCACTTTGGGCGGCCGCTGCGAAAGGGCGGTCTTCCAGCGCTCGCTAAGAAAGACACCCGCAAGTATCAACACCCCGCCCAGCAGATGGTAGAGCGCCAACCGTTCCTTCAGTACCCAGGCGGCACACAGCGCCGTGAAGAGCGGCAGCAGATTGAAGAAGACAGCTATCCGGCTCGGGCCGAGCCTGGCCACGCCGTGCATCCAGGCCAGCGCCGCGACCATGGAAGCCAGGATACCGGCAAACAGTACGTAGGGTACGTTGGCCATGCTGAGGCCCGCCTTGGGCGAGGCCAGATAGAGCGGCAACAGGGCCAGGATGGCAACCAGGATCTGCACGTACAGCATCTGCAGGGCGGGTAGCTTGATCTGCCACTTCTTGAGCAGCACGCTGTATAGCGCATAGGCAAGGTTGGCGATCAGCATCAGTCCATCCCCCAGACCTATGCCGTGTGACAGCAGCACAGCAAGGCTGCCACCCGAGATCACTACCAGTACGCCGGCAAAGGACAGTACGGCACCGGCTATGCTGCCCCAGGTCAGTTGCTGGCCAAGCAGCACGATGGAGAGCGTCAGCGCCATCAAGGGCATGAGCGACAGGATGATGCCCATATTGGTGGCGGTGGTCATATGCGCAGCGTAGTAGGCCAGGCTCTGGTAAGTCGCCATGCCGAGGATGCCCAGCACCGCCAGGCGGCCCAGCTGCGGCTTGACCTGGGCCCAGTTGGCCAGCACCGGCTTGAGCAGGAAAGGCGTGAACAGAAGGCCTGCCAGCAACCAGCGGTAAAAACCGATCTCGGCCGGGAAGATCACCCCGGCGGCGAGCTTGCTGACCACGGTATTGGCCGCCCAGATCAGGACGGCAATCAGGGGGAAGGCGTATTGCGACATAAAATCTCCAAAACAATGCCGCTATTGTCGCCCTGTCTGTCTGGATTGATATAATGAATTTCAGACAATCGATTCCGGGTTACGGACAGCCGTGCAACGCCACTATCTGCAAGTCCCTGAGTTTGAAGTACTACCCGCACCGGTGTACTTCCGCCATGACGAGTTCGGCGCCGACACCCATTCCGCCTCGCACCGGCATGCCTGGGGCCAGCTCAACTATGTCTCGCACGGGGTGATGCAGCTGGAGATAGCCGGCCGCCGCTTTCTCTCGCCACCGCAGTACGCGGTATGGATACCGCCACATGCCGAGCACAGCTGCTACAACCGCTACGCCGTGGTCTACCGCTCGGTCTACCTGGCCCTGGAGCACTGTAAGGGCATGCCGACCGAGCCCTGCACCCTGGTATTGAGCCCCATACTCAAAGCCATACTCAACGACTTTGCCGAGCGGGACATCCATGTGGCGCAAGGCGAGGCCGATCTGCGCTTGGCGCAGGTACTGCTCGACCAGCTGGCCCTGTCGCCCGCTGAGCAGCGCTATCTGCCCTTTGCCGAGACCCCGCTGCTGGCCCAGGTGCTGGACGCCATGCAGGCCGAGCCTGGCGATAACCGTTCCCAAGCCGAGTGGGCAAGCCAGATGCACACTACCGAGCGCACTTTGGCACGCCACTGTCAGCGCGAGCTGGGCATGAGCCTGGGCGAATGGCGCCAGCGCTTGCGCTTTTTGCGCGCGCTCGATGCGCTCGAGTCGGGCTCCGCCATCCAGGCCATCGCCTTTGACCTGGGCTATAGCACGGCATCGGCCTTTATCACCATGTTCCAGCGCCTGGCTGGCTGCACCCCGGAGCAATACCGGCGGCAGGCATTGCACCGTTAGTTCTTTCAGCCCGCCGGGCCATCTTTACGCCATCTTTACACCCCCTCCGGTAATCGCGACACCGTCTTTGCACCCCGCTCTCTAGCATTCGAGCTGTCTTTATTCGACCTCGAACAAGGGAGTCCCACCGTGGAAATGCTGGTTCTGATCCTGATACCGGTCTTCGCCGCCGCCGTGCTGGCGCTGGTGACCGGTTGTCGTAAGCTGGAGGGCAGTCCCCGTGAACGCTGAGCTGTTGTATTGGCTGACGGGCATCGTGACCGCCGGCCTGTTCGTCTATCTGCTGTATGCCTTGCTTAAAGCGGAGGACGTCGCATGAATACCTCCCCCTATATCCAGGTCGGCCTCTACCTGCTGGTGCTGTTTGCGCTGGCCTGGCCGTTGGGTCGCTACCTCACCGCCGTCATGGACGGTCGGTTGAGCCGCCGTTTTGCCTGGCTGGGCGGCCTGGAGCGCATGCTCTGCAAGCTGATGGGCACCCATGAAGAAGAGGACATGCCGTGGTGGCGCTATGCCCTGGCAATCATCCTCTTCAATGTATTGGGCGTGATTGCCGTTTACGCCATCCAGCGCCTGCAAGGCAACCTGCCGCTCAACCCGGCTGCCATACCGGGCGTGGAAGCGGGCTCGGCGTTCAACACTGCCATCTCATTCGTGACCAACACCAACTGGCAGGGCTATGTGGGTGAAAGCACCATGAGCTACCTCACCCAGATGAGCGTGCTGGCGGTGCAGAATTTCCTGTCTGCCGCCACCGGTGTTGCCGTGGTGGTCGCGCTGATCCGTGGCTTCTCCCGCCGCAGTGCTGCCGGTGTGGGCAACGCCTGGCTGGACCTGGGCCGTGCCACCGGCTACGTGCTGCTGCCGCTGTCCTTTGTGTTTGCACTATTCCTGGTCGGCCAGGGTGTGATCCAGAACTTCGACGGCTACAAGGAATTGAAGCTCTTGGAGACGGTCGCCTACCAGGTGCCCAAGAACGACGCCAACGGCCAGCCCGTGCTGGACGCTGCCGGCAAGCCAGTGATGGAAGACGTCAAGACCGATACCCAGACCCTGCCCATGGGCCCGGTCGCCTCGCAAGAAGCGATCAAGTTGCTGGGTACCAACGGTGGCGGTTTCTTCAACGTCAACTCCGCCCACCCTTACGAGAACCCGACCGGCCTGAGCAATTTTGCCGAGATGCTGAGCATCTTCCTGATCCCGACCGCACTGTGCTTCATGTTTGGTGCCATGGTCGGCGATATGCGGCAGGGCGTGGCCATCCTGGCGGCGATGACCGTGATCTTCCTGGCTACCTTTGCCGTGGTGCAGTGGTCCGAGATGCACGCCAACCCCTTGCTCACCCAGTTGGGCATGGATGGCAGCGTGGGCAATCTGGAAGGTAAGGAAACACGCTTCGGCATTGTCGCCTCGACCTTGTTCGTCACCATCACCACGGCGGCGAGCTGCGGCGCGGTCAACGCCATGCACGACAGCCTGCTGCCACTCGGCGGCCTGATCCCGACCTGGCTGATGCAATTGGGTGAGGTGGTATTCGGTGGCGTGGGCTCAGGCCTCTACGGCATGCTGGTGTTCGCCATCCAGGCGGTCTTCCTCGCCGGCCTGATGATAGGCCGCACCCCGGAATACCTGGGCAAGAAGATCGAGAGCTTCGAGATGAAGATGGTATCCATCTCCATCCTGATCACACCCTTGCTGGTCCTGGGCGGCACCGCCGTGGGCGTGCTGCACCCGGCCGCACTGAGCAGCCTGTTCAACCCCGGTGCGCATGGCTTTACCGAGGCCCTGTATGCCTTCAGCTCGGCTGCCAACAACAACGGCTCTGCCTTTGCCGGTATCTCGGCCAACACGCCGTTCTACAACCTGGCGCTTGCCATCGCCATGTGGCTGGGCCGCTTCGTGCCCATCGTCGCCGTGCTGGCCATCGCCGGCAGCCTGGCTCGCAAGCCGCGCCTGGCGGTATCGGCCGGCACCATGCCCACCCATGGCCCACTGTTCGTGGTGCTGCTGGTCGGCACCGTGATGATCGTCGGTGCATTGACCTATATCCCGGCCCTGGCGCTGGGGCCCGTGGTCGAGCACCTGCAACTGTTTTCCCGCTGAGGAAGCGTCATGAACGATATGCATAAACCCTCTGCACAGCATCTCAACCCGCCTCACGTCAACGAGAGCCGCCAAGTACGCTCGCTGGACATGTTCGACCCCGCGCTGGTCAAGCCGGCCATTGTGGAATCGTTCAAGAAACTGTCGCCGCGCGCCCAGTTCCGCAACCCGGTCATGTTCGTGGTCTGGGTGGGCAGCGCCTTGACCACCGTGCTGGGTATCCAGGCCCTGGGTGGCCATGGCGAGGCCTCTGCCAGCTTCATTCTGGGCATCGCCGCCTGGCTCTGGTTCACCGTACTGTTCGCCAACTTTGCCGAAGCACTGGCAGAAGGCCGCGGCAAGGCCCAGGCGGCCGCGTTGCGCGGTAGCCGCAAGAACGTGGTGGCCAAGAAGCTGGCCAGCGCCAGCCGCGACGCCAAGGTCACCGTGCAGGATTCAGCCAGCTTGCGCCGGGGTGACCTGGTGCTGATCGAAGCTGGTGATACCGTGCCAGCCGATGCCGAGGTGATCGAAGGCGTCGCTTCGGTCGATGAATCGGCCATTACTGGTGAATCCGCGCCGGTAATCCGCGAGTCGGGTGGTGACTTCTCGGCCATCACCGGCGGTACTCGTGTGCTGAGCGACTGGCTGGTGGCACGCGTTACCGCCAATCCGGGCGAGGCCTTCCTCGACCGCATGATCGCCATGGTGGAGGGCGCCAAGCGCAAGAAAACGCCCAACGAGATCGCCCTGACCATCCTCCTGGTGGCGCTGACCCTGGTGTTCCTGATGGCCACCGTGACCCTGCTGCCGTTCTCGATCTACAGCGTGAACGCCGCTGGGGCAGGTGCCCCGGTCAGCATCACCGTGTTGGTGGCATTGCTGGTCTGCCTGATCCCCACCACCATCGGTGGCCTCTTAAGCGCCATCGGCGTGGCCGGCATGAGCCGCATGATGCAAGCCAATGTGATCGCCACCTCGGGCCGGGCCGTCGAGGCAGCCGGCGACGTGGACGTGCTGCTGCTGGACAAGACCGGCACCATCACCCTGGGTAACCGCCAAGCCAGCGCATTCCTGCCAGCGCCGGGCGTGAGCGTTGAGGAGTTGGCCGATGTGGCGCAGCTTGCCTCGCTCTCGGACGAAACCCCGGAAGGCCGTTCCATCGTGGTCCTGGCCAAGGACCGCTACGGCCTGCGTGGCCGCGAGCTGCAGGATGCCCACTTCATTCCCTTTACTGCGCAGACCCGCATGTCGGGCGTGGACATGGGCGATGGCCAGGGTGGCGTTCGCCGCATCCGTAAGGGTTCGGCCGATGCGGTCAAGGCCAGCTTGGAAGCGCATGGCGGCCAGTGGCCGAATGCCGTGACCGAGCTGGTAGAGCAGGTGGCGCGCCGTGGCGGTACGCCGCTGGTGGTCGCAGAATACCGCGATCCCTCCCAAAGCCGCGTCATGGGCGTGGTCGAGCTCAAGGACATCGTCAAGGGTGGCATCAAGGAGCGCTTTGCCGAACTGCGCGCCATGGGCATCAAGACCGTGATGATCACCGGCGACAACCGCCTGACCGCGGCCGCGATCGCTGCCGAAGCCGGTGTGGACGACTTCCTGGCCGAGGCCAAGCCCGAGGACAAGCTCAAGCTGATCCGAGACACGCAGGCCGAGGGCAAGCTGGTGGCCATGACCGGCGACGGTACCAATGACGCTCCCGCGCTGGCACAGGCCGACGTGGCGGTAGCCATGAACAGCGGCACGCAGGCGGCCAAGGAGGCCGGCAATATGGTCGACCTCGACAGCAACCCGACCAAGCTGATCGAGATCGTCGAGACCGGCAAGCAGATGCTGATGACCCGCGGCGCGCTGACCACCTTCAGCGTGGCCAACGATGTGGCGAAGTATTTCGCCATCATCCCGGCCGCCTTCGCGGTGACCTACCCGCAGCTCAAGGTGCTGGACGTCATGCATCTGAACAG
Source organism: Chitinimonas sp. (assembly GCF_036568685.1). Classification (GTDB taxonomy): domain Bacteria; phylum Pseudomonadota; class Gammaproteobacteria; order Burkholderiales; family Chitinimonadaceae; genus Chitinimonas. The sequence continues at coordinate 6,883 of NZ_DATCSC010000064.1, forward strand.
CCCGGGCTCCGCCATCCTCTCGGCAGTGATCTTCAACGCCCTGATCATTGTGGCGCTGATCCCGCTGGCCCTGCGCGGTGTGCGCTACCGCGCGCTGGGCGCCGGCATGCTGCTGCGCCGCAACCTGCTGATCTACGGCCTGGGCGGCCTGATCGTGCCCTTTATCGGGATCAAGCTGATCGACATGTTGCTCGGTCTTGTGGGCCTCGCCTGAGTCACCGCGCACTTACCCTAGCCATATCAGATGCCCCGCTGCCACCTGGCGGCGGGGCAACAGGAGCAAGACCATGAAACAATTGATACGCGCCGCCATCACGCTGTTTGCACTGCTGACCGTCGTGACCGGCCTGGTCTACCCGGTGGCCGTGACCGGCGCCGCCAAATTGCTGTTCCCGCAAGAGGCGGCCGGCAGCCTGATCCAACGCAATGGCCAGACCGTTGGCAGCACGCTGATCGGTCAATCTTTCAGCGGCCCGCGTTACTTCTGGAGCCGGCCGTCTGCGACAGGCCCTCAGCCCAACAATGCCCTCGCATCGAGTGGCTCCAACCTGGGCCCCACCAACCCGGCCCTGGTCGATGCGGTGAAGGGTAGGGTAGAAGCACTGCGTGCCGCCCACCCCGACCAGCCCGGCCCCATCCCCGCCGATCTGGTAACCGCCTCGGCATCGGGCCTGGACCCGCATATCTCGCCGGAGGCGGCCTACTACCAGGTCAACCGGGTGGCCAAGGCGCGAGGCCTGAGTGCCATCCAGGTGCGCCGCCTGGTGGATGCCAATGTCGAGTATCCGAGCTGGCGCATCTTCGGTGACCGTACGGTGAACGTACTTAAGCTCAATCTGGCACTTGATCAAGCGAGTGCAGCTTAGTCACCAAAGGAAGAACGGCGATGTTCATGACACAGCACACCCAGCCTCATGCCGACAAACGGTTTCCTAAAACACTCAAGTTGCGTAGTGTTCGGGCCGATAAGGTAAATATTCACCGGGAGTGCGCCATGAACATCCCAAATCTAGGTTCCCTGTTGTCTTCGTTCCCCGCCTTGTCCGGCAAGACGGGGAGTCAGCCTACCGGCCAATCTGCCAACAACACGCAGACTGATCCCAAGGCGAACAAGGCCACGGGCCAGACGCAGGGCAGTAGCCTGCTGTCCAAGGCGGGCAACGCCTTGAGCCGGATAGGCGACGCGCTCTCCAAACGGGTCTCCCAGCTCAATGATGCGGTATCGGGCATGGCCAGCCAGTTGGCGCAGGGCTTTGCCAAATACCTGCTTGGCGATGCTGCAGATGGCGCCACCATCAGCTTTGACCAGACCAGCATAGCCAGCAGCTCCAGCTTTGCGGCTGCAGCCCTGCAGAGCCAGGATGCCAACGGCACCACCCAGGCAGCAGGCTTCAGCCTGCAGGACAGTAGCGAATTCAAGGGGCATGGCACCATCACCACCAAGGATGGTCGCAGCTTCGAGTTCGAGGTGGAGATCAGCTACAGCAGCTCCCTGCAGGCCGTAGCGGCGCAAAGCACCTCGACCGACGCCGCTGATGGCCAAAGCGGGACCGGCAGTCAACCCGGCCAGGGACAAGGTCAGTCTCCGGTGCATGGTCATGGCCACCACCATGGTCACGGGCATGGCAAACGGACCGATGAGGCCAGCAGCGGCAGCAACGATGCAGCAGCCCAGCAAGCCGGCCAGGCCGCGAGCAGCCCCTTGTTCGCCAACTTTGCCGGCAATGCGGCCGATCTGCTTGACCGCCTGACCAGCGAACCGATCCGACTGCCGTTCACGATCAACTTCCCCACCAGCAAGCCGGCGCAAGGCAGCAACACCGGTACCAATGCAGGTAGCACCACGCCCGCCAGCGGCACGGCGACACCAACGGCAGGTGGCGCGACGGGCAGTGCGGGCGGCAGCACCAGCGTTGCGCCAGCCCAAACCGCACAGGACAGCAGCCAGGCTCAGCAGCCTCTGCAAGGCAGTATGCTGCTGAAGCTCCTGAACCTGCCAGACGGTCCGCGTTACCTCGACCTGCTGCCACGCCAAGCCGACAACACCACCCCGGCCGGTCGCGTCGACGCCCTGGTCTGATCCCCTTCAATTCGCCCCAGCGGCATGAGGTCCGTATGACCTCGTGCCGCTTGCGTATGTCCGCAGCAACAATATTGCGATGACCGAACAAAGACCCGATCCGGACCGCCTACTCGATGCGATCCGGCAAGAAGAAGCGGCCGCCCAGCGCGGCAAACTCAAGATATTCATTGGTGCCTGCGCCGGTGTGGGCAAGACCTACGCCATGCTGCAGGCGGCGCGCCAGAAGCAGGCCGAGGGTGTGGACGTGCTGATCGGCGCGGTCGAGACCCACGGCCGCAGCGAGACCGCGGCCTTGCTCGATGGCCTGCCCATGCTGCCTTCACGCAAGCTGCAGTACCGTGACCGCCTGTTGCCGGAGTTCGACCTCGACGCTGCGCTCACGGTAAAGCCAGCCTTGATCGTGGTGGATGAACTGGCGCACAGCAATGTGGAAGGCAGCCGACACCAGAAGCGCTGGCAGGACGTTGAGGAGTTACTCAGTAATGGCATTGACGTCTACACCGCCATCAATGTGCAGCACCTCGAGAGCCTCAACGACGTGGTTGGTAGCATTACTGGCGTAAGGGTGCGAGAGACGGTACCGGATAGGGTGTTCGACCTCGCCGATGAAGTAACCCTGGTCGACCTGCCCCCCGATGAATTGCTGGCTCGCCTCGCGGCCGGCAAAGTCTACCTGGCGGACGCTGCCGAACGCGCCGCCAAGCACTTTTTCCGTAAAGGCAACCTGATCGCCCTGCGCGAGCTGGCCCTGCGCCGTACCGCAGACCGGGTGGATGCCCAGATGCGAGCCTACCGGGCCGATCGCGCCATTGCCAATGTCTGGCAGGCCAAAGAGCGGCTGCTGGTCTGCGTGGGCCCCGGCGGTAGCGCCGAGCGGCTGATCCGCTCGGCTGCGCGGCTGGCGGCCAAATTGCAGGCAGACTGGATCGTCGTGCACGTGGAAACACCTGCCCAGCAACGGCTACCCAAGCACCGGCGGGAAGCAATGCTCGCCGCCTTGCGGTTGGCCGAGGAGCTAGGCGGCGAGACCGCCGCACTGGCCGGCACCGACCCGGCCGAGACCCTGGCCGCCTACGCCCGTAGCCGCAACGTCGGCAAGTTGGTGATCGGCCATAGGCAGAAGCCGGGCTGGCAGCGCAAGCTGCTACCGGGACTTGCCGATCGGCTGGCCGAACGGGCAGCGGAGCTCGACCTCTACCTGGTCGGCATCGACGTCCAGGCCCCACCGCCGCGACCGGAACCACGTACACCTATCGGCACGATAGCTTGGCGCAAGCACGCCGCTGCCGTCGCCGTTGTGGCGGTGACCACGGCGCTGGCCTCTGCACTATTGACTGTATTCGACCTCGCCAATGTGGTGATGGTCTTCCTCTTGGCCGTGGTCCTGGTGGCTATACGTTACGGCCGTGGTGCCGGTGTTACCGCCGCCTGCCTGGCCGTGGCCTGCCTGGACTTCTTCTTCGTGCCCCCCAGGCTGGCGTTCACCGTCAACGACACTCAATATCTGTTCACCTTTGCCCTGATGCTGGTGGTGGCGCTGATCATCGGCCAGCTGGCAGCCCGCTTGCGCTTCGAAGCGGACGTAGCCCGTCAGCGCGAGCGGCGGGCGCATGAGCTCGGTCGGCTGTCTCAAGAGCTCTCCGCCGCGCTGACGACCGAGCAGATTGTCGGTATCGCAGGCGAGCGGGTATTGGCCATCTTCCAGGCCAAGAGCGCCATCCTGCTGCCCGACAGCCACGAGCGGGTACGCGAAGCCCAGACCGAGGAAGCGCCGTATCGGCTGCTGGAAAGTGACAACAGCGTGGCACAGTGGGTCTACGACCATCAGCAACCAGCCGGGCAGGGTACCGCCACCCTGCCGGCCAGCCCTGCACGCTATCTGCCGCTCAAGGCCCCCATGCGCACCCGTGGCGTACTGGCGGTGCTGGCCAACCAGCCTGGCCTGTTCGACGAACCCGAGGACATGCGCCTCCTGGAGGCCTGCACCTCACAGATCGCACTGGCGCTGGAGCGGGTGCATTTTGTCGAGGTGGCACAGGACGCCCTGGTCAGCATGGAGGGGGAGCGCCTGCGCAACGGCCTTCTGGCCACCGTCTCGCATGACCTGCGTACGCCGCTTACCGCCCTGGTGGGGCTGGCCGATACCCTGGCAGACAGCCAGCTCGGCGACGCCACCCGGCGCGAGCTGACTGAGGCGATCCGAGAGAAGGCCAAAGGCACGGCCGAGCTGGTCGGCAAGCTGCTCGACATGGCCCGCCTGCAAGCCGGTGCCGTGCAATTGCGGCGCGACTGGCAGTCGCTGGAAGAAGTGGTGGGTTCGGCACGTCGCCAGCTGGATACCGTGCTGGCCGGCCACAAGGTGCTGAGCCATCTGCCGGCCGACCTGCCGCTGTGCGAATTCGACCCGGTACTGATCGAGCGTGTGTTGGTCAACCTGCTGGACAATGCCGCCAAGTACACGCCGCCTGGCAGCGAGATCCATATTGGCGCTGTCTCCCGTAGCGGTTCGCTACGAGTGACGGTCGAAGACAATGGCCCGGGCCTGCCGGCGGGGCGGGAAGAGAAGCTATTCGGCAAGTTCGAACGCGGCGAGAGTGAATCAGCCTTGCCCGGTGTCGGCTTGGGGCTGGCGATCAGCCGTGCGATCATCGAAGCCCACGGCGGCCGCATGCATGCCGAGAACCGCAGCGAGGGCGGGGCGCGTTTTGTCTTCACCATCCCGCAGGGTACGCCACCCGATCTGAACGACGGCGACGCTTGAGCGTCAACAACGCATACGCAATAGAAACAGAATCATGCAGACGAACCCCCGCATCCTGGTCGTCGAGGACGATGCCCATATCCGCCGCTTTTTGCGCTCCGCCCTGGAGGCCGAAGGTTTTGCCGTGTTCGAAGCTGAAAATGGCCAACGCGGCCTGATCGAGGCCGGTACCCGGCAGCCTTCCTTGCTGATCGTCGACCTGGGGCTGCCGGATATGGATGGCTGCGACGTGATCCGTGACGTGCGCGGCTGGTCGGCAGTGCCCATCGTGGTGCTATCGGCGCGAGAACAAGAGGGCGACAAGGTCGCCGCGCTGGATGCCGGTGCCGACGACTACCTGGTCAAACCTTTTGGCGTACCGGAATTGCTGGCCAGGGTACGCGCGCAGCTGCGCCGTGGCGCCTTCAATGCCGCCGGCGAGAGCGAGCCCCAGGTACATTTTGGCGAGGTCTGCGTGGACCTGGCCAAACGCGAAGTACAGCGCGCTGGCGAGCCGGTGCACCTGACCCCGACCGAGTACCGCCTTCTGACCACCCTGATCAAGGGCCACGGCCGGGTGCTGACCCATCGGCAGCTATTGCTGGATGTCTGGGGCCCAGGCTATGCCGAACGTGGTCACTATCTGCGCATCTTTATGGGTAATCTGCGCCAGAAGCTGGAAGCCGACCCGGCCCAGCCTGCCCATCTGTTGACTGAGCTGGGCGTGGGCTATCGCCTGAGCGGCCTGGCCTGAACTGGCGGCATCTACACCTCGTCTTTAGCTCCCACAGGCCAACCTTTACGCCATCTTTACACCGCCCTCCCTAAGCTTGCGTTGTGACGCCCAGGGCAGCATTTCTGTGCCCCCTGAGGCGCCGCCCCGCCATCGGCTGCGGCGCGGGATACTGCCGCGGCCAAGAGGACGAGCGCCATGCACACCCTTGCCCGACTATGTCCAACCGAGGACATACTGCTTGATGCCAAGGTACAGAATCGACAACAACTGTTTGAACACGTCGCCCAGCACCTGCACCGGCGATACGGCCTACCCGAGGCGCAGATCGCCCAGCGCCTGATGGAGCGGGAGCGCCTGGGATCGACCGGGCTGGGCAAGGGCGTAGCGATTCCGCATGCCCGGCTGGCGGGCCTGCAAGTGCCACTGGCGGTATTTATCCGGCCGGAGAGTCCCATCCCCTTTGATGCCCCCGACGGCAAACCGGTCGGCGAGCTGTTTTTGCTCCTGGTGCCCGAGCATGCCAACCAGGATCATCTGCAACTGCTGGCTGCTGCAGCCCGGTTGTTCTGCACCCACCCCTTCCGTACCACCCTGCGCAATGCCAGCCGGCCCGAAGAAGTTCGCCGCCTGTTGCTTGATGAGGCCGCATGATGAAACACGCCTCCCACGCTCCCAGCCAACCACCCGCTGCGCCCCTCGGCGCCAATGGTGCCGGCCTCGCTGCCGCGCTACCCTATGTCCAGGCTTTGCACGGCCAGCGTCTCGTTATTGTCTACGCTGCCAGCTCCATCTTTGAGCCCGCTGCACGGCAAACCGTGGCGCAAGATGTCGCCATGCTCGCCTTGTTAGGTGCCCAGCCCTTGCTTGTCCACGGGGGCATACCCCAACTGCCCAGCCAGGGCGATGCCCGGGCAGCACAGCAACTGGCCCTGCCGGTCATGCGCGGCGCGCTGTGTGAGATCAATCGAGACCTGGTGCAGCAGATCAGCCGGCAGGGCATCAAGGCCCTCGGTCTTTCCGGCCAGGATGGTCAGAGTCTGCGCTATGAGACGCATACCGCCGGAACGCCAGCAGTCACGCTGA
>NZ_DATCSC010000065.1:0-15934 GCF_036568685.1 Chitinimonas sp.
GTTAACGTCGCTTTACTAGCCTTGCTCAATGCCCCATATTCCTCACCACTCACGAGCAACTTTGCGCCGACACCACCCACCCCTTTGAGATTCTTGACCAACCATGCGCTAAGATTAATGCCATCTATGTTTGCAAAATGCTGGGCCAGTGCAAGCAGTCCCGCATCCCACTCGGCCTTCGCCTTCGCCCGCGGCATAATCTGCACTTTGCTCGCATCAAAGGTAGACGCCACCCCATGCTCACCTGTCGGCAACAAACTGACCTTGCCTACTCCACTATTATCAGTACCACCCCAAACCGACGCTATCGTTACCGAATGATTCTTGGAGGTCTTATCATTTTTATACTCTGTTATTTCGCACAAAAAATTGGCATTGATATATTTCAGATTCTGCGTCCTGCTATCATCAGAAAATAACTTAGTAACGCCTTCCCCTCGTTTGTCCACGGTCACCTTGTAGTGCACAGCACCGCCATGCTTGTTGACATGATCCTTTATAGGCTCCTCCACCTTCTGATCGTGATCGACATTGGCTTGATGTGTAATTGGGAATAGATTCTCCTCCGTCCCAGCCCCGCCCAGATTATCATTCAATAGATGCCCTTTTATGTATAAGGTCGAACCATCTTTTGTTTGCCCTGCATTGGCAGCTATATTTTTATATTTTCCCTTGGTGGGAAGCCCTTCAAACAAATCATCCAGTGATCCCGGCTCAGAGCCTTTCGGATGTGCCGGCGTTACCAACACCTCCATGGAAGTTGCTGCGTCGTGGGCCAACAAGCCAGTACCCACGGCAACCGTCGCTCCATAAATGGGCTTATCCGGTACCAAACTCATATCTTCCGGCACCCAAATCTTCCCATGCGTTTCCAGCTGCAGTTCTTTACCCTGCAACACTGCCTTACCAAGCGCTTGCGTTGGCAATGTAGTAGGCGACGCGGATACCGTCTCCCTCTCAGAGCGCACCTTTCTCTGATGTGTCATGTTCACCAGATTGGCCCTTTCTCCCATCACATCCGCCTCGCGCTCTAACGCCTCCTCGTCGTTCACTGGCACCCCGGCCTGCATCTGCAGCGTCGGCTTCACCCTCCCCTGCCGCTGCTGCACCACATGCCAGACCTCGTGTGGCAGGTGTTTTTCCTGCCCCGGCCCCAGGTGGATGTCGTTGCCTTGCGCGTACGCCAGCGCATTGAGCTGAGCGGGTTGGTCGGAATTGCGGTGCACCCGCACGTCTGACATATCCATGCCCGATAGCGCCTCTATGCCCTGCTTGAGCTGGCCGGGCATGCCGGTGCGGTTCTCTTCCTCTGCCTGCGGCACCCCTTGCAGCTGCGCGATATGAGCCTGCTGCGCCTGCTGCCTGGGGCTCTCGTCCACCTGTCGCTGCAAGGCTCCGTTGACTTGGCACTGCCCTGATTCCAGAGGAGGGACCGACAGAGTTTGCTTGGGTGCTTTCATGGTAGCTCCTTGGCAAGCTATGGCTTTTCTACCTTGGGCAGCAGCAGGGGGATGATGGATGAGAGGATCAAAAAGCCGATCAAGGCGAACAGCAGGGTGTTGTCGTCCCTGATATTGACGAGGCCGGGGTCGCATTGCAGCAGTAAGCCGCCGATGATCAACGGTGGCAAACAGCCCAGCACCAGGTAGATCTGGTAGGGGCGGCCCAAGGCGCGTACCCGGCACGACAGGAAATAGGCCGCAAACGAAATCACGCCGACCGCCATCAGGACGACGAATACGGCGCGCAAAGGCCAGCGGTGATCGCAGACCCAACCGCAGACCGCGCTTTCCTTGGGCTCATTGGCCAGAAAGGTGGTTCTCAGGCTCTGCGCCATGGCCTCGTAGACCTTGTCCTTGGGCTTGGCTGCCTTGTCGGCCGCAGGGTCCGCCTTGGCTCCATCCTTGGTCTTTGCACCCTCCTTGTCCCCTGCGGGGCTCTCCGGCACGGCCGCCGGCTGCGGCCAGAGCGCCACACCGCCAAAGTTGGTCATGAAGTTGGCCATGTCGTCGTTGAACTGCTCGGCGGTGGCGCTGCCCACAGAGACCAGTGGGAAGATCTTGCGCAGGAAGGTACGGCGGTTTTCGCCTACCAAGAGCGGCGACGCTTCGACGAAGTCGCGCAGCGACTTCTTGCTGGTCTTGGTCGGTTCTGACAGCAGCACGACGTAACGCAGGGTCACATTGGTGTTGCTCCGGTAGGCGCCATTCTCACTGGTGATACGCCGATTTTCGATGCGCGGGTCCTCGGCCAGGATCAGGTAGTCGAACAAGGTGTCTATGCTCCAGGGGGACCAGCTCTCGGCCATCGTTTCCCCTGTTTTGCGCTTAGCGTCCCCTTTTCCCTGGGCCACCGCCTCGCTTTGCTCCGGCGCCTTGGCCCAGCTGACGAAGTCGTAGTCGTTCAGCATCAGATTGAGCGTGTACTGCCGCCGCTGCTGCGGTTCACCACGGCGTAGCTCCACGATCAGCGCCTTGATCAGCCGGTCGCGGAAGCGCTCGAACGCTTTGCGCAAGGCCGGATCGCTGGGCAGATTGTCGAGGTAGAGCGTGAGACCATCGCCAACACGTTCGTCGGTGGCAATGCCGGGCACCCAATCGTGCCAGCGCCGGCCATAGTCCCCCAGGGGCGTGTCGATCAAGCGGGTGGCCTGCTTAGCCACCTGCAGCGCCACCCGGTCCTGATGATCGTCCGGCAGATCCCGCAGGAACTGCCAGTCATTGCGGTAGATGGCAATGTCGAGCTTGCTGCCGTATGTGTGTGCCGCCCGGATGAAGTCGAGCTGCAACTTGGATGGGCTGAGCGCGGTGACGTTGCCGTCATCGTCAAACGGTAGACCGAAGGCGATGATGCGCTCATACAGGCTGAAATCGACCGGCGGCGCATCCTTGCTGTTATGCCAGTTGGGCTGGTAGGCATAGATCTCGCCATTGGAGGCACTAACCAGGCAATTACAACCCGATGCCTGCCATTGCGGGTCTGGCCTGGCGGCCGGATCCAGCTTCTCGGCGGTGTGCTCCACCACCCAGTCTCGCCAGGGTATGGGCAGCAAGGTCGCCGCCAGATCCTGCCAGGGTACCGGTGCACTGGCTTCCACCGGGTTCTTTTCCAGCGCGGCACGCTGCCAGGCACTGGGGCATTGCTGCTGCCACTGTTCCGGGCTCAGCGGCGACTGCTTGGCGGCCCGGGCCGTCTTGCTCGCCTGCCGCTCGGCAAAGCGACAGGCCTGCGCCTCCAGCGCCGCCTTGAAGAGTGCCCGGTTGGGATACTCCACCCCGACCATGGGCGCAAGCAGCGCCTTCAACTGGGCAATGCCCGCTTCGCTGAGGACATCCGGCAGCTCATCGGGAAGGGCCGGCATAGGTGCCGCAGCGGGGGCTGCGGGAGCGGCCTCCTCCGTCGCCTCGGGCAGCGGCTTGGCAGGTTTGTATTCAATGCTGTCGAGCAGTGCCTGCGTCAGCATATGCGGTTCGATCAGGCGCCGCGCCGGCAAGCGCCGCTGAGCCTCTTCGATCGACAAAGAAGTCAATGGCTGCGGCTTGGCCGGCTCCGCCTCAGGCTTGGCCTTACCGTCCGCCGGCAGCACGCTCAGCACATAGCGCTGCGTAATGCGCTGCCCACCCTGGTCCGCAATTTCCACCACAAAGCGTTGCCGCCCGCGGTTGATGGCGATCCCCGTGACCTCCCCCTGCTCGCTCAAGGCGATACCCACCGGCAGGCTGCCATCCTGCAACTGAAAGCGATAAGGCAGCGCGCCGCCACTGGCCTTGATCGCATAGCGGTATGCCTTGCCCACCGTCGCGGCCGGCAGATAGATGGGGGTCGCTTCAAGCTGTAGCGGTTGCCCATCGGGCCCGCAACGCGGCGCCACGGCAATCTTGTCCGCACGGCACTGTGCCTCCGCCGGCCCACCCACGCTCGGCACGCTATTGGCTGGCTGGCCGGTACTCGCACCATCCAACAACAATTTGGTCGTGGGGGAGGAAGCGGCAAGCGGCAAGCTGGCAAGCAGCGCCAACAGGACCAAGCGACAGAGCCATATGACCATGGCAGGTCTGTACCTCACACCGTCCTCCCTTCCTTGTGCAGTTCCTTGGCCAGCCCCTGCCGCAAATGTACGGCGGTGATGCGCGGCAGCGCTTCCTGGGCCGCCTGCAAGGCAGCAAAGCGCAGCACATTGACCATGGCCCCGCCGGACAGCTCGTAGCGGTCAGCCAACTCCACCAGATCGATCTCGGGTGCCAGCCGCGCGGGGTCTGCCAGCATGCCGCGCCACAGGCGCAGCCGCTGGGACGCGTCGGGCATGGGGAAATAGACCATGGACTGGAAGCGCCGCGAAAATGCCTCGTCGATATTCGCGCGCAGATTGCTGGCCAATATCACCACCCCGGGGAAGTCCTCCACCCTTTGCAGCAAATAGGCGATCTCCTGGTTGGCGTGCCGGTCATTGCTGTTCTGGGTGGCAGCCCGCTTGCCAAAGAGCGCATCGGCCTCGTCAAAGAACAAGATCCAATGCCGGCTCTGCGCCTGATCAAACACCCGTGCCAGGTTTTTCTCAGTCTCACCGATATATTTCGACACCACCATGGAGAGATCGATGCGGTAGACATCAACCTCCGCTTCCTTGCCCAACAGGGTTGCCGTCAACGTCTTGCCGGTTCCGGGCGGGCCGTAGAACAGGCAGCGATAGCCTGGCTTGACCGCCTTGTCCAACCCCCATTCACGCATCAGGTCCGGGCCTTGCCGCAACCAGGTCTGGATCACCTTTATCTCGTCCATCACATCCGGCGCCAGGACCAGGTCCTGCCAGTCGAGCGCAGTGCTGATGCGCTTGGCAGGGAACTGGCTGTTGTAGTCCGGCTTGTGCCATACCCCCGTCTGCAGCCGCTGCAAGGCCTCCGCACTGAGCAGCAGCGGCCCGCTCAACTGCGGCTCCACCTCGTTGTCGCTATCCAGCCGCACCAGGTTGAGCCTTGCAAAGGCATGCTGCGGTTCGAACAGGGCCAGCATGGCAATGCGTCGCGCCAGGTCCCCCGCCGCCAGCAGAAAGGCCGCGGTCTCGCCTGTCGGCAGAAAACCGCCATGCCGCTGGCCTCGCCACCCTCCAAACTCGGTAAAGCCACGCTCCAGGTTGTTGTTCCTGACGAACAGCAGGTCCAGCGCTGCCGGCCGCATATGAGGTGCCAGCGCCAGCGCCAATACCAGCCGGCCATCACGGTCCAGGCCCGCTTGCGCCACCAGGTCGGCCAAGGCACTGCCTGCCGGCAAGGCCGGCGGTGGCACCCCATCCGCCGGTTCTGGCTGGGACTCAAAGTGAACTTTAAGTCTTGAATCCAGTACCGTCTCAAGCCAGTCCAGCTCCAGCCGCAAGGCCTCGGCGTGCTGCAGGTAGGTGGCTTCAGCGCCAGTCGACATAGAGCACCTCCTTCATCCAGGGCAGCTTGATGGTGGCAAAGGACCACGGCAACTGGTCCAGCAGCATGTCAAAGGGGCCGGACTGCACCTTGAGCTGCCAATGCCAGCCTTGCTGGTCCGCCTTGGTATCAAGCCGTCCTTCCCGGCAGAGAAAGGTTTCCCGCAGGCCTGCCGGAGAGGTCTTGCCGAGCACCTTCCAGTGCGCAATCACTGCCTGCAGCAAGCCATCGAGCATCGCCTGCGTCGGCTCATCCAGCCCTGCGCAAGGCGGTACCGGCCGCTGCAGCGGTATGCCGCAGAACAGCTTGTGGAGTACCCAGTCGGCTTCATAGCCTTCACCGTGACCACTGCACAGATAGGCCAGGGCATGTACCGCCCTGATCTGGGCCTGCTCATCGGTGAACTGCCCTTCCTGCAGCAGACCCAGCATGCCGAACAGTCGCTGACAGTAGCTGGCCAGGATCACCACGCCCGCATTACCCACCCAGATCGGTTCGGCCACGCCATCCTTGGTCTCGTCCAGGGCTGCCGATCGCCTGTCCCCATCCCCTTGCCAGGGTAGACTGGCGGGCGTCATGGCCGCAGGGGCGTCAGCTTCCAGCCGCTCCGCCGCACTGGGCGCCCGCGTGAGGGTCCGACGCATGGCGCGCAGGATGGCCATGGGCTTGCTGAGCCAGCCTCCCTTGGTCTCTGCCTGGGCTAGCTCATCCTCGATCGCCTCCAGCACCACAGCCAGCCGGCTTAACCAGCGACCGAAAGGACTGGTGCGGCGCCCATTGTCAGCGAGTGCCTGTCGTCGCAGATGCATGGCATAGCGCCGAGCCAGCAAATCCGGACTGCAGGGCAAGCCCTCCACAAAACAGTGCGTCAGCAAAAAGCGCCAATGCTGCTGCCGGTCCGCCGCCTGCTCGGTCTGCAGACGCGCTCCCGCCTGCGCCAGCAGCGTGCTTTGTCGCTGCAGTTCAGCGACCTCCGCCGGGAATTGCCTTTGCATCAGCTGCCAGCGCCTGGGTTCTGGCCAGCGCTGCAGGCAGGCATCGCACACCTGCGGGCTGGCCAGCAATTGCAATGCCTGCAGCCGCTGTACTGGCCCCCACTGCCTGGGCGGCAGCGCAATCAGGCGCTCCAAGGCCGCCAGGGCCTGTTCTACGCTGCCCCCGGGGCGGTCAATGGCCTGCTCGTCCCGCGCGGCAAGCCCCTTCTCAGCTAGCGGCTGGACAGCGCTATGCGCTTCCTCTTGCCAAGCAGCTGCAGCATCCCCTCGCACCACCGCCGTTTCATGTCCCATGTCCGTCCGGTCCTCATCGGCGGCATGTGAGGTGGCCACGGTCTGCGCCGCAGGCCCATCCCCTTCGGCCTTATCCTGCGCCAGCTCCGCCATCGCCTGCTGCCACAGGTGCTGCCAGGCGATATGGTCCTGCGGCATGGGGTGGCCCAGCGCAAGCTGGCGCAGCGTGTAGTCCATCAACCAAGTCTGCAGTGCTGATACGCTGCTGCCTTGCCAAGCGGCTTGCTGAACGCCGGCGAGGGCGAACTGCCGCAGTGACTCCGACCAGGCCTCCGCCTGCGCCGGGGCCAGCCGCGCAGCGGGCTCCTCCTTGTCGGCGGCATGTGGCCGGCGAGCTGCGCTCAGTTGCAGCATCAGCAACCAGACTGTCTGCGGCCCAAGCAGCCCCAGCCACTCCCGACGCGATGCGCGCTGCAACACGTGATACTGCAAATGGGCCTGCAAAGCTTCCGGGCTGCGAACGGATAGCACCTCCAGCAAAGGCAGCAAACTGCCCACCGGCAGGCTCTGGCTACCGCTCAAGGCGGCATCCAACTTGCTCAATGCCAATGCCTGCAAACGCTGCGAGGTCATGCGCTGCAGCGGCGAGGCGATCAAGTCCGAAGTCGGGGCCGACGGGCTGATCGGTCGGACCGGCAGCACAATGCCGGCAGCGCGATCGGCTCGCCTGGCCTTGCCGGTCAGGCTTTCCAGTAACAGATGTGCGAGCTCGGATTGCGGCTTGCGATCACCCTCGCGCCGATGACCACCCATGCCCAGCAGGAGACCGCGCCAACCAGGCCCAAGCTGCTTGGCCAGCGTATCGGCCAGGCTTTCAATCAGCCGCTGCAGACGCGCGGCACTGAGTACACCGCTCTGCCGCCCCCACAAGGCATGTAGTGCCGCCACCCGCCATGCCTGCTGCAGCTGTTGCATCTGGTAGGCACTGAGCCGGCTGCGCGCCAGCAGGGGTTGCAGCAGGGTCGTATCCAGCAGCAACAGGCTGTCACCCAGCTCGCGGTGCCGCAGCGCGATCAGGGCCTGCAAACCCTGGTGCGGCGCAATCCGGCTCAGGCGCTCCAGCACATACTGGGTGGGGTGCAGATCCTGCAGCAGTTGCCAGAGTGCCGGGCCGGTACGCGCCGCCAGCCTGACCAGCCAGTCAGCAAGGTCACGTTCGGCCATGGCATGGGCCGACCAGGGCAGATGCCCGTTCTGCAGGTAGAACAAAAACAGGTCGAGGTCATGCCGGGCGGCGGATACCGGCGCCCGGACCAGGCCGTCCGGCGCCAGCGCCGACGGCCAGGCATCGCCATTGAGCGCCTGCCGCTGCTTGAGCAAGCAGGTCCACAACTGTTCCGCCAACTGGTCGGCCCATTGCTCGGGCGAAGCATCCGAGACCAGCACGCCGAGGTCGATCTCCAGCCGCTCTATACGCCAGACTTCGTCCGGCGGCGAGATGTGCTCGAACAATGCCGACATGGTCTGCCTGGCCGGGCCATGTATGAATTCACCCAGCCGCCGCTGCAGGGCCTGGGCCACACGCTGGTCGTGAAAACGACACTCCCACAGCAGCGTCTCGATGACATGATCGGGCGTTGGGATCAGGCCGCTCATTGCCCCCCCCCTGCTTGCGCGGCAACCTGGGCCGCCACCAGGATTTCCCGCAGGGTGGCAGCATGCGCATCCAGCCTGGCGATCACCGTCCGGTCATGGCCCGCACCGAGTGCCAATGCCTCGCAGTAGTCCTGTCTGGCCAGCAGCCAGGCCTCAAACGCAGGTTCGAAGCGCGCCAAGGTCGGTACATCCAGCCACAGCACATGGGGCAGCAGATGCGCTGGGCAACCCAGCGCCAACGTCTCCTCGGCCAGATGGCGGAATGCCGGATCGGTGCCGCGTGCCGTCCAACCGGCAAAGACTACGGTGATCTGATGCAGGAAGTAGGGCGGCAAGTTACCGGTCTCGGTACCGGCATCGCCCAGGGGGCGTAGCAGTATGTGCTCGACCAGATGCAAGCCCTCGCACTCGCGTTGCACCTCGCACGCAAACTCGTGCAAATACATGGCGGGACCCTCGGCAGCCCCCTGGGCAAGATGCAAACGCAAGGGCCAGTTCGGGCCGGCTTCCTGCTCGCCCAGCCACAGGGTGGCGTGCTGGCCATCCTTGCCGAGCCGGTAGCGATCCGCATGCGTCGCCGCTCGCAGCAGGGCAGGTGACAGTGCGGCCAGATCCAAGCCAGGGAAATAGTGTGCCAGGCGCCGCGCAACACGCCCCTGCGCCACGTCATCCGCATACTGCGCCGCAATCTTGCGCCGCAACGGCGACCACATGGCCAATGGCGCTCCGCTGGCTTCGCGGCGACCGCTGGCGGTCGGGGTCTGCGTCTCCGCAGCCAGGCGGATGCCCCAGCGCGCCAAAGGCGCCAGTAGCGAACGGCTATGCGGCGCGACCATGCCCAGCAACAGGCCCACCCGTTCCTGCAAGGCGGCAGTATTGCCTTTACGGCCCAGCGATGGCCGGCTGTAGTCAAAGCCTCCGGCCCGGTCCCGCGTATGGCGGACTATGCGCAACAAGAGTTGCCGTTTGCACTCGAACAGGTGCTGCTGCCATTGGCCCGGCCCGTAATACCAGCCAAAGGACTGGATGCTGCTTTGCGCACAGCTCTCACCATGCAAGGCCAGCAGGTGGTCCAGTACCCGGCTGCGACGGGCCAGCACCTCATCAGCCGCCTGAAACACATCCAGGCAGCGCGCCATGCCAGCCTCCCCTTGCTTGTACAAACCGCCCAGCCCAGGCAGATGCTCACTGCCCAGCAGATCCCACCAATAGCTCTGTACCGGTGCGGCCTCGATCGTATACAGCTTGCGCAGGTGCTGGAGCTGCGCCTCACCGTGCGCCAGCCACTGTTCCAACAGCGCTTGGTAGGCGGTGAACTGGGCCCGCCCGGTCGCATCGAGCTTTTGCTGCGCGCTGCTGCGCTCCGTCAGCTCGGCACCGCGGTAGATGGGGGGCAGGTGGTTAAATGCGGCGTGGTACACCGCCTCGGGGGTGGGGTGGCCGCTTGGCCTGGCCAGCATCTCCGCCGCCGCCGAGCCAACCCGGACGATGTCCTGCGGGATCACCTGGTTGGCAAGCAGCTCATCGCGCAAGCGCTGCAACAAGGCCTCCCGATCTATGGACAGGGTGCTGCCACGTCGCGTCACGGTCCAGCCGTCGAGTAGCTCAGGCGTATCCGGCCAGCGCAATTGCAGCGCCCAGTCAGGGCCATGCCATGGCAAGGCACCCTCGCTCGCTGCCAGCCCTTCGGCCGCCAGGCTCAGATAGCGTATCTCCTCCACTCCCTCGATCTGCTGCAGCGCCAGTATCAGATCACTGAAGAACAACCTGTTGGCAGGGTCTCGCTCCAGATCACTGCTGGCGATCCAACCAAACTTCAAGGGAGGTCCATCGAACAGCTCGCTCGGCGGCAGTGGCTGCCCCGTCGCATCCAGCTCGGCCAGGCGTACCTGCCGTGGCGTGCGCGGTGGCGCCGCACTGATCAGATCGCTACAGCGTTGCACCAGCTCGGCGAGGATGTCGGTCAGTTCCCGCGCTCCGCCGATGGATAGGGCTATCCGTAAGCTACACCAGCGCGGTGCAAGTACCCGTGGCGCCCGGGCCAGGTCTTCTCCCAGATTCCGCTGCGACCAGTAGGCCCGGGCCGCAGCACTCGCCGCCGCTTCACCCACCCGAGCCGGCGCGCGCACCGCCATTTGCCACAGGCCATTGGGCAATTCGCTTCGCCCAAGCTGCATGGTCATGCGCAGATGACGGATCTGCGGCACCCGGTCCAAGATCCAGCGTAACTGGTCCAGTTCGGTGGTCGGTCGGCATGGCAGTATCTCTTCCGCCGCGTGCAGACCATGTCGGCGATAGTGGATCTCACCACTGGGCTCGGCCAGGAGGTCGGCTACCGGCAGCTCAGCCCCGAACACGCCTTCGGTCAGGGCATAGCAGAGCACCTCCAGCAGGGTGACGCCGGGGTCGTGATGGTTGTAGTCGGTCCAGTCGTTGCCGCTCAGGCCCTGAGTCAGCGCAATGCCCCGCTCTCTCAGGGCGGTGTAGCCATAGGGCGGGTCAGCATCGATCCGTCCTATGGCGGCCATCGCCGGTGGCGCTTGCGGGAGCGTCTCATCGACCGCCTGATCGGCCGGCAATCCGCCTGGGCTGGCAGCGCGCATATTCATCGCTGCACCTTGCAGGCGGCCATATGGGGGTCAAACCACAGTTGGGTGATGTTGACCTGGATCTGTACTTCCTGGCCGAAATCGCAACCGCTACGGATCTGCAATCGGTACTTGGCATCACGACCACTGCTGCCCGACCAGCGTAGCTCCAGGCGGTCGCAGCGTCGGCTGTAGTAGCCATGAGTGCAACGTATGCCACGCTTGCGGTTGAGAAAGTCGAGCAGGCCCAGGGTGGGGTTGTAGGTATTGATGCAGGTCGCGTGCAGCAGCCCGAAGCGTCCGGTGCCGGCGTGCCCTACCCCGGCCATCACCTCGAAAGCCTGACAGCCGGTCAGGTCGTCGGTCAGGTCCTGCCAGTTGCCGTCGGCCTTCAAAGGCTTGGTGGCGGTACGGGTATATGCCCCCTGACGCCCCGTACTGCGCAGCGTACCGACCACGTCCAGTTCGGCCTCCGGTGTTTCGTTGCCCACCCCGATCCGGCCGTTGCGGTCCAGGCAAAGCAGGGCCGGGGGCGGCGCATCGGCAGCCTGTTCCGGCGATACCCGGCCGTGGATCAGCAACTGGTCCTGCGCGCTGCCCAGACCCACACGCCATACCGGCGACCGCGGTTCCTGGTCCCGGAAAAAGCTGATCAGCGCATCATGACCCTGCGGCGCATAGACCTCGAAGCCGCGCTCGACCGATTTCCGAAAGCCCTCGTCGCTCATATTGAGCATCGAATCAATCAGGTCGGCAAAATGGTCTTCCGTGGGCAGGGCGCCTTCGCTGAAATAGCGCTTGAGCGATTCGCGGCTGCGGCTGGTCATGTCAGCCCTCCTCGCTCAGATCGCCGCGCAGACCGCCGACGATAAAGGTATTGCCCACCTCCAGGCGCGCCAAACCCGTTCCCTGTGGCGGCAACAATCGGTCGTCCTGGTCGACAACATCGATCAGGTGATGCCGGGTCGGCAGTGCCAGGCTCCAGGGCTGCTCCGGCGTCACCCGGCGCAGGCCGGTATCCTGGGCCGGCGCCTGCCTGGCCGTATCGCGCAGGGCATGGAAATCCCTGTCGCTGCGTACGATATGCAGCAGGGAGAGCTGGCTCACCGCCTGCACATAGGGCTGGGAGCGCAGATACGCCTCCAGTACCTCGCTACGTATCTCCCAATCGAACTCGGCCCCGTAACCCCCTTCATGCCAGGGCGAGAGATACTCAACGATGGCCTGATTGAGCAGGCGCATGGCCGTGCCCACGTGGGTAGCCGGCAGCAGCCGTACCGCGCAACGGACCTGGATTCGTTCGTAGGCCGCGTTGCGTACCACCAGCCGCACCCCCGCCGGGCAGCGCTCACGCAGGTAGCGGCTCATCGCGTCCAGGCGCGAGGCATCCAGCCTGGGGGCCTCGGTACTATGGAACAGGCTGCCGTGGTGGGGAGCCGGTACCACGACCAGGAGCACATGGCCGGGACTGCGTTCCTCCTCGCTCGGCACCAGGTCCTCCTCATCGATGCGGTGCGTGGGCTGCTGGTGAGGAAAGCACTTCACCTTGCAGATATCGGGAAACCGATCGAGCAGCAGGCGCTCGTAGTCCCAGATCGTCACCGCCCTGGCCTTGTGCCGCAACCGCTCCGCGCTGCGCGTCAACCACTGGCTGGGGGCATCCATGGTCCGCAGGTCAAAGGAAGGGCCAACCTGCAGTACCGAGCGCAAACCCGCCATCCCCTGCAGGGGCTGGTCGATGGTAGCGGGTGGCAGCGGTACCGGCTCTGCCTCAGGTTTCGCCGGTGTCACCCGGCTGGCAGTCAGCGCTTGCGCATGGACACCATACAAGCCGGCCAGCAGGTCGAAGCCCCAGTTGGCGCTCAGCTTGAGCCAATAATATTGGCCCGGCAGATGCGGACAATGGCGATTCATTTCAGCCGGCAGGCTAAGCTGGACAATGCCGGAGCGCAGCAGCGCCTGGGTAGAATCGGACAGCAGTTGGAAGGGCTTGAGCACTTGCCAGCCCGAGCCGCACCAGGCCGACCACTGCAGCTGCGGCACAGCCTGCAGCCAACGCTCTGCGGCTTCCTCCTTGCGCAGGTGGAAGAACAGGCTCAGGGCCCCTTGCGGGTCGCTCCCTTCGAGGCCGATATAGAGATTGCCGTCCTGCGGGTACTGCGGCAGCAGGCTGGGCGCGCACCCACCCGGTGTGGCATGTACCGGCTGCAGCCCAGCGGCGTGCAGGTAGTACACCCCCTCGACCACGCCATCTTGCCCCGTAATGCCAGGCTCCTGTGCCAGCTTCAGCGTACGGCTGGCCCGATAGTCCACGCTCAGGCTGTCGATCACCGGTGTATACGGTGCCAGAGGCAACGGCGCCGGACGCTTGCGGCGGGCATTGCGGGCCAGCGTGTCAGTCAAAAGCTGGCTGTAGAGTCCGTGACCGAATGCCGCCGCCGGCTCGCTGAGCTCAAAACGGAAAAAGCCATTGCGGGTCTGCAGATCGAACAGATACGGCCCAGGCTTGATGGCGACGGGCCGATGCAAGCGCCGCAGGTCTGCCTCTGGTACGGTCAAGGTCGCACTGGCCAACAGTGTCCGGTCGCTATCGCGTTGCCGGAACATGGGCAGCGGCTCAGCCGAGCCGGACTGCCACTGACCATCGAGCAGCATTTGGGTAACCACCTGAAAGCCGTCGTTGGACCAACGTCCCGGGTAACCCTGGTAGTGGCTCGCAAAGCCCCCCAGGTCGTCCGGCAGCGCCCCCCAACGTAAGCGCATGCGTAGGGCATCCAGCGGCTTACCAGCCAGTTCTGCGCTGCCCCACTGCAGATAGGCGTGGCGGTCCGGCAAGGGGCCAAAGGGCTGGAACGGCTTGGCCGGGTCAAGCCGGCCAAGCTGGTTGTAGAGCACCAGATCACGCAGACCGCTGACATTCACCGACAACACCACGTCCTGCAGCAGACATTGCTGCAGCAGGCTGTAGGCGTACATCCGCGACTGGCTGCGCAAGGTGAGCTGCAGTACCGCCTGGGCCGGCCATTCCTGGCCATGCAACGCCGGCTCGCACGCCACCACTGGTGCCTGCTCCGGCCCCAGACGCAACACCAGCTCCAGACCACCGCCCCAACCCAGGGCCGACTCCTCTACCGGCCGCCTATGGGTATAAACCCCGTCGAGTGACAGCCACCCCTCGCTGGTACTGAGTTGGCCCTGCCAGATGCCTGCGAACACGCGATCGAAAATCAAGGCACGGTCCGGCAGGGTGTGCAGCGCCACCTCTCGGGCATCGCCCTCGGGTTGCCCACCACCCACCGGCCGTACCGGGCTGATCAGGATCAGCGGGTCGTCGATCTCCACCGCGCGTATCTCCTCGCTGCCCCGCAAGGTCTGCGCATGCCGACGTAGTGCCACGAGATCGCACAGCCGCAGTGTCTCCTTGCCAGCCACCAGCCACATGGCGAACAAGCGTCCCAGACATTCTGCAAACCACTGGGGGTCATCACAGACCAGGCAGCGCGCCAGCAGAAAAGACAGCAGCACGTCCTCGCCAAACACGGCCGAGCGCTGCCACGCCGCAGCTGCCAACAGGGACGGCGACGGGGCCACGGGCGTAGCGCCGGGACGCGGGCGCAACGGTACCAACTGCGCTTCCAGGTCTGCATAGCGCGCATATGCCCGCTCCAGCCAGGCCTGGTCGCGTTGCCCCATCGGTACACGCAACAGCCCAAGCAGACCATCGTCCTGCTCGGCCGGGTGCGCCAGCTGCAAGCGAAGGTGCACCTCACGCCGGCCCTCCTTCATCTGCAGCAGGGGAGAAGCAATCGCCAGCCCTATGCGTGCGTCCTGGGTCCGCGCTGCCGAACCCTTGGCCTGCCCGCCGAGCAGTGGCCACCAGGGAGGTCGGATGCCGTAGGCAGCATCCGGTGGCAGCAAGGGCAACGCTTCCACCTTGACCCGGGTGGCGTAGCCAAACTCCCGCTCCGGAGAGATCAGCGCATCGCGTTCCAGGCGCAGGCTATAGAGCGCGGCCACCCGAGCATCGCTCACTTCACGGTGCTGCTCGGCCGCGAATTCGATCACCTGGCCATCCTGGTCCTTGCCCCCCACGAAGCGTGTGCCGGCGGGGATAGTCACCGTGCCGGTAAACTTTGGATCGCGTTCCAGCAGCAGGTGTACCCGTTCCACGGCAGCCGGCCTGGCCCGCATGCGCAGCAGGTCGCGGTAGTAGAACTCGGTCAGCCGCTCCGGAAAACGGTTGAGTGGCGCGCGGCTGTACTGAAACAATTCGAGCGTAGCCAGCAGCAGTGCCATTGAGGGCTCGTGCTGGCCGGAACGATAGCTGGCTGGCAATTCGGCGCGCGCTTTGGGCTGCAGCTTGCCTATCGCCTGGCACAAACCCAGCCAGGTACGACGCAGCAGTTGTTGCCGGCCCGCCGGTTCGGCCGTTTGCCGCCGCTCGGCCGCCTGGGCGAGCGTATCCCGCCACAAGGGGTGCAACTGTCCCGCGCCCAGCCCGAACACCGCCACGGCCTGTGCCAGCAGTGCCGCCAAGCCTTGCCTGACCTGCCCACGCATGGCCTCCGCCACGCCTTTGCCGGCGCTGGATGGGGCCTCGCCCAAACCCTGCCACCATAGGTCGTAGCGCTGTGCCAGCTGCCAGGTACGCTGCCACAGCGTGGCCTCGGCCGACCAGGCCATGGCCTCCAGGAAAGACGACTGCAGCCGCGCCAGCGGAAAGGCCGCAAGATCCGCCAGCAGCACCGTCTCATCCTGTAGCAAGGCCTCATCCCAGCTACCGGCGTCCAGATGCTCGCCGGCGACAAAGCGCAGGCAGGCCGCCTGGGCCAGGCTCAGGCGGATACGCTCGGCCAGGCTGAACTCGTCGGGCAGGAAGTAGCCTGGCAGCAGGGCATCGCTCAGGCGTTGGTCTTGTTGGGTTCCACGATGCATGGCGGTATCGGTGTCGCTGCGCTAGAGGGTGGCGATCGCATCCGTGGCCTGGTGCAGATAGAGCGGATAGACCAGGTTGTGGCGGGTGTTGGTGGTGCGGATGGTGTAGTCG
>NZ_DATCSC010000066.1:0-9434 GCF_036568685.1 Chitinimonas sp.
GCATTGATCACATTGTCGCCGGTCACCGCGTCGAGCGTGATGGTGGGGACCGGTGCTGCATTGCTGACGCTATAGCCTTCGCTGGCGGTCGCGCTGGCGCTATTGCCCTCGCTATTGGTGGTGGTGACCGAGGCCTGCACCTTGTGGCTGGGGTCTGCCGCCAGATCGGCGCCGGCGACATTGATACTGAAGGTGTGGCCGGCCTGCACGGTGCCGCTGTAGCTGTGGCCATTGACGGTCAGGGTGACGGTGTCACCCATTTGCACGTCGCCGCCCACGGTACCGGTGATGGCGATGTTCTGGGTGGCCTCGGTCGCGTCGATGACGTCGTCGGCGGTGATATTGGCGTCCAGCGTAATGCTGGCCGTCGGGTAGTCTGGCACGGCGCTGACACCGATCTTGATGGTGATGGTGTCGGTGCCACCCTGGCCATCGCTGACCACGGCCTGGAAGCTGTCCGGGCCGTTGTAGTTGGCGCTGGGCGTGTAGGTCCAGCTGCCATTGCTGTTGAGCACCAGGGTGCCATGTGCCGGGCCGCTGCTGAGGCTGTAGCTCAGTGCGTCGCCATCGGCGTCGCTGGCACTGAGCTGGCCATTGAGCGGCGTGTCTTCGGGGGTATAGACAGTCTGGTCCACGCCTACCGGGGCGTCGTTGGCCGGGGTGATGCCGATGGTCACGGTGGCCGTGGCGGTGCCGCCATGGCCATCGCTGACCACGACCTGGAAGCTGTCGCTGCCGTTGTAGTTGGCGCTGGGGGTGTAGGTCCAGCTACCGTCGGTGGCCACATTGACGCTGCCGTGGGCCGGGTTGCCGCTGAGGCTGAAGGTCAGCGCATCGCCATCCACATCGGTCGCTGCGAGCTTGCCGCTGACCGGGGTGTCTTCAGGCGTGCTGACCGATTGGCCGCCGGCCAGGGGTTGGCTGTTGCCGCCGACAAAGATGGGTGCGTCGTTGACCGGGGTGATGCCGACATGGATGGTGGCGGTGGTGGTGCCACCCTGGCCATCGCTGACCACGATCTGGAAGCTGTCACTGCCGTTGTAGTCGTGGCTGGGGGTATAGGACCAGCTGCCGTCGGCATTGACCGTTACGCTGCCATGGGCGGGCTCGCTACCCTTGCTGAAGGTCAAAGGGTCGCCGTCCACGTCGGTGGCGTGCAGGGTACCGTTGACGGGGGTGTCTTCCAGCGTGACCACATGCTGATCATTGCTGGTGGGGTTGCCATTGCCGTCGACCAGCACCGGGGCATCGTTCACCGGGGTGATGCCGACGTTGACCGTCACCGTGGTATTGCCGCCGTGACCGTCGCTGATCACCACGGTGAAGCTGTCGCCGCCGTTGTAGTCGGCCTTGGGGGTGTAGGTCCAGTTGCCATTGGCGTCCACCACTACGCTGCCGTGGGCCGGTTCGCTGCCCTTGCTGAAGGTCAATGCATCGCCGTCGACATCGCTGCCACGGATGGTGCCGCTGACCGGAACGTCCTCCTGGGTGACGACGTTCTGGGTATTGCCGATGGGTTGGCCATTTTCGTCGACACGCACCGGCGCATCGTTGACCGGGTTGACCGTCAGCGTGACATTGGCGCTGGAGGTCTGGCCAATGGCGTCACGCACGGTGTAATGGATGGTGTCGGTGCCGTTGTAGTTGGCTGCTGGGGTGTAGGTCAGAGTGCCGTCCGGGTTGACCACCACGCTGCCGTGCTCGGCCACCGGTTGGCCGACGACGGTCAGGGTACCGCCGTTGGGGTTGCTGTCATTGCTGCGTACGTCGAAGGTCAGCGGCTGGTCTTCGTCCAGCGCGTAGCTGTCGTCCTTGGCTTCGAGTGGCTGCAGGCTGCTACCGCTCGAGGTATCGGCCTGGCTGCTTGCCGTGCTGGTCGAGAAGACGGCGGGCGGCACGCTGCCGTCGACCGGCTCGCTAACGCGCAAGAGGCGCACAAAGCCGTGTGCATCGCTGGCATCGCCACCGGTAAGGCCGGCTGCGGTCGGGTCCAGCTCCAGCGACAGGTCGCGCCCTTGGTTCAGTGCCTGCAGCAACTGGTCTGGGCTGCTATCGAGCAGCTTGAGCGCAGCTTCGCTCGCATCCACCGGAGCGTTGCCCAGCAGGTTGGCATCCACCAGCAATTCGCGGCCGGCGGCCACCGCCAGCATCTGACCATTGGGCAGGCCCAGTTCCAGCTGGCTGCCTGCCTCGGTGATCAATACCTGGCCAGTCTGCACCTCGTCACCCGGCTGTAGCGCGCGGCGCTGCCCTTGCGCATCCAGCACCCAGGCGTGGCCTTGCAGGGTGACGACGGTACCGTGGGCGACGACGGTGCTTTGCTGCTCAGCCATGGGGAACTCCTGGACGCAATAAGGGCAATGGCGGCGATGCTAACAAGCTGCCGAAGCGCCCGATATTGTCCTTGAGTACAGGTAGCGCCCCGGGGATATCTATGCCCAGGAAGATTTGGCTTTAGGGAATGAGTCGAGGCTAGTGCTCAGGACGCTGACGAGCGTCAGCGAGGCTCCCTCGCTGCGGCGAGGGCGGGGGGAGTGGGGGATATAAAAGCGAGGCACGCTTGATCACCCTGTGCCAGTTAGCGCCCGGCTTTGCCGGGCGAAGCGCTGCTGCTGGAAAATACTCTGCAGTAAATCCGTGACCCTCAGCGAGGTTCCCTCGCTGCGGCGAGGGCGGGGGGAGTGGACTAAATCAGGGAAGGGCCGCGGCTTCAGTTCTCACTGCGGGGCAACGCCCGGGTGAGCGAAGTCGTTGCCACCTTTAGGTGGCTTACCACTTCGGCCTGCTCCTTGCGGGTATCCCCAGGCGCTTAATTGTGCGTATGTCTGGTGCGCCGCCTATACAACCCCAAGGCCCTAACTAATGCCGTGCACCCTGAGCGCCAGCTGCAGCCGGTCGCTGACATTGAGCTTGCCAAAAATGGCGGCGAGGTGGGCCTTGACGGTCCGCTCGGTGATATCGCAACGGGCCGCAATATCGCGGTTGGAGGCGGCGTTGGCTGCCAGTAGCGCAATCTCCCGCTCCCGCTCGGTCAGCCCTTGCGCCCAGTCCTCGGCTGGTACCGGCGGCGCGGCGCGGCGGGCGCTGCCTAGCATCTGTTGCATCAGTTCGCGTCCCACCCAGACATTGCCGGCGCTGACGACTGCCTGAACCTGCTGTAGGGTCTGGCTGTCGGAATAGGCGTGGCAGTAGCCCACGCAACCGGCTTCAAACGCCTGTTTGGCCTGCGCTTCGTCGGGTCGGGAGTGGGTGAATACCAGCCGGCAGCGTTGCGACCAGCTGCGCCAGCGTACGTCCGCCCAGCCTGGCAGGTCGGGTAGGACCCCATCCAGCCAGATCAGGCTGCCTGCGGTTGGGGCTGCCTGGGAGAGTGCCTCGAAAGATGGCAGGAGGATGGCGGGTTGGGGGGCCAGGCTCTGCTGCCAGTGACGCAGCAGGCCCGGATCGTGGCTGACAAGGTAGAGAGGGGACAAACTCATCGTTCGGTCAGGGAGTTGGCCTTGGCACGCAAGATGGGTTTGAGCAGATAGGACAGGATGGTCTTCTTGCCGGTCAGGATATCCACCTCGGCCACCATGCCGGGGATGATGGGCAGCTTCTGGGCTCCCAGGCTGCTGCTGACGGTGCGCACCTTGACCAGGAAGAAGGCGTTGCCCTTCTCGTCGGTGACCGTGTCGGCGCTGATATGCTCCAAGGTGGCCTCCAGGCCGCCATAGGTGGCGAAGTCGTAGGCCGTGAACTTGACCAGGGCGCGTTGGCCGGGCCGCAGGAAGGCGATGTCCTTGGGCAGGATGCGGGCCTCCAGCAGCAGCGCGTCGTCGGTCGGCACGATCTGTACCAGGTCTTTGCCCGGCTGCACCACGCCGCCGACGGTGTTGACCAGCAACTGCTTGACGGTACCGCGCACCGGCGAGCGGATCTCGGTCTGCTTGACCTTGTCCTTGAGCGCCAGACTGCCCTCCGAGAGCGTACCGAGCTTGGCATTGGTCTCGCTCAGTTCGGCGCTGGCCTGGTTGCGGAAGGCCAGCTCGACCTCCTGGATCTTGCGGTTGGCCTCGCCGATCGCGGCCTGCAGACGGGGGATGTCGGCATTGGCGCTGTCGCGCTCGCCACGGTAGCGGGCCACGTCGCGCTCCAGCCGCAGCAGTTCCACGTCCGATACCGCGCCGGTCTTGGTCAAGGGGCGGGTCAGCTCCAGTTCCTTTTGGGTCAGCTCATAGCTGCGCGCCGCCTGCTCGCTGCGGGCGCGCACGCTGGCCAGTTCCTGGCTGCGTTGGCTGGCCTGCTGGCGGGCGACACCCACGCTGGCCTCGAGTTCGGCCTTGCGCGATTCATACAGTGAGCGTTCCTGCGCCACGATGTCCGGTGCGCTTTGTTCGGCTTCGGCCTGCACCACGAAGGGGCTGCCGTCCGAGAGGGCCTTCAGCCGAGCCGCTTTGGCCAGGAGGGCGACATACTGGGCCTGGTTCTCGCGCAGCGAGGATTCCATCCGTACCGGGTCGACCTTGAGCAGCAACTGGCCGGAGGCAACCGACTGTCCTTCGCGCACCAGGATCTGCGACACCATGCCGCCGTCCAGGCTCTGCAATACCTGCACCTGGCGGGATGGGATGACCTTGCCCTCGCCGCGGGTGGTCTCGTCTATACGGGCAAAGGCTGCCCAAAGCAGCAGTACCAGAAAGGCGGCCGCAGTCAGCCAGACCAGGGTGCGGGCGCCGCGTGGGGTCTGTTCGGCAATGGCCCAGTGTGCTTGGGTGTCGAAGTCGGCGTCGGCCTCGTTCGGGTCTGGCGCCAAGGCCTTGAACAGCCGATCGAGCTGCGCCGAGCAGCGCTGGTAGAAGCGTGTCCAACGGGCTGGCAGGCTCATGGTGCCCTTCCGATACGACCGGCTTGCAGCGCCTCGACCACCTGTTCCTTGGGGCCATCGGCCATGATCTTGCCGTTGTCGATCACGATCAACCGGTCCACCAGGTCCAAGAGCGAGGTGCGATGGGTGACCAGGACCAGGGTCTTGGCGGTGGCGTACTGGCGCAAGCGGGCCTTGAGTGCATCTTCGCTCATGAAGTCCATGGCGCTGGACGGTTCGTCCAGCAGCAGCATGGGTGGGTCATTGAGAAGGGCGCGGGCGATGCCGACTGCCTGGCGCTGGCCGCCGGAGAGCGATTCGCCTCGCTCGCCGATAGGCATGTCAAAGCCGCGTGGGTGCTGGTCGGCGAACTCGCGCACGCCTGCGATCTCGGCTGCCGCAAGGATCTTCTGGTCATCGGCGAAGGGCGCACCCAGGGCGATGTTTTCCTTCAGCGAGCCGTAGAAGAGGTTGATGTCCTGCGGCACGAAGCCGATTGCCCGGCGCAGCTCCGCGGGGTCGATCTGGCGGGCATCGATGCCGTCTATCATCACGGCACCACCGCTGGGTTGGTAGAGACCCAGCATCAGCCGCTGTACGGTGGACTTACCCGAACCGACCCGGCCGATGATGGCGACCTTCTCACCCGGGTGGATCTTGAAGGAGATATCTCGCAGCGCCAGGTCTTCGCGGCCGGGGTAGTGGAAGCTGACGTTCTTGAACTCGATCCGGCCCAGAAAGCCGCTGCGGTGCAGAAAGGCCGACTCGTCGGGGCGTTCTGTCGGCGTCTTCATATGGTTCTCGACCGAGGCAAGGCCGCTGCGGGCCCCCTGGTACTGCATCATCAGGCCCGCGACCTGACCAAACGGCCCCATCACGCGGCCAGCGAGCATGGAGGCGGCAATGATGCCACCCATGCTGACCTGATGATCGAACAAGAGGTAGACGCCGGTGATAACCACCACCGTAGTCACCAGCTGCTGCAGGGTGCTGACGATATTGATCGTGCCTGAAGACAGCAGCTTGAGGTAGGAGCCCTTCTGCGCCAGGAAGACGGTGGCACTTTCCCATTTACGCTGGAAGCTACCTTCGGCGACCATGAATTTGATGGTCTCAAGTCCGACCAGGCTCTCCACCAGGGTGGCGTTGCGCTGGGCGGCCGCACGGGCGGTCAGGTCCACCAGTTCATGCATCTTCTGCTGTGCCACGGCGGCGGTGATCACCAGGAGGGCGATACCGATCAGCGGTGGCAGGATCAGCCAGGGAGATATCCACACCAACACCAAGAGGAAGATCAGCACAAAGGGCAGGTCAACCAAGGCGGTGACGGTGGCCGAGGCGATAAAGTCGCGTACTGATTCAAAGGCACGCAGATTGGCGGCGAAGGAGCCGACCGAAGCCGGCCTGTCCGAGAGCTTGAGGCCCAGGACCCGCTCCATGATGCGGGCCGACAGGGTGACGTCGATACGCTTGCCGGCAGTATCAAGAATGTAGCCGCGTACGATACGCAGGGCGAGATCGAAGCCCATCATCAGGAAGACGCCCAGGGCTAGCACCCATAGCGTTTCCTCGGCCCGGTTGGGTACCACCCGGTCATAGACGTTCATCGAGAACAGCGGCGTTGCCAGCGCGAACAGATTGATCAGCAAGGCGGCGATCAGGCTGTCGCGATAGAGACGCCAATTCTGGAACACCACACCCCAGAACCAGTGGCGGTTGCGGACCTGCTCAGCCTCCGGTGTGCGCTGATCGAAGTGGAAGACCGGGCGGATGAAGAACACCACGCCGGTATAGAGCGCTTCCAGCTCCTCCCGGCTCAGGATGTCGGACGATTGGCCGCCTTCGGGATAGCGGACCCGCGCCTCCCCGGTGGGCAGCCATTCGAGCAGGATGCAGGCGAGCTTGCCCCTGAGCAGCAGCACTGCCGGCAAGAGGCCTGGCCGGATCTGGTCCAGCGAGCGGTTGACGATACGGGCGGTCAGCCCGGCCCGCGCTGCGGCGCGCGGAACCAGGGCGGGCGTAAGTACATTGTTTTCCAGCGGCAGGCCGGCGGAAAGGGCCTCGTGCGTGGTATGGATACCGAAGATGCGGGCGATCATCACCACGCAGTCGAGCAAGGGGTCGAAGCGGGTCTGGTGTTCCCCGACACGCCAGGCGAAGGAGTCGGCTAGTTCGGCATCGCTAAGTGGAGTAACGGGCATGTCGGGCTAGATTTTCCTTGCTGGGACGGGCAGGGTAGCGCCTGTAGTAGACAACGATTATGCGGCCAAGGGTAATGGCCGTTTCAGGTGCTTGCCAAGCCCCACGTGACAAGGGGGTAATCGCCTTTTCCGGCTACCGGGGCTTATCCACATCGCGTCGATGGCGCTCAGATGATCATGCGATCATCGCCGAGCAGTTGCAGCGCTTCCTGTAGCTTGTTGCGCATACCTTTGCGTGCCATCAGCTTGCGCTGCGCAGGCGGTGGTAGATCAGTCAATTTTATGACATTGTTCTTTATGAGTGTGTCGATCACATCTTCGATCACACGCACGAAATCGGCGTCCAGCGCGTCGAAACCGGTGTCGGGTTGGGCAAGGAACTGGCGGACTTCGGGCGAATCGGGTTCGGCGACCTCGTCGCCGGGACGCGGTTCACGCGAGATGGACTGGATGCGTCCCTGACTATCTCGGCTAATGTAAAGCATGCCGGTGCTCCTCCTAGTAGACTGGCATTCTAGCCATGCTGGCGAGATCGCCACAACGCGCCGCGGCTGTTTGCGCGCGGCGACTGGACTGAGGCCAGGCATACGGCTGACTCTGTTTTTTCAATTGGATTATCGGATATGGTTCCTGATATGCGGCGTCTTTACTCATACCTATTGCTGTTGGGCAGCCTTCTGCTGCTGGCCGCCTGTGGCGGCGGCGGGGGAGGGGGCGGCAGTACGGCCACCCCCGCGGTTCCACTTACCATTGCTACCGTCAGCCCGCTGTCCGGGGCTCCCGGCGCCAGCCTGACGGTGACCGGCACCGGCCTTAGCCGGGTGACCAGTGCCCGCCTGGGTGGGGCGACCGCCACCTTCACCATTCAGTCCGATACTAGTTTGCAGGTGGTCATTCCGACTGCCGCCGTGACCGGCGTGTTGGAATTGTCCGGTGGTGGTTCGGCCGTGCAATCCAGCCAGACGGTGACGGTGGAGGCGCCGACGGTGACCAGCATCACCCCCAGCAGCGTGGTGCCGGGTGGCCGCATCGTGCTTGCCGGCAGCTACCTCGATCAGGTTGCCTCGGCGCGGCTTGGTACCGTGGCGCTCAATATCGTGGCCAAGTTGCCCAATAGCCTGACCCTGGATGTGCCCAGCAATGCCCTCAGCGGCTTCCCCGTGCTGGCCTTGGCCAATGGCAGTGAGCGGCAGAGTGCGGTGGCGGTGACGGTGCTACAGCCGCTGGCGGTGACCGCCATCAGCCCGGCTGCCGGCATCGTCGGTGCCACGGTGACTTTGACCGGCAACGGCCTGGATCGGGTCGACCAGGTCTTCTTCGGCGCAGCCGCTGCTGCACCGACCGCCAGGCAGAATAACCAGCTGACCGTGGTAGTGCCGGCAGGCGCCAGCACCGGCACGCTGCGCCTGGTAGCAGCAGACAGCTCGCTGACCACCACGCAGAGCTTCCGTGTTGCTCCGGTCATTGCCGTTAGTGGCATGACCCCGACCTCGGGCCTGGCAGGTAGCACGGTCACCATTACCGGTAGCGGCTTTTCCGAAGTGACTGGTATCGCCCTGGCCGGCGTGAATGTCACGATCTCCAGCCGCAGCGACACCCAGTTGCAGTTCACCGTCCCCACCGGTACCAATGGTGGCGCGGTGACGCTGAGTTCGGCCACCCAGGCCACGGTGACCGCCGGCAGCTTCTCGGTCACCAGCAATACGCCGGCCACGGTGGCGCGGATCGACTTTGTGCAGACCTATTCGCAACAAGCCAATGACAACTACCAACGTCTGGCGCCCGGCAAGCCTGCCTTGGTGCGGGCCTATGTGCTGGGTAGTGGTGGTTCGCCGGGGGTGACTCTGGTGGTGCGCAACGGCAGCAGCGTGGTGGCCAGCCTGCCCATGAACGGCCCCACCGTGCTGCCCAGCAGCCAGCAGCCTTATGACCTCTCGCAGACTTTCTACGCCACCCTGACCAGCAGCCAGGTGATCAGCGGCCTGAACGTCACCGTCACTGTGAACCAGAGCGGCGGCGGCTCGCTGAGCGCCACGCCGGTCATGGGTACGGCGACCAATCTCAAGCTGGTGCTGGTGCCTTTGCAGGCCGGTAGTACGGCAGCCATGCTGCCGACTATCAGTCAGGTACGCAAAGCCTTGCTGCGGACGCTGCCATTTGCCGATGCTTCGGTACAGATCGACACGCGTGCAAACTATACGCTGAGCTCGATCAGCGCGCCGCCCTTGAGCGCCGACGATTGGCCCAAGATACTCAGCGAGGTGGAGGACCTTCGTGGCCAGGAAGCACCGACCCGGCACTACTTCGGCTTTGTGCCTCGACCCAGCCTGACGGGCGCACAGACCGTGGGCCTGGGTTACCAGAATGGCCCGGGCTTCCTGCGCGCC
>NZ_DATCSC010000067.1:0-56924 GCF_036568685.1 Chitinimonas sp.
CCTCCCCACCTGGCAGCGTGCCGCGAAAAGCGACAGCACCTGCCTCATTCATGGTCGGGCCTAAGGGGCCTATGCCCTTGAAGCTATCCTGCACGCCGGTCGCGGTCATCTCACCGCCCGCATACAGCAGCAGCGCTTCCTCGCCCCCCTTGAGCTCGGCATAGACCGAAAGCACGCCGGCCCGGTTGATATCTGGGTGGCTGGCAAAGCGCTGCACCGGGCTATCTGCCGCCGTAGTCACGGCGATATCGGTCGTCGTTGTGCCATTGCTCACAAACACCCCGCTATGACCATCCGCCAAGGTCGCCTGAAAGGCCACCACACCTTGGTCGTTGATCGAAGCCACGTAGGGTGCGAAATCGACAAAGCGGCCGTCGTTGGCGGCGAGGATGGTCAGGGTATAGGGCGTGTAGCGCACGGCGGTTCCTGGCTAGCGGGGAGGTATGGCCAGAATTGAACCATACTTTCGGTTTGCGTTTCTGGTTGGCCAGCTACGTCGTGCTACCAGATGCCATAAGCGCCGCTAGAACTTCTCGCTGACCACTACCCCTTCATAGCGCAGGCAGTCTTCCACCCGCCGCCGCTGTACCGGGGCCAGCTCATCCAAAGGCGCATAGCGGTACTCGGTGTGCTCGCTACTGAGCGAGATGCCGGCGCTTGCCGGCAAGCGGCAGCGGAAGATAAAAACGTGCGAGTTGTGCGAGGCGTGGTAGTACACGCCGGTCAGGTGCTGGATATCCACCGCCTGCCCCAGCTCCTCCTGGCATTCCCGCGCAAGGCACTCATGGATGGTCTCGCCAGGGTCTATGGCCCCACCGGGCAGACCCCAGCTCTGGTTGGCGTAGTTGGCCTTGAGCAGCAGGATGTTGTCCTGCTCGTCGGTGATCACCGCGTGCACGCTCAGGCGGTAGTGGTCGCTGTAGGCCATCGTTTTCCTTGGTCAACGCAAGCGAGGTTGGGCTGGGCAGAGTCAGCCAGGCTAAGCGTAGACATAGTAGACCACGGCCAGCCGCCAAGAAGCGAACTGCGCGTACAGCCATACCTCCGCTAAAGAGGGAGAAATGGCTGTACGCGCCGGCGGTCACTCACGGGCCAAATATGGGCGCTCGAAGTACCGCGATGGTTTTACTTCAATGGCCCACCCGGTATACCCGGCCGCTCTGCACGCCTTCCACGCTACGTCGATAGGCCTTGGCCACCATCGCCGCCGGCACACCTTCGTAGCCGGGAAAGAATGGACCAAACCTGTCCATGGATTCGATCAGCACGGTCGGGCTGACGGCGTTGATGCGGATGCCCCGGTGAAAATCGCAAGCTGCCGCACGCACGAACCCTTCAATTCCGGCGTTCGACGCTGCAGCGTTGGCGCCCTGCGCAATCGGGTCCTCGACGGCGACACCGGAGGTCAACGTAATGGACCCACCATCGCTCAGGTAATGCTGACCAATCAACGCGACGCGCACCTGGCCGAGCAGTTTGTCTTGCAAGCCCCTATGGAAATCGGCCGTGGTCATTTCCTCAATGGGCGCCAGGATAACGTTGCCTGCGGCAACAACGATGGCATCGACAGTGCCGATCTGCTTGAACAGCGCGCTCACGCTGTCATCGCGGGCAATATCAACTTGATGGTCGCCCCGGGTTCGACCGACACGAATCACTTCGTGTTTGCCCTCACGCGCAAGCTCATCCGCCACAAAACGACCCACATCCCCGCCAGCACCGATTACGACAATCTTCATAAAGTACTCCTTTTCGAATTCAGGTTGAAACGCCGCCATTCTTCCTCGAACCAAAACAACCATAAATGTGCTTTAATTTTTGATACTACTAATCAATAGTTCGTAATATGGACAGACTACGTGCCATGGAAACCTTCGTGACGGTCGTGGAGGGAGGCAATTTCACCGAAGCGGCGAAGCGGCTGGACATATCGGCGGTAATGGTCGGCAAATATGTTCGCGAACTCGAAGAGCGTCTCGGTGCTCGCTTGCTGGAGCGCACCACACGGCGCCAGAATCTGACCGATGCCGGTCGCGTTTTTTACGAGGACGCAAAGCGTGCGCTCGAGCACATGCGTATCGCCGAAACATCAGTCGAGCAGCTACGTGCCTCACCATCCGGCACCTTGCGTATCAGCGCACCCATCACCTTTGGCGCCTGTGTCATCGCGCCGTTGGCCGCGACTTTCCGGCAGCGGTATCCGCTTGTGCGCGTAGAGCTGGAATTGAGCAATCGCAACGTCGATCTGATTGACGAAGGTTTCGATCTGGCGATCCGCATTGGTGAATTGGGCGATGCCGACCTGATTGCAAAGCCCTTGACCATGTATCGCATGGCGATCTGTGCATCGCCAGACTATCTGGCGCAATACGGGCGTCCTGATACGCCGCAGGATCTTAGCGCCCATCACTGCCTGTCTCACACGCTGTGGAATAGCCGTAGCGGTTGGAAGCTCGGGGATGAAGGCAACCTGCGCTGGCCGACGGAATCGGTGTTCACGTGCAACGACGGCAACGGCTTGCGCATGGCTGCCATCGCAGGCGCAGGGCTGTTGCTGCAACCAGAGGTTCTGGTGGCACACGATCTGGCAAATGGAACGTTGGTGCAGGTGCTGCACGCCCATACACCCAAGCCCCGCCCGGTCCACATCGTGTATCGACACGACCGGCGCCCCCTGCCTAAGCTCACCGAATTTGTTGCACACCTGCTCGAGCATGTGGCGGAGCAAGAAACGCCCTAGCGAGTCCCTTCTGGCTTGATCCCTACCCAGTACCTTGCGCAAGGGCGGGTAGCGCGAGATAGCATGAATGCCGGCTCAGGCGGGGCAGCACACCTACGGCGCGCCATTCAGCCAAACTCGTCGTACCGTGGCAGATCGTCGGTAATCGTGTACCAGGGCGCCTTGGAGCCAACAAAGATATGCGCCGAGGGGCGGATGCTCGGGGTATCCATCAGGGTGCCGAGGGTCACGTGCACATACTCGCCACCCCGCACCACCGAGTACAGCAGCGAGCCGCAAGCGCGGCAGTGCACGTCGTGGTCGGCCGTGGCATCGCCATAGACCATGGCCTGTGCCTCGCCCTGGGTGATGCGCAGCGCAGAGCGAGCTATACCGCCAAAGGGCTTGAAGGCCGAGCCGGTCGCCCGCCGGCACTGGCTGCAGTGGCAGTTGAGGGCGTAGCCGAAGTCATCAAGCACCTCGTAACGGACTGCGCCGCAGAGGCACTGCCCGGTGAGCTGGCGAGGTTGGGTCATGGCTTACCTCTTACCGATAGGGATTATTCATCCTAGTCGACCGGCATGGCCGCCAACCGGTTTGCTTGCTGTTGCATGCCGTCAAAGATGGCCTCTGCCAACCCGGACGGGAAACCGGCCGGCAACTTGGCAAGGACCATCTCAATAGCGCTTGAAGTTTGCGCCAGCACTTCGGCCACCAGCGCTTCGCCATCCAGCCCGAAGCGGGTTGCCATGGCATTCCAGTGGCGGCGCTGAATCTTGCTGACCAGGTAAAGGTTGTCACCGCCCTTGCCTTTAACCGCCATGGCAAGCTTGAGTTTCTGTGGGGCGATCTGGCGCGCGCCACGGCCGGTGATGGGGTGGGCGGATAGCACATCGTAGAGTGGGGTGGCCTGGTAGCGGCTGCCGGGCAGATGGGCAATGCTGAAGTTCTTGGCGTGGCCATCAATGGCAGCCAGCAGCCAGAAGACGAGCTGGGCCTTAAAGAAATTGCGTCTGTCCTGCTCTGCCTGTTCAGAACCCAGCAACACATCCATGATATCGGCCACGCCGGGGCCGCCATCGGCCTGGTATTTGAGGTGCGGCGGCAGGCCCGTTGCCTGGCACAGGTCCTCCTGCGGCAGCCGTACTATCCCTTCCCCCGTCGGGGCCAGTCGCCGGTCAAAGCGCTCGACTACCAACACCTTCTGGTCCTCGAAGTGGGCGATCTCGCATTGGGCGATAGGCAGGCCAAAACCCGCCACCAACTGCGCGCACAGCCATTCATTCTCTACCGAGGTGCGCATATCGGCCTGCATGCCACCCACCAAGCCCATAGGCAGCTTGAAGATATGGGTGGTGGGGGTGCTTCCCCGCGGCAATCGCCATTGCCCACCATGCCACAGCAGTGCGGTCTTCTCCTGTGCCCCAGCAATGGAGAGCCGCAGGTCTTCGCCCGCCTCGCTATCGCGCCCTAGTGGTTCACTGGAAAGCGTACTGCGCAGCAGTTGTGCGATTGCCGCTTCGCTCATGGGGTGGGCCTGGATGGTGGCCACATCGCCCGGCTGCTCGCCCTCCGGCAATAGCTGCACCGCACCCACGCAGTCGCGGCCCAGGGCAGTCAGCAACTCGAAGGGCGCCTCACCCTCGGTACGGTAGCGTTGCGCCAGCCGGCGGCGTATGGCGGCGCTATCGGGCAGCAGGTTGTCGAAATAGCTGCCGACCAGCGGCCCTTGGTAGGGCCTGTTACCCGGCGTGAAGGGCAGGGAAAGCGAGAGCGGTCGTCCCTGAGGGCTTTGTACCCATTCTTCGGCATAGGTCAACCGCTCCCCTGCCCGCTCGCGCAGCCAAGCGCCCACGCGCACGCCGTTCATCCAGATATCGAGCTGCCGTACCGCTCCCCGCCGCGCCATGCTTACCAGCTCCCGAGCTTGTCAGCGCCGGAGGCGGGCGGCGGGGGCGTTGTACGGCTGGCGGGAGCCAGCGCCACATTCACGTCCAAGAGGCGCAGCACCGTGAACACGCGCTCAAAGCTCGCCGTGCCCGGGTTGGCTTCCAGCGCCGCATAGCTTTGCTGGCTGATGCCCAGCTTCTGCGCCATGGCGGCCTGGGTGAGCCCTGCCTGCTTGCGAAAGCCCTGCAGCAGCGGCCGTAGCTGGCTGATGGTTTTTACCGGGTAATCCATGGCGGGCCTCCTGGGGGCAATACTTACAACTTATAGGCTGCAATCAAAATACATACTATAGCTTGTATTTCGCAAATACAAATCAAAGACTGTATTTTCAAAATACAACCCTAAGACTGTAACTAGCACTCACCCCCGCGCCGCAAGCGCCTGGGCAACAACAACCGCTGGCTCATTGCCAGCGTCAACTCGGTACTGTGCGTGGGGGTGGAATACGGGCTCAACCACATTGGCGCGCTTACCTGGGAATGGCCCTGGTGGAACTCCGGCGCCCCTACCTGATCTGGCTGCTGGGCTATATGCCCTTCTTTATCGTGGGCTACTGGGTGCACGACCAGCCCTCCCGCCGCAAGCAGGTGGGTGTGGTGGCGGGCCTGGCTAGCGTGGTGGCAGCGGGGCTGGTGGTGTTTGGTGGGGTGCTGGGCTGGATTTAGAACCGTCGGCGGAATCTAGCACCGCTAAGACAAGGCCAGCAAAGCTGGCGCTTAGGCCGCGGGCTGCACCAGGTTGATCAAGTTCCCGCAGGTGTCCTCAAAGATCACCGCGGTGATCGGCCCCATGGCCTTGGGTTCGCTGCGGAACACCACGCCCCTGTCCCTCAGGCGCTGGTACTCGCCGGCAATGTCCTGGGTCATAAAGGCGGTGGCCGGGATACCGGCCTCGAACAGCGCCTGCTGGTAGATATGTGCCGGTGCAAAGCCCAAAGGCTCCAGCACCAGCTCCACCCCGGCTGCGCCCTCGGGCGAACTCACCGTCAGCCAGCGGAAGGGGCCCATGGGGATGTCGTGCACCTTCTCAAAGCCCAGCACGCGGGTGTAGAAATCCAGCGCCTTGTCCTGGTCGTCTACGGTAATGCTGGCGAGTTTGATCTGCATGCTTGCCTCTCCTCCTCGGGGCGTCCAGCGCCCTCGGCGTCTACGCGCGTATCCGCAAGCAGCGTAAGACACAAAACCGGCAGCGGTCTAATCAGCGCACCGTTTCAGTATGTCTGGCTGGCGATTTCCCTGTCTTCACAAAGCCGTTGCCGCTCAAACGAATCCCTTACCTGGTAATGACGGGGAAATCGCCAACCTGCATAAGGAAGGAAACGCTTGGCACTATGGCGCTCAGAAGGCGAAATTCGTCGTCACGGTGACGTTGGAATTGATGGTGATGGTGGCTGTCTTGCTCACACCGCCCATGCTCGCGTTGAGCGTGTAGTTGGTCAAGGCCTTGGCATCAGGCGTGAACATGTAGCCGCTAGCGCTGGCGACGAACTGGGCCACGTTCGGCGGAACTGCCGGCAGACTCATGCCATAGGCGCCAGAGATCGAATCTGCCGTCGTCTCCGCGACGTTGATCATGTCACCGTTGGCCAGCGTCTGCATAGCGCTCACCGAGGCCAGGATCGGTGAACTTGATGTGGTGATGAGGCCGGCCGCCGTGCCGGATGCCGCATTGACCAGGGTCAGCGGTGCACTGCTTGCGCTGATCAGCGTGACCGTATTGCTACCCACTTGCACGCCAGTGATCACGGTCGTTGCCCGGCCCGGTGCGCTGAGGACGAAGTCATACGTCCCCGGCGCCACTGGTGCGAGCAGGAACTTGCCGGCACTGTCGGGCACCGTTGCCTTCACCACGGTACCGGACTGCTGCACCGTGACCACGGTGTTGCCGTTGCCCAAGGTGGCATCGACGTAGCCGCTTACGCCCGAAATGAACTTCGGCGTGACGGCAATGACAGGCTTGAGCAGGTACTGACCCGACGCACCGGCACGCACCACCGACTTGCAGGCGTTGAAGTCCAGCACCACATCGGTAATCTGGTTCGCCGCTATCGCGATATCAGCTTTGAGCTTCAATCCACTCTGTTGCGCACTGGGGGTCGTCAGCGGCAGTTCAGATCCACCGCTCGGCACCACCGAATTGGCCAGCGGCGCGGTCGAGTTGTTGGCTGCCAGCACAAGAGCTATCTGCGAATAGTGGCCCGGTGCCAAGGGCGTCTGGCCCAAGCTGGCCAGTACGCCGTTGCTGAGCGACAGTAGGTCGAAGCGTTGCGTGGGGCTGACTGTAATCTCGGTCCAACCCGAATCGGTATCGGCCGCGGTGGCACTGGCGTGGATACGCACCTTCTGGATGGTGACGTTGACATGGTCGTAACCGCAGGCAGGCGCATCTGTCAGGCTTACCGATAGCATCCCCATGCTACTGGGCACGCTACCCCCGCCGCTATCGCTGCCGCCTCCGCAGGCCACCAGCACCATCGAGAGAACTGCAGCCATGGGCAGCGCTAGCAGCGACTTCACGGTTTGCATGTCCATGGACGTACTCCTTCTATCTGGCGGCACCTTGGGCGACGGACAACCCCACGCTTTGGCCTTGCCAACACAGTGGTCCTCGCAATGTGCTTCTTGCTTTAGACCGCAGTGATCTTCGAAGTATTTGTCTCACAGCTCATGCTGTTCAATATTGCGTGACAGGCGGTTCACCGCGAAACGGAGAGGGTATGCGCGGTCGAGGCAATTCGTGTCGAGGGGGGAATATCGCCCTCAACTTGAATGCAGGCCTCGGTCTGGGAGCGCCAAGGTGCGCGAATGGCCGAAGCCCATCTCAACTGCCAAGTGTTCCCGGGGCTGGTCGCACTGGCATCCGCAGGTCCACCCGGCATTGCCGTCAATGGGTGTAGCGGTGCCAGCCGTCGAAATCTGCTTTGCCAACCGGCACGCCCTGCTGCCGCAGGATGGCGTAGGCCATGGAAAGGTGGAACAGATGGTTGGGCAGGCCGTATTGCAGCAGGTAGTCGCCGGCGGCGATGGTAAAGCGCGCCTCGCCAGCTTCAGCCTCGATGAGGCGTTCCCCTGCCAGCTCAAAGTCTGCCGGCGGCAAGGTTGCCAGCAAGTCCTGGCTACGGGCGATATGCGCCCTTAGGCTCGCCAGATCGGCCGGTACCTCGCCATAGGGCGGGATGGCCCGCCCGGCCAACGGGTAGCAGACGCGGAAGCTGAAGTTGGCGGCGATCTCCACCTGCTTGCTGAAGGGCGCCATGTCCGGCGCCAGCCGGCATTGCAGCAGCTCGGCCACATTGCGGCCAGTGGTCTGGCAATGGGCCTCGGCGCGGTCCAAGAGGCCGGCGAGCTGGCCCAGGTAGCGTTGGAAGGTAGGGACGGCGGCGGAATAGAGCGAGAGCGACATCCCCACACACTGACGTGTGCCGCGCCGGAACGCAATCCTGGCGCTTGGCATATGTGGCGGGCGGGCTGCCGTTCATCACCCAAGCCATTGATTGCTTGGCAATAAGCCCGGGCAGGCATATACCACACCACAAAGCAGACCCGCCGCCTTTGAGGCCGGGCGCGACAAGAAACAGGGGCTCAGGAGGAACCATGCCAGCTTTGCTTTGGCCTGCGCCCCGCCATGCCCCGGGCGTTCCACCTTGCGCGCGCACCGCCCGCCCACCACCACGGTGCGCCAGCCTCAAGCACCCAGACCTTGGCAGCCACATGGCAGCCGGTTCGCGCCTGTGCGCCTACCACCGGCCTGCCAACAGGAGGAATGCACCATGAGCAATCTGTTTACCGGTATTGAAGACGTCAAACGCCTGCAGCGGGCGCTGCAGCAGGCCGGCTTTCCACCGGGCGAGATCGACGGCGTATATGGTGAGGGCACCCGCGCCGCGGTACGCGCCTACCAGCTGAGCAAGAACCTGCTGGCCGATGGCGTGGCCGGCCCGGTCACGTTGACCGCGCTGGGCTTGGTCCAGGACACGCCGCTACCGAGCGTGACCGGCAGCGTGAATGCACAGATCGTGGCCAAGATGTTCCCCAGCACGCCATTGGGCAATATCAACGCCAACCTGCCCATCGTGCTCGATGCCCTGCAGCGCTACGGCCTGCAGGACAAGGTAATGACCCTGGCGGCGCTCGCCACCATACGGGCAGAGACGGCCAGCTTCCGGCCGGTGACCGAGGGCATCTCGCGCTTCAACACCTCGCCCGGCGGCCATGCCTTCGATCTTTACGACAACCGCGCCGACCTGGGCAACAAGGGCGCACCGGATGGCGCAAGCTTTGCCGGGCGGGGGTTTATCCAGCTTACCGGCCGCGCCAACTACGCCCACTACGGCCCGCTGCTCAACCCGCCGGTAGACCTGGTGAACAACCCGGACGCTGCCAACGACGCCGCCACGGCAGCCAGCCTGTTGGCACTGTTCCTCAAGGACCATGCCCTGGCGATCAAGACCGCGCTACTGGAGGGCGACTTCAAGGCCGCCCGCAAGCAAGTGAACGGCGGCACCCACGGCTGGGAAGATTTCCAGTCCGCCTACCAGATCGGGGACAAGCTCCTGTCTTGAACCAGCCGGCCTGCGCCCTGCAGCAGCCTGCCGGTCTAGCAACTTGCGTGGGGCGCCCCAAGGCGCACCCACGCTATCCAACCTGTATCCCTTCGCAGTGGCTGATCGGCTCCAACCGACAACTGCATTGCCACACGGTCAGCGGCTGACCAGCACCCCGCTTCACGAAGGCCAGAGGCGCATAGTGGTGCAAAATGCCCTCTGGCGGCAGCGGCTGCGGGTTCAGTGCGCCGGTTTCTTCCCTGGCCCGGGGCCACTCGATCTCCCCCGTCGCCACGCGTGCCGGAATCAGCCAATAGTCTCCACAGCGATAATCGCCCAGCGGGGCAAAGGCCACGCGCAGGCCATCTTCAATCGCCACCCAGGGGTTGGCGTTCAGCGTAGCCGTGCTGACCTGGATCACGCCACCAGTCAGCGCCTGCTGTTCGTTGGCAGTCTGGTTCCAGCGCCGGATCTTGGGGTGGGTGAGCGCGAAGCTCGATTGCCAGGTGCCCGGAATTCCGTTCGGCAAGGTATCGGCGGCAGCGAGCAGGGTATTGCCATCCACGCCGGCCAATTGGAACACCCAGCCAGGCTTGCCCAGCAGGTCATGTTCATCAAAGGTCATTTCTACCCAGTCACCGGTCTCAAAACCCCGGCTGTCCGTCACCTCGAAGCCCCCCTGCGCCAGGCCGACCACCCCGGCCGCCACACTGCCATTATCACGGGACCACTTGAAGGTGAACACGCCATTCGCGCTACCGTCGTGTATCTCAACTCGGTAGAGCTGGTTCTCCAAGCCGCGATAGCGGGACTCCGGCGCGGTAATACAGGCATTCACGGGACCAGCCACCGGGTCCAGGTCGGCCGTCAAGGTGGCGCCTGCCCTTCGGTTGACTTCCGCATTGGTCAGGCGAGCATATTCGCCGGTACAGAGCTTCAAGGCCCCCTCGCCATTCACCGGTGCCGGGTTGGTGGTATAGGCCTCGGCCTTAAGCTGCCAGACCACCTGGCTGCGGCTACAGGTATCCGGACCACCCAGGGCCACCTCGCGGGTGTTTGGCGCCTCGATGGCCGTGACATGCCGCTCCCACACGTCCAGGTACAGCAGGAAGGTGCGATCCGGGTTTCCATTGCCGGTTAGAAAAGCCCCCAGCCCATCTGGATCACTCTTGCTCACGTCCAGATAGGGTTGCTGGCGCCAACTGGGAGCCTCCGCATCATTCTCGACCAGAAAGCCATCCACATAGCACCGGCCACGGGAGATCTTGATGTCCTGGCCATTCTCGCTTGGCGTCAGGGCAAAGCCCCCCTCGGCCGAGACAGGGATGCCAAATGGACCGATCAGGTCCTTGGCCAAGGTGCGCAGATAGTGCAGCAGAATGGCTGCCTGCTCGTTGTAATCGGCATCCAGGGTGACCCGCCCCTGCTGCATCAGCACCCGGCTGAAGTGGTGCTGGGGGTCAAAGGTATTGCGGGTGAAATCGCCTTTCATCGCCTTCTTCCTTCTCTCGCGTGATTTGCCTGGCTCTGCGCCATTCCCACCCCCCAAGCAGATCGGTAGCGGGGCGAAATCCCAAGCCATGCCTTATTGTCAGGTCACAAAGAACATCCCTACTTCATAGTCCGCTGGCGTGTATTCATCGAGCCGCGCGCGCAGATTGGCCTCCCGCTGCGGTTGGTACAGATCGTGGAAGGCCCCCATCTCCGATTCGTCCTCCGCCCCGCGGCAGATCTCCTCGGCACAGTGTTCAGCCAGCTGGGCATAGCCTGGTTTGCCGTAGCGCACCGCCGTAAAGCGCGGCACAACGCGCACGCTCTCCAGCGCGATCAATGCCGCCTCTACGGTCGGGTCCAGCTTGCGCTCCCTGGCCGCTGCCACCACCCCGTCGGGCTGGCAGTGATAACGCCGTGGCGTGCGGCAACGAGGTGGTACATAGCAAAACCGCATACACCCCAGCTGCCGCCGCGCCACGTTGACGCAGCTGGTAAAAAGCGTGTTCTCCGCCAGTACCACGGCATGCACGTTCACAATGCCGAAGACCGTGCTGTTGCGCAGGGTGAGCAAGGCATGCGCCACCGCATCGTCGTCCGTGCCTATCGCCACACCATCGGCACCCGTGGCATCCACTATGCTGTCGCTGATGCTGACCGGGATGGGGTCGGTATGCACCTCATCTTCACTGATCTGGACGGCACCGACGATGCTGCGGGTGATGGACACGGCAGCACGGACGTTGACCAGCACCAGGCTGGGTTCCTCGGGCTCGTCCGGCTCGCAGTTGCAGTCCATACCCCAACCAGGCACCAGGGTGCAGTGGCGTATCACCACCTTGCCGTCACAGCGGGGCAGGGCCGGGCAGGGCTGAGCCTCGCGGTTGCCAATCTCGTCTGGCGCCGCACCTTCAATGCGCAGCGGGCGGCCTGCGATCAGCAAGCCGTCGAGCGTGAATTGCGCGCCGGGCGCCAATGTCACCAGCAAGGGATCGGGCCGGTCGGTGTTGTAGTCGAGCAGCCGCAGCGCCGGCCTGGCTCGGTTGGCGGCCCGGATCTGCAGACGCTGCGCTGACGCGACCGAAATATTCAGGGGCTCGGCATAAACATTGCTGTCCAGCAGCTCGATCACCGCATCGTCCGGCGCATCTGCCCTCCAGCGGGCAAGGGCCGCCCCCAGCGTGGCATAGCGCCGATCTGCAGGGACGTTCTGCGCGCGGCTATCGACGGTATAGCGCACCAGTGCTTGAGGCACCCCGTCTGCATCCAGCCGGGGAGATGGCTCGTAGAGGGTGCGGCCATATTCGCCACCACCCATGTCAGTACTGAAGCCGTAGTGGTAGCTCACCCGGACCCCCTGCTTGGGCGGTTGCCGGCGAGGAAAGGCAAAGCGGCCCAGCTCAGGGTCAATCGCCACCTTGCCGTGCGGTACGGTGTAGCGCCAGTCGCTGAGGTCCGCCGCCACAATATGCTGCAAGGGCACCGGCGTCTTGCCGTCAGCACCGAGCCAGCCCTCCGCCCACAGCGCCAGGCTTTTGCCGGCACCATAGTAACGCTCGGGGTGCTGCGAGAAGGCCAGCCGGCTGATCGGCACCGGCATCTGCAACTCACCCGGCAGTACCCCCTCTTCCCGGCAGGGGCCGGGCCGGTTGAACAGTGGTGTATCCTGCCCCAGGAAGCTGAAGCTGTAGCGCGCTTCCGCCCGCTCCAGACAACATGGAGGCACTTGGCTCAGGCCGTAAGCCTTGAGCCGCCACAGAAAAACACCCACCGAGGGGATGTTGTAGCGGCCGGGCTGCCGATGCGAGCGCGGACGGCGCACCTCTACCGTATGCGCCAGGGTATCGAAGGGTCCGTTGAGCGTGGCCGCGCGGTCCAGCTGCCGCAGATCTACCGTACGGGCCCGTTCCCGGTGCAGGTGGTTGATGTTCTGGTGCCAGCCCAACAGCCGGTAGAACTCCACCGCCTGTGCCGGCCAGCCTGCAATATCGTGCGCCAGCTGCGTCAGCAAACTGAGCGTGCCCTTGCGCCGGCGGTAACGGAGGGAATTGGCCACCTCGCGGCGCGGCACCAGCACCCGGTTGAGTGCACGCCCAGCCGGCGTATGACCATCGCCGGCATTGCCAGCCCCTTCGACCGGGCGGTAACCCACCAGATCGGCCACATAGGGCACAGCCCAATCCTGGGCGGTTTCGATAAAGAAGTTCTCGTAGAG
The DNA here is from genome assembly GCF_036568685.1 of Chitinimonas sp. Taxonomy (GTDB): domain Bacteria; phylum Pseudomonadota; class Gammaproteobacteria; order Burkholderiales; family Chitinimonadaceae; genus Chitinimonas. Next base: position 12,919 of record NZ_DATCSC010000067.1, read on the forward strand.
CTGGGCGATGTTGTCTTCGACCAGATCCGCCTGTTCATTGATCACCCGCAGCAAGGCTTGCAAGGGGTAGCCTTGCTCGGCGTCCCGTATCTGGTAGATAGCGGGTAGCAGGTGATAGAGGCGGTCGACACGCGGCACATTGCTCATGGCGGCTATCCGATCTGATTGAGGATCAAGGTATCGGGTACATCAGGCGTGAATAGCGCCAACTGGGCCGGCAAGCTCTGCCCGCCCCGTTGCTGCGCACCGTATACGGGCACATAGGGTTTAGGCAGCCCGGACGGTACGTTGGCGGCGTTGGCCTGCCCCTCGCTGCGCGTGGTGTTCTCCGGCGTGCTGGTAAAGGTGTCCACATCCACATAGGCCACCCCTTCAACCCCCTGGATCAGGCTGATCACCTGCCCCAGCGAAACAGACTGGCCCAGTGCCTGCCGGGCAAAACCGAAGCGCGCCAGCAAGGCCGCGCGTATCTTTGCTGCGACTGGTTCCCACAGGTAGTCCGGTTTGAGCCGTACATTGGCGCTCAGCACCAGAACAAGCAGTTCACGTATCGCCAGACGTACCGGTAGCGAGGGGTCACCAAAACGCCGCAAGGCGATCTGCAGATTGAGGTACAGATCGGAATTCGGGTCGATGGGAATATCGTCGACACCGGCGATGGTGACCAGCACCAGGGCACGACCACGGTCGTAAAGCCGGCTGGCAGCGGATTTGCCGATCCCGGCGAAGGTACGGGCAAAATCGGCGTAGTCCTGGGTCGATACCAGGCGGTCCAGCGCCAACACCGCCAGCGGTGCACTCTCTCGGGCGAGCGCCAGCCCTTCCCTATCCGCCCCACCTGAGGCGCGCACCGGGTTGTTCACCTCCTTCACCCCAAGCGGCCTTGTCTGCAGCAGCGTGATCTCGCCGGCTTTCACATTACCGGCCCGACCGATGCCGTTGCGGTAGACCGCCTTCACGTTCTCCACGCCGGTTGGCAGGCGCGCGCCTTGCTCACCGTTGCCGAAGATCAGGCTGGTGACGCCTGCGTCATCGGTCTTGGTCGTAAAAGCCCGCTCGCGCGGTCCTTTATCGGCGAGCGTATCGGCCTCGTGCCATTGCGTATCGTTGACATAGACCTTGAGGGAGCTATCCACGCCACTCGGGGTGGGGGACGACACAAAGGTCAGTGGAGGTTGCTTAAGCGCGAATGCCTGCAGCGGCACCGCCCCATTGCCACTCCCCAGGGTCTCGTTACGCGTCTCGCCGTGCGTCGCCTTGACCACGTTGCCATAGATGCGCAAGGTCTCGCGCTGATAGGCGTAGGCCAGCGCATTGGCCAGCAGCAGCGTGGTGTGGACCGCATCGCCCGGCAAGCTCGCGTCAAAACTCTGCTCCACACCTGCGATCATCACCAGCTCAGCCGCCATCACGCCCGGCACAGGCTTCCCGTCCACCACGATATCGGCCCGCTCCCCGGACACGATGATCCAGCGACCGGTCTTGAGTCCATCGTAAAGCCGTGCCAGATCGATCCGCTGACCTTTGACCACCTCGGTCAGCGGTACCTCGGCCAGGGTCAACAACTGGCTCTGCGCAAAGACGGTAGTCGACCTGACATCGGCCAGCAAGAATTCATGGGCACCATCGCGCCAGGCACGGCTCAATCTCAGCTCGGTGGATTTGCCGGTAATACCGAATCCCGAACGGGCATTGGTGGCCGTACTCAATACCAAGGCCTGTGTTGCCAGACGGCCACCGCGCATCACCAGCGAAATGCCACCAGGCACAATCTGCTCATAGCTGCTATCCAGCGCCAGGCGATGGCTGGCAGCCAGGACGCTGGCGATATTGAGATGATTCGCATCAGTGAATTGGGCGCTGAGTAGTTCCGTAGGGTCGGTACCGACCGTCTCTCGGCTTCCTGCAGCAACCTTGAGCGTCAACCCAGCGCAAGACACCGTCGCCGTAGCTACGCCTGCCACTGGCTGGATACGAACCGTCACTTCGCGCGACGAGCCATCCACAAAGGCGAAGCGCAGACGCCCGCCTTGCTCCGGCTCGCCGAACAAGGTCAAGGTCACAGCGTTTTTTCCGATGACCTTGGGCTTGAACTCAACCGGGTCTATCTGCTCCAAGACACCATTCCAGCTCAGTTTCAGCGCAACAAACCACGCAAAGCTACCGTCCGTGTTGGCCTCTCGCGCCAGCGCGATACCGATGGAGACATCCGGCTCCAGCGGCCAATCGTCATAGCGGGCGATGCCCCCCTCTCGATCTGGAATCGGTTTGAGCGGCGAGGTGCTGCCGAACGGTGCGGCCCTCACCCCAAAACCATAGACCTGCACCCCGCTCTCGGCCGTCTTGGCGCCCGCCGACCACGCCCGGTAGAGGTTTTGCTGTATTGCCGGATTAAGCACCCCCAGCAACTGGGCCTGTACATCGCTCCCCTCGCTCAAGCTGTCGCTCAGATTACGCTGCAAGGCCGCGCTGGAACGTGCCGCCGGCAGGGCCGGCGGGATGGACAAGGGGGTACTCAAATTTCGCAATATGCCCAGTGCACCGGGCTTGGACTGTACCTCCGGTTGCGTCGCAGATTCCTGCTGGTCTCGCAGCAAATCCAAGAGATTCAAGGAAACCAGGCCTAACGCGGTGCGCTGCTGCTCAAAGTCAACCTGTACGCTGGCAACATAGCGCAGCAGCGGCTCCTTCTCCCCTGGCAACAGGAACAGTAGCGGGTCATTGGGTTTGAGCTGCGTAGCGGTACCGCTCAGGTAGAGCGTCGTCAACTTCCTCACACTGTCTGCCGTCAAGCGCTGTGGCTGGGTCTTACGGACCTGCAGATCATTCCATTCGGCCCTCGCCAACAAGGCTTCGCTGGTCTCGAAGGATTGCGGCAGCTCATCGGGACCGGGCACGCTTTGCGAGCGGGTACCTGCCGCAATCATCACTGGCGCAATCTGGTTATCGTCCAGGGTGTAGGCCAGATAGACGCTGGCTGCCACGCCAGGGCGCAGGGCGTAGCCCACCAGCCGTGCCAGCTCCAGCACCGAGCGCCGTTCCGTGGCCGTACGCAGATAGGCTTCGTTGGCCAGGCGCTCCTGGTAGAAGCTCAGCACATCGGCCACGCAGGCCCAGCCATCGAGCAGAGCCATGGCCGGGTCGGCCGGGTCTCGGGTAGTGAGCTGGGCGAGCGGCGTAATGGCAGCGGCCGTCGCGCTGTCATCGTCGGCCTCCTTCAAGCGCAGGCTGCTCAAGCGAGCCTGCATGGATGCCAGAAAGCGTCCGTGAGTACCCACCCGGTAGGCGATGGCATCGAGGCCAGGTCGGTTGGTGATATCGACCGGCGTCATCAGCTGCACGCCTTCGCAGCAACCGCAATTGGCCGTGGTACAGCCGCAGCTTTTGCAGGCCATGTCAGCGCCCTCCATCCACGATGATCTCGATCACCCCGTGTTCCGGGTAGTTCGGGTCGTTGTCGAGCCGCGCGATCTCCCCGCTGCGCAGTGCCAGAAAACCTTGCTCCAACTCATGATTGGGAGCCTCAAACTGCCGCTGCAGGACCAGCACGCTGGCGTCTTGCACCCCCGCAACCGCCATCGCGGCAGCCACGATCCCGCTGACGGTGACCGGCTCGCCAAAACTCAGCCGGTCCGGGTGGAAGTAACCCAGCTTGCCCCCCGCCAGCAGCCGGTTGCTGAACGCCGCCAACAAGGCCGCCCTGACCTCCCCCCTGGGCGTGTGGGGCATGGCGCAGGCATGGAGCTTGAGCCGCAGCGGCACATAGTCCGCCTGGTTCACTGCCAGGTCGTGACCAATACGCCGGTAGGCTTCGAGCCGGGTCGTCATCGCATGCTGCTGGTCAGCCGTCAGGGTCTCGCTGCCCTCCGGGTCCAGCGCGACATCGGCCTCGTACCAGCTGCCAGTCCACCGGAATGCTGCCGCAGCCCGCTGTATGCCCCCCGCCTGCATGGCAAGGGCCTGATAGTCGGCAGGGGTGATCGCCCGCTCCAGCTGCTTGCGAAAGCGATGTGGTGCATACAGCTTGGCCTCGGCCAGCGGTTCAGGCTCGGTACCGCCGCGGGCTGGCAGCGGGTTGCGGATAGACTGCAGACCCGCAGTCGCAGCGGGACCATCACGCAGCAGGTGACAGATCGCCCCCGCCCCCACATTGCCAGCCTTGCCGCCGCCCACCCGGTAGCGGGCGGCGTAGCGGCTGCCAGCCTGCGGCGCACAACCCAGCTCGCCATCGCCAAAGCGCAGGTGGGCCACCCGGTCGTCGTCTATTTCCACCACGAATTGCCGGTCCTCCGGTCCACAGGCCAGCAGGTCATGGACAGGCTGCCAAGACAGCGTAGCCTGGCCTGGCGTGCTGCTCAGCAACCAAAGCTGCGGCAGGGCAAGGCGTACGTCCTGATCCCCTCGCCTCGCAGCAGGTTGCCACTCACCTGCAGCCGGGTCATCCACCGCCAATGGCTGGCTGAACACCAGCCCGGTGCGGGCCAAGGCAGGGCGAAAGTCGCCGGCTTCGGTGCTGGTCTCACCCGGCGTCGCGATGCAATCGCAAACGGCCGAGGTGTGCTCGGTCGGTACCACGCCCAAGTCCTCCCAGCCCTCTGGCGGCTGCGTGTGTCCATGATCTACGAGCACCACGTTGCCGCATGCGACCGAGACATCCTCCAGATACCGACATAGCGGCGGTGGCCCCATGGCCGACAAGCAGAGCGTGAACGGCAGGGCATCCACCTTGCCCCATTCCACTTCAAGCAGCCGGGTCGGCCTGCCCTGCTGATCACGCACCAGTTCATCCTGGCCTGGTGTCACGCGGGTCAATCTGACCACGTGTCGCCGGGCGGGGTCGGCATCGGCGATCTCGCCCGTACGCGGGCCTATCACCTCCTCCAGCACCAGCACATCACCCGCTTGCAATTGCAGGCCAGATTGTCCTGTCACGGCTTCCTCGCCGCGATGGTTGGCAACCTCCCCCGCACCACCTTTGGTCTCGGGATAGGCATCGATCAGCGTTGCCGAGGTGCTCCCCCGTTCCAGGCAGCACAGCTGCCCGCCCCAGGTATGAAAGCGGATCCGGCTGTGCGCTGCCCGTACGGCCAACGGTGTCATGCTTTCAAAGACTTCATAGTCCGACTTGGGCAATGCAGCGAGCAGACCCGTATTGACCACCACCTTGTCCGCCGCACGCTCATCCTGCAAGCGGGTCACGAAGGCCGAGCCCTTCTCCAGCGTAAAATCGCCCGTGCTGCACAAGCACACCCAGGCACGGGCATTGCAACCCTCGTGCAGCCGGTAATCCACCAGGCGGGTATGCCGTCTGACCGAAATGCGCAATCGGGCGGTATCCAGGTAGGCTTCCGTCGCTACTGCGTCCTGGTAGTAGCTGAGGTAGTCCCCGACATAGGCCATCAGCTCCACCAGCGTGATTCCTACGTCTGTGGCGTGGCGCTCTTGCCAGTTCGGCATCAAGACGGCCAGCCGGTCCAGGATCAAGCTTCGGAAGCTCTGATAATCCTTGGCCAGGTAGTTGATCTCAGGCTCCGCCGGCGGCGCCTCAACACAATCGCAAGCCGGCACACAATCCAGATCGGAGGGACAGTTGACCTTGAAGCTGAAGGCCAGGCGGTCGTAACGTGGATCGATCTGTTCCAGTCCTACCAGGCGCAAGGTATAGAGGGAGAAGTCGCCATAGCGGTCCAGATGAACGATCAGACTATCGTCCCGGTCTGGGTCGGCCGCCACAACCGGCTCGATGGCCGTGATGCGTATGCCGTTTATACGCTGACCGCCCGCTATCTGTAGCCAGGGAATATCTCCGCGCTTCGGAACACGCAAGGCGGCTGGAAGGCTGCCGAGAAAGTACACCTGCAAAGACAACTGGTCGTCGGCTACCTCGAGATAATCGAGCCCATTCAGCCCCGGTTTTTGGCGGACGGCCTCGCGGCGTCCATCCCGTTCGCAAGCGTAGCTCATACCCCCTCCCCTTGGCCCTGCCGCTCGAAGTACGCGTCGTGCACCTGGCTATCGCCGCGTAAGGCGTATTTGATCGCCACACTCAAGGTGGCTTCATCGGCAACCACATCCACCGCCAGCACCTCGATCACATCCCCCAACCAACGCAGCAAGGCTGCCTGTACGGTGAACTGCAAGGTCGCTGCCGACTCTCGGCTGTTGGGTGCGAACACGTGTGTCGGCAATCCGCAGCCGAAGTCCGGCCGGTTCACACGCTCACCGGCGCGGGTGAACAGCAATTGCTCGATCATGTCGCGGATATGGTCCAGGTCATCCGTGCTCGCGGTAACACCACGACCATTGAAATGCAGGGGAAAGTCGATATTCATGCAAGCAGCTCCTCGGATACCGTTGCCAGCTAGATGGCCGTGACCCGCGTCTGTGTCACGGTCGCCATCATCGGCGTACCGGTCGGCGTGCAGATGGAAGTACCCGCGTTCACCACCAGCGGCTGCCCGCCAGACAGCACCCGGGTCGTACCGCTCAGCCATTGACCAGTCACACAGGGACCGTTGCCATTGGGTGGCGGCGGGAAGGCACAGCCCGCGATCAGGTAAGGCGCAGTCAGCAGCACCGTGGGCTGGCCACTGACCATGACCCGGGGGTTGGGTGTGCTCGGCTGTGCCTGGCCACCATGGCTGCACATCACCGTCGCCCCTACCTGCACCAATAAACCAGGCATGACTTGCTCCCCCCGCTCAGATCACCGTCAAGGCACCATTGTTGATGGTCACGGTAGGGCCGATCAGCGTGATCGTGGCGCCCTTGCCATTCGAGATGTAGATGCCCGAATCGTTGACCACGATCATCGCCCCGGTAGCGCTCTTGAGCATGACCCCACCGGTTGCCGGCGTAGGCGGCATATCGCTCAGCACCACCGCATGCTGCAGCAGTGTCTGCAGCACGATATTCGGGTCGGCCGGGTTGCCAAGTAGCGCAAGCGGCGGCACATCGGCCGGCGAACCGAAACGGCAACCGGTCCAGATCGGAAAACTGGGATCGCCCTGCTCGAACTCCACCCATACTCCCGCCCCGATCGGCGGCACCAGATAGGCACCCATGGGTGGCCCGGTCGGCCCGGCCAGCGGGGCACAAGCCTCACACCAGCTTGATGGCACGGCCCCCAGCACATCAGGCACCATGCAGACCAGCCGGGCACGCCGCTCGGGGTCGACATTGATCAGCACAACGCCGCGATACTTGCCAAGAAAGCGCTTGGTGACCGGTGCCTCACTCATACCGGCACCTTGGGCGTAAGCGAGACAAGACCGTCACGACTGAGCTGAAAGTTCTGCTTGTACTCGCCGCGCTTGATGTTGTGGGTCACGCTGTTGACGTAGTAGAGCCCGTCATAGGCATACCCGGCGCCCCTCACGCCCACCAACATGCGGGACCGCAGTACCCGGCCATAGCGGACCACGTCGAGCGAGCCGGTAGCGCTCACCGCATCCGAGGCATTGAACAGGATGCCCAGGATCTCCTGCGCCGCTTTGGCAGGGTTGTTCCTGGCCGCGCCATCCTGCTGTTCAAAACGCCAGGGCACCGGCAACTTGGCCCCCAGTGGCGGCCGCAACACCGCGATATTCGGCACCGGGATCGGAATCACCACCCGGTTGGTGACCGGGTCCAGTATCTTGTAGAGCACAATCTTCTTTTGCAGGCCGTCCAGGCTGAAGCTGAGCGATTCCACATTGGTCTCGGCATCCATATTCACGCTCAGCGCCGGCTGTGGGACCGGAATACGGATATCCGGCCCGAAGTAGGCAATGCTCTGCCCCGGCGCCGGCCCGGGCTCGACATAGAAGACGTAGCCCGCCTGCCCGGCCAGAAAGCGGATATAGCTACGGTCAGTACCGCGCTGAGCGGGTGTCGTGTGGGTGGGGATCACCACGTCCGGCGGAATGGGAGGAATGGCAATCGGTACCACGCCAAAGACTGCATATTTGGCCAGGATCACGTAGACCCGGGCCACCTCGGGCATGGCCGGGAAAGGAAGGCCGGTCAAGTCCGCCAGATCCATCAGCGCACTCAGATCCTCGCCGGTTATGGTCAACGTCGACTGCCCCGGGTCATTGCTCGGACCCAGCTCCTGCCGGGTGACCACGCCATCCATCAGCACCTCGGGCTTGCCGCTGACGGTCGCCACGATGATGACCCGGGTCGAAATCGGATCGAAGAAACCCGCCGGCAACAAGGTGGTCAGCAAAGGCGACTTCTTGCTCACCGCAAAGCTCAACTGAAAGCCGCTGGTATCGCGCGAGCTCGTCACCTGCACACTGAGCAAGGCGTCGACGACCGCTTGCGGGGCCGGTACAGGTACCGCAGGGCCGATAAGCAGGGTCAGGTGGATACCTTTAAGCATTCGGTAGCCCCGGTATGCCCTCGGGCAGGGTAATGCGCAGCACCCTGCCCACGGTGGCGGTCAGCACATCGGGCTGCAGCGCACGGTTGGCATCGGCCATGCGCCAGAAGGCCTCCGGATCACCCAGGTAGCTGGCGGCCAGGTTGTCCAGCCGGTCGCCTTCCACCACCTTGTGGTGCTGCATATCGGCAAAGCGCTCTGGCGGTGGCACAAATCGCCGCCGCAGATAGACGATGCAACGACCATCCGCCGTAGTCAGACTGGCAGTTTCCAGACCGTAGTAACGGCTGGTTGGCGGAAAGCTGTACTGTGTCCCCATGACCGGGCTCCTAGATGCCGGATATGCCAAGGGCACCAAAGGTGCCTGCCTGATAGGCCGCCGCCATCTGCTCCTTGGCCCGCAGATAGCTCATGAACAGCGCACCGCTCTTCTCGTTGAAGCCCACGTCATCCACGGTCAAGACCCGCATGCCCAGGCTCAGCTTGGCCCGTATCGGGTTGAGCGAGGTATCGAAGGCCTCTTCGGTCACGCTGAACTCGGTAAACCGTACCGGTGCGATCCGTTTCGACCCGAACACGAACACCGTCAGCAGCGCTTCAGCCGCCACGATCTCCAGGCTGCCCGATGCAGCCGCGGCGTGATTGGCCTGCAATGTGGCGCTGCTCGGGTAGACCAGTACCTCAAGTGCCGCCAGCACAGGATGCAGCCCCGCCGTGGTCACCTGCCGGTTGGCGACCTCCATCTGGTCGGTGGCATCGATTTCCGCCTCAAGCTTGAACGATTCGGTCGGCGGCCCCTTGAGCCGCAAGGCCTCGATCCGGTCCCCGCTCTCCGCCCCCACGCCCCTGATCTGCAAAGTACGGGTCAACGTATCGGGGTTGTACTGCAGCGGAATCACCCGCTGCGTCACGCCGCTTAGCGGATCGATAAGGACGATGCCGCCTTTGAGGAGGCGGGGAGAACCGGGGAAGCTGCTCATCGCTATATGCCTTATCTCGTGTATCGGAAGATCAGAGATGGCGGTCGGAGCCTCAAATCACTCAAACCACCTCGGTCATGCAAATACCAATGGCCAAAGCAAACGGGCCAATTGCGAGAAGAACGCCGCAATGGCCGCACCAATTTCGGCAAGTGCTGCCCCCGCAGCAATTGCCGCTGCAACCTCCCACAGCGCAATGGCAGCTATCACTATGCCAACTGCAATGGCCAAGTACTTCAAGGCCTCCAGCAATGCTTCGCCGGCAGCAGCCAGCACCCGGGCGAGAACGGCACCTAGCACGGCAACCACGGCTACAGGGATGGCTTGCGCGACCATTTGGTTCATGCGCCGCCTCAGCTCACGCAGCACCTCATCCGCCGTAACCTGTGCCGCCGCTACACAAAGTGCATTCAGCGCATCCTGTAGTGCACGTCTGACCTGCTGTTTAACGGTCCTGCGGATTTCCGCAATAACCTGGTCCTTCATGGTCTCGATCGCAATCCGGACTACCCTGTCGGCCTGACCGTGTATCAGTGCATCAAGTTGATCGAGCATGGGACCGGCTCCATCGAGTACGTTGATCAACGATGCTGCCGGCCCCAGCATGTTCTGCAAAAGACGGTTGAAAGCCGGGTCCGCGCGCAGACGCTCAAGCGCAGCCCGGGTCGATGTAGCTTGAATCGCCCGATCAATGGCCGGTACGACGCGTCCGTCAATGACCTGATCAACAATCAGTTCAGCTCTTGAAACCAACGAATCAACAAAGCTGTCTGGGCTTCGCGTCGTTGCACCACAGACAAAGATATTCGCATCCTGACTACCAATGGCTTTAAAGGAAATCACGCCATCCCGGCACCAGGAAACACTGGTGGGCGTATTATTTGCGCCGAGCCGAATCGGGGACGGAATATTGAGCCTGGTCGTAGGCATCGCACGAACTGAGGTGATTACGGGTGTAACACCGCGCCGTCGACCCCAACGTTCCTGAACGAAAGGCAGATTCTCGCCGGCCTTTTGCACATAGTTTTCTAACTGTCGCTCAGCCTCGGTAATCAGTTGCCAATCACCACGTTTGACTTCCGCAACCTCCAGCTGTTGGCCACGAAGCAAGGCCAAATCAGCCGAGCCATCGCCCGCTCGACCGTAAGGTTCGAATATTTGGGGGTCAACTTGGCGGGGCCTCCTGCGATCGGTTGTGCGGTAGGGGTCGAAGCTTGCAGCGGGAATCGGTAATTCGCGCTCGACCGGACCAGACGCCGCGAGCCGCGTGGCCAAATCCCGCTGGACCGTAGACTCTGGAATCACCTCCTCTTCTCTGGCATCGAGGATGGATCTGCACATCGGAAATGCAAGCAACATGCTATGTGTACGCAATTTCACGTCAACGGATTGGCCGCTTACCGCTCGGCCAGCACCCACATCCGCCTCATGCTCAAGCGCATCTATCGGTTGTTGCGCTCCATCTCCATAAGCTTGTGGACCCCGCCCCCCACCCGATTGCTGCACCACATGGGTCAGCTCATGCGCTAGCAGCCAGCGGCCACTTCTTGTATGGGGTGCGTATGCGCCATGACGGAAGAAGATGTCATCTCCAATCGTGAAGGCCAACGCATCCTCTTCTTGGGCCCGCCGATCAGCATCACCATCGGCGTGTATCCTGACACCAGAAAAATCATGCCCAAAGCTGCTTTCCATATCACCACGGACAGCGATATCGAGTGTTTCTCCCGCATTGCCTGAAGCGGATTGAAGCTCGGCACCTCGCGCGCCAGGTTGAGTGAGCGGCTCACTTGCACGTCTCTGCAGCTGTGCATCAATCGCGCTGATGTGCCCCGGAGCCAGCCCCCCTGCGATCTGATCAGCGGAGCGATCTGCCTCTGCCTCCAGCATATCGACCGCGCCGCCATCGGCCGCTTTCCGCTGCAATTTCTTCTTGCCGCACTCTTCGCACTCCCCTCCAGCCGTGGTGTGGTTCCCACAGGCGCACTTGCGCTGCAGCAGCCCGCCCCCTGTCGGTTTGGCGGGTGCCTTCGCTGTTACTGCGGTCTGTGTGGCAGCATTGCTCACGATGAAATCTTCAACCTTGGTTAAACAATCTACGGTCTAAGCCTTGGCTCGGCACCACTCAGGGAAACGCCGCAGCAAAGTCGGCCGCCGGCATGACGATGGCGCCCGACTGCCATTGCCACTTTTCCAGCGGCGTGGCCTGGATCACGTTCGGGTCAGTCGCCGGGAGATCCCAATGGACCTCGTAGACCTGGCCATTGATCAGCAGCGTCATATGCTGACCACCCCGTGCGGAGATCACGCCCAAGGGGACCTTCTTGAGTTGGTCCAAGGCAGAGAAGGTCGGCGCGGTCTTGGGGTTCTTGGGGCGGAAGTCGACGACAGACTTGGTCTTCTCGACCAGGACATCATCCTTGGAGTAGCGTCCTTCCTTGCGGACACGCTTGTAGGCAGCCGGGTGCTCGGAGGTTCCGTCCTCCGGGTTGCGTGGGCTCGGCGCCCAGAACACGCCCTTCCAACCCGCCTGAGACTCCAGCGCCGCCTGCAGTGCCGTGCCGCGCAGGCCACCACTGCCGCTGCTCTTGGCTGCGGTCGTCGCCACCTTTTTCCAGGTCGCTGCATCGCCCTTGGCACTGAAGGCATATTTGAGGATGTCATACACATACTGGGTGCAATCGGACTGCGCAACGCCGGCGACCGGCGCGCTGCACTGATTGCCCTGCAAGGTACCGGTGCCCGTCTTGGCGATGGATTCCTGGTGCTCGAGCATCATGTCTCTGGCCTTGGCCGCGGCCACCTCGCCCACGCTGAAACTGCCCGGCGCTGCACCGATTGCGGCCAGCGCAGGCCTTGCCTTCACCGCCACGATGTCGTTCTTGTTCACAAAGAAGCGCTGGTCCGCATAGGCGAGCGGGGTACCATCCTTATGGGCCACACAGCGGACGGTACAGCGTCCGTGGCCCAGGCTGCCGAGCAGGGTGGTGCCAAGTGTGTACGGCGCCGTCAACGCCTGCTTGGCCGTAGGCTGGGTGCTGAAGCCATCGACCATGCTGTCGGTTGCGTCGTAGAGCTCCCAGGTGAGGTGGTTGGCGCCGGCGGCGCTGATCGTGGCAGTGACCGTCTGCGCAGCCGCCTTGCCGCCATTGGCCAGATTGATGTCGGCAATCGGTGTCACTGCAACCTGGGAGCGGTCATAGACCGCAACACTGCCCTTCCAGCTTGGGGCAGCAGGGGTACGCTGCAGCACCCCGGTCGTCATGCTGGCCTGGACCGGCAAGGTGGTGGCCGCGTGCTCGTTGGCTTGCGCTTCCGCCTCATGGATTGCGCTCTGCGCCAGGCGGATGGGCCCGCTGCGCGTACCTGCGCCCTGCTGCCCTACGTGCGTCAGCTCATGTGCCAGCAAGCGCTGGCCTTCACGGTTGCCAGGCTGGAACTGCCCCTGGTTGAACACCACGTCCTGGCCCACCGTATAGGCACGTGCCGCCACCGCCTCGGCCGATTGCGCCGCCTTGCCGTCGGTATGGATGCGTACGCCACTGAAGTCCCGCCCCAGCTGCAGCTCATAAGGGTGGCGTACCGCCTCAGGCAGCGGGGTGCCGGCACCACCCAGCACCGCTTCCACCACGGGTGGTGCCCATTGTGGCAATGACGTCTGTGCCGGAGGGCGAGTGAGCGCCGCGCTATCTCGCCGCGTACGCTCCTTGAAGCCGGCAGTCTCGAACACCTCACTCATGCCTGTCTCCGCTCGACAGCACGTCGATCCGCCCCATCACCGCCGCCGCGATCTGAGGCCCGAGCTGCTCAGGCCGCAGACTGCCGATCTGCAGCGGTCCGGTACTGCCCGACAGTGGCCCGGACCGCTCGGCGGTAACGGAGCGGCCTTGTTGTCCGCTCAACAGCGCAACCAGTTCCTGTTCGATCGCCGCCTGCAGGCGCCGGCCCTGCCGTGGGTCGATGTCCAGCCCGTCTATGATCAGCCGCTCGATGTGGAGGACGACGTTCATGGTGCGTGCCCGCCGTTGAGGGCCATCCGGAACTCGGACTCATTGACCTGTTTGTCGAGCTTGCGCAGCTCGGTACGGGTAGCGGACAGCAGCATGGCCATGCTCACCGAGCCTACTTGCTGCCCCACGCCCGCAGCACTGAAGGCCGCATTGAGCGCAATGCTCTGGATATTGCCGCCCGACAGGTTGAAGCGCGCCAAGCGCTCGAAGTCCAGCACCTCCTTCGGCACTGCGGGCGCCAATGCCTTTTGCCACATCAGCTTGCGCTCTGCCGGCCCTGGGAAGGGGAAGTTGATGATAAAGCGCAGGCGCCGCATAAAGGCGGTATCCAGCGCGCTCTTCATATTGGTGGCAAGGATGGCGATGCCGGAAAAGGCCTCCATGCGCTGCAGCAGGTAGTTGACCTCGATATTGGCGTAGCGGTCATGGCTGTCCTTGACCTCGCTACGCTTGCCAAACAGGGCGTCCGCCTCGTCGAAGAACAGGATGGCGCCGCCCTGCTCGGCGGCATCGAACAATCTGCGCAGATTCTTCTCCGTCTCACCGATGTATTTGCTGACGATGGCCGACAGATCAATACGATAGAGCGAGAGCTGCAGCTCGCGGGCCAGGACCTCCGCCGCCATGGTCTTGCCGGTACCACTCTCGCCGGCAAACAGCGCACTGATACCCAGGCCACGTGCCGTCTTTTGGGCATAGCCCCACTCCTCATAGACACGGTAACGTCCACGTACCTGGGCCACGAGCTGGCGCAGCAGGCCGGCCGCTTCGGTCGGCAGTACCAGGTCATCCCAGCCGGCCTTGGGGTCCAGCCTTTGCGCCAACAGATCAAGCCGCGGCTGACTCAGCTCGCAACAGCCCTGCCAGACCGCACGCTCCAATGCACTGCCGGCCAGCATGTCCTCGACAGGCGCTAGTACGGTCTCGATATCACGCAGATTGAGCGAGAACTGCCCGGCCAGCATGGTGGCAGTCGTAGCCCAGTCACTGGTCGGGTCCATCCGACTCAAGGCATCCAGCCAAGCTTGTCTTTGCTCGGTGGTTCTGGGCCGCTCGACCGTCACACCATGACTATTGGCCAGCCCCCAGGCGGGCCGTTCATGCAGACCCAGAAATACCAGGCCCAAGTCCCGCTTAAGCAACCACTGCAGCGCGGAAACCTGCTCCTGGCTGGCGGTATCCAGCTCCTCGGCGTCGATATATAGCGCCACCGGCAGCAATAGCGTCTCGCGCTGCCAGAGGCGGGCAAAGGTCTCAAGCTCCGCATGCGAAGCAGGCAGGTCCGAGAGCGCCATAGGGTACAGTTGGCGCTGCACTGCCCCTGCAACATGGGCGGCCAGGCAAGCCTTGCTGCCGCGGTCTGCCCCCAAGAGCAGCATGATCGGTACCGTCACCGCCGCTGCACCCTGCCTCAGCCGCTCGGTCATCTGTTCCAGCACGGCCAACTGCGAAGCTGCCAGGCGCCCACAGTCGGCATACGGCATGCTCACCAGCAGGCTCAGGCGCTCATCGAGTACGTTGAGCCCCTTGATGCAATTGACGATGCGTTCATCGGCACGCAAACCCGCCACCGTCAGCGCCGTTATACCCGGCTGGTTGATCTCCAGAAGACGCAGGTAACGCAATGGTCGATGCGGCGACAGTGCCTCCCAGGCGGGTTCGCCCAGTATCTGCATGGCCAATGCAAAGGTCGGATAAGCGCGGCCGACATGGCCCGGCAGCGCGGCGAACAAGGCACCCAGGCCTGGATCAAGCTCGGCTGCTACACATAACAGCAAGGTATCGCGTTCAAAATCTGAGAGACCGAAGCGCTCGGCCAGTTGTAGCAAGGCCGGCGGTGGATCACAGCGACCGGCCGCGAGCCTCTCCTCCGCCGCTTGCGCCAGGCGGTCGGCACTGCTGGGGGGCGGCAGCGCCTTTTGAAGCGGCGGTGTCTCACCCTTATCTCCCCGCCTGAACCAATCGAGCAAGCCCGGCGCTTTGACGGGGCCGGCGGAATCCGGCGCAGCGGCAGCAGCCTCGGGAGGTACCAGTGCCAGCAGGCTTAGCCGCAGCCACTGCAAGGAGGCCGCCAGATAGCGGTTGTTGGCGTCATGCCAGTCGACATCGCTCATGGCAACCTCAACTTGAGATGGTCATCAAACTGGATGCGCCCTGTCGCTGCATCGACCTTGACCGGTAAGCTGTCTATCCCCTCCACCCGCAAGCGCAGCAGATAGGTGCCGGTGCCAGCATCCGGCACCTTGAATGACACCACGCTAGGCAGACTGGTATCGGCCGGCGTGTCGATGTCCAGCACGGGCACGGTCAGGCTGCCGAACAGGACCTCGGTCAGAGCCAGCTGACGCGCCTGCAAACGCGGTGCACAGCTGAGCCTTACCACATCTCCTACCGCGCAGACTGCCGATTGATCCGGCGCAGCCGGTGGCACTGGCGACTGCAAGGCAACCAGCGGTGCCAGCGCCAGCGGGACGCTGTTGGAACGCAAGGCCAGCTGCGGCTTTGCCGCATCCAACCGCAATGAGAGGCTCCAGACCCCCACACTCCAGGCCTGCATGACGTCGCCCCCCTGATCGAAGGTGGGCAGTTGCACGAGCAAGCTGCCGGCCACCGGGCCCGCGCTGACCGGTAGCTCATTGCGCTGCCCCGCCATGGTGTGATCCAGCACGGCGACCATGCCGGGTGCCGGTGTCAGGTTGCTACCCAGCACCACCAGACCGTCACCCAGCCGCACCGCCGGGAAGGTATCAGACACTGCCGAACGTACGCCGGACAAGGCAGGCGCCAGTGCGGCAGTAGTGACTGGTCCTCGGTCATCCTCGCCCCGTCTCAGCACCGGCAACGGCGCCTGCGCGGGGGAGGTCGCCTGGATCAGCACCACCGATACCGTATAGGCCATGCTGGGCCGGTACCGTGCCTGCATGGCCGTCCAGAGCTTGGACAGTTCGTCGGCGGAGAGGTAGACCGGCGTGATCTTGATCAACTCGACCTGGTCCGCCAGATCGACGGCCGACAGGCTGCCAAACACCCCGGCAATGCTGCCGGCGGTGCCGGCGCCGTCCAGATCTGGATCAACGAACAAGGGGCTGCTGCCCAAGCTGGTACGCAGTTGCTCGCGGGTGAGAATGGGGTTCTCATGCAGGAGCTGCATGGCATAGCCCAGCAGAATCTCGGCATTCAAGTCCCGGCTGCCATAGGCGCTCAGGAGGTAGTGCAGATCCAGTGCCAGAGGTGGGTTGCTTGAGCGCCCACCCTGCGGATCGCGGCTCGGCAACCCGACATTGCGCCAACCGGGGTTGGGTGTGACCTGGTACAGGAACAGGTTGAGCTGATTGGGTTCCTCGCTGCCCACGGTGATCCGGTCGGGCGGCGAGGCGGACACTGCAAAGCTGCCCACCACCGACAGGTCGTGATTGACCAGCCCGTCGCTGAGCAGGTCCTTCAGTGTCACCGTCACCGCGGCGATGGCCAGTGGCCCGCTCATCGGCCGCCTCCATTACGCGCCTTCAGGTAGGCCTCCAGGCTCAGCCTGGGGCCAGTGGGCTGGGCCGGCGGCGTACCCTTGTTGGCTGCCGTGCTGGCCCGGATCTCGATCCGGCCTATGCTCACATGGATGGTGGGGGCAGGCTGCGGCGATGGCGCAGCAGACTGGCGCTGGTCCTTGAACGCCGCTTGTGGTCTGGGCAAGGGCGGGAACATGGGCTGCACCGAGGGCCGGTTCGCCCCCCGCCGGCTGGCCTCGCCCGCCATGACCTCAACGTTGGTGGAGCTTGATCGCAGTGCAGCGGGCGGCAACGCGGGCGTGGCGGTGGGGGCTGCCCAAACCCTCCCTTCCCCACTCGCTCTCAGGGGAATGAGCAAGTCCTCCGAACCCAGCGCCTGCACCTGGCTGATCTCCAGCGGTCGGGGCTGCATCGATTGCGACGGCCGCACCAGTGCCCCTGCCGGCTCAGGCCGGGTTAGCGGAGGAGGTTCTGCGGGACCATCCTCGGCTTGTCCGGACGTCACCCTTGCCTCCAGGATGGCCACAGAAGCCACCGTGCTTGCCGGAGCAGGGCCTGGCGTAGCAGAAGGCCCCGCCCCACGTTCCCCTTGTGGTGCGGAGGACAGTGGGACGGCATGCCTTGGCGACATCACCGCAGCATCGGCGTTTGCGCCAGCCACCGTCTCACTCGGTGCAAGCGGCGCATCGCGCAAAGTCGCTGGTTGGACCGGCATGGCACCGCTATCAGCCTGTGGCGGCGCCATCGCCACGCCCCAGGGCGGCGATGGCCAAGCAAAGGCTGGCTCGGCCATGATCAGGTCTGCATCCAAGAATGGGCTCGCGCTTGTGGCCAGCAAGGTGCGTGACGCATCACCCTGCAGCCCAGCCACGTGCGTGACCAGTGGCTCAAAGCGGCTGGGACGGCGGCGCTCCAATACGGTGCCTTGTACCGTGGCGCGATCCAGCAAGCTGGCGAAGAAGTCGCTCATCTAGGCCCCGATCATGGCCAGATAGCGCTGCCGCCGCTGGGGGGAGAGGGCAAGAATATCCCGCTCGCTCCAACCATAGGCCAGAGCCAGCGCATGGATGTCCAGCAACAAGCGCTCGCCCCAATCTTCGATCTCGCCCCAGAGGTAGGAGAGAATGTCGAACAGGGTCGACCACTGGTGTGCACAGCTATGACACACCAGGGCCAGCTCGACCGACGCTTGCGGGTCTAGCACGGCCAGATGGTCAGACAGCTGCGCCAGTAGCGCATCGGGTAGTTGCGCTGCCGCCACTGCTTCGCCCTGCTTGCTGGCCGACATCACGCAGCGCACCATCAGCCGCCGGCACCGCTGAGACTCGGGCTGTTCCAGCGCGTCGAGCAGATCGCCACTATTAGGCAACCGGAAGCTCAGACTGTAGCCGTCCGCCTCCATAGCCAGCGGAAGCGCCGGCAGGGGAGCCGACGCACGGATCTGCGTGGTCTCGAAGCTCAATTCCAGCGCCTGCGCACAATTTGGGCAAGTCGCCACACATTGCAGCTGCTGGCCGAACAGCCGCTCCCGCAAGCGCAGCAGGTACTCGTCACGTTCGCCTATGCTGACCTCGGCCCAGCCGGCATAGGCGCGCTCCGGCCAAGCCGCGGCCAGCAGACAGAGCGCCCGTTGCACGGGTGGCTGCCCACAGCCCTGGTCCCAGAGGGTAAAGAGGGTCGCGGTGTCCATACCGGGCTTTCAGCGCCACTTCATCAAGCCGGGTTGGTGTAGCTGGGTTCCTGCGGCTCGGCCACCTCGACATCCCGCTCCCAGCCCTCGTTCTCGATCTTGATATGCTGGATCGCAACCGCGTTGGCATTGGCATCGAGGTCGGGCAAGGCCTGAAACTCACTCACCCAACAGCGGTAGAGCTTGTAGGCCAGCGCGACCTGCCCAGCCTCGTTGTAGACCTTGATGATCAGATTCTTGCGAAAGTCCTTGAGCGAGACCTCCATCCCCAGGCCCGCACCAAAATTCCAGACCTTGTTGGCCCATTGCTCGAATTCCCGGTCGTGTGTCACGCCGCGCTCCAGCGTGACCGCCTCATACTCGCTGCGCCCAGGCGACTTGCGGCTGCTGCTAGGGTCGCCGCCGTCGCGGTGCTTGACCACCTCGGTGGTCCGCTTGAGGCCGCCGACCTTGCTTATTCCGGCCACCGGGGTGGTGCTCCCTTCAAAGAACACCTGGAATTTGAAGTTCTTGTAGGGATCGAAGCGCTGGGTGTTGACGGTAAACTGTGCCATGACAAATATCCCTTCAAGACCTAGACCGCGAGCTGGCCAGCGATCTGCTGCAGCCGGATAACCACGAATTCCGCTGGTTTCAGCGGCGCAAAGCCGACCACGACGTTGACGATGCCCAGATCGATATCATTCTGGGTGGTCGACTCCCCATCGCATTTCACAAAGTAGGCCTCCTTGGGCGACGCCCCCTGGAAGGCCCCCTGGCGGAACAGGTTGTGCATGAAGGCCCCCACACTCAGCCGCAGCTGCGACCACAGGGGCTCGTCATTGGGCTCGAACACTGCCCACTGGGTACCGCGGTACAGGCTCTCCTCGATATACAAGGCGGTACGCCGCACCGGGATGTACTTCCACTCCGACGCCAGGCGGTCGTCACCCTGCAGAGTACGTGCCCCCCAGATCACCCGCCCCGCCGCCGGGAAGGCCCGCAGGCAATTGATGCCCAGCGGATTGAGCTCACCATTCTCGGCATCGTTCAGCGGCACACTCAATTGCGGTACACCCACCAAGGTGGCCTCCAGCCCGGCCGGCGCCTTCCAGACACCGCGGTTGGTGTCGGTCCGCGCAAACAGGCCGGCAACCGCACCGCAGGGCGCAAAGTCACCCACCTGCCCGTCGCGCATGGGGTCCGATTGCCTCAGCCTGGGGAAGAACAACGCAGCGTTCTTGCTCTTGGTCCCGACCCCATCCACCCCACTCTTGGCAGCGTCCTTGTTGACCCAAGTGCTGGGCGGGTCCACCAGCAGCATGGCGCGTCTGCCCTCGCAAAACGTGGCGGCAGTTCCCACCAAGTCTGTGTCCACGCTCCCGTCATCCTTGTAGGGTGGCAGGCAGAGGATATTGAAGAGATCGGCCTTCTTGAGGGCATAGAGGCCTTCCTTCTTGTCCTCCTTGCCGTTACCGGTGAAATCGTCCTGAATCAGGGCCGCACCGTCCACCGCCTTAGCGGCATCGGCGACCTTGTCATTCATCCCAGACGCGTCACTCCAGGTATCGCTGGCCGAGGTCGGCGTTGCATGGGCATCGGGTCGACTGGAAGGCAGGGCGCCCGCCACGACGACGAGCTGCGATTCGTTCGCCAGTACCTTGTCTACCCGTCGAACATGGCCGGAGGCTACCGATACATTGCGGAACAGCTCCACCTTGCCTGTCATGCCATCGCGGATGGCGAGGTTGAACAGCGTAGCATCCGCCCCGGCAACGTCATGATCAATGCGTGCACGCAGCTGGTTTCCCCAGCTCCCTTCATAGCGCGCCTCCAGCGGCAGTCCTTTCACCGACAGGGTGGCCTTGGTCGCCGGCGCTGCCACATCGGCCGCGGCATTGGCCGCAGCGCCCACCGTTGCAACCGTGGCACCGGCCTTACTACCTGCCAACGCGGCTGCGTCGGCCACAGCCTTGGCCGCGTCTTTCTCACCTGCGGTGGTATAGCTGGCAGCCTTGGCCGCTGCAGCGCTAACGGCCGCCGCCACATCCGCCCCGGTGGCGGCGGCGGCTGTCGCCGTCGCCGCTGCCTGCGCGGCCGACCTGGCGTCGGCATCGGCATAGCGAGGGTGGTACAAGCGGACGATCACCGCCTGACTCCCCCCATTCTGATAGAAGTCCCGCACCGCATAGCCAAGCGAACTGGGCGCCCACAGCCCACCGAAAATACGCTCGAAGTCCCCATAGCTATTGATGGTGATGGCCTCGTCGACCGGGCCACGCAGCGCACGCCCGACAAAGGCGGTGATCGATGTCGCCACCCCGGTTATCGTCCGCACACCGCTGCTGATTTCTTCGATGTACACACCTGGATAGGTCAGGGTACTCGGCATGACAGCTCCTTTCGTAGGCACCAAGGCACAACACGGGCATCAAGGCGTGGGGGCTCTCAGCACGCGCCTCACCACCACAAGGGCCAGGCATGCTTCACCGCGTTATCCAGGCTGAAAAGCCAGCCGCAGACAACAGCTCGCCCTCCGCCCCCAAGACAGACCTTGGAGCAGCAGCGACATGCCGAACTTGTTGCAGCGTGATAGGCCGACGGCTGGACCACCGCATCATCCATTTGGGGGATAGCCGCCTGGACGCCTTATTCCACGGTCAGAATGCCGACGAACGGCTTTGCATGAAGAGATAGGCGCGTTTTACCGGGGAGTGAACGTGAGCGGTCATCCCGTTTGGATTCTTGTCGGCAGTTGCACACTCAAACACTCGCCCGGCGAGCGCCATGGGAGCCTTGTGGAGCCCGGGGTCAGGGCGATGACTGATATGGCAATGCCGGGCAGGTGAGGTGCCCCAGCGCCGATAGCTTGCGATCAAACACCGAGGGCTGTGCTCAGTTGCCCAGTGCCTCACGTTGCGCCAGCAAGGCAGTCGCCGACAGCGCGCGCCAGCTCACCCAGAGCAGCACCAGGCTCACCAACAGGTGGGTGCCGGTAGGCAGGCTGGTGACCACCATGCAGGCGATATTCCACAGCACCGCCAGCGCAGCCAGAACCGCCAGCACCAATGCTGCCTTACGGCTGTGGTGCTGCTTGAGCGCATAGCCCAAACCGGCAAACAGCAACGCTGGCAGCAGCTGCCAGTAGCCCAGCACAATCGCGGCCAGCAGCTGTAGGGCGGCAAGCACATAGAGGCCGCTACCGGCGCGTTCCAGCTCGGTCAGTGCCTCGTTACGGGTCTCTATGCGGGCAAACCAGCTCTTGTCGTTCATGGTGTTCGGGGTGGGTCAGATCGGGGCGGCAGTCTAAACCAGACGATGGTTGCGGCGCTGCGAACTATTGCCGCCGGGGAGCTAAAGCAGGGACTTAGGAAATTCGTCACCACTATCGGTCTGGCGGGGCGCCTCGCACAGCTCGGTCAGCATGCGCCGGGCTTTGAGCGCCTCGGGCCAGAAGCCAGCGGAGACCAGGCCCAGCCCAAAGGCGATAAAGCCCAGCGGGATTAACCTTTCCCAGCCATGAAATGGCGCCGAAAACAGCATAAACGTCGGCAGGCTGAGCCAGAAAAGCATGAAGATGATCACCACGAGGTGCGGCGACATGCCAACCACAACCCGGCTGCCACTCCCATCGGCACTGATCTGCCCGCTGATCTGCGGCAAAAACGAATTGCGGTAGCGTATATGCCGCCGCAGCGCGAAGGCATCCGCCGTCACCTCACCAATAAACAGGTAGCCCGGCGGCACCTCCGGCCAGGCGCGCAACAAACTGAACTTGGGTTGGCAGGAAACCGCCTGCAGGCGCTGCACCAATTCTGGCGGCGTAACGGGCGCATGCAGTTCAAAGCGGTAGAAGGCCATACCCAGTAGCATACACCGGCCTTGGCCGGTCCCATCAAAGCGCCTGGTAGACGCCAAAATCCGGCCGTATGCCGTGTTCCTGCATAAAGGCCGCCGGGTTAAAGCCCTGCTCGGCATAGTGGCGTTGGGTAAAGGCCTTGGCGGCAGCCATGGCGGCCTCGCTCTCCCATTCGACTATGGTCACCATCTGGGTGGCATCCAGCCCGGCCGGCTGGGTGAGCACCAGGTTCTGCCGCACGCCGGGCTGGCCGGACAGGAGTTGCTGAATGGTGCGCAGCCGCTCGGTAAAGACTGCCACGGCGGCAAGCGGCACGGTGAACTTGTCTACACGGTAGAGGGTGGTGCTGGTGGCATGGCTCATGGTGTTCGCTCCTGGGTAGCAGATGGCCGGGGCATCTGCCCCAGCGCTTGTACCGCAGCCTAGAAGCTCAAGCCTGCTTGAGCGCAAGACCTTTCTTGCGGGCACCGTGCCGCCCTGTTGCAAACCTGCCCATCAGGACGCACTACTCTACTACCACCACCGGCTCAGCCGGTTCGGCTGGCTCAGCCGGCTTGCGGCCGTGCTTCCACAAAAAGACCAAGGCCCCGACCGGTATGCAGAAGGAGATCAGCCATGGCCCGGACCAGCCCAGGCGCATAAAGGCGGCGCTGAAGAGATTGAAATAGAGCGGGTTCACGCCGATGGCACCGGTGGTCCAGTTGAGCGTGACGGCGCACACACCCACCAGGATAAACAGCACCCACAACCACTTGCGACGCAGGCCACGGGTACGGATGCACAGCACCAGCGCCGCCAGGGTGATGAGCATGGCGCCTAGGGTCATCAGCAAAAAGAAGTAGTGCACCGGCCCTTTGCCGGCCAGCTTGAAGGCATGCAGCTGCGCCATGGGCATGGGCAGGGGTTCGAGCCTGAAGCCCACAATACGGAAGCTGCCGGGCTCGCCCGATAGCTGGGCCGACGCCACCAGCCACCGGTTGCCAGGGTAGTGGTACTCGGCCGCCACCGTCGCCATTCGGCCGTGGGTGTTGCTCAGCATCACCTGCCAGGTGACTGGCGATACATCCAACGGCGCCCCCTTGGGCAGGCTGGCCGCCATGCGCTCCAGGCCGGAACGCAGGGTCTGGGCATCGAGCTGGGCATCGCCCTGCCGTTCCAGCGTGGCATAGTCGTGCGCAGCCAACCAGTCCACCATATTGCGCAGAAAGCGCGCCTCGGGCGTCTGATTGAAATTCGCCTCGGATAAAGGCACGCTACAGGCCGCCAGCAAGAGCGGTAGCAGGCAGAGGGTTCGGCGCAGCAAGGCAAGCAGCATGGTGATCCTGATGGAATGTCGCCACCCGGCGACAGGCAGCCACCTTTATAGCCGCACTCCCCGCGCGAGACAAAAAAAGAGGCCCACGTCGCCGAAGCGGGTGGGCCAGAGGAGGAGGAAGGCTTCAATATACAAGAATTAAATAAGTTTGTACTGATCCTCTTGTAAGTATTTGTTACAAATCAAAAACCGCCGGCCGGCACCATGCCTAGACAACTTTTGCTTTAAAGTTAATGGTTTAGCTTCACGCAACCCTAAGTTGCACGAAGGTCCTGTTCATATTTTGTATCACTTTCCTTCTGCCGCATGCGCCTCAAACCCACCCTGATCTTCCTGACCGCCACCCAGTTTGCTGCCGCCCTCCTGACAACAGGTATCGCTTGGTACCGGCACCAGATAGCAGCCATCCCGCTCGCTAATACCGGTTTCTTCGTCGCCATCGGCCTCTGCGTGCTGGGCCTCTTGATGGCCAGGGGAGCGCGCCTAGGTGACAACCCGGCCGCCACCGACATGGCCCACTCCACCAGCAGCACCCCCGGCGCCGTCCGCGCTGCAGACTATGCCGACATGCTGGCCGGGGTAAACCAGGGTGCCCTCTTGATCGTGGGTGGGCTGTTGTGGCTGGGCTTGGTGGCGTTGGCTTACCAGTGGCTGGCGTGACCTGCTGACCATGTCTAACCAAGCGCCAGCCCACCTCATCAGTGCTCGGTTACATCGGGGAGAAGGCTTGGGTGACCGCCTGCTCAAGGTCAACCATGCCGGCGAAAATGGTGCTGTCGCCATCTATAGCGCGCAAATATGGCTGGCCCGTTGGACAGCGCCCTCATTGGTTCAAGACCTGCATCAATTCCGTGCCGATGAACAAGGGCACCGAGCGCTCTTTGGTCACGCCCTACAGCAGCGCAATCTACGCCGCTGCCGCAGCTACTGGCTGTGCTGGCTTGGTGGGTGGGTGTTGGGCTGCATAACAGGGTTGGCCGGTGCACGGGCCATACACGCCACCACCGTGGCGGTGGAAAAGGTTGTACTGCAGCACCTGGAGCAGCAGCTGGCAGCCCTGGCCGGCGAAGATGAAAACGCCGCATCTATCATTGCGCAAATCGTGACCGAGGAGCAGCTACACCACGATCACTCTGCAACCCACAGCCGTGATTCAGGATGGGACCGAATAATCCACCCCATCGTCAGCCGCGCTACCAAGTCCGTTATCTGGCTGGGCATGCATCTCTGATGCGCTCAGTAGCCTCGCGCAGGAACGCCCCAGATATTGACCTGTCTTATACTGGCCGTCATACAGCAAGACTGGACACCCCCATGCGCCTTATCGCCCTCACCCTGACCACCCTCGCATCCCTCGTGGCCCTGGCAGCCCCCGCGCCCTGGTATATCTGGCAGAGCCCGTCGGACCGCACCACCGTTTGCGCCCAGACTTCGCCGGGTGATGGTTGGACCCAGGCCCGCGGGCCGTTCAAGGACTCGCTCTGCCGCCAGCTTGGCCAGCCGGGTTAAGCGCCGCCAATAGAGCCCTTCTGGCGCTGCGGGCAACCTTCACGTTCGCCGCCCGCCACGCCATAAACCAACGACCGGTCCACCTTGCGAGGTAGACCGGCCGTTTTGTCTATGGGCTACTAATCAGGTGGACCCGCTTACCGGCCGCCGTGTGCCCCTTCGTTACGGTAAGCCCAACAAGCCCAGGCGGCGCTCAGCCACAAGATCACACCGGCCGCCATGGGGCCGTAGGGGTTGGTCGGTCCTTGGGTGCCCAGCCAGGGGTAGATCAGGGCAGTAGCGATCATGGCCCAGCCGGTCACCACGTGCGCGGTCGATTTGAAGACCTTGGCCAGCGGCAGAAAGTGCGCACCGACGATCAGCATGATGACCGGGGCGATCCACTGCGGCATATGAGCGAAGTTCAGCCCGATCACCGTGGCAAAACAGGCCTGCCCCTGCCAGCGGTTGACGCGGTAGAAGGCCTTGTCGCGTTCCTGTTGCTCGGCGGCCAGCTCGGGTGCCGTATCGCCCGGCAGATTGCCGGCACGGTGCATGCGCACCTGCCGCAGAGCGACCAGGGCCAGCACCAGGCCCACGGCCACCACGGCGGCCACTTGCCAAGCGCTATGGCTGGCAAACCAGACCCCCATGTCCAGCCAGACAGCGCCAAAGAACGAGAAGACCAGCGCCCCCACCCCGCGCCGGCGGCGCAGATCGCGCAGACGGGCGGCCTGCAGGGCTTCTTGCGAGTCAACATTGCTGAAAGTATTGAAAGCGAAGGCGGTGGTCATGGCGGTGTGTGTTGTGGGTTGATGTGCCGCCATTGTGCAAACCCGCCGCCCGCCGCTGTAGTCACAAGCCTCACCACTTGAGGGTGACAAACGTCATGTGGCGGAGATGACGCCCATGCGACACCACACCGACAGCCCTTGTACCAGCGACCGCGTCTGGCACTACACTGGGCAAGCTTCAGACTACATATCGGTAGCGAGGGGACCACTCATGATTGAAGGTAGCTGCCACTGCGGCGCTGTTCACTGGCGCTTCGACGCCGAACCGGACGGCGCCACCGCCTGCAACTGCACCGTCTGCCGCCGCTACGGCGTGCTCTGGGCCTACGACTACGAAGGCCACGGCATCCACATCTCCGGCCCCACCCAGGCCTATGTGCGCGGCAAGGCCATTGAATTCCACTTCTGCCCAACCTGCGGCTGCGTGGCCTACTGGCGCGCCCGGAAGGCCGACGACGACGGCCGACGCCGTATCGCCGTCAACCTGCGCCTGGCCGAGCCAGCTGCGGTGGCGCATATCCCCATCGACCATTTCGACGGTTTCGATACTTTCGACGACCTGCCGCGCGATGGGCGCTGCGTAAAAGACTACTGGTTCTGAGAGCCGCTAATAAAACCCTTCTGGCGTTGTTGCGCGAGCTTGCCGTACTAGTTGTACTGTCTGCGCTCGCACGCCTAGCCAGAATCGCTTCGCTGGGTTTTTTAGCGACTCTCGAGCAAGGCCAGTCCGGCAGGCTGTTGCATCCACCCCGCAAGCCGCAACTGCCGCTATGCCCTGCCCCGCCGGCTGGCATACCATCGCAGCCGACATGCCGGCACCAGCCGGAACCGGCCAAAAACACGGATCGTCCGCCGAGACGAGCTATGGGGAGGAACCATGGACAAGAACCCGATACCGCAAAGCGAGCTCAATGGCCCGCTGCTCGCCCTGCTCTGCCTTTTCTTCGGCGTCTTCGGCGCCCACCGCTTCTATGCCGGCAAGAAGAACACGGCCATCGCCATGCTCTGCACCCTAGGCGGAGTGGGCGTGTGGGCGCTGGTGGATCTGCTGATCATCCTTGCCAATGAGTTCAGGGATAGTCAGGGTAACAAGGTACATGTTTGGGATTAGGCGCCGCTTGAATTCGGCCTCAAGTGGAGGACCATCACCGACTATTCCTCGGCCAAAGCGGGCGCTCACACGCGCTGGCCGGGCTGTCTGTTTCAGCCATATTGGAGTCGTGGCAAGCCGCCGCAACAACACGACCCACGATTTGGGTTTGCTCAACGCGTTGGCAGACCTGGCTTCAATGTCGGCGGTACTGCACCAGGCCAGCAAAGAGGTGACGGCTCGGCTGGGCTGAGGCCGCTTTCACAGTCATTGCCCAGTTACTTCTCGGCTTCCCTGAACGCCATCGAGCGCAACGCTGAGGAGGTCTTCGTCAACAACGCTGCTCACATGAGCCATTCGGCCCTGTCCATTTCTATCTATCTCAAGGACGTAATCGCAGGGTAAGCCATGCTGGTGTCGAAATGCATAAACCGACCTACGCGAACCGGAACGCTCAGCATCCCCTGTGAGGTTAGGTAGTTCGAGCAAGCAATTGCGCATCAGACTCAACCGGCGCTGATGAGACGGCATCGATTCGTTGCTATTGATCGCAAATTGGTATCAATCAATTCAAAAAATGCACTTTTGTTTGTGAGTCTCTCCGGGGAACATGCCCAAAAACGACAATCGGCCGGGCCACGGCCTTTTTTGGACTCCTGGAGACACTTCGATGCACACCTCTTCCAGCCCTTCGAAAGGGCATTCAAAGATCTCACAGGTCTTCCGCGTCACTGCCGGGAATTTCCTGGAGCAGTTCGACTTCTTCCTGTTCGGTTTCTACGCTACACAGATCGCAAACGTGTTCTTTCCCACCGCGAGCGAGTTCGCTTCGTTGATGATGACGTTCGCGGTTTTTGGCGCCGGCTTTTTGATGCGACCACTCGGCGGGATTGTGCTTGGTGCATATATCGATGACGTGGGCCGCCGGAAAGGACTCATTGTCACGCTCTCCATCATGGCAAGCGGTACGATCTTGATCGCATTCGTCCCAGGCTACGCCAC
This sequence comes from Chitinimonas sp., assembly GCF_036568685.1. Classification (GTDB taxonomy): domain Bacteria; phylum Pseudomonadota; class Gammaproteobacteria; order Burkholderiales; family Chitinimonadaceae; genus Chitinimonas. Next base: position 40,994 of record NZ_DATCSC010000067.1, read on the forward strand.
GATAGGCCTTCTAGCGCCCGCGCTCGTATTGCTTGGGCGGCTCCTGCAAGGCTTCTCGGCAGGTGCGGAGTTGGGCGGGGTGTCGGTATATCTGGCCGAAATAGCCACGCCCGGCCGCAAAGGCTTTTTCACAAGCTGGCAGTCCGCCAGCCAGCAAGTCGCGATCGTCGTCGCCGCAGGTCTCGGTTTCGCCCTGAATCAATGGCTGAGCGCAGCCGCTATTGCCTCGTGGGGATGGCGCGTACCGTTTTTCGTCGGCTGCATGATCGTGCCGTTTATTTTCGTACTGCGCCGTAGTCTTGAAGAAACGCAGGAGTTCAAGGCCCGCAAGCATCGTCCAAGCATGAAGGAAGTATTCGGTACGTTGGCTCAAAACTGGGCCGTCGTTATTGCGGGCATGATGCTGGTGGCTATGACCACCACGAGTTTCTATCTCATTACCGTGTATGCGCCAACCTTCGGCAAAACGGTGCTGCACCTTAGTACCGCCGATAGCCTGCTCGTGACCTTGTGTGTCGGTGTGTCGAATTTCCTGTGGTTGCCCATCGGCGGCGCACTCTCAGACAAGATCGGCCGGCGGCCGATTCTCGTTGGCATGACGGTGTTGACGATCACCACTGCCTATCCGGCACTCTCCTTGCTCGCGCACGCGCCGAGCTTCCTGAACATGCTGTGTGTGCTGCTCTGGCTCTCTTTCATGTACGGCATCTACAACGGCGCGATGATTGCCGCGCTCACGGAAGTGATGCCAGCCCAGGTACGCGTCGCGGGTTTCTCGCTTGCATATGGTCTCGCGACGGCTGTCTTCGGTGGTTTCACTCCCGCAATCTCGACCGCAGCCATTCACATGACCGGGGATAAAGCCGCACCAGGCTACTGGATGAGTTTCGCTGCCCTGTGCGCACTATTGGCGACTTTCGCGCTTTATCGTCGCCGCGAAGCGATGACGCTGACGCCGGCACATTGATACCCAGCTCTTCCCGCGTGCGTACTGATGTTTACGACTCTGCGAGGCAATCATGATGAAGAACCGGCTTTTAAAGCTATGTGCGGCAGCACTTGCAGCAACAATGGTAACGACGGTAAACGTACAGGCCGCCGATCTGCATGTCATGAGTTCAGGTGGCTTCACCGCCGCCTACAAATTGCTCGGGCCCAAGTTCGCTTCGCAAACGGGCAACGAGCTTGAGACAGCGCTCGGCCCGTCAATGGGCAAATCACCCGAAGCGATTCCGAACCGGCTTACGCGTGGCGAACCTGCAGACGCCGTCATCATGGTGGGCTACGCACTTGACGATCTGATCAGACAAGGGAAAGTGATACCGGGGTCGCGCGTTGAGCTAGCCGATTCGCGCATCGGCATGGTCGTGCGCGAAGGTGCGGCGAAGCCCGACATCAACTCGGCGGAGGACCTCAAGCATGTGCTGTTGCACGCAAAGTCGATTGCCTATTCAGACAGTGCAAGTGGTGTCTACATCGAGCGTGAACTGTTCAAGAAACTGGGTATCGAGGAACAGGTGAGACCCAAGGCGAAGATGATCCAGCGGATACCGGTCGCATCCGTCGTAGCAAATGGCGAGTACGAAATCGGCTTCCAGCAGGTAAGCGAACTGCTTCCGATCCAAGGTGTTACCTTCGTCGGAAAGATTCCCGAGTCGCTGCAGTCCGTCACGCGCTTTGCTGCCGGGATCCCCGTCGGTGCGCTGCACGCGGGGGAAGCCAAGGCGCTGCTTGAATACCTCGCGTCCCCTGAGGCCCAAGCTGACGTGAAATCGACTGGACTGGATTCTGTGCCTGCAAACTGATGCCTGGCCGGGACATTGTGTCGCCGCCCACCCTTTCGGGGTCGCTGATCAAGGCTGCCGCAAAATTCCAGCTCGACCAATCATGAGTTGGCGACCTAGCGTATTTGCAGGACGAACTGCACTGTTTGATGTCGCGGTGAAGCGCCCAGGTTTTTGAGTAGGCTTCAACTCTTGAGAGAATAGAGCCATGAAGAAACCCGTCAAGTATTCCCCCTAGCCGACAACGCAAGTACACCCCGCCCATTGTCTAGCAGGGTGAGTTGCTGCCCGCTGGCTAAACCTGTCACGGTACCGCCAATGCTATAGGTTGCCCGTTGGTATCCGAGTGCCCGCTTCCGCCGAGTCTCACGAGCAGCCCAACGCTTCTGCTAAGCCTTCAGCAAAAAGACGTTCAAACGTGCCGTACGGTTCAAATGTTTGATGTCACTGCAAGGTGAATGGGTTCACGTTATCGATTACTGCTTGTGGCGGTCCCGCGCTTCGCCTCAATGATCATCCGGTGAAGTGCCTCTGCAGCAGGCGTGAGCGGTCGTCCGCGCCGTTTCAGGATGCCCACGCGCCGTTTCACCACCGGCTCGACGAGAGGGACGCTCGTGAGGATAGGGTGGTCGATCCCCGGCATGGCCATCGATGGCACCGCAGCAACACCGAGCCCGACTTCAACCAACCCCAACATGGTCGTGACGTGCCGCGTCTCACATACGCTTGGCTTGCGTGGTGCTACGGCAGACAACGCCTGGTCGAGCAACAAGCGGTTACCGGAAGTCTTGTCCACTGACACGTAATCGTGCTCATAAAGATCGTTCCAGGTCACCTGTTTGCTGCGTGCGAGAGGATGGTCCCTGCGGCAGGCTGCAACAAACCGCTCCTGCAGCAACACCTTGAATTCAATCTCGGGCTCTTGGCTGCCCATGAAACTCACGCCGAAGTCCGCTTCGCCGTTGATGACAGCACCAAGCACCTCGTTGGCGCTTGTATCCAGGAGCTTTACTCTGATGCGTGGGAAACGGCTGTGATAGCTCGCAATGATGTTAGGCAGGAAGTAGTAGGCTACCGAAGGCACACACGCCACAGTCACGTGACCGAGGCGGCTGGATGAAATGTCACGGATGCTGAGCAGTGCAACATCGAGATCATCGAGCAATTGTTCTGCACTGCGGGCGAACACGCGCCCGATAGTGGTGAGCGTCACTCTGCGCGTGGTGCGTTCGAACAAAGGTACGCCGAGCGCGTCCTCAAGCTTATCTATCCGGCGACTCAAAGCCGATTGGGAAATGCTGATCGCCTCCGCGGCCTTCCGAAAGCCGCCGAGATCCACCACGGCACGAAATGCTTGCAAGTCGGTCAAGTCAAAGTTGATGCCCACAGGAAGGCCTCCACATCTTAGATGTGGTGCATTTTGCGAGATATTTTCACATCCGTGGTAAGCATGCGGGCGCTGGTGCCTGTTGACCGCCATGCTGGTTGCAGCTGACCAGTGCAAAGCGGCTGCTCATTTATTTAGCATTGCGGTGAGCGACGTCTTATTGACCGGGAAAGATCAGACAAAAGCCAGCAATTTGCAGTCAAGGCAAAACATCCACGTTGGTCGAACCTCCTCCCTTTGGCTCACTTGCGGAAGCGGAAACCGTGGTGTGCGCTGCAAGCCGACCTTAGTCAGTATTGACCGCACGCGTGGTCAACCAGGCTGCCGGTGACATCCCCGTAACGACGCGAAACGCACCATAAAACGTGCTGGTTGATCGAAAGCCAGCCTGCTCAGCCCACGCTACCACGCCACCTTCCACCGGCATCGGCACCGCTTGCAGCAGATATTCGACGCGAATTCGGTTCAGGTAATCAAAGAAGCTGACACCCTTGACCTGGTTGAGGGCGAAGGAAATTTGATTACGGGTGTAGCCCGTTGCAGCCGCGACCTGCTGCAATGACAACGCGGCATCGCAAAATGGTCGGGCCGTCTGCATCCACGCGTCCAGGTCCGCCAGCAAATAACCAATTTCCCGTGCCGACAAACCGATCTTCTCCATCCGGTTACCAGGCTCTAGCGCACGTTTTTTTGCCGGTCGACTGACTTGGACAGGCTCAGCCCCCTGTTCGGGGATCGCATATTCATCAATGGCAACAATCAGGCCATGCTCAACCCTTACCACATCACACGCGGTGACCGTCAGCAGTGCGTCGCCGCTTGCCGAGCGGATGGCCTCGCGATACCGCAAGGTCGCAGTATCGCCATCGACCCGAACTCGATCGGTATAGGTAAGCGAGTCGAGCTTCGAACGTTTGATGACCGCCGTCACATGGGTGCGCAATGCCTCTCCGACGTAGCGATGACCTGTGTAGTGGTCGGTAAACACCATCTCGGGGTGGTACAGCGCGAACAGACCATCCAGGTCTGCCGCCGCCCACCGGGCGTTGTGCTCGGTAACCAGTTGCAGGGTTTCAGCTTCCATTCCGACAATGTAGCACCGGCACACACCGCGGGATCAGCGCAGGGCGAGCGCGGCGGCATCCTGTATGTCTGTCTTCTCGGCCGGAGGACATACCGCGACCTCGCGGATGGCTGCGGCTATCTGCTCGCAACTATGCCGGAAGACCACCGGCGCCATGGTCAATGCCGGTTGTAGCCGCAAATGCCATTTGCCACGCTGTGAAATACCGAGAACACCGCGACGCAGGCTCGCGTGGTGCACGGCATACTGGAAAGCTGGTGCCGGCCGGTTGCTGGCCTTGTCCATCACAAACTCGATGGCTGCCATGGCACCGACGGCGCGCACATCCCCAACCTGCTCAATTTCATGTCGCAGTGGTTCCAGCACCTGTTTGAAAATGCGTTCCAGTTCCAGTGCGTTGTCCAGCACTCCGCCGGCCTCGATCAGGTTGACGCCGGCCAATGCACCCGCGCACGCTGCAGGCGCAAAGCCATAGGTGCTGCCCAGATGCAATTCGGTGTTGGCCATCACCGCATCGGTACCGAGAATGGCGGCAATAGGCTGCCCACCCGCAGCAAATGCTTTGCCCAACAACAGCAGATCGGGATCGATTCCCTGCCAGCGCTGCATGGCGAACATCGTGCCGCAGCGCCCCATGCAGGTCTGCACCTCGTCCAGGCACAATAGCCAGCCCCACCGCTTGCACATGGCGCCCAGCCGGTCCCAGAATCGCTGCGACGGCGCATGAATGCCGCCCTCGCCCAGCACAGGCTCGATCAAGACCCCGGCCACCTGCCCCGGATGCACCTGTTGCACCAGCAGATAATCCAGGTAGTCCAGCACTTCACACTCATCTACCGGACCTGGACCACGCCGGAACGGGGAGCGGAAGCGATTGGGATAGGGCACCATCACCACGCCAGAGACGTACTGGGTCCGACCGGAAGAAACGTTAGACAGGTCGCTGGAGGCACCGGCGGTCAGGTAAGTCGATTCGCCGTGATACTGGCCGCCGAAGGTGATGATCAGCGGGCGGCGCGATGACTCCCGCATGAATTTGACCGCCGCTTCAACCGCCAGGGTGCCAGAGACCGAATACTCCACCCGCGATAGCCGTCCCGGCGCAATCTCTACCAGCTTGGCCACCAAGTCCAAAGCGGCCTGATTGGGCAACCAACCACTGATTTGCATCCCATGGCGGTCCCAGGCGGTATCCATGGCCGCCTTCACTTCGGGTGGCGTCGGCCCGAATGGTGAGGCTCCCCATGCCGACATGTGGTCGGCAAAGGTATTGCCATCGGCATCCTCAATCAGAAAGCCCCGCTTGCCTGCTTCGAGCAACGGGTAGATTTCATGATCAGCGTTGGCCCCAGTCAGGTGGGGGTCGTGGCGGGCAAACAGTTCGGCAGACTTCGGTCCGGGCAAGGTAGTGTTGACCTTGGGCAGTTCGTGGCGTGGATCATGGGCTAGCATCATCGTCCCCTTGTTGATGCAGCCAGTCTTCCACGCACCATCAAGGGCTTGCCATCCGCGCGGACCCGCGCGAAAGGATCTGTTCAGGGCTGTTTGACGAAGAACTTACGGCCAGACATCCACCGATGTACAAATGGGATTCATCGGCGTGATAAGCATGACCAGGATCGTGCCTTGCAATCACACATAGTTTCTGGAGTTGCAAGACGCAGCCCAAATCCGGCCGCGCAGAGCGTTGTCTCAGCGCGGTGCTGGTTTCTCGTGCCCGACCTGAGGCGCAGCAGTTTGCTTGCTGTTGTCCAGCGAGCCTTGTCTGCTGGCCTGGTTCACAAAGTTGCGAGCTACGGCAGCTAGCCACCTGCCCATTGGGAGCTCCGGGTCGAAGATGTTGTCGTTGACGGGAGTAGGTAAGGGGCAGACGTCCTTCATGCGTTTGACGATATCGTTGGCCAGGTCTGTGGCCTGATCGAAATCAAGCGGCTGCTTGTAAGGCAGGCCAGCGGCATACCCGGCTGCGCATGACAAAAGGCGTACATCCAGATCGTTGGTCTTGGGTGGCAGAAACTCGGGTGGCAGGCAGGGGAAATTCCGCTCCAGGAAGCGGACTACCTCGGCCTCGGTCGCCATGCGAGGTGCTGCACCATCTGCCGCGCCGTTGGATGAACGAACCAACGCCTGAAGTAGCACGTAAACCTGTTCTGGATAGGTGCCGACCATGCAGAACCTTTTGCCCAGATAGGGGGCTGCAACATGGAGTATGGCGCCGGCCCGCATTTGCGTGACAGGTCCCTGACCGGCCGCCGCGAGGATCTCTGCCGTCACATCGGGATCAGCCTGGTTGGCTTTCGTTTCAGGATATTGGGCAAAGGAAACGACGCTTGCACAGGCAAACGCAATGATGAGCAGGAGTTTCTGCATGGTGTAATCCTGGAGTGGCGACAATGGTTTCTCGGTACCAGCCCATACCGGTTCAAACGCTATATGGCGCTTGGTTGAGTATCTGCGGTACGGCACGCTTCTTGGTACCTTTGCTCGTAATCATGGCATCGTCAGCAACACGATTCCACGATAAGCGGCTGCCTACCAGTATGAGTTGAGTGTGAAGATTACAAGCGCTGATTCTCGCCGTCCGGCAGCGATGAGGCTTGCAACTAATCCCCCGCCTCACCCCAATCATGAAAGCGCAAGATCGCCAGGCTGGCCGCAGCGATCAGCAATTTCCACTCCTCGGCAGCAACGGCTAGCTCGTAGGTCTTACCCATCGTCGAGCGAGTGAAGTGCCAAGACTCACTAGCCGGCTGTTGGTACCACTGGCTGACGGGCGCCAGCACTTCACCCTTGGACTTGAAGACATATTTGCTGCCGCCGCCCTCGCAACGTATGTCCATGACGGGCTTCCCGGCCATGTCTTCAACGATGAGGCGGCTCCCAAATATCAGCCAGGACGGCGGGACCAGCTTATAGCGCTGCCCCTGGTGAACGAGCTGCCACCCTGCCATCAGCTTGTCCACGGCCAGTTCTGTACCGCGCTCTGCGTGGACAAGGTCAAAGCCTTCGCCGTTGGCATTTTCCTTGTCACGAATCTCAAACTTAAAGCTTTCATCAGCACCATCAGCAATGTATTTGCTGATACGAGAAAGTGTGAAGCTCACGAAATATCCTTCAAGTTAATCCTGACATCGCAACCTAGTCCGGGCCAGCCTCCAGCCCAAACAACTCCTCCACCGTCACCCCCAAGGTCCTCGCCAGCTTCAGCGCCAGCAAGGTGGAGGGCACCATTTGCCCGGCTTCGATGGCGCTGATCGATTTGCGGGTGATACCGGCGCGCTCGGCCAGCTCGGCCTGGGTAAGGTCCAGCCGGGCGCGGTGCACGCGCATCGTGGTGGTCAGGCGTTCCATAGGGGCCTCATCAACGGTCGTACCAGAGCAGGCTGGCCAGCACGGTCAGCACCGCCATCACGGCTGCTTCGTGCTTGACCGATACCCAGATCAACGAAACCACGAGCAGGGGTTGCAGCCCCAGCGCCACCAGAAAGCCGTTGCGCCACGCGCGCTGCAGGCTGAGCTGACGCAGCTCGTCTTGCTGCACGGCCTGCATGCTGCCTTTGTCGCTGCGCTTGGCTAGCCCCTGCAAGACGGCGACGGTGATCGCAATGACAACCGGCAGGCCCGCCGACAAGGCTTGCGCCTCGTACGCAAAGGACTGCGTGCCGAGCCCCAGCAGGGCGATGACGCCGATCACCAGCGTCAGCCCCAGGCCAAGCTGCGGGTGTTTGTGCGATACGCGCACTGCTTGTTCGATCGCGAATTGCTGGTCAGCCATGTTCTGCATCCACGGTTGGTAGATGCTTCAATGTAACGCATAAATCCCAAAAAGAAACCTATAGGTTACAAATTCACGCAGGCAGCGTTGTTTTTGCGCTGTGAGCCATGGCTCCCCTCCCCTGTCGCTCGCTAGCCCCAACCACACCCTAAACATACCAATCAGATTGTTTACCACCCTCCCGCCGTCTAGACTGCGGTTTTTCTGACCGCACTATCCGGGAGACGGAATGAGTACACCCACCGCTCGCCGAGGGCTTGCCCTCGGCTTCCTGGCCTTACTGGCCCCGCTTGCGATCCAGGCGCAGGAGACCCAGCCCAAGGCCCCCATCCGGCCCGTTACCGACACCTACTTCGGCACCGAAGTGGTCGATAACTACCGCTACCTTGAGAACCTCAAAGACCCGGAAGTGCAGGCCTGGATGAAGGGCCAGGCGGGCTATACCCGCAGCCAGCTCGACAAGCTGCCAGGCCGTGAAGCCCTCTTGGAGCGCATCCATGCGCTGTCGAACAGCGACGCGCGCCGTGGCGGCTTTATCCAGCGTGGCCAGCGCTTCTTCTACCTCTTGACCGAGCCGGGCGCCCAGCAGCCCAAGCTGTATTACCGCGACGGGGTGGATGGCAAGGAGCAGCTGTTGCTCGACCCAGCCAAGCTGGGCGAAGGCACCACCACCCACTATGCGCTGGACTACTACACCCCATCCTGGGACGGCAAGCTGATCGCCTACGGCGTATCGGCCGGCGGTTCCGAGATCAGCGAGCTGCGGGTGATGGACGTGGCCAGCGGCAAGTCGCAGGGCGAGGCGATCAACCGGACCGACAATGCCATCGTGAGCTGGCGGCCGGACAACCGCTCCTTCTTCTACCTGCGCTTCCCCAAGCCCACGGCCGACATGGCCGCCTCCGAGACGCAGTTCAACGCCCGCACCTATCTGCACGTGGTGGGCAAGAACGCCAATGGCGATGCCGACCCGGTGGTGTTTGGCCGCGGTGTGGCCAAGGGCCTGAATGTGCCGGAAGGCCAGGGCACCTGGGTGCTCTCGTCCCCCGATACGCCCTACGCCATTGCGGCGGCCAACCACAATATGGACGAGAACCCGTCCACCTTTTACGTGGCCCCGCTGGGCAGCGTAACCGGCAGCAACACCCCCTGGCGCAAGCTGGCCGATGTGGCCGACGGCGTGACCCAGGTCGAGGCCCGTGGTGACAAGCTCTACTACCTCTCGCAGCTCGGTGCCTCGCGCTTCCGCCTGCTCGCCACCCCGCTCAGCAAGCCCGACCTCAAGCACCCCGAGGTGATCGTGCCCGAGGGCGAAGGCGTGCTGACAGGCTTTAGCTTTGCCAAGGAAGGCATCTACGTGCGCGAGCGCGCCGGTGCCGTATCGCGCCTCAAGCTCGTCTCCTACGACGGCAAGCAGAGCAAGAACGTACCCCTGCCCTTTGAGGGCGCACTGTACGGCCCCACCACCGATAGCCGCGAGGCCGGTGCGCTCTTCAATATGCAGAGCTGGGTGCAGGCCCCCGCCATCTACCGCTACGACCCGGCCAGCAACCAGGTGCGCGATACCGGCCTGATGCCGGCATCCAAGGTCGATACCTCCGCCCTCACCAGTACCGAGGTGCTGGCCGTGAGCTACGACGGCACCCGCGTGCCGCTGTCCATCATCCACAAGAAGGGCCTGCCGCTGAACGGCAACAACCCCACCATCCTGGATGGCTACGGTAGCTATGGCATCTCGATCGAGCCGCGCTTCAACGCGGCATCGATCGCCTGGATCGAGCGCGGCGGCATCCTGGCCGTGGCCCATGTGCGCGGCGGCGGCGAGTACGGCGAAGCCTGGCATACCGGCGGCCAGTTCCGCAGCAAGCCCAACACCATTCTGGACTTTATCGCCTGCGCCCAATACCTGGTCGACAAGGGCTACACCAGCCCCCGCTACCTGGCTGGCACCGGCACCAGTGCCGGCGGCATTCTGGTGGGTGGCGCCCTGACCTGGCGGCCGGACCTGTTCGGCGTGATCCTCGACGTGGTGGGCATGTCCGATACCCTGCGCTCCGAGACCGAGCCCAACGGCCCGCCCAATGTCTCCGAGTTCGGCTCGGTCAAGACCCAGGACGGCTTCCACGGCCTCTACGCCATGAGCCCCTACGTTCGCGTACGCGCAGGCACAGCCTACCCGGCGGTGATGTTTGTGACCGGCGCCAACGATATGCGCGTGGCCCCGTGGCATATGGCCAAGATGGCGGCCAGCGTGCAGGCCGCCACCAGCAGCCAACGCCCGGTGCTCTTGCGCATCGACTACGACGCCGGCCACGGTCTGGGCTCGAACCGCTCGCAGCGTGAGCAGCAGCTGGCCGACCAGTGGGCCTTTGCGTTGTGGCAGATGGGCGACCCAGCCTTCCAGCCGGCGCGCTGAATGTCACCAACAAAGCCCTTCTGGCGTTGTTGTGCGAGCTTGCCGTACTAACTGTACTGTCTGCGCTCGCACGCCTAGCCAGAACCGCTGCGCTGGGCTTTGTTGGCGACTTTAAGATTTGCGCGGGCAATGAGAAAACGGCCACCCTTCTGGGTGGCCGTTTTATTTGGCAAAGCTGCAGTGCGGTTTAGCTATTGCTACCGCCGCAGAATAACCGGCCTAGTGCTGGGGCCTGATCTAGGCGGCTGACCAATAGGGTCTACTGGCCTATCATCTTGGCCTCCGGCTCGGCTTTGAAGGGCGGGCTGATCTGTACCAGTACCGGTCCCAACACCTTGCGCAGCACGGCCTCGCTGCCCATATCCTCACCGGCATTGGCTACCGCCAGTACGCCCGCGCCCGATTCTGGAAACAAGATCACGTAGGCCAGCCAGTTGCCATCGGAGCCCGCATGGACCAGTACCGGCCCCTTGCGACCCATGATGCTCGGCTGTACGCCCCAGTCCATCGCCGCGGGCCCGCCGGGCTGGGCGGTCTGCATCAGCTTATAGCTGGCGTCTGACAGGAGGCGTCCCTTGCCTTGCGCGCCGGCTAGCTGGTCAAGATTGAACCGCGCCCAGTCGGCCAGGCTCATTCGTACAAACCCCGCAGGGGCGTAGATCGCCGGCAAGCCATCGTCGACATTGCGGGGAGCCCGCATGGGCTTGCCATGCTGATGACCCATCGGCTCACCGGCAGCCGGTGCGCCAAAACTGGCGCCTTGCATGGCCAATGGTGCGAATACTTCGTCCCTCATCAACGCCTCAAAGCTCTGGCCAGTCGCCCGTTCTGCAATGGCAGCCGCGACGATAAAACCGGTGTTGCTATAGGCAAAGCTGCCGACCTCCCCCTCTGGCGCGTCTTGCAAAGCGCGGGCGATAAATTCGGCCCGTTGAACCCGTATGTCCCTTTTGTCTTTGAGATAGCGAGAAATAACCCGCAGGTCGCGCATATCCCGTGGCAACCCAGCCCGGTGCGACAAGAGCTGTGCCAAGGTGACCTTGCGGTACTCGGGGCGCATGCTGTTCGCCAGTTCAGGCAGCATTTGCGCCAGCGGGCTGTCCCAATCAAGTCGCTGCTGTTCGACCAGCCGTGCCATCAAGGCAACGGTCATGACTTTGCCGGTCGAGCCGATCAGCCACTTGTCATCCAGCGCAACCTTGTCGGGTCGATCGTTACGCTGCCGCCCCAATACCGCCTGCCTGTCCACCTGCCCATCCTTGAGTACGGCGACCCCAACCGCAGGTACCCTGCTGGCCATGAGGGCGTCATGCAGCGTCTTGTCCAAGTCATCCGCCTGGCTGTAGACACCGCATACCAATACCAGCGCGCAAAGCCCAATTCGCAACAATCTACTCATCTCTACACTCCCTCTTCTATCCAATTGAAGCACCAGTCTAGAAACCGGGATCAGACCCTGCATTGTGCTTCCGACAGAATGCGGCAAAGCCAAGACCAGTTACCGCCAGGGCCGATAGTCGTTATGCCTGAACCATGTGAGGGCTAGCTGTTCGGCCTGGGCTGCAACGGCTCGCAGCACGCGCAGAAGATGATTGACCAGTGGACGTTGGCGCTTTGATAGTTGGTGACCGGGCTTTCCTACCCCGCAACTATGTTGCCTGGTTCGCGAGTAAACAAAACAGCCGCGTTTCGGGGCGGTCGTTTTGCTTGGAAAAACTGAAGCGCGGTTTGGTCCTTTGTGAGCGAGCTGTTGGCGGTTGACCAGTAAAGGCACGTATCTACCAATTCGGCCAGCCAGACCGCTTTCAACCCGAGGTGGTCGTTGGCCGCAAGGGAAAGCAGCCGTTAACGTTTGAGGCCGGAGGCGCGACACTGTTCTATCACGAATCGTCCCCCGCACCGCGGGGCTAGCCCTCGATATCAGGACGCATTGGTACATCATCTATCATCGCTACGCGAATCTTCCCATACGCTTCATCTGGTAAGCGATTACCTTCTTCCGGAAATTTTTCCTCTACATCCAGAATTGGGTATCGGTAGCGAGGTAGCTGAACTAGCAGATCGAAGTTTTTAGTACCGAGCAAAGGCACATATTGCCTTAGGTCATCAGGTTCGACACTGTTCCCTAACCAAAAGAGAATGGGAAAGACGACATCAATCTGTTTGCGGCTTAGCTTTCTAGATTTGATAAATTCCAGATGGCAGGCAGCGATATGCTCCCACCACTCAACTTCATTCTCTGGATGTAGATCTCTCTTAAATCCATCAACCCAAGCATCCATAGAATGTGTGTGTGCTCCCCAAAGTGCAGCACGCACAAGCCTTATACGACCAATCAGCGAAGGCGCCAATTCCTCATGAATTATTGGACTGTGCTTTATCTTGCCCAGTTCAACATCAACCATCTTTGCCGACTTCAGTTGTTCTTCCCACCGAAGCTTCCGATGAATACTCGTAAAAACGTCGGGTCGAATTACCTTGATTAGTTCAAGGGCAATCGCCGCAATGTCCTTTCGGTCAGCGTTAATTGCAAATTTATCGGCGAGAGTAGGGCTGTAGGCGAGCAGATCAGCCTTCGAAACGTTAAACCAAATAGGGAGAATTACCTTTCGCCCCTCAAACTCTTTCGCAGTAAGGCCCTTCAGTTCGTATTCAGGCCAATCTTTGCGCAGAAACGAAGGGGACAATACGACGACCCCATAGTTGCTTTTTGCTAGGCCTTTATCAATGGATCGACAGAGACTATCTCCAACATGCAAAGAGAATTCGTCATACCAAATTGATAATCCATAGAAGGCAAGTGATTCCGCAAGTGGCCTTACGAAGAGATCTTTATCCTCGCTTGCGTGGCTAATGAACACATCCCACATGCATTGATCTCCATCGATTTGTGAAGGCTAACTTGATTGTATACGGCAAGAGCGTCACCTATCCCGCTCAAAATCAGCGGCAACCCTTGCCAACGCTTGATCCACGGAACCAAAACCGGCGAAAACACCGCAGCAGCCATTTTATATACGTTCAGGCGACTGCTTTCTCCTGCATGCCGACCGGCAGCTACTTATCGGTTTCTGACGCAACACCGCACCACCTGGCGAGCAGCACATCAACCTGAAATAGCCGCCATCTCCATGGCATGATCGAAGCAACAATGTGTTGCTATGGGCAGTCAGCTACATCGGTATACGCACCTACCAGCAGCCATTACTCCACCGCATGCGGCAACAACATTTCATACGCCACCTTGATCGCCGCCAGCCGCTCTTCCGCCAGCGCCTGCAGGTCGGGCGCCAGGCCGCTGGCCCGGCCAGGCTCGTACTGCGCCAGCTTGCCGTGGTAAGCCGCTTGCAGGGCGGCGTGGTTGAAGGGCCGGGCCAGGCCCAGCTCGTCGCAGTAGCGGGCCAACTGGGCATCGGCCGCGGTGGTGCCGGGCAGCGCGGCCACCTGCCGCAGCGGCGGGGTCTTGGCCTTGCTCTTGTTCAGGGTTTCCAACAGCCAGCTGATCACCCAGTAGCCCAAGAGGCCAAACACAAATAGCGTCAGCAACTTCAAGTCTTGTTCTCCTTGGCTTGCAGGCTAGCGATCTGGGCCCGCAAACGGTTCAGCTGTTCCAACTCGGCCGGGGCATCTTGCATCTCCAGCAGTTCGGCCAGCTGCCGGTCCAGCGCTTCCAGCACATCGGGCGGGAAGTGCGCCTTGGCGCGCAGCAGGTCGGCCAGCGGTACCGAGGGCTGCATGCCCAGGTGCAGCTTGCGCAGCAATTGCCCGGCGTAGGGCAGGCAGAGAAAGGGTTCGAGCACCAGCTTCCAGCGCGAGCGCACGGTCTGCACAAAGGCCCGGTCGGTACCCAGCCAGAGCGCAAGCACCACCAGCACTTGCAGACCGTAGGTCAGCGCAAGCAAAAGCAGCAAGCGGTTGCCGGGCAAGCGCAACACGAGCGAGGCAGGAATAGCCAGCAAGAGGTAGAGCAGCACCAGCAGCAACAGGCTGCGCACCGCAAACTGGCTGCGCTCCAGCCGGCGTAGCCGCGCCAGCGGCTGGTTCAGGCTGCCGGCCGTGGGGGCCAGCATGTCCACCAGCAGCATGGGCCGGAGCGAACGCCAGGGGTGGAGCAACGCCACCCGGCGACCCAGAAAGGTGGCCCGCCAGGAGGGGAAGTCCAGCCGGACAGTATCCCCCGCCAGGTAAGCCACGCCCTGCCCCGCCGCCAGCGGCAGCAAGAGGCTGCCCAGGTAGAACAGCCAGATGCCGCCCGCCAGCAGCAGGTTGTAGTCGAGTACCACGCCGGCTTACTGCGACTTGCGCGAGAACAGCGACTTGATCATGCCGCCCAGCGCGGCCAAGCCCACCAGGATCAGCTTCCAACCGGCGGCCAGGGCTGCGCCTATCCACTTGAAAAAGCCGGTCTTGGCGGCCACGGCGGCGGCGCCACCAACCATCAGGCCGGCCAGGCCGTATTCGGCCACCTTGTCGCCGCTCTTGAATTCGTTGTAACCCTGCCCGGCCTTGAAGTCGAAGCCACCCAGCTCGCGCTTGAGTTCAGCCACCGAGCTATCGAAAGATTCCGGGTCGGTCACCAGGGTCACGTCGGTCACGCCGGTGCGGCCCAGGATCTTGGTGTGGTAGTTGATGACCTGATGGCCGCTCGACTCTGCCAGGGTGGCGTAGGAGAGGCGCTTGGTGTCGGTCTCGTAGTGCGGCGCCACGCGCCAGCCTATGATATTGAGCGGTGCCCAACCCTTGGCGGCGCGCTCCTTGTTGGCCTCGGCCGTACCTTCCTTGATGCTCTTTAGCACCGAGTCGGCGTCGATCTTCTCGTCGTCCTTCACGTGGCCGGTCTCGCTGTATTCAAAGATCGCGAACCACTTGTTGTCGCCAGCAGGCGCAAAGTACCAGGCGTTGGTCACGCCAGGGTTGTGCATGGCTTCCATGTAGCGCTCCGTATCGCCGCTGTCGAGCGAGAGAAAGTTCTCGCGCAGCTGCAGCTCCGCCACACTGCCGATGTTCTGGGTATAGGGGCCGTAGTGCGGGCTGTACTTGCCCTGCTCCTCGGCGCCTGCCAACACGCTGGCAACAGCCAGCACCAGTGCCCAACCACGTTTACGCAGCAGCATATTTTCCTCTCCCTGAGGCCTTATTGATTATTTTCCCGTCCAGGCCAGCGCCCGGCAGGTGGCGCGCATCTTAACATCGCCCCGGTCGGCCCGCGCCCGTACCGGGTGGCGCAGTACCCCTCTGTTGCGATTTATCCTGCAACACCCCTGCAAACAGACAAAAGGCCGCAGCTGCGGCCTTTGCGGGGGTCTTTGCTATTGCCCGGTCAGGCAGCCGCCTCGGCCTCGCAAGCCGCCATCATGGTCTCCGCCAGCAGGCTGTAGACGTCCGCCCAAGCATCGGCCACCTCGGGTGTGTAGTCCTCACCCAGGCCCTGGCCCAGGGTCATCAGCAATGCACCGCCCACGGTGTTGTAGTGCTCTTCGCGCAC
>NZ_DATCSC010000068.1:0-14966 GCF_036568685.1 Chitinimonas sp.
CCCCCACTCCTACCCCAACTCCCACGCCGACTCCTACCCCCACGCCTACACCAACCCCGACCCCCACGCCAAGCGGTAGTCTGCCCAAGCATGCCCTGGTGGGTTACTGGCACGACTTCACCAACCCGAGCGGCCCGACCATCCCCATCCGCAATGTCTCGGACGACTGGGACGTGATCGTGGTTTCGTTTGCCGATGACGGCGGCAACGGCAATGTGACCTTTACCTTGGACCCCAATGCCGGCACCGAGGCGCAGTTCATTGCCGACATCGCCGCCAAGCGCGCCAAGGGCAAGAAGGTGGTGCTTTCGCTGGGCGGCCAGAACGGCACGGTTACCCTGAACAACGCTACCCATGTCAGCAACTTCGTGAACAGCCTCTACGGCCTGATCACCAAGTATGGCTTCGACGGCATCGACCTGGACCTGGAGAGCGGTGCCGGGGTGACCTCGGGCGCACCCATCATCACCAACCTCGTTACCGCCGTGAAGCAGCTCAAGGCCAAGGTTGGTCCGGGCTTCTATCTCTCCATGGCGCCGGAGCATCCCTATGTGCAGGGTGGCTACGTCACCAATGCCGGCATCTGGGGCGCCTACCTGCCCATCATCGACGGCCTGCGAGATGAGTTGAGCGTCATCCATGTCCAGTACTACAACAACGGCGGCTTTGTGTATGTCGACAACCGCACCCTCAACGAGGGCACGGTGGATGGGCTGGTGGGTGGTAGCCTGATGTTGATCGAGGGCTTCAAGACCAACTATGGCGCCGGCTGGGAATTCAAGGGCCTGCGGCCGGATCAGGTGGCGTTCGGCGTGCCGTCGGGCTCCCGCTCCGCCAACCAGGGCTTTGTGACCGCGCAGACGGTCAACAATGCACTGACCTGCCTGACCAAGCTGCAAAACTGCGGCACGGTCGTACCCAAGCAGGCGTATCCGACCTACCGCGGGGTCATGACCTGGTCCATCAACTGGGACAAGGTGGATGGCTACAACTTCTCGGTACCAGCAGTAAACAGCTTGAAGTCCCTGCCCTGACGTGCAGCCGCCGTCAATACCGGCGGCACCTATCAGGCATGCAAAAGCCCCGCACTTGAGGGGCTTTTGCTTTGCTACAGAACGACCAGGCTAGGTTCAGCTGATCGTGACGGCTGCCACGTCCTTCTGCACCGTTGCCTTGACGGTCTTGGCCACCACGGTTGCCGGCGCATTGTTGCCCACCAGGCGGTTGACCTGACGGAACTCGCAGCTCAGCGAAGCCGGCGTGACGGTGACCACGTTGTAGCCTTGCGCGTCGGTGTTGAGGAACTTCAGCCAGGGGTTGCTGTTGAGGCTGGCGAGTTGCTGGGCCAGCGGCACCAGCTGACCCGAGAAGGTCGCATCAGCCTGCAGGCCTGCCAGCACGGCGGTCGCGGTGGCATCCAGTTGGCTTTCCGGCAGCCCGCTCTTGGAGAGCGCGCTGCGCAGTTGCACGCGCAGGGTTTCGGCCAGTGAGGCGGCGGTCGGTGCGGCCTTGCCCATGGTGTAGTCCAAGAGGTTGACGTTCAGCGTGATCGTACCCAGGCCCGGCACCGGCAGGGTGACCGGCTGGAAGACCAGCAATGCCAGGCTTTGCGACAGGCTGCCCACGGCCGACTTCAGGTAGCTGAAGAAGGAGTCCGAGCTCACCCCGGCGCTGACCAGGTCCACCATCACCGGCGTGCCACCGTTGCTGGCGGTGTAGTCGTCGTTGACAGTACCGGCGAAGAAGGAATGGATGTCGCCAGTCACGGCTACCACGTTCTTGATGCCGTTATCCTTGATATGCGCCATCAAGTCCTTGCGTTCGGCGTTGTAGCCATCCCATTGGTCGGCATTGAGCAGGAACTTGGTGAAGAATGGGCCCAGCGCAGTCTGGCCGGCGGCGATGACAAAGGCAGAGTTCTGCTTGTTCGCCGCGATATCGGGCTTGATAAAACCAAAGGAGATGGTCTGGGCGGCAGCCGAAACCTGTGCTGCTGCACCACCTGCCGCTGCAGCAAGCGCCGCATTGAAGGTAGCCACTGCAATGCCTGCCTGGGTAGTGCTCAGCCCAGCGCCAACGGCTGCCGCTCCCTTGTCACCACCGGTTGCGGCGGCGGTTGCGATGGCAGTACCGGCTGCGCCGGCAACTGCCTGGCTGGCGCCAGCTGCAACAGCGGCCACGATGGCACCGGCCACCGGCACATTGCCGCCAGTCAGTGGCAATGCATCCTGAATCTTGCCCGCCATGACTGAGACGTACTGCAGCGCCAACAGCGTGGCGATGGCATTGCTGCCGTCCACGCCCATGCGCATCAAGGAGACCTCGTTGCCCCACACCTTCCAGGTGGCGGGCGAGTTCTTCATCTTGTCCTTCCACCAGGCACGCTGGGTGGTGCCCAACATGGACACGAATACCAGCGGATCGGGCGAATTGATGGTCTTGGCACCGGCAATCTTGAGCGCCTCGGCGCCATACAGGGTGGCTTCCGGCACCATGTAGCGAGCACCGACGCTGCCAAGCTGCTGACCGGTAGCGGGGTTGACGGCTGCCTCGGGCACCATGTGGTCGGCGCGATAGAGGCGCTCGTCGGTCATGATCAGGTGCATCAACTTGCCAAACTGCAGGTCACGGTAGATACGGATGTTCTCTATCCCGGCCGTGGCGGCAGTGGTGAAGTAGATATCGGCCGGCATGTATTCGAACCAGGCCTGGTTGGCGCTGCGGCGGCGAGTGGGCTGGTGGGTGTTGTCGCCACCGGTGCTGCTGTTGTAGGTGCCGTTGTCGTAGGTCTCGGCATCGCCCCAGCAGTCGTCAGAGAATTCGTGGTCGTCCCAGATCGCCACCACGGCAAAGCGCTCGTGCACGGCCTGCAGGCGGGTATCGGTACGGTAGGTCTTGTACAGGTAGCGGTAGTCGGCCAGGGTGGTGGCGTACTTGGCACCGCTGCTGCCGCTCTTGAATGTGCCGTCCGGCAAGGTCAGCGGGCCATGGCGGCTTTCCACCGAACCGGTCTGGAAGGCTTCGCCCACCGTCTCGTAGACGTAGTCGCCCAGGTGGACCAGGAAGTCGAGGTCCTGGCCAGCCAGGTCGCTATAAGCGCCCCAGTGGTTGATGCTCCAGTCCTGGCAGGTCAGCGTGGCGAACTTCAGCTGGGCTACATCGGCATCCTTGGCGGGCGCTGTCTTGAAGCGACCAACGTTGGAGCGCACGTCACCAGCGACGAACTGGTAGTAGTAGGTCTTGCCGGCGGCCAGGCCGCTCACCTTGTGGCGGATGGTGTGGTCGTAATCGGCGTAGACCGGCAGACTGGTGCTGACCACGGTGCTACCGGCGAGCGCAGCATTGCTGCCAAGCTTGGCGGCGTTGTCCGCGCTGTCGCTGACCAGGATCTGAATCTGGAAGTTACCGGCCGCACTGGCGGTGGCCACGTCGTCGGCCGTCTTGGGCACAACGCGGGTCCACAGCATGATCGAATCGGCTTGCGGATCACCCGAGGCAATACTCTGGGGGAATTTCCAGCTCGCGCCGGTGGCCGGCGGAATGTCGTACTGGCTGGGGGTGGTGCTATCACCACCGCCGCAACCGGGCAGGCCCAGGGCGGCAACCGAGGCGGTAACAAAGCCGCCCATCTTCAGAAACTGTCTTCTATCCATCTCTTACTCTTCTCCATGTTTATTGAGAGTTTGTTATGAACCCTGGCGCTTATACGAACGGGTGTTCGTTCAAGGCGCTGGCGTGTAAAGCAAGCTTCCCTGCCGGGAGGCAAGGCAGAAAGTTGTGGATAAGTCCAAGTGAGCCGCTTTGCTTGGGGCGGGAGCCATGCTGCACCTGCAGCAAAGTGAAATCCTTGCCACAGTTTGGTGGTTTACTACTACCCACCGCGCGCTTTGCCGAAAAACCGGGGCCGCCGCACTTGAATTCATTCCCAACACAGGGCTTGCAAGTTCATAACAGGCTCTGGGGACGCCACCTGTAGCGGCGCGTCGGCTGCGAGGCCGAACAGCGCCCACAGTACCTATCAAGTGCTCAATCTATCAGTGGCGCATTGCATTTTCTTTGCGGACGTCGCATCCGCACTACATATGCCGCACTAATGCCCATGGAATAGGCTATGCATGATTAAATCGGTAATTGCTAATACACCGCAAACTGACTAGCCACGAAGCCGGCGATCCCGGCGGCTAGCTGACTGGCCGGCTTGCACTCTCAGTACACATCTGGGTTTTAGGGAGAAACAGATGTTCGCGCGACTCACCGTCGTCCAGCGGATCGCCGCTGGATTTTTCGTTGTAACCGGCCTTTTGCTTGCAGTTGGTCTTACCGGCCTGTTTGGCCAGGCCAGTGTCAACGGCAGCATGACCAATGTGAGTGACGCAACCCAGTTGCGCAGCACCAGCCAATCCGTTCTGGTTGCCCTGCTCGAGATCGGGCGTGAAGCCGATACCTACCACAACACCAAGGAACAAGCCGACCTCGCCAATATCGAGGCCAGCTACGCCGCCACGTCCAAGCGCATACAGCAGCTGCGTGAAGAGCTCTTGAGCCTCGGCAAGCACGATGCCCAGCTGGAAGCCACCGCCAAGCAGTTCGGTAGCGATATTGCCACCGTGCAGAACTCGGCCGAGGCGCTGTTCAAGTCCCACAAGCACTATGCCGAGCTACTGCCGGCCCTGAAGAAGAGCCGCAGCAAGCTGGAAGACACAGCCGACGAACTCGACGGCCTGATTGCCGACGCGATGGATAGTGGCGCCAGCAACAAGCCCCTGCTCGCCAAGCTGCGCAAGCAGGTCAAATCCTCGGTGCTGACCGCCACGGCTGCCCTGCAGCAAAGCAAGCTCGAATCGGCCAAGATTGCTGCCAAGGACCTGGTACCGCTGGCCGAAGACATCCAGTTCGCCTTCAAGCAACTGGGCGATGGCAAGGGCCTCGCCGATGTGCATGAGCGCCTGGGTGAGTACGTAGGTGTATTGAGCGGTGGCGATGCCCTCCTCCCCACCTATATCCGCTCGCTGGAGCAGGATGCCGAATCGAACAAGGCCCTGGCCGCCCTCAACCAGCAGATCGACGCAACCCGCAAGAAGCTGGAAGACGCAGGCCGCCTGGCCGGCGAGCGTGTTGCAGCCGCCACCAAGGACGCCAGTGGCACCAGCAGCCTGGCCATGAGCGCGATCGTGATCATGAGCCTGGCCGCCCTGGCAGTAGCCATCTTCGTGGCGCTGTGGGTCACCAACAGTATCCGCCGCCCGCTGGCGAGCGTTGTTGCTCAGCTCAAGCGCCTGGCACATGGCGATATGACCCAGCGCGTGGCCGTGCAGAGCACCGATGAATTTGGCGACCTGGCACGCTCGACCAACGAGCTGACCGACCGCCTGCGGGTGATGCTGGTAGACATTGCCAACGATGCCGTCCGTCTGGCCGAGGCCAGCGAGCAAAGCGCGACCATCACCGCCCAGACCAGCGCTGGCATCGAGCACCAGAAGCGCCAGACCGACGATATGGTTCGCGAGATGGAAGCCATGAGCGACAGCGTGCGCTCGGTGGCCGAGGGCGCCGACCGCACCCTGAGCGAAGTGCGCAGCGCCCGTGAGATGGCCGAACGCGGCCAGGGCGTGGTCGAAGCCAATATCCAGACCATCGAAGGCCTCGCCAACAACATCGAATCGGCCGCCAGCGTGATCACCCGCCTGGATGGCTACAGCAAGGACATCGGCCGCATCCTGACCGTGATCGGTGACATTGCCGAGCAGACCAACCTCTTGGCGCTGAACGCCGCCATCGAAGCTGCCCGCGCAGGCGAACAGGGCCGCGGCTTTGCCGTGGTAGCCGACGAGGTCCGCACCCTTGCCAGCCGCACCCGCGAATCCACCGGTGAGATCCGCTCGGTGATCACCAGCCTGCAGGACGGTGTGCGCGATGCGGTCAAGGCCATGGGCCAGAGCCGTAGCGATACCGCCGCCAGCGTCAGCCAGGCGAGCGAGGCCGGCCGCGCGCTCAGCGCCATCCTCTCCAGCATGCGCCAGGTCGACGGCATGAGCGGCGAGATCGCCCGTGCTGCTGACGTGCAGAACAACACCACTCGCCAGCTGCACCAGGGCGTGCTGGGCATCAGCGAGATCGCGGAGCAGACCGCGCAGGGTGCCAACCAGACCGCCTCGTCGAGCCGTGAACTCTCGATGCTGGCCGAGCGCCTGCAAAAGCAGGTTGCGCAGTTCCAGGTCTGACCTAAACCAATCTCCGGGCGTCGGCCGACCTACCGGCTGGCCTGCGCCAGAACGCTTTAAATACCGAACTTAGCAGGGAGCAAGAAAATGAAAGCACGTAACTGGCAATGGTTGCTGGCACTGACCTTGATTGGTGCCGCGCAGGCCGAAGAAGACCTGGATCGCACCGTCAGCCGCCTGTGCGAATACACCAAGGTGGACGACCGTAGCAGCCTGCGCCGTAAGCTCGACGAAGCCGAACTCGACTTGCGCCGCATCTATGGCGATATCCGCTGCGGCGCCGATGGCAGCCTGCTGCGCGTGGCCGCCGGTAACGGCGCCATCGAAGCCGCTACCTTCATCATCAGCAAGGCCGGCAAGCGTGCCATTACCGATACCGAAAAGGATGGCCTGACCACCCTGGCTTGGGCGCAGAAGAAGGCCGACAGCGCCGATGCTGCCATGAAGCCCAAGATCAAGGCCGTTGTGGATCTGATGCAATCCAAGATGTGATCTGCCATGTAGGCAAACAAAAGGGCCGTCGTGTGACGGCCCTTTTTGTTTAGGCATTGAAACATGAGCGAGCGGCGTTTAGTCCTGGTTACGGCGCTCGAAGTAGTGCAACTGCCGCCGCCACTTCTTGGTCGGGCGGCCTTGGATATCCGGGTGATCGAACACCGGCTCCAGCGCCCTGCTCTCTTTACGCGCAGCCCGAGCTACTGTGCTGCCGGCCGTCTCTTCATACAGCGTCTGCGCTACGCTGGCGGGGCCGCGTTTTTCGCTCAGACCACGGACGTGGACCTCGAACTCGTCACCAGTCGTCCTGATCCGCAAGAGATCACCGCAGCGCAACTGCCTGGCTGGTTTGGCGCGCTCGCCGTTGACCGCAACATGCCCGGCACCGATCGCCTCGCCGGCAAGGCTGCGGGTCTTGAAGAAGCGGGCGGCCCAGAGCCACTTATCCAGCCTTACCCCGCCCACGCCTTCCGTCATGGTTTACGCCTGCTCCACCGCGGGGAAGCCACCGGTCTCGGCCGGGTTGAAACGCAGCGTCTGGCCGCGCACGTCACGGCTGGCGGGACCCACCAACCAGAGGAAAGCCTGCTGCATATCGGCCGGTACCGGCAGGGCTTCGAAATTTTCACCCGGATGGGTCTTGGTGCGGAATGGTGTGCGGACCGGGCCGGGTACCAGTAGGTTGACACGCGGCATGGGGGCCTTGTCCCATTCATCGGCTGCTACTGCTGCCAGGGCAGCTTGGCCGGCCTTGCTGGTGACGAAGCCACCCCAATAGGCCTTGGGGTCGAAGGCATGCTGCTCGCCCACAAAGATCACGCTGGCGTCTTCCGCCCGCTTGAGCAGCGGCAGGCAGGCACGGGTGATGGCGAATGGCGCCGCCACGTTCACGCGGTACATGCTCACCCACTCTTCCAGCTTCTGGTTGGTCAGCGGCGAGAGGTGGTTGAAGCCATTGGCACAATGGACAATGCCATCGAGCCGATCGAATTCCTTCCAGATCAGGTTGGCCAGGTTCACGCAGTCCTGGTCGCCCATGGCAGCCAGATCAACCGGGATCGCCGCCGGGCGGGCACCGCCCGCCGCTTCGATCGCATCGTAGACCTTGGCCAGCTTCTTCTCATTGCGCCCTACCAGGATTACCGTGGCGCCATGCGCGGCAAAGGCCAGCGCCGCTGCCTCGCCCAGCCCTTGGCCGGCACCAGTAAGGAGGATGACTCTATCCTTGAGGTAGTCTGCGGGAGCTTGGAAATCTTGCCAGGGTTGCATGTCAGTTTCTCTGCGGACGTTCGACAAAGGGCAGAAGTCTAGCATGGCGGCCGCACCGGCCCTTGCGCTAGCGCATGGCACTTGCAATTGCGCGCCGTCTACCTCACTTTTGTCTACATAGTAGAGCGGAGTTCCCCATGACCAAAATCAGCAAGACCGACGCCGAGTGGCGCGAACAACTTACCGACCTGCAGTATAAGGTCGCCCGCCAGGCCCATACCGAGCCGCCCTTTACCGGTATCTATTGGGATACGACTACCGATGGCACTTATAAGTGCATCGGTTGCGGCACGCCGCTGTTCGTCTCCGATACCAAGTTCGACGCCGGCTGCGGCTGGCCCAGCTTCTGGCGAGCCCTGCCTGGTGTGGTGAACGAACGCCGCGACACCAGCCACGGCATGATACGCACCGAGATCCTCTGCGCGGTCTGCGATAGCCACCTGGGCCATGTCTTCCCCGATGGCCCGGGCCCGGATGGCCTGCGCTATTGCGTGAATTCAGCCTCGTTGAGCCTGGAACCAGTCGAGCCCAAGCTCGATTGAGGGCGTAGTCTTCAATAAACGCAGTTCTGGCGCCCGGGAAACCCGGGCGCTTACTAGTCTCCGAGGACTGACACGGCGGCTCTCCCCTTGTTTTAGCCCCTGCCCCTCCCGCAGCTCTGCACGCACAGGTTCTAGGCGCGAAGCGCCAAGAACTCTGGCAGCCGCCCGCTGGCGGGGAACTTCGCTGCGCTCGTTGGTCTCCCGGGTAAGTTCTGCTGCTTCAATGACTTAGGGAAATTAAACTTGGCCAAGGCTTGTCCTCCGCCGCGCGCAGCCGTCAGGCTTGCTAGAATCGCGCTAGCAACCCTTTCGAGAGACCCACCATGTATATCGTCGTTACCGGCGCCGCTGGCTTTATCGGTTCCAATATCGTACGCGCCCTCAATGAGCGCGGCGTCAGCGAGATCATCGCCGTCGACAACCTGAAGAAGGGCGACAAGTTCAAGAACCTGGTCGATTGCGAGATCGCTCACTACATCGACAAGTCCGACTTTATCGAACAACTGGATGCCGGCGACTTCGAGGGCGACATCCAGGCCATCCTGCACCAGGGCGCCTGCTCCGACACCATGGAGCAGGACGGCCAGTACATGATGGACAACAACTACCAGTATTCGCTGGCTTTGCTCGATTACTGCCAGATTGAGGAAGTCCCCTTTATCTACGCCTCCAGCGCCTCGGTCTACGGCGCCGGTAAGGTGTTCCGCGAGGAGCGCGAATTCGAGGGGCCGCTCAATGTCTACGGCTATTCCAAATTCCTGTTCGACCAGATCGTCCGTCGCCGCTTTGAAGACATGACTGCCCAAGTGGTGGGCCTGCGCTACTTCAATGTCTACGGCCAGCGCGAGAGCCACAAGGGCCGCATGGCGTCGGTGGCCTGGCACCACTTCCACCAGTACCGCGAACACGGCAAGGTCAAGCTGTTTGCCGGTTGCGACGGCTATGCCGATGGCGACCAGCGTCGCGACTTCGTCTCGGTGGAAGACGTGGTCAAGGTCAACCTGCACTTCCTCGATCATCCCAAACAGTCGGGCATCTTCAACCTGGGTACCGGCCGGGCGCAGAGCTTCAACGAGCTGGCCGCCGCCAACGTCAATGCCTGCCGCCGCCACGAAGGCAAACCGGCGCTGCCGCTGGCGCAATTGGTGAGCGAAGGCATCATCGAATACATCCCCTTCCCAGACGCGTTGATCGGCAAATACCAGAGCTACACCGAGGCCGACATCGCCCGCCTGCGCGAAACCGGCTACCAGACGCCCTTCCTGGACGTTGAAGCCGGCGTGGGCCGCTATATCGACTGGCTGTACCAGCGCGGCGGATGAGCGAGCTGCGCAACAAGGCGCTGAAGCTCTTGTCCCAGCGCGAGCACAGCCGCCAGGAGCTGCGCCGCAAGCTGCAAGGCGGCGAAGAGGCGGACCGCGAGGCCATCGAAGCCTTGCTCGACGACCTGGTCGAACGCAATTGGCTGTCTGATGCCCGCTTTGCAGTCGCCTATGTCGATGCCAATGCCGCCCGCTTTGGTCGTTTCCGGCTGGAGAACGAGCTGCGCGAGCGCGGCGTAGCCGACGACGCCATCCGCGAGGCGCTGGCGCAATTGCCCAGCGAAGACGACGAGCTGAGCCGTGCGCGCGAGGTCTGGTGCAAGAAATTCCGCCAGCCACCGCAAGACGCTGCCGAGCGGGCCAAGCAGGCGCGTTTTATGCAGACCCGCGGTTTTGGCTTCGACATCATCCGCAAGGTACTGGGTGGGTTGGACGATGAATAAGCCCAGTCCCGTGCGCCGCGACCTGGGCATTGCCCTGGGCGTGCTCTACCTGCTGGTCATTGCCTACGGCTCGCTGATGCACAACCCGCCCTCGCTCGACGTACCTGAGGGCGACAAATGGCAGCACCTGGCGGGCTATGCCGTCCTGGCCGGCTGGTGGGTGCTCACTTTGCCCCATCATAGGCTGGCGGTGTGGTTGGGCGCGGCCGGCTACGGCGTGCTGATGGAATGCCTGCAAGGTCTGACCGACTACCGCAGCTTTGACGTGCTCGACATGCTCGCCAATGGCACCGGTGCCTTGCTCGGTCTGGCGGGTGCCAGCCTGCTGCTGGCCTGGTACCGCCGCCACAAGCCGTAGCGCCCTGCGCAACACCGGCCTTCCGCCCGTCAGCCCATATGACAGCCCATCGCATAAAGCTCGCCCTGCCCATGGGCGATCTTTATCCTGCCGCTGCTTTCGTATTAACCCCCTATTCGTCTGGTCCCACGACTTCCTGAGGAAATCCATGAACAGGTTGCTGTTGACGCTTGCCCTGACCGGGGCAAGCCTTGTTTCGTACGCCGCCGCGCCACAAGCTGCGCCGGCTGACCCCTACCTCTGGCTGGAAGACGTGACCGGCCAGAAGGCGCTCGACTGGGTGAAGGCACAAAATGCCACCAGCCGCGCCATGCTGGAAAAGCAACCTGGCTTTGGTGCCCTGCGCGGTGAAGTGCTGGACATCCTGAACTCCAAGGCTCGCATCCCCTACGTGAACAAGATGGGAGCCTACTACTACAACTTCTGGCGCGACGCTGAGCACCAGCGTGGCGTATGGCGCCGCACAACGGCCGAGAGCTACCGCAACGCCGAGCCCCAATGGGAAACCGTGCTGGATCTCGACGCACTGGCCAAGCGTGAGAACGAGAACTGGGTATTCAAGGGTGCCGAGTGCCGCTACCCGAACTACGACCGCTGCCTGGTCGAACTCTCGCGTGGCGGTGCCGATGCCGTGGTGGTGCGTGAATTCGACATCGCTACCAAAGACTTCGTGGTGGATGGCTTTACCCTGCCCGAAGCCAAGAGCGAGGTAAGCTGGCAAGGCAAGGATGCGCTCTTTGTCGCTACCGACTTTGGCCCGGGCTCGCAAACCGATTCCGGCTACCCCCGCATCGTCAAGCTGTGGCAGCGCGGCACGCCGCTGGCCGCCGCCAAGACCATCTACGAGGGCCAGAAGACCGATATCTCGGTCTCTGCCGTTGTCTCCGAGCGCAAGGGCTCGCGTCGTGAGCTGGTTCGCCGTGGCGTGACCTTCTACACCAGCGAGACCTATCTGCTTGAGAACGGCGCGCTCAGCCGCATTGCCGTGCCGGACGACGCCGAGGTCAACTTCTTTGGCCCGCAGCTGCTGGTTACCCTGCGCAAGGCCTGGGAGGTCGGGGGCAAGAGCTGGCCCGAGGGCAGCCTCTTGGCCATCGACTTTGCCGCCTTCCAGGCCGGCAAGCGCGACTTCACGCCGCTGTTCACCCCCACTGCCACCACGGCGCTGGACCGTGGCGGTATTACCGCCACCCGCAACTTTCTGGTGCTCAACGTGCTGGACAACGTCAAGAGCCGCGTTGTGGAGTGGCGCTTTGACGACGGCCGCTGGGCCCGCCGCGACGTGGCCACCCCGGCCTTCGGCAGCCTGGGCGTAGATGGCGTGGATAGCGACGAATCCGACGACTACTTCCTGACCCATGTCGACTTCCTGACCCCGGACTCGCTCTACCTGGCCCACGCCGGTAGCGACGAGCGCAGCCTGCTCAAACAACGCCCGGCCTTCTTCGACGCCAGTGGCTTCGAGATCGCCCAGCAGGAAGCGCTCTCCCGCGACGGCACCAAGGTGCCCTATTTCATCATCAAGCCCAAGGGCCTGAAGCTCGACGGCAAGAACCCCACCCTGCTGTATGGCTACGGTGGCTTCCAGGTCAGCATGACCCCGCGTTACTCCCCGGGCGTGGGCAAGGCCTGGCTGGAAAAAGGCGGCGTCTATGTGATCGCCAATATCCGCGGCGGCGGCGAATTCGGCCCGCGTTGGCACCAGGCTGCGC
The DNA here is from genome assembly GCF_036568685.1 of Chitinimonas sp. GTDB lineage: Bacteria > Pseudomonadota > Gammaproteobacteria > Burkholderiales > Chitinimonadaceae > Chitinimonas. Next base: position 12,363 of record NZ_DATCSC010000068.1, read on the forward strand.
TGAAGGAAAACCGCCAACGCGCCTACGACGACTTCATCGCCGTGGCCGAAGACCTGATCAAGCGCAAGGTCACCCAGCCCAAGCAGCTGGGCATCATGGGCGGCAGCAATGGTGGCCTGCTCATGGGTGTAATGATGACCGAACGCCCCGACCTCTTCGGCGCCGTGGTCTGTCAGGTACCGCTCTTGGATATGCAGCGCTTCAACAAGCTGCTGGCCGGTGCCTCTTGGATGGGTGAATACGGCAACCCGGACGTACCGGAGGAATGGGCCTATATCCGCAAGTATTCCCCGTACCAGAACGTGAAGAAGGGTGTGCACTACCCCAACATCCTCTTCACCACCTCCACCCGCGACGACCGCGTGCACCCAGGCCATGCCCGCAAGATGATGGCCAAGCTGCAGGGTGAGGGTGTGAAGAACGTCTGGTACTACGAGAACATGGAAGGCGGCCACGCTGGTGCCGCCGACAATGGACAGAAGGCCGACATGACCGCGCTGGAATACAGCTTCTTGTGGAAGATGCTGAAGCCGGGTAAGTCCTGATAGTTACTCGCTGAATGCAAAACGCCCGCAGTTGCGGGCGTTTTGCATTTGGCGTTGGATTTGCCTAGAGTGGAAGTTCAAGACAATACCTGACGCCAACCTTCTTCAATCTTTTTCTTACTCAAGAATCCCATCTTCAAAGTGATAGTGCTCTTGGCTGGAGCTGGTAAATCTCTGAATAAACTCAGCGGAAAACTCATGATCTTTCCTTGGGGAGAACAGGTTGCCTGCCACCGCCCAATCATAGACGCCTATATCAAGAGGGTACTTGGTAAGTACACCAGACAATTTATTATTTCCAATCCACAAAATTGCACGCTCCTTGTCAGAGAATACCCCAGACGAAAACCGCGCACCCGTACCAGAAAATAGCCAAACTTCCGTCACAAATACCCCTTATTAACTATAGACCGATCAGCCTGCGGGTCAGATATGTGCTCTGCTGCTCTTCGCTTATGCAGCTTCGGCAGGTCAAAGCTGCTTGCGATAAACGATGAAGCCAGACTTCTCCGCAACGGAATCATAAAGGCGCATCGCTGTAGTATTGGTCTCGTGGGTCTGCCAGTAAACCCTTTCCACCCGCAGTGTCTTTGCTTGAGCATAGACCTGCTCAATCAGCTGGCGCCCAACGCCTTTGCCCCTCGCCACCTCGGCAGTAAAGAGGTCTTGCAGGTAGCAGTTCGGATTGAGCTGTATGGTGCTTCGATGCAGCAGAAAATGCGCCAGCCCGATCAGCTCGCCACCTTGTTCGGCAACGAGTGCATGCATAGGCTCATAGGCATCGGAGAAACGTGACCAGGTCGTGAGGGTGATAGCCTCGGGCAATGCAGTGGCGCCGTGCCGACCATAGAAGGCGTTGTAGCCGTCCCAGAGCGTTTTCCATGCCGGAAAATCGCTCTGTTCAACGGAGCGGATCTTTACCGGCTTTTTGACTGATTCTATTGCTTGCACATCTTATCCTTCCAAACATCAGGCTCGATCTTGTATTTCATGCCTTTGGACTATACAGATATAAGATGGTATCTGACCCCAATTTTTCACAGGGCTAGCGAGTCCAAGGCTGATGAATCGACGCTTAAATTCGCCGGACCAACTTCTCACGTCTTGATTCCAATTAAGAAAAAAACAAATAAGGAGAACAGGCCAAAAAATATAAGAATGCTATAGGAAAGGTGATATCCGACCGGGTCGTTCTCGTATCTCACTAGGCCTCCGCGAGTGTAGATTGGGCGCCGCTCTCTAAAACATCGGTAGGAAATTGAAAGATAGACCCAATTCCACAGTACGAGCCCTGTCAAATAGATGCCGTTCTCTTCCTCAGGTAAAAAACACGACGCAATCAAGACCCCAGCTCCGAGCAGGAATACGAAAAACTGGGGTAGATATGATCTTATATTCACAATCACAGCCCTAGCTAATTCAGTTTAATGGAACAACTCGGTCAAGCGCTTAATCGAATTATCTATCACCACCTCAAGATTATCACTCACCCTGTCCGAATACGAATAATTTCAAATAATTTGTGGTTGGGTTTTGTATTTTGCATCCAAAAATTTCACCCTGAAATAAGAAACCAATATCTCGAAAATTCTTCCTGCTCGCGGCAGCACAAAGCAATCAAACCTCCAAGCAAGATGACAACGAAGTGGTATAGCGAGAGGGGGCGTTTGCGCTGCGTCGTAGTGGTCGTCCCATCCCCACCCGAAAAGCAACGTTTCTCCGAGCACGCGTTGCACTTTTTGCACACCACCCCCTCCCCCCCAACAGGCGGCCTAATGTGTAGGTAAGCCTTTGTCATATCAGCATATCGTCATGCAGCTTTGCAGCCGGGTGGATTGATGCATAATCCGCCGGATATTTTCTGGCCGGCCCGGCACTACCCCCGCCGGATGGCCGCTTAACCGGCCGGCCTTTACGGTGGGCCGGTCTGCCAAGGCATGCATTTTGAAACGACTGTTCGCCCTGCTGAGCCCCAACACTGCCCGTACCAAGATCCTGTGGGTCTTTCTGGCGGTCAACCTGCTCGCCACTGCCGCCTATACGCTCTATATCTGGGACC
>NZ_DATCSC010000069.1:0-16243 GCF_036568685.1 Chitinimonas sp.
CCGCCTGCGACGCTTGCGTCTGCTTTGGAGCCTTCCGATGTTCGTATTTAGTCGCCTAAACCTGCAGCACAAGCTGCAGGCTGCCTTTGTACTCGTCTCGCTGCTGACCATCGGCATCTTTACCCTGCAGTCGGTACGCACCGCCAAGGAAGATGCGCTGCAGACCGTGGACGCCCAGCTCACCAGCGCCGCCCGCAGCTATGTGCTGCTGCTGGGGCAGAACTACCACGACAAGCTGCCGCCGCGGGAGAGCGTGGATCTGAAGCAAAAACGCGAGGAGGCGGTACGGCTCTCCCGCGCGGCCGAATTCCTCAAGGTGCAGTACCTGTACAGCTTTGTGGTGCGCGAGGGCAAGGTCTTCTATGTGCAGGCCTCGCTCTCGGCCGAGCAGGAAAAGGAACCGGGCTTCGAGTTCTACCTCAAGCCCAGCGACGTGCCTGAGACCGATCCGCATGTGCTGGAGGCCATCAAGAGCGGCAAGCCGCAGTTCGACGAAAGCGACAACCCGCAGTACGGGCATCTGCGCACCATCATCATGCCGGTGCAGACCAGCCAAGGGGAAACCTATGTGGCCTGTGCCGACATCAATGCCGATGTGGTTGCTGCCGAGGTGCGCAGCGCCATGTGGGCGGCCGCCTTGACTGGCATCCTGCTGTTGACCGCTTCCATCGTGGCGTCGCTACTCTTGGGTAAGCTGATCGCCCGGCCCTTGCGGCAGCTGCGTGACATGATGCGCTCCCTGACCTCCGGCAGCGGTGACCTGACGGTGCGGCTCGAAGTGCGGTCGCAAGACGAGATCGGCGAGATCGCCGGCTATTTCAACACCTTTATGGGCCAGCTGCGCGAGATGTTCCTCAAGGTCAGCGACGAGACGGTCAAGCTCACCGGCGGGGTGAAGCAGATCAGCGATATGGCCGAGCAGCTCTCGCGCGATGCGCGCCTGCAGTCGGACATGGCCAGCGCGACCGCCGCGACTATCGAGGAGATCACGGTCAGCGTCGATCATATTGCCGCCAACACCCAGGATGCCGACCGAACTGCCCAGGAGACCGGCCGGCTCTCCGATCAAAGTGCCGACGCAGTGACCGATGTGGCCGGCAAGGTGCAGCGCGCCGCGGGCTCGGTCAGCGAGCTATCGGGGGTGATGGCCGAGCTGGACCAGCACGCCACGCAGATCAGCGGCATCGTCGGGGTGATCAAGGAGATCGCCGACCAGACCAATCTCTTGGCACTCAACGCCGCCATCGAAGCGGCCCGTGCCGGTGAGCAGGGCCGGGGCTTTGCCGTGGTGGCTGACGAGGTGCGCAAGCTGGCCGAGCGCACCGGTAGTGCGACCGTGGAGATCGAGCAGATGATAGGCGGCATGCGCAGCCAATCGAGCGAGGCCATGGGTCGTATGGAAAGCACTCACGAGGCGGTGCAGCAGAGCGCGGGTCTTGCCCAGTCGGCAGCCGAGCAGATCCGTGGCATACGTGAGCGCATGGGCGAAGTGGTGGCGCGGGTGCGCGAGATCGCCGGATCGGCGCGCGAGCAGTCGGCGGCGACTACGGCCATGGCCCAGTCGGCCGAGCGCATCAGCGTCATGGCTCAGGACGGCGATCGTGCCATCTTGCAAGCCAAGGGTGTGATCGACGACCTCAACGCACTGGCGGGCGAATTGCGCGAAATGATAGGGCGCTTCAAGCTCTAAGGGCGTTCGGCCGGTAAGGCTACGGCCCTTCGGTAGGCCTCACTCTGGCGGGTCTGTAGCAGTTCGTTCCAGAACTGTTCCTGCAGGGCACTATTGCGGAGATAGAAGTCCTTGCCCACCGCCAAGTAGGAGAGGCTGGCCCCTAGCGGCTCGGGGAGCTGCTCCAAGAGGCCGGTGAATTCGGACAGCGCCAGCAACTTTTGCGCATCGCCCTGGTAGATGACCATCAGTTGTGCCCGGCCAGCCAGCAGCTTCTTGGCATTCTGTTCATTGGTGGTGGCACCGGATTCGCCCGCTACGCCCAGTTGGGCCAGCCTGGCAGCAATGTCCACATAGCCGTGCGGGTAGAGTACCGGGCCCTGCAGGCCACGGATCTGGTGGCCGTCCCAGCTCACATCGCTACCGCTGCGGCGTAGCAGTACAAAGGGGGCGTTGACCACGGCCCGACTGGTATCGACCTCGTTGCCCCGGCGGGGAAAGATAAAGCTGGCCAGGTTGTAGTCGTTGGCGGCGACGGCCAGCATGCCGTCCTGGTGTCCGGCTGCCACTTCGGACTGGCAGCGGCGCCAGGGCAGGGGGACGATGCTGACCTGTTGCCCAAGCCTGGTGGCGGTCATCTTGACCAGGATCTGCAAGGTGCCGTCCCGGTACGGGTAGGTATAGGGTACCCACTCATTGAGGTCGACGCAGATGCGCCATTCGTGCGCCAGGGCGCAGGGACCGTACAGACTGAGCAACAGCGTCAGCAGATAGCGCATTGATCCCCGAGGCGGAAGTTGGCGGATGCCTTCAGCATAGCCAACCTTGATCGCGCCGCTTTCGCTGCCCGCCATTGGGCGCTATACCGTGCCTGTGGCACCTTGACCACGAGACCGAACGCCATGTTGATTGAACGCCACGAACGTTATGACACCCTGCTACAGCAATACGCTCCGGTCATCGGCGCGGACTACATGGCCTACCGCAACCACGGCTACCGGATGATGAACTACTGTCTGGCCCTGGCCGGTGAGCAGCCGGACGGGCTGGAGAAGGTGGGCATTGCGGCGGCATTTCACGACCTGGGTATCTGGACCGACCATACCTTCGACTATCTGCCACCATCCGAACGCCTGGCACGCGACTGGCTAGTTCAGCAGGGTAAGACGGAATGGGTGGACGAGGTGGTGGCCATGATAGCCGAGCACCACAAGGTCAGTGCCTGCGGCCCAGCGCAGGGGCCGTTGGTCGAAGCCTTCCGCCGGGCTGACTGGGTGGATGTGACGCTAGGCCTGCGCCGCTTTGGGCTGCCGCGCTCGCTAATGCGCGAGGTGAATGCGGTCTTTCCCAACGAGGGCTTTCACTGGCGGCTGGTGCAACTTTCCGCCAGCCAGGCCTGGCATCATCCACTAAACCCTTTGCCTATGTTCAAGCGCTGATTCTGGCGGTATTGATTTAAAGCTGAAGTTGGCTTTAGTTCTGCTAAGTCAGCGTACGGTTGTTGCATCCTGGCCGAACAGCAGTTTGCTGGAGGCCGCGTCGACCGTGGGTGCCGTATTGATCGTATCTGCCAGCGCGTAAGCACGCTGGGTGGCCGGGCGTGCAGCGATGCGTGCAAACCAGTTCGCCAGGTGCGGAAAATCTGCCAATTTTTGCTGCTGCCGTTCGTGCGGCACGATCCACGGGTAGCAGGCCATGTCGGCGACGCTGTAGTCGGCACCGCAGATATAGTCGCGCCCGTCGCTCAACTGTTTGTTGAGCACGCCATAGAGGCGGCCGGTCTCGCGCACATAGCGGTCGATCGCATAAGGCAGCTTTTCCGGTGCGTACTGCGTGAAGTGGTGGTTCTGGCCGGCCATGGGGCCGAGGCCTCCCATCTGCCAGAACAGCCACTGCAGGGTGAGCGCCCGGCCACGCAGGTCCTGCGGAATAAACCGGCCGGTCTTGTCGGCCAGGTAGAGCAGGATGGCGCCGGATTCGAACAGCGAGATCGCTGCGCCGCCGTCGGCCGGTTCGTGATCGAGTATGGCCGGGATGCGGTTGTTGGGAGAGAGCTTGAGGAAATCGGGCTGGAACTGATCGCCCTTGCCGATATTCACCGGCACGATACGGTAGGGCAGGCCGGCCTCCTCCAGGAACAGGGTGATCTTGTGCCCGTTGGGGGTGGTCCAGTAGTGCAGATCGATCATGGGGGCTGCCTGTGTGGTCAAGTGTCGGGTTTGGGCTGCTCGCGGCGCGTATGGTTCCGGTCATTGTCTACAATGGCTGGGTTCCCCGCGCTTTGTGGCGTGGCAGAACAAGATACAAGATAGATAACACGGTAGAGGAAGCCATGCCTGTCAGACTGAGTACCATCGCATTGACCTTGATCGGCCTGATCGCTGCAGGCCTTCTGCTGGCGGCACAAAGCACTTGGGCCGGTATCGTGATCGGCCTCCTGGTGCTGGCCGCCGCAGCCTGGGCCTGCTTGGGCGAGGGGGCAGGTGGCGGTGGGGATGTTCGCCGCTTGGAGCAGGCGCTGCTGGTGCAAGACCCGTACGACCTGACAGCACGTCTGCCGGCCGAGCTGGGCGGCCTCAATCGCATCGCCCGTAGCCTCGATGCCTTCCGTAGCTCTCTGGCCGATACCTTGCACCGGGTACGCGGCAGCAATGTACAGCTCTCGATGGAAGCCAGTCGCATCGGCAAGGAAATGCGCGACGGGGTGGGCCGGGCGCAGGAGCAGGCGCGATTGTCGGAAACGATCTTCGGTTTGACTTCGCAGAGCAGTGCCGAGGTGAGCCATGTCGAAGGCAGTATCGCTGTCATCGCCGAGCGTGCGGCGCAGCTGGCGGATTCGGCCCAATCCACCCGTGCCGGGATGGAGCAGGCCAATGCCGACGCGCAGTCGGCAGCGCAGGCCATGGACGGCTTCCAACGCACCATAGAGGGGCTGTTGGGGGAGACCGAGGCCATTATCGGCAGCGTGGACGAGATACGCGGCATTGCCGACCAGACCAACCTCCTGGCGCTCAATGCGGCAATCGAAGCTGCCCGTGCCGGTGAGGCCGGGCGGGGTTTTGCGGTGGTGGCCGACGAGGTGCGTAAGTTGGCTGAGCGTACCCGCCAGCTCTCGGACGCCACCACCGTCAAAGCGCAAGCCATCCATGCGCAGTCGCGCGATACCTCCAGTATTGCGGTGGAGGCGGCGCAACGCATCGGTGCTGCCGGGCAGGTGCTGGAACAAGCGACCCAGGCCCTGGTTGGTTTCACCGATGATGCCGCTACCGTCAATGCCGAGGTAAGCGCCATACGCCAGTCGGTGGGGACGGTCTCTGCCAACAATCAGGCCATACACGGCCATGTGGGGGCATTGCAGGAGCATGCGCGGGATATAGCCGCACGGCTGCAGCGCAGCGATCAGGTGGCGCGGCAGTTGATCCAGGCCGCCGAGAAGGTGATGGCCGAGCTGGGGGCCTTCCGCCTGGGTGAGCACGCACTGGACAAGGTGCTGCGCCGCCTCCAGGCCGCCAAGGCGCAGAGCGAGGCGATGTGTGCCGAACTGATTGCACAGGGCTTGGACCTCTTCGACAAGCGCTTTCAGCCAATGGCCGGTACCGATCCAACGCAGTACCGGACCAGTTATGACCAGGCTTACGCACAGCGCTTCCAGCCCTTTTTCGATCAGCTCAGCAAGGAGATACCGGGGTGCGACCTGGCCTGCATCTGCGTGGGTGACGAGGCCTACCCGCCCACCCATGTGAGCAAATACTGCCAACCGCAACGGCCGGGTGAGGTTGCCTGGAACACCGCCAACAGCCGCGACAAGCGCTTTCACAAGGCCAACCCCATGCTGCACCGGACGGCCACAGATACCAGCCCCTTTTTGTTCCAGGCCTATGTGCGCGATATCGGCGATATCTTTGGCTTAGTGTCGGTCCCCATCTATGTCAAAGGCCGCCATTGGGGCGGCCTGATGTTTGCCATCGAGCAGAAGGCGTTGACCGCCGATTGAGTTGGCTTAGGCCGTGGTATCCAGCGCGGCTTGAGGCGCATGCAGCTCAAAGTAGAGCAGGTCGAACCACTCACCATGCAGCTGCATGCAGCGGGTGGCGTGGCCGAACTGGTGAAAGCCGTTGCGTTCCAGCACCCGCACCGAGCCGACATTCTCCGGCCGTACTACGGCCTCCAGCCGGTGTAGGCCCAGCTCACCAAAGGCGATGCGCTTGAGCTCGCTGAGCGCGTGGCTGGCCACGCCCTGGCCGGTATGGCCCTCGCCGATGCGGTAGCCCAGTGTGGCCTTGTTGTAGTAAGGGCGGGTGACGCTGGTCAGATTGATGCGACCGATGATGGCTTCATCCCGCTTGATCAGGAACTGATAGCCACGATCCGCCTGGCGGTCGCGCTCGGCGTCGGCAATGGCGGCGCGTACCGCTTCCAGATGGTAGTAGTCGGCGGGACGTGCATTGATCCAATGCTCGAAGTAGGCGCGGTGGGCCAACTCGAAAGCCAGCAGGGTTTCGGCGTCGGCTAGGCTGGGCGGGCAGAGTTGCAGGTTGGGTGGCATGGTGGTCATTGCGGGCGTGGGCGGCAAGTCACATCTATCGCATAGCATGGCGGCGGTAGCAAGATAACGATGGCAGGAAAAAGGGCGGCCCACTGGGCCGCCCTTTTCTTCAAGCCAGCTTGAAGAGGGTACAACGCTTAATTGCTGGCCACGGGCGTGGCGGCAACGGTACGCGGCGCTGCATCCTTCACGTACTTGTCGAACCAGCGCAGCATCTCGTAGATTTGCTGTTCGTTCGATTCGCGCGCGGTGTACCAGTGCGGCTCATGCGGCAGCATCACCAGGCGGGTGGTACCGCCATTGCCACGGATGGCCTCATACAGTTTGTTGGCCTGCAACGGGGTGGTACCTGGGTTGGCATCGTCTGCACCGTGCATGATCAGGAGCGGAGTCTTGATCTTGTCGGCGAAGAAGAAGGTCGAGACCTTCTGGTACACCTCGGGGGCTTCCCAGACCGAGCGACGCTCGCTCTGGAAGCCAAACGGCGTGAGGGTCTTGTTGTAGGAACCGCTGGTGGCCACGCCGGCACGGAACAGGTCCGAATGCGCAACCAGGTTGGCGGTCATCAGCGCGCCATGGCTGTGGCCCGTCACGCCGATCCGCTCGGGGTCGGCCACGCCCATGCGTACCGCCTCGTCCACCGCCGCCTTGGCGTCGGCAACCAGCTGGTCCATATAGTTGTCGTAGGCCTTCTTGGGGTCACCGATCACCGGGAAGGAGGCGTTGTCGATGATGGCATAGCCTGCCATCAACAGCAGCCGGTAGCCCTTCAGACGGGTGAAGGTAGCCTGCGAGCCGGACACCTGGCCAGCCTTGGACGGGTCGGCATAGTCGAGCGGGTAGGCGTACAGGATGGTCGGTACACGGGTGCCGGCCTTGTAGCCCGGCGGGGTGTAGAGGGTGAACGAGAGGTCCACGCCGTCGGCCCGTTTGTACTTGACCAGCTGCTTCTTGATATCGCGTACGGCCGGGGTCGGGTCGGGGATATGCGTGACCGCGACGCTCTGCGAGGCATAGCTCGCTTCACCGGCCGGCGCCTCTACGCTGTTGCCCAGCGTACGCAGATAGGCGTTGGGCGGGTCGTTGGGCGACTGCGACCAGGTGAAGAAGTGCTTGCTGTCCTCGCCGCTGAAGGCCACGAAACGCTCCAGCACCGTCTTGTCGCTGCGGAACAGCCGTTCGGTCTTGAAGCTGGCAAGGTCGAGCTTGTCCAGGAAGGGGCGGTCGCCGTCGGGCGAGGCGCCGGTGCCCGAAAGGAAGAGGGCGTTGCCTTCCTCGCGCAGTACCACGGTACCGTTGGGCAGGCGACGCTGGACCGGGCTGCCCGGATTGCCGTACTTCTCGTCGGTCGAGAGGTCCCACAAGAGACGCGGCTGCTGCTTGGGATCATCCACATTGACGACATAGGTGCGGCGCCAGTGGCGGTTGTGGTCGTATTCGAACTGCAGCGCAAGGTTGGGGTTCTGGCTCCACATAAAGCCCGAGAAGCGTTGCTCGGTACGGGCGATTTCGATCGGGGCGGCACTGAAGGGGGCCTTCTGCAGCATCACCTTGTCGCGTGCCGGCACCTTGACGTTCCAGTCGCCACCGTCGAGCGCCTCGGCCCAGACCAGGCTGGCCGGGTCGGTGGGACGCCAGTTGAAGTCGCGCGGACCCAGCGGTTCGCCGTGGATAGGCACCCGGTCGGCCAGCGGCAGCGAGGCGATGTGGCTGCTGGCGATGGCCGAGCGCTTGCTGATGTCCCAGACATCCACTTCACGCGGGAAGCGATCATGGGTGGTGACGTAGGAGTAGGGCTTGTGGATGGTGGCGACCAGTACGTGGCGGCCGTCCGGCGCTGCGTCGAGCTGGGCGTAGCGGTTCGGTTTGCCAAGATTGGTGATCTTGCCGCTGGCAGCGTCGATGAGGGCGATCTGCGAGGTGCCGTAGTAGTCGAACAGGTCCTCGTCATGCGGGTTGTTCAGCGTATCGCGGGTCTCGTAGGTACTGCTCTGGCCCTTGCCGCCATCGCTTTCCTGGATGCTGGGACCAGCCGGGATGACCGGTTCTGCCGGCGGTGGGCCCAGGCGCTCGGGCACCAGCTTGACCAGCAGGGTCTTCTGGTCGGGCATCCATTGCAGTTCGTCTTCGAACATGGGGTTGATGCGTGCACCAGGGATGCGGCGTACCGAGCCGGTAGCGGCATCACCCACCCACAATTCGACCGACTCGGCCGTGGCGATCTGGAAGGCGAAGCGCTTGCCATCGGCACTCCATACCGGGCTGCCTGCGCAACCGGCTTCGGGCAGCTTGATAGGCTGCTGCTTGCCACTGGCGACGGTCAGCAGCTCGAAACCGGCTGCACAGGGGGCAATGCCGTAGCCGCCGGGGGTGTCGTGCTTGCTATGGTTGCGCGGCTCGATCCGTACGCCGGCAAGGCGAAGGAAGGGCGTGGCCACGCGGGCGATGGAGGGGTATTCCTGCCAGGTCACGAGCAGCATGCGGTCCCGGGTGGGGCTCAGCGAGGGCACGGCCGGGGCCGGGGCGCGCATGATGTCGAGGATGTTCTTGGGCGGTGTGCTGTAGCCGCTGGCGGGCGTGGCTGCGGCGGTGGCAGCCAGCGCCGGCACAAGGCAGGCGGCCAGTGCGGTCAGGCCGTATCGGGCCAGTTTAGGGCGGGTGAACAAGCGATATCCTCCTTGTGGGCCAGCCGCCAACCGGTTGGGCTGGATCGGCGCCGCAGGGTGTGGCGGCAGCGGTAAGCTGCCGGAAAGGGAAACGCCCACCATGCAGGACCGGTCCGGTACCTGCGGCCGGGCGTAACGGCGAAGGCAGGATAGCAGAGGCCCGGAGCCTGCTGCCGGCCCGTGCGACGGGCTGCTGCCGGCGAGTGTGAACGGGGGCGCGCGGCAAGGCCGAAGCAGAAGGCTGCTTGAGGATAGGCGCGTTCCCGGCAAGCGGCCGATATACGATATAAGTGGCTAATTTGCGACACCGCGCCCGTTACAGGCAGGGTTCGCGTGAAGGAGTGAGTGATGGGTTTACGTGTAGTCCGGCTGGGTACGCCCCGCCATGAGCAGGAAGGCACCCGCATTGGCACTGTCAGGCGGCCACCACGTGGCGTGCCCAAGGCGGAGTTTGCCAGCCAGAACTGGTACGACGTCTGGTATCCGCTGCTGGCGCCAAGCGCGGAAACCATGAAGCTCGGCCAGGCGGCGGTGACCGAGGCCGATTGGGCTGCCTTTGTGAAGCGCTACCGGGCCGAGATGGCGGAACCGGAAGCCAGCCGTACGCTGGACCTGCTGGCAGCCTTATCGCAGCACAGCGACTTTTCTGTCGGCTGCTACTGCGAGGAAGAAGCGCATTGCCACCGCTCTGTGCTACGCGCCTTGTTGCAGGCGCGTGGTGCGCGGATAGAGGCCTGATTAGCCGGGCGTTTGCGGACCCAGCCGCCAGAGCGAGGTGATCTCGGCCGCCCGCGCCGTATGCAACGGGTCATCGGGATCGCTGACCTTGGGATGGCGAGGGCGGATGTCCAGCCGGGCTATCACCTTGAGCCCGGCGCGCTCGAATGCGGCCTCCAGCACGCTGCGTGGCCGCAGGCCCAGGTGCTCGGCAAGGTCTGAGATGATCAACCAGCCTTCGCCTTCGGGCGTGAGGTGGGCGGCGAGACCGTTCAGAAAGCCCAGCAGCATGCGGCTGTCCGGGTCGTAGACCGCGTATTCGATCGGCGAGCTGGGGCGGGCCGGCACCCAGGGCGGGTTGCAGACGATCAAGGGCGCGCGACCCGCGGGGAAGAGGTCGACCTGTTGCAGTGTCACTTGCCCCGCTAGCCCCAGCCGACCCAGATTGTCGGCAGCGCAGGCCAGTGCCCGCGGGTCCTGGTCGGTGGCGACAATATGCTTGACCCCGCGACGGGCCAGTACGGCCGCCAGCACGCCGGTGCCGGTGCCGATATCGAAGGCGAGGTCCAGACTAGGCAGCGGCGCTTGGGCAAGCAGTTCGATGTATTCGCCCCGGTTGGGCGAGAACACACCGTGGTGGGCGTGGATGCGGCCACCGGCGGCCGGCACCTCCACCCCCTTCTTGCGCCACTCGTGTGCACCGATCAGCCCCTGTAGCTCGCGCAACGAGGTCACCGAAGGGCCGCTCGCCTGGCCGTAGGCTTCGAGGCAGGCCTGGCGCACGTCCGGCGCCCGCTTGAGCGGTATGCCATAGTCGGCATCGAGCGGGATCAGCAGCATGGCCAGGGTACGGGCGCGTTGCGCCTGGGCCTGGCGGTGCAGATGGAAAGCCTCGCTGGGCGTTGCCGCCTGCTTGCGTGGCTTGCGGTCGGCACGGCGGGCCATGGCCTGCAGCAGCTGGCGCGCATTGTGGAAGTCACCCTGCCAGAGCAGGGCGGTACCCTCGCAGGCTAGCCGGTAGGCGTCGTCGGCCTTGAGCTGGTCGTCGGCCAACCGTACCCGGCGCGGCAAGGGCAGGGCGGCAATCGAGCGCCACAGGGCGCTGTGGGTCTGGCCGTTGGGATCGGTCCAGTCGAGCATAGGGGCGTCGGTCATGCCGGAGGTCATGGTGGGCCAGGGCTCAGCGGTTGCGGTAGGCGCAAAAGCCGGGGCGCGGGCCGATGGTGGGGTGGTTGCGGCAGGTATTGGGGCGCGTCGCGTAGATGGTACAGCGGCGGGTCTGCGGGTCCAGGTAGCGGCAGTCGCCATTGGCGCGCCGCGCCAAGGTATAGATGCTGTGCTTGAAGTTGAAGTGCGAGACCACGCCCGCCTTCATCAGCCGCTTGGCGATCTGCTTGGGCGGCTCGCCCTCGGCCTCGAAAGGGTCGACCAGCTGCATGCGCACGAGATCTCCGAGCTTCACCTCTACCGGCATGGTGCAGCAGGTGGCCATGCAGCTCTCGCACAGGCCGTTGCGGTACTTGATCCAGGTACCGGTACGGTCGAGGTCGGAGAGGTGGATGAGTGGCTTCTGCATACGGCGCTGCGGCGGACGGGGGCGGGTGCTGGGGCACGAAGCGCGCCATTATATCGGGCTGGCCCGGCCTGGTAGTTACCGTTCGGCCCTTGGCCCCACCGTTGGGTTTATGATGCTGGCCGTCGCCGGCGTATTGCCGCAAAAAAAAACAGGCGTATTCGCGCCGACGGAGAGCAGATGCAGCTCTTGTTTGTACATGGCCTGGGGGCCTCAAGACTGGATGGCATCCCGTTGCTGCTGCATATGCGCAGACGGGGCATCAAGGCGCAGACCTTTTCCTATCTCGCCTCCATGCAAAAATTGGCTGTCATCACGCAGCGGTTGCAGGAGCGTATCCGGGCGCTGGCGGAGCAGGGTGACTATGCCCTGGTCGGGCACTCGCTGGGCGGCGTGCTATTGCGACTGGCGCTGCAGGATCTACCCGCCGATGTGCGACCGCCACGGCACCTCTTCCTGGTCGGTTCGCCGGTACGAGCGACCCAGCTCAGCCAGTCCTTCAAGCATTGGCGTTTATTCCACCTCTTGAGCGGCGAGTGCGGGCAGTTGGTGGCCAGCCCGGCGCGGATGGACACCATTGCCATGCCGACAGTGCCGACCACCTGCATCGTCGGTAGCATGGGCTTTACCGGGCGCCTCTCACCCTTTGGCGAGCAGCCCAATGACAGCATCGTGCTGGAATCCGAACTGGGCTTGGAGCGCTTCGATGACGTGGCCCGGGTGGCCGTGCGCCATCCCTATATGCCGGCCAGCCGGCTGGTCCACCAGGTGCTGTTCGATAGGCTGGGCGTCGCGCGCTAGTCTGGACGGTAGGCACGTAAGAAGGCATCCACCGCCCGCTCGGTGACGGCGGCGATTTGCGCTGGGCTGGTTTCTTCCAGCACCCCCAGCATCATGACCTCGACCAGCTCTGATTCCAGCAGTGCCCGCAGGTGCCAGGCACACAGAAAGCTCTCGGTCTGCCGCAGCTCGCCGCGTTCCATGGTGCTTTGCAGAAAGGCGGCCACCATACCCCAGCCGCGCTTGGGGCCGTGTTCATAAAGCAGGCGGCCGACGCTGCTGCGAGCGGAGGTGGCGATCACCATGCGGCGGGTAGCCATCATGGCTGGCGATAGCATGACCTTGAGGTAGTGGCAGCCGAATTTCTGCAGGACTTCCCGTAGCGGCAGCGTCGGTTGCAGCAGCGTGAAGGCCTCCATCAGGCCGCCCTCGGCCACGGCCAATACAGTCGCCACGAACAACTCGTCCTTGGATGAGAAGTAGTTGTACAGCGTAGCTTTGGAGCCACCTACCCGGGCCGAGATCTCCGCCATGGAGGCGTTCTCGAAGCCCACCTCATGAAAGAGCTGGGTGGCGGTCTCGATGATCGCCTGGCGGCGGGCCTCGCTTTTGGTGCGCATGCTGGTCAGGGGCTTTCTGCTAGGGCTGGTCGGCACAGGTCGTCATTATCGGTGCAATGGGGCTGAGTCCCAAATCCGGCTCGAGGTGCGGCAGGAGAGTTCACCGTTCGTCGTTAACTGAACTGTTCAGTTTAGTTTTGATTGACAGCCGGCAAATGTCAATGCAAAACTATACCGTACAGTACAGTTATTAATGGGCGATATCATGCAAGACACTCCAAGCAAACCTGGCGATCCACTGCCCCTGGCCGGGCGCAAACCCTTGTTCCGTGCAGTGGTGCTGGCCCTGGCCGGCCTTGCCCTGGGCGCCTGCGCCCAACTGCCGCAACTCACGCCTAGCGCACAACCCAAGCCGCTGGCGGACTACGTCGGGGCCGAATCGCTGCAGGGCGGGCAGGGCAACTGGCCGCAGGACCGCTGGTGGGCCGCCTACGGTGACGCACAGCTGGACCGCTTGATTGGCGAGGCGCTGCTTGGCTCACCCAGCATGGCCACCGCCCAGGCCCGCTTGCTGCAGGCTGAAGGTGTGGCGCAGCAGCGTGATGCCAGCCTGATCCCGTCGCTCAATGCCAATCTCTCGGCCAACAAGCAAAAGCAGAGCTACAACAATGGCGCACCGGCCGCCTTTGTGCCGCAGGGCTACCAGAACTATGGCCGTGCCACGCTGGACTTCAGCTATGAGCTCGACTTCTGGGGCAAGAACCACGCCGCCCTGGCGGCCGCCACTTCGGATCTGGAAGCGGCTCGTACCGATGCCGCCCAGGCCGCGCTGCTACTGACTACCAGCGTTGCCAGCAGCTATGCCGACCTGGCCCGGCTACACGCCGAGCGCGACACGGCAGAGGCGGCGCTGAAGGTGCGCAGCCAGACTGCCGTGCTGTTCCGGGAGCGCTTCGAGAACGGGCTGGAGACCCAGGGCAGCGTCAAGCAGGCCGAGGCCAAGCGCGCAAGCGCCGAGGCCGACCTCCTGGCGGCCGATGAATCCTTGGCGTTGACGCGCAACCAGTTGGCCGCCCTGCTGGGCGCCGGCCCTGATCGCGGCTTGGCCATCGCCCGGCCGACCATCCAATTGGCCCAGGCCAGCGGCTTGCCCAAAGAGATCCAGGCGGAGCTCTTGGGGCGCCGACCCGATGTGGTGGCGGCACGCCTGCGTGCCGAGGCCGCGGCCAAGCGTATCGACGTGGCGCACGCTGCCTTCTATCCGAATGTGAACCTCACCGCCTATGTGGGCGTGCAGTCGCTGGGCCTGAATATGTTGGGCAAATCCGGTTCCGACATCGGCAGCTTTGGCCCGGCCATCTCCCTGCCCATTTTCAATACCGGCCACCTGCAGGGCCAGTACCGCGGTGCCCGTGGCGAGTACGACGCGGCCGTGGCGAGCTACGACGCCACCGTGACCCAGGCCCTGCACGACGTGGCCGATGTGGCGGTCAGCGAGCGCGCCCTGAGCGAACGCCTGGCCAAGACCCAGGAAGCAGTGGATGCCGCCAGCGAGGCCTACCGCATCGTTCGTAACCGTTACGACGGCGGCCTCGCCAACCACCTGGAAGTGCTGACGGCCGAAGACACCCTACTGGGCAATCTGCGCCAGCTGACTGCCGTGCAGTCCCGGATGTTCAGCCTCGATATCGCCATGGTCCGCGCCCTAGGGGGTGGATACCGGGTTACCAATTCTTGATATAGGAGTGAGACACCATGTCCCATCGTGATGCAAATGTAGAAACCGCCGTTCAAGTCGCCGACAACGAGGCTCCGGACGGCAAGCGCAAGAAGTTGTTCCTGGCCCTGGCCGGCGTGGTCGCCATGGCCGGCCTCGCCTACGGCACCTACTGGCAGTTCATCGGTTCGCGCTATGTGAGTACCGACAACGCCTACACCGCCACCGAGATCGCGCAGGTGACGCCGTCTGTGGGTGGCACGGTGCGCGAGGTCAAGGTGGTCGATACCCAGCAGGTGAAACAGGGTGACGTGCTGGTGGTGATCGACGATACCGATGCCCGCCTGGCATTGGCGCAGGCCGAGGCCGAGCTGGGGCGCGCCCGCCGCAAGGTCAAGGGCTACCAGGCCAACGATGAGGGCTTGAGTGCCCAGGTCAACGCCCGTGCAGCCGACGAGCGTCAGGCGACTGCCCAACTGGCCTCGGCCCAGGCGGACCTGGAGCGTGCCGGTACCGATCTGCGTCGCCGCGAGGCGCTGGCCAAATCCGGTTCGGTTTCGGGTGAAGAGCTCAGCAATGCCCGCACCACCTTCGCCACCGCCTCGGCCAAGTTGGCCGCTGCCCAGGCCCTGGTGGAGCAGGCCCGCGCCAGCCGTGCCGCCGCCCTGGGCAGCCAACGCGCCAATGCGGTGCTGATCGCCGACAGCACGATCGATACCAACCCCGAAGTGGCCCTGGCCCGCGCCAAGCGCGACCAGGCCCAGGTGGACCTGGCCCGCACCGTGCTGCGAGCACCTGTCGATGGTGTGATCGCCAAGCGCCAGGTGCAGGTCGGCCAGCGTATTGCGGCAGGTGCGACGCTGCTCTCGGTGGTGCCGGTACAGAATGTGCACGTGGATGCCAACTTCAAGGAAGGTCAACTCGGCAAGGTCAAGCTGGGCCAGACGGTGGCACTCAAGGCCGATCTCTATGGCAGCGCGGTGGAGTATCACGGCACGGTGGTGGGTCTCTCCGGCGGTACCGGCTCGGCCTTTGCCATGATCCCGGCGCAGAACGCCACCGGCAACTGGATCAAGGTGGTGCAGCGCCTGCCGGTGCGCGTGACGCTCGATCCGAAGGAACTGGCCGAGCACCCGCTGCGCGTGGGCCTGTCGATGGAGGCGAAGGTCGACGTGGCCGACACCAGCGGCAAGGCGCTGGCCGACGCGCCGCGTGCCAACACGGTGGCCCAGGCCTCGTCCATCGAAGCCAACAACAACGCTGCCAACGACGAGGTGCGCCGCATCATCGCTGCCAACCTCGGCCGTGGCGTGAAGCCGGCCGCCGACGCGCAGGCGAGCCGCAAGCCCTCACCGCCGACCTCGGCCATGTCGACCGGCGCGACGCCGGCCGTCGCGTCCTCGGCCGTGGCCAGCGTCGTCGCCGGCAAGTGAACCCTCGGGGCTGCCCCATGTCTTCCACCACCGCTGAACTGCCGGCCGCCGCCGACAGGCCGGCGCCGCCCCCCGCGGCGCCGGCACGTCCCCCCGGCCCGGCCTTCGCGCCCCTCACCGGCTCGCAGCTGCTGCTGGGCACGGTGGCGCTGTCGCTCGCCACGTTCATGAACGTGCTCGACAGCTCCATCGCCAACGTCTCCATTCCCGCCATCTCCGGTGACATGGGCGTGAGCCCGAACCAGGGCACCTGGGTCATCACCTCCTTCGGGGTGGCCAACGCGATCAGCGTGCCGCTCACCGGCTGGCTGACCCAGCGCTTCGGCCAAGTGCGCCTGTTCGTCGCGAGCATCCTGCTGTTCGTGATCGCGTCGTGGCTGTGCGGCCTGGCGCCCAACATCGAGTCGCTGATCGCCTTCCGCGTGTTGCAAGGCCTGGTGGCCGCGGCCGTGACCTGGGGCATCTACAAGAAGCGCGAGACGCCCGTGCACAAGCTGCCCATAGACAAGACCGGCCTGGCGCTGCTGGTGCTGTGGGTGGGCTCGCTGCAGCTGATGCTGGACAAGGGGCAGGAGGAGGACT
>NZ_DATCSC010000070.1:0-25364 GCF_036568685.1 Chitinimonas sp.
GTGCGCAGGTAGCCGAACTGGCCCGCTCCGGCATGGCGCTGGGCCTTGCCGGCCTGTTCCTGGAGGCCCACCCGGACCCGGCCCAGGCCAAGTGCGACGGCCCAAGTGCCTTACCACTGCATCTGCTGGAACCCTTCCTGAGCGAGGTCAAGGCCATCGACGACCTAGTGAAGTCCTTCCCGCCACTCAATATCCCGGCCTGACCCCTCGCTCCTTCCCGTCCGGGAGGGAGCCCAGCAGGGCAGGGGGTTCCCTCTGCCCGCTCCCTTCCTGCTGCAATTTCCCGCTACGGACCTGACGATTTTGGTATCCTCCCGCCCCCCTCGCGCCGAGGGCGTCCAGCAATCCAAAGTCTTTAGGGGAAGTCCATGGCCTTTGCCGCCATCATCATCGTTCTGCTCGTTGCTACCATCATCGCCATGGCCAACCGGCAGAAATCCAGCACGCCCCCAACCGCCAGCGTCTCGCTTCCTCAGGGGCCCTGGCCCTTCGAAGCCCGCCAGCCCTTGTCCGAATCGCAGCGCGAGTTCCATGTGCGGCTGCTCGACTCGCTGCCTGGTCATATCGTCATGCCACAAGTCGGCCTGGCACGCTTTCTCTCGCTCAAGCCCGGTAGCGACGCGGCCTGGTATGGCCATATACACCACTTGAGCGTGGACTATCTCGTGTGCGATCAAGACATGCAGATCGTGGCCGCCGTAGTGCTTGATGCCGCTGACAACCAGAATGAAAACACCAAGGCCGAGATCCTGGCCACAGCCGGCATCAAGCTGATCCGCTGGAACACCCAGACCATGCCGGAACTCAATACGATTGCGGCAGCCCTGATCTAGGCTGCCGCGTTCAATACATTCCGTCGAGCAAGGCGCGGCTCAGGCCGCGCCGTTTGTACTATGCCGCAGCCGGAACCACTGGCTCTGCCACAGCGCTTTTCTCTTCCACCTGAAGTTGCAGCTCGCCATTGAGCGCTGCGTGCATCTGCGCCTCGTCCAGCGACTTCTCCCACTTTGAGACCACCACGGTAGCCACGCCGTTGCCCACGATATTGGTCAGGGCACGGCACTCACTCATAAAGCGATCGATGCCCAGGATCAGTGCCATGCCGGCGACCGGTACCGAGGGCACCACGGCCAAGGTGGAGGCGAGGGTGATAAAACCCGCGCCGGTAATGCCCGATGCCCCCTTGGAGGTCAGCATGGCCACCAGCAGCACGGCCAGTTCCTGGCCCAGGGTCAGATCGGTGTTGGTGGCCTGGGCGATAAACAGTGCCGCCATGGTCATATAGATATTGGTGCCATCAAGATTGAAGGAGTAACCGGTCGGTACCACCAGGCCCACTACCGGCTTGGCACAGCCCATCCGCTCCAGCTTTTGCATCAGCTTGGGCAGGGCGCTCTCCGACGAGCTGGTACCCAGCACGATCAGCAGCTCTTCCTTGATGTAGACCAGGAACTTGATGATGGAGAAACCCGTCGCCCGCGCGATCAGACCCAACACGACCAGCACGAACAAGCCACAGGTCAGGTAGAAGGTGCCCATCAGCTTGGCCATGGGCAGCAGCGAATCGATGCCGTACTTGCCGATGGTGAAAGCCATGGCGCCGAAGGCACCGATGGGGGCGAACTTCATGATCATATTAACCATGCCGAAGATGACTTCGGACAGACGCTCGATCGCCTGCTGCATGGGCTTGCCGCGCTCGCCCAAGGCAGAGAGCGCAAAGCCAAACAGTACCGCGATCAACAGCACCTGCAGGATGTCGCCCTTGGCAAAGGCATCCACAAAGGTCGTGGGGATGATATTGGTCAGGAAGTCGACGGTCGAGAGCGACTGAGCCTTCTCGGTAAACTTGGCCACCGCACTGGTATCGAGCTTGGTGATGTCGACATTGAAGCCCTTGCCTGGCTGGACCACGTTGGCCACAAGGAGGCCGATCGCCAGCGCAATGGTCGAGACAACTTCAAAATAGAGCAGGGCCTTACCGCCCACCCGGCCGATTTTCTTCATGTCCTGCATGCCGGCAATGCCCGCCACCACGGTACAGAAGATCACCGGCGCGATGATCATCTTGATCAGCTTGATAAAGCTGTCGCCCAGCGGCTTGAGATCCACCCCCAGCTTGGGCTCGAAATGCCCGAGCAGAACACCGGCAGCAATGGCAAAGAGCACCTGTACGTACAGGATGCGATAGAAGGGCTTTTTCATGGGGGAGGGCTCCAGCAGGGGGATACTGGAGCCCATACTCTAGCCACCACCCCTCGGCGGCAATTGTTGCCGACCACCATACGGCCAACCACATCAGTAAAAGCCA
Organism: Chitinimonas sp.; assembly: GCF_036568685.1. Taxonomy (GTDB): domain Bacteria; phylum Pseudomonadota; class Gammaproteobacteria; order Burkholderiales; family Chitinimonadaceae; genus Chitinimonas. The sequence continues at coordinate 2,312 of NZ_DATCSC010000070.1, forward strand.
GCGTAGCGGCCGACTGCCAAATGGTATTTATGCCTGCTGGGTAAAAGATTACCCCGGTGTTACAATCGCGCCCCTATCCAAGCACCGCCAGACTAGCCGTTGCCGTCTGGCCGTCATGTGGCTCCGCACGAGTCCTGGTCGACACGGCACCCGCACACACACCCTGCGGCTGCCCAACAAGCCTCCCAAGTGGCACGCCAAAACGCAGCGGAACAGCTGCTACGCCGAACCCGGCATGGCGAAGAGAACCAGAGCCGCCGCATGCGAACACAAATGGTCGCCAGCGCACTGAGCCTTAGCGTCGCCAACAACACCAGAAGGGTTTTGTTGTTGGCGTTTGCTTGAGTTCGGGCTGGAACCTACCTACAAACCAATTACGAATAAAGCAATTGCTCTATTTCGCATTTGCCACGTTATCTGCGTGTGATCAATCCGCGGTGCGGGTGAATTTGCTTAGAAAGACCATGATGCGCATTACCCTGATAGCTTCACTGATTATTGCCATTCCCGCCGCGGCCTACGCCAGCGAAAACTACGACCTGCGCTATGCACCGGGGATTGGCGGCGCGGATATGTCGGCCCCTTACGAAAGCGGCTGGGTCGTGCAGACCCCGATCTATCGCTACCGCGGCAGCATCCATCACGATTCCCACCAGCAGATTTCGCTGTCGCCCCTGGGTGCCCCGGCCGGCTCGCTCGCCAATGTCACCATCGACAACAAGATCACCGTGGAAGCCGCCGGTGTGCTGGCTCGCCTGAGCTATATGAGCAACACGCAGTTCATGGGTGCCCAAGTGGGTTTTACCGCGCTGCTGCCTATCCTGCGCAAGAAGACCACCGTGGCCGTCGGCCGCGTGGACAACCAGATCACCCCGGCCGGCCTCGATGCGCTGGACCCCATCGTCCGCGCCGCCGCGACGCAGCGCGCGCAAGGCATAGCCAGCGTCAACACCAATAGCAGCACCGGCCTCGGCGACCTGGAACTCGCCCCCATGCTGCGCTGGGCTACCGACAACAGCCAGTGGATGTTCGTGCCCGCCATTGTGCTGCCGACCGGCAAGTACGACGAAAACAAGGCTGCCAACCCCGGCAGTGGCAACTTCTACACCTTCCGCCCGCTGATCCAGTACAGCTACATCGGCGACGGCTGGGATATCGGCGCACGTGCTTCGCTGGCGATCAACAGCCGCAACAAGGACACGCACTTCCGCACCGGCAACTACTTCAACACGGACCTCGCGCTGATGAAGACCGTCAGCGAGGAATGGCGCGTCGGTGTAGCGGGCTACGCCGTGGTCCAGACCACCGAAGACAGCCGTAGCGAAACCCCGACCGACCCGGCCGTACTGGCTCGCCAGAACCTGACCTTTGGCAACAAGGGCCATGTCTACGGCCTGGGCCTGCAGTTCGCCTACCTGCAAGGCGGCGGTGATTACCTGGTGGACGGTCGCATCTTGCAGGAGTTCGGTGCCAAGGACCGGCCTGAAGGTACGACCTTCGTCCTGAACCTCACCAAGCCCTTCTAAGCCAGCCGGCTCAGACTAGCCAAGGAATCCCACGATGACTCGTCTATTGCAACGCTCCCTGCTGACGCTGCTGGCCCTGTCTGCCGCACTCTCCGTTCAAGCGGCGGTAGAGATCGAAGGCACCAGCTTCGAGGAAACCATCACCCTGGAAGGCACCAAGCTACAGCTCAATGGTGTGGGCTGGCGCAAGCGCGGCTACAACAAGGTCGACACCACCGGCGTCTACCTGGTGCAAAAGGCCAGCACGCTGGAAGACGTCGAAAAGCTGGCTGGTCCCAAGCGCATCCAGCTCATCATGCTGCAGGACATCTCCGGCGCCACGGCCTCGCGCTACTTCCTTTCAGATTTCGAAGTGGCCGCCAGCCGCGACGAATTCAACCAGTTGATCACCGAAACCTTCCAGATGGGCTCCATCTACAACTCCCTGCGCAAGCTGCAAAAGGGCGATGTAGTCACCATCGACATCATCCCAGGCAAGGGCCTGGCAGCCTCGATCAACGGCACGCCGCTGCTGGTGCCGGAGACCAAGGCCCGCTACATCACCAGCGAGCTGATGGGCCGCATCTTCCTGCGTATGTATATCGGTGCCCGTACCCCGGCCGAGCTGCGCCAGAATCTGCTAGGCACCTCCAAGAGCATGCGCGAGGCGGCTCGCTGATCGGACTTGCCATCTGATGGTGACAAAAGCCGGCCCCTGGGTCGGCTTTTGCGTTTGTAGCGCTGGGGGCTCAGTTGGCAGCGGCTTGGCAGGCCGCGGCCGACAGGTCGATCTCCCGCCGCAGCCAGTCACGCAGCGCCACAATAGCCGGTTCCTGCCGCCGGCTGCGCGGGCAGGCAAAGCTGTAGAGATAGTTGGTGTGCAGCATGAATTGCCGAAAGGGTGCGACCAGCCTGCCACAACGCAGATCTTCGGCAATCAAGAGCGGGTCGGCAATGGCGATGCCGTGCCCCTGCGCCGCCAGATTCACCGCCATATCCACCACCTCGATGCTCGGCCCCGCCTGCAGCTGAGGGTGACGAACACCCGCCAGTATCAGCCAACTGCGCCAATCCGCGTGATCGGGACTCAGGTGGATCAGGGTCTCCTGCGCCAGGTCGGCCGGCTGCCTCAGGCGCTCGGCTAATTGCGGCGCGCAGACCGGCGTGAGCTCCTCCCAGAACAGCGGCTCGCAGTAGCAATCATCCGGTGGCTGGATACAGCCAATGATGGCCGCGTCAAAGTCTTCCCGCTCGAAGGCGACTTCGCTGAATGAGGAGGTGCTCATGCGCACCTCGATCTCCGGGTGCTGGCGCTGAAAGTCCGGCAGGCGCGGCAGGAACCAGCGCAAGGCGAGGGTAGGGGGGAGCTTGATCTTGAGGTCGGTCGGTCGCTGGCTCAAACCATCCACCGCACGGCGTATCTCGCTGAAGGCCTGCTCCACCGGCAGCAGCAGGCGGCTACCCGCCACGGTGAGCGCAATGCCGCGCGCCTGCCGCAGGAACAAGGGCTGGCCCACAAATTCCTCCAGCTGCGCAACTTGGCGACTGACAGCACTCTGGGTGACGTGCAGCTCCTCCGCTGCACGGCTCATGCTGCCGCTACGGGCAACCACGCTGAATACGTGCAGGGCATCGAGCGGGGGCAGACGTTTCATGGCAATCTCAAGCTATGCGTTTGTTGCATAGCTTGCATGCAAATTCGGCGTTAGTCGAGCCAGCTACCAAGCCCTATGCTCGGGCCATTCCATCTACACCTTGCGTGGTCAGCCATGCGTAAAGCACAGTACAACAATATATTGGCCGTACTCTGGGTCGTCGCCGGCATGAGCTGCTACGCCATCGTCAACGGCCTGCTCAAACAACTCGGCCGGCAATACGACAGCCAGGCGCTGATGTGGCCGCTCTGCCTGGCGGTACTGGCCCTGATCGCCCCCTGGGCACTGCGCCGCCGGGCGGCTGCCATCCGTACCCGCAAGCCCTGGCTGCATGCGCTACGGGCGCTGTTCAACACGCTCTCGGCCATTGGCACCCTGTACGCACTCAAGCACCTCACCTTGGGCGAGATCACCGTCTACCAGCTCACCACGCCTATCTGGCTCATCCCGCTGGCCATGCTGTTCCTGGGCGAGGCCGTCCGCCCCATGCGCTGGCTGGGTGTGCTGGTCGGCTTTGCCGGCGTCTGGCTGGTGGCGAGTCCGGATGTCAGCCAGGGCGTGAACCTGGCGGTCTTCGTCGCCCTGGCCTGCGCCATCAGCGACGCACTCTTGGGCGTGCTGCTCAAACAGGGCCAGACCGAGACCCCGCTGGCCATCGTCTGGTGGACCTACGCCGGTAAAGCTACGATGTTCGGCCTCCTGGCCGGCTTCACCGTGCCGGATTTCACCATGACAGGCTGGGCCTTGCTGGGCCTTACCGCCATGGTCAACGTCGGCTGCATGCTGTGCTTCGTGATCGGCTACCGTACCGCCGACGCCACCATCGCCGAGACCGGCAGTTTCGCCGGCCTGCTGGTCGGCCCCATGGCTGGGTGGCTGATGTTTGGCGAGACCTTGGGGCCGCAGTTCTGGCTGGGGAGCGCAGTACTAGCCGCGGGGATTTTGATTGCGCTGTTTGAGCCGAATCTGAAGTGGACATGGCGTTGGCGCGGCGCGGTGATAGCTTGGACGCGGATCTCGCGCTGACCCTGGCACCAGAACAGCACCCTGCTTGCATGCACAACGAAGGTGTTGCGTGGGCTGATCACCACCGACGGGGCGCGGTCTACCCGCTCGCCAGGTCCAGCGAGCGGGCCAGCCGGAAGCCCAGATCGTCTATCGCAAAGGTCGGGTGGCTACGCCGCCGGTTGGTTGCCAGACAACCCCGCTCGGCATCAGACCATCCGCCACCACGAAACACCCGGTACGTGCCATAGACCTCCGGATCGTACTGATCCGCACACCATTCCCACACATTACCCAGCATGTCGTGCAAGCCCCAGGTGTTGGCCTGCTTTCGGCCAACCTGCTGTGGGTGGCCACCCGAGTTGTCGGCATACCAGGCAATATCGTCGAGCGAGCCGTAGCGCGGCCCTTGGGTGCCGGCACGGCAGGCATATTCCCACTCGGCTTCGGTGGGCAGTCGATAGCCGTTTGTGCCAGGTAACAGCTCGGCGCCGCTGCCATCCTCTAGCAGCACATAGCGGGCGGACAGGCCGCTGGATAGCGAGCGCAGGTTACAGAATCGAACCGCATCGAGCCAGGAGACGCTCTCCACCGGACACAGCGCAGCAATATGAGACGAGGGATTGAGGCCGGTCAGCTCGGCGTACTGTGCCTGGGTGACGGGATAGCGACCTATTGCAAAAGGAGCTAGCACCTGGCTCCAGTTCCGTCCTGTTCTATCGTCCCGCATGGCGATGGCGCCTTTGGGAAGCTCGATCATTTGCAGCTCAAATCGCTCAGACAACTGTTCCATGCTCTCCACGACGATGATTGGGATGGGCAGTGATATACACCACCCTAACCAGCATCGCAAAGCAGTCGCCAGCGATAGCATGCTCGCCCCAACCGACATGGCCGGATGCGCCTCGCGCAGGGCCGTCCTGGAGACGGAAATGGAAAACGCACCGATTACATTTTTGTCAGCTTTCTCTTGCACCATCACTTGGTGACAGAATAATCACGCCCTAGCACGGTACCCGTTCGTTCAGTTCAACAAGCATTACGCGCTCAGGATTACATCGCATGCGTTTTCTCCCTCACTTATTCGCTGCGGCATTGGCCCTGGCCGTTCAGGCCGAGACGCTCCCACCTGCCAAGGTCGTCGAAGCGTTTCATGCTGCGTTATCCGATGGCGAACAAGCCAAGGCTGAAGCCTTGCTATTACCGGAAGTACGCATCTACGAATCCGGCCATGTAGAGGCCACGCGGGCCGAATACGCCGCGCACCACCTGCCAGAGGACATCGTTTACGCCCGCAAGAGCAAGACGAGCTTGAAGCGGCTGGATACCGTCGAATCGCCCGACATGGCGGTCGTCACGTCGGAGAGCGAAACCCTGGACCTCTCCGGCAAGCAGCCCAAGCGCTATGCGGGCACCGAAACCATGGTGCTCAAGCGGGTGGGCGGCGAGTGGCGCATCGCGCATATTCACTGGTCGTCCCACCTGCTCAAGAAGTAGAGCCGCCGCCCTGCCGGCGTAGCCGTAGGGCATTGGTCACCACCGATACCGAACTCAGGCTCATTGCCAGCGCCGCGATCATCGGTGAGAGCAGCCAGCCCGTGAACGGGTACAACACGCCGGCCGCGATAGGTACGCCCAGCGCGTTATAGAGCAAGGCGAACATCAGGTTCTGACGCATGTTCGCCACGGTCGAGACCGAGATGGCGCGTGCGGCGGCGATACCTCGCAGGTCACCCTTTACCAGCGTCAGCTGGGCGCTATGCATGGCGACATCGGTACCCGTGCCCATGGCAATGCCGACATCGGCCCGTGCCAGTGCGGGCGCGTCGTTGATGCCATCCCCTGCCATCGCCACGATCCGTCCCTCGCCTTGCAACTTTTCCACGAGCATGAGCTTGTCTGCGGGCTTCACTTCCCCATGAACCTCGTCGATACCCAGTCGCTTGCCCACCGCCAGCGCGGTGGTCTGCCCGTCGCCAGTCGCCATCACCACGCGGATACCGGCAGCCCGCAAGCTGGCGAGCGCATCGGGCGTGCTGGCCTTGATCGGGTCGGATACGGCCAGCAGCCCAGCAAGCTTGCCGTCTACAGCGAACTGAATGACGCTGGCGCCCTGCAGCCTCAACACTTCAGCTTGAGGCCCCAATGCATCCACTGGCACCCCGAGTTGGGCCATGAAGGCACGATTGCCCAAAGCCAGATCGCGGCCCTCGACCCGCCCACGCACGCCGATACCGCTGGCCGATTCGAAATCCTCAACGGCCAGCAGGGGCAGGTTCGTTTCTCGTGCAGCATGCACGATGGCATCGGCCAGTGGGTGCTCGCTGCCTTGGTCCAGGCTTGCCGCCAGGCGCAGGACATCCGCATCGGTCCAGCCTGGCATCGCCAGACAGCGCTCGAACGCCGGCCGCCCTTCGGTCAGGGTGCCGGTCTTGTCCACCACCAGGGTATCGACCTCTCGTAGCCGTTCGATCGCCGCCGCATCGCGGAACAAAACCCCCAGGCCGGCTGCACGGCCGGTCGCCACCATGATCGACATGGGCGTAGCGAGCCCCAGCGCACAAGGGCAGGCGATGATGAGGACCGCCACCGCGTTGAGCAGACCGTACAACCAACTGGGTTGTGGACCGAAGAACCCCCAGGCGAACAGGGTGGCGAGAGCGACCGCCACCACTCCCAGCACGAAATAACCTGCTACGGTATCGGCCATGCGCTGCATGGGTGCTCTGGAGCGCTGTGCCGCGGCGACCATCTGCACGATCTGGGCCAGTACGGTCTGGCTGCCGACCTGTTCAGCCCGCATCACCAAGGCGCCGCTGCCGTTCAAGGTCGCGCCGATGACCTTGTCACCCGGCCGCTTGGCCGCCGGCAAGGGCTCGCCCGTCAGCATCGACTCATCCACGGCGCTGCTGCCATCGAGTACCACGCCATCTACCGGCACTTTCTCACCCGGTCGCACGCGTAACCGGTCGCCTGCCTGCACTTCGGCAATCGGTACGTCTTCGTCGCTACCGTCGTCGCGCACCCGGCGAGCGGTCTTGGGCGCGAGCCCCAGCAGGGCCTTGATGGCGGCCGAAGTTTGCGAGCGGGCGCGCAGCTCCAGCATCTGGCCGAGCAGGGTGAGCGAGATGATGACATCGGCAGCTTCGAAGTAGACGCTGACGCGCCCCATGCTACGGAAGGAGGCCGGAAACCATGCAGGCGCTAAGCTGGCGGCAAGGCTATATAAGAAGGCGGCCCCCGTGCCGAGGCCAATCAGCGTCCACATATTTGGGCTGCGATGGACAACCGACTGCAACCCGCGCTGGAAAAATGGCAGGCCAGCCCACAGTACGACCGGCAGCGAAAACACCAACTCGACCCAGGTTTGCGTGCCGATCGCCATCAAGCCGAGGTCATGGCCGAACATGGCGAGCGCGGTGACGATGCCGGTCAGTGGTAACGTCCACCAGAAGCGGCGTGTGAAGTCGCGCAGTTCCTGATTGTCTTCCTCCACCGCCGCAGGCACGACCGGCTCCAGGGTCATACCGCATTTGGGGCAACTGCCGGGATGGTCCTGTCGTATTTCCGGATGCATCGGGCAGGTGTAAACCGTCGATCCGGCTGCCGGTTGCGCCGCCGGCTTGGGTGCGGAGGCAGCCGAGTGCGCATGGGCGCCATGATGCATCGTATGCGCGGGGGCAGTCCCTATTGGTACGAGCGCCATTTTGCACTTCGGGCAGGTGCCAGGCTGGTCGGACTGCACCTCGGGGTGCATGGGACAGGTAAAGCGAGCCGGAGTCCCCAGGTCAACTTCGGCTGGCATGGCGTGATGTGCGTGGTGGGCGTGCGGGTCGTTCATCTGTGCCTCCTAGGGCTTGCAGCTGTTCAGTTGCCCATACAGCCAGGCAAACACGGTACCCACGATGAAGCCCCAGAGGGTTAGAACCACCAACGGCCCCGCAAAGCGGCCGGACGTGAAGGCCGTGGCGCCATCCAAGGCCAGCCTGCCGAAATCCAGGCCATGGAAGAGTGCGTTGAGAAAGGCGATGCCCTGCGCTGGCCAGAGCGCGTACAGGACAGCGCAGACTGTGTACGAAAACGCCATGGTGATGGCTAGGGCAAGTCCGGTTTTCCAAGAGGTAGACATGATCGCCTCCTTCAATCGTCGGCAAAGGTGGGAACGAAGGCGGGCGTGTGCTCGCGGTAGGCAAGATAGGTCTCGCCAAACTGCCCGACCATATCCACCTCTTCGCGCTTGGCCAGCTTGGCGTAGACCGCGACGAGGATGGGGAACAGCACGACCGTGATGAGGGTGGGCCATTGCAGCAGGAAGCCGAACATGATGATCACGAAGGCGTCGTATTGCGGATGGCGGATACGTGAATATGGCCCGGTGACGGCCAGCAGGCCCGTGGTCTGCGCCTTGTAGAGCTTGTCCCAGGCGGCGGCCAGCAGCCAGAAACCCCCGAAGATCAGGATATTGCTGAGCAGATGGAAGGGGCCGAAATGCGGGTTGATCCGCCAGCCGAACATCACCTCCAGCAGGTGGCCATTGTCGTGCGAGAGAAAATCGATACCGGGAAACTGCTTGGTCAGCCAAGGCAGCAGCAAATAGATGGTCAGCGGGAAGCCATACATCTCGGTGAACAAGGCCGCCAAAAAGCCTGAGAACATCCCCAACGAGCGCCAGTCCCGTGTCGTCTTGGGCTTGGTGAAGCTGAAGGCAAAGATGATGAAGATGGCCGAGTTGATGACAGCCAGCGACCACAGACCGTAGGAAGAGGATTCGTCGTGGTTCATTTCCGGTCCTCCTCTTGCCCCTCGTCTACTGACGAGCGCGTGCCATGGTGGTGATGGCCGTGCCCGTGATGCATGAATATGTGCATCAGCGGGCAGGCGGCCAGCAGCAGATAGGGCAGGGCACCCAGTACATGGACCGTGTGCTCGGTGAGCAGGAAAAACGCTGCGATGGCGACAAAACACCAGAAGACCCAGCGATGCCGGCTGGGAGGCGAATCATGTTCCATGGTTTTCTCCTTGCCCGGGGACTAGCCAAGCCGCCCCCGGTGCTTGTTGGTAGCGCCCGTCATTGGCCCATGGGCATCGACATCGACGAGGACTCCTGGTCCATCATCTGCATCATCATGTCCATCATGCCCTTGCCTTCAGGCTTGGCGTCCTTGCCCATGCCCTTGGACATATCCATGCAGCCTTTGCCGCCGTGCATGTCCTTCATCATGGCCATGGCGTCCTTCATGGCGTGCATGCCTTCCTGCATGGCAGCCTGGCGCTCAGCCGGCGTCTTGGCGGCGGCGAGCTTGTCGCGGGCGGCCTGCAGCTTCTGCATCTGTTCGTCCGCCGCTTTGTTGTTAGGCTTGGCCCGCGTCTTGGCAGCGGGCAGTGACTTCTCTGGATGGTGAGCGTCGTTGGCCGAGGCAGAGAACGATGCAACGGCGAACACGAGCGCGACGAGGGTGGAAAGCGTGGCTTTCATGGCGAGACTCCATCAAGGTTGGGGAAATGATTTGCGCGCCGGGGCCTGGATGCAGGCGACGGCGAAGGCGAAGGCGGGCGGCCAAAGGCCGCCCCGAGACGGGGCTAATTGTTGGCGCGAGTAAAGCGCAGCCGCACGGGGAGCGGCGGTGGCAAGCGGCGCGACGCCGATGGCGGCTGCGGCCGCATGCTGGCCTCAGCGAGGGCCGGCAGGACCAGGAACATCGTCACAATAACGAGGCCTAGCAGCACCGAGACGTCGAGCTGGAAGAGCTGAGGGGCCGACCAGGCGATCTGCTGGCAATGGTCCTGGCAGACTGCCGTCGGCATTGATTCATCGGCGTCATGGTCGGGAACTCCTGCCGAGATTCCAGCATGCGGATGATGGTTGTCGACGTAGGCCAGGCAGCCAAGCCCGGCGGAGAGCGCGAACACCAGCATCCATGCTGCCAGGGTCAGGCAGCTTAGGGTCTGAAGGTGTCGGCGGAACCAGCTCACGATGCACTCCGATGGGTGTCGTGGCCAATATAGCCCTGCCTTGGCAACAAGCCTTGACATGCATCAAGGTTGCATCGAGAGCGCGGCGAGTACGTGGAGGGCTGGGCGGACAGCCCGCTTGGTTCTGATGCTTCCAGACCACGATCATTACCGACAGTCCGGCTGGCTTCGTTCAATACCTACAAGGCGTTTGAACAACCTTCTGGCTATCTGGGTCCAGGTTGACATAATAAACATTGCTAGCTTCGGTCGAAGTGCTAGCGTTTGCGTCGCCACCGCCTAGGCCAAAAGGGGAGAAGAGAAGCCCCGCCGCTAGTGCGCTAATGGCTACCTTCTTGTAGGTCCCGGCTTCGAGTACCTTCTCAAAAAAGGCCTTCACTTCTGGGCGCTTCTCGCGCTCCGCCTCGATGATGGCCATGATCTCCATCACGTCTCGTCCTGTGATTTCAGCCAGTCGCCATATGGCGTAGATGTCTGGCTCGCCTTTGCTGTTCCTCCAGTTCGTTACCCGCTGAAGGTAGGTTCCCATTTCTGCGGCCAGCTTTGTGTCCTCGGTGGTGCCGAGAATTTGCTTCGCTTCGTCTAGTACGTCATTGATCTTCATGGCGGCTCCGCTCAACTTTTGTTGACTCAACAAAAGTTGTGTGGTTTAGTTCGGTCAACTTTTGTTGAGCGAACGATACACACAAATGTCCCGTCAGTCAGCCCCGCAGCACCCCGCCAAGCCCACATCTTCCGTCACGCTGTGGTGGGACGGCGAGAACAAGCAGCGTCGCCTTGTATGGCCGGAAAACGGCGATCAGTTGACGACCGTCGCTACTCGAAACTTGCAGCGGGTCACGTTAGCGCGTCCTTGCCTCGATTGCGGTGAGCCTTTGTGCTTTGTGCCGGTGCAGGCTGATGTCGTGAAGCCCTTCTTCCTCTGCACCGTTTGCGGTGCTGAGTTCGTCGAGGGGGCTAAGTGATGGGCCGCGTAACTATCTGGGGCTGGCTCTACTTTGCAGCTCACTTCTTGTTCGTCCTCCTTAGCGCCATCCGGGGTGTCTTGCCTGGCGCGGTTCTGTTGCTGAGCTTGCTCGCACTCATCCATTTCGCTCGGCAAATCGCGAAGGTGTGGCACTGATGGCTCGCCGCTCCTCTCCGCATCGGGGTCTTGAGGCGGCTCTGCTGCAAGCTGCGGCAGACCTCAAGTCCGCTTCAGCTACTGTCGTCCCGCCCCATGTCATTGCAGGCACTCTTGGCGCTTCCAAGTCCATCATCAAGCTCTCGCTCGAACGCGCCCAAGCCCACGACGCGGCACGCCCGGCAGCGGCGCTGGCCGCCCGCAGCGCAGCGAGGACGCACAGCGCAGCGGCGGGGGCTTCCCCCACTAGTAACACGGGGGGAAAGGTCCGAACCGTTGAGCTGGTGACGAACGGACGAAAGACCAAGATTGTCTCGGTCCGCGATACGAGCGCTACCGGTCAATGCGCCATGATCGATACCTTGTCCGTGGTGTTTTCGGCCCAAACCCTCCGGGACTTGGCCCCGCTAAACCGCTCCAGTCTGGGCGGTACTGACGAGCACCATGAGGACCTGATCCTCGCGTTCATGGAAACCTTCCAACGAATCTTCGGCGTGGCCATTACCGGCAAGCTCCAAGGTCGTCGCAACTACTACCTCCACAGCTACGCCATTGGCGATGGCCTCGGTCATATCGGCATAGGCGGCAACAACGACACGGTGCAATTGCACCTCGACGGCAAGGGCTGCCTAACCGCCAATGAAGGCTGGGAACAACGCCTACATGACTGGCTTGTCAAAGTAGCCATTGAACCCCGTATTACCCGAATCGACCTCGCACACGACGACTTTGCCGGTGACGTCACACCGGACCACATGTTTGCGGCCTATCACGCGGGCATGTTCACCAATGGCGGCCGGCCTCCCCGCTGTGAGCTGCGCGGCGATTGGATCACCCCCGATGGGGCAGGGCGGACCCTCTACGTCGGCAGCCGGGACAACGGCCTGCTGTACCGCTGTTACGAAAAGGGCAAGGAACAAGGCGACGTCAGCCACCCATGGGTGCGTCATGAAGTCCAGCTCGGCAACAAGTGCCGGGTCATCCCGCTCAACAGCCTGATTTTTCCGGGTCAGTACTTCGCAGGTGCCTACGCCGCTTTGCACCCCTTCGCTGATACCCAAGTGCGTATCCAGACCGAGCGCAAGACCGCAGAGGCTAGCTACACGCATGTGGTTGATGTGGCCAAGAACCAAGTAGGTCGGGCCATCAATTTGATGATGGATGTGCTGAAAGACCCGGCCAAGGTCGTCGAGGCCCTGATTCGCGACGGCTACCCCAAGGCCTTCCGCAGCTACGAAGCCGACCACACGACGCCCATGCGTGCCACCGGCCAGCTCAGCGACGAAGTCTTTTTCGATCACGGTGCAGCCATTCAACAGCCGTTGCTGTTGGCAAAGGGTGGATGGATGACCGTTCCGGCTCGCCTGCTCTACGGCCCCGAACCCCAAAGCAAGCACTACCCGTTCGGGATCTGATTTCAGTCCCCCCGGCAAGGGCGACCGGGGTAAGGGACCAATAGCCCACTAAGAGGAAATGGCAATGCGCTTTCAAGCAGAAGTGAATGTAATCGGTATGAAAATGGGCAAGGGCGAAGTCGAGGGCACTACCTACGACTACACCCGCGTGTTTGTTGAGCAACCGCTGGATACCTCGCGCGGCGAGGCGGTCGGCTCCGGCGTAGAGGCCTACCAGATTGGTACCTCCACCGTTTTCGCACAGTTCTCCAAGCTGCCATTCCCGCACAAGGCCGTGCTTGACCTCGAACTGGTGACCACGGGCAAGACCTCCAAAACCGTAGTGCATGGCTATCAGCCCAAGGCGGCCTCGGCCAAGCCCGCCTCGGCTGCCGATGGTGCCCAAGCAGCTCGTTAAGGTCTGGGTGGTGCAGTCCATCCGTCGTGGTCTTTTCCTCAAGCCCGGCCGTGAGCCTGGGGACGTGGACACGACGGAGTTGATTGCACAGGCGGGTGTCTTCCTCGCAGAGATAGACGCCCTCGACACCGCGACCGAGTGGCTCGACCCCCACGACTTCTTGATTTACCCGTTTTATCTGGAACACGACGATCTTCGGATCAAGCGCACTTACCAGTAGGGCATTTAAACACTGCCGATTCTTGGAGTCGGCAGCATTAAATACCTTGGGGTCTATATGGCTGCTTGCATGAATCAATCCGGAACGATTACGGCTGTTGATGTCTCGCCGGATCAGTGCTCCGAATATGTCTTATTGAAACCGCATGAATTACCAGCGGGTTTTACTTATTTGAGCGTGGCTGACGGCGCTCAAATCAGCCTCGCGATTATTGCCGTATGGGCGGTCGCGTTTTGCTGGAAATCAATCCGTCGAACCATTGAATAGAAAGGAAATACCATGAAGTTCCGCAATATCGCTCGCAAGTTCGCTCCCGTCGTCGCCGCTGTCGGCTCCTCGGCTGCTTTCGCCGCTGCTACCAATTACGACACCACGGCTGTGACCGGCGAAATGGACCTCGCCAAGGTCGCCATCGCTTCGATTGGCGCTGCTGTTCTGGTCGTGGCCGTGGCTACCAAGGCGTGGAAGTGGATCAAGGGCGCGATGTAAACGGCCTGAGCTGATAAATGGGCCTCCACGTGGGGCCCATTTTTCTTAGGGGGATGTATGGACGGGTATTTTGTGATTATTGCCATGCTCGGTGCGGCTTGGATTTTATTCAGCGATGACGGCGAATGATGAAAACACTTTGTCGCATATTGATTATTAATTTGCTGTGCTTGGTATCTTCCTTTGCGTTCGCCGCATTTGCGGATGAAGACCCGGCATATATCTATATCTATTCGCCAAACTGGTGGGTGAATCAGGGCAATTCAAGTTGCGGCGCTGCTGATCCTGAAGCAACGCAAAATACACCGCCTTGTAGCTACACGCTGCCGAAAGGATGGAGCTACGGGCAGGTGGATTACATGAATGATGGTTGGACGTGGACTAGGCAGATTAAACAGGGTGAGGGCGTTCCTATTCAGCAACAGTCCGCTTCCGGTTCTTGTAATGCGGCCTCGGGTTGGTCTTTTGCTTGGCTCAATAATTATCGTCAACAATCATGCCGTAAGAAAAAGGAAACCTCCTGTAAGGTGCCTTTTATTCTGGATAATGGTGAGTGCAAATGCCCTGCTGGTTCTAATGCAGATGGGAAGGGTGGCTGTCGTAAGCCCTGCGACTCACTGAAGGGCCAGAAAGCCTTGGCGTCTGCGCTTACGACTGGCAGTGCCTTGCCCCCTCGCTCTGGTGCTATTAGTGATGCTGCTACCTGCGCCTTATCTGGCTCCATGAATACCGACGGCTCTGTGAACAGGCAGGGTGGTGTTTATGCCAGTTGTGCTGTGCAATATAAGCGTGATTTTACGGATAAGAATAATCCACAATCGTGGGCTGTATATACGGAAGTGCCTTGCAATCCTGACACCCGTAAAGTTGAAGATACTAAGCCTCAGAACCATAAAAGCGATTACACGCCTAATGATGGCGAAAAGTGTGAAACCGGCTTTGGTGAAATTACGATGGGTTCACAGCGCAAGTGCATTAAAAACGGCGCTGTAAAAGATGATGACGTTTCGTGTCCGGCCGGTACCGTTAACTATTACGGTGAGTGCAAGTCACCAAAGGATGTTGTCGGTGACGGTAAGTCTGGAGACGACGAAAGCAAATCGGAATATTGCAAGAATAATCCTCTTGCATCCAATTGCGTCAAAAATGATGTTTCTAAAGAATATTGCAAGGACAATCCTGACGATATTCGGTGCATTGGTTCTGGCGGCAATGGTGACAGCAAGGATGAAAGCGACTTTTGTAAGGCAAATCCCACAGCCGACCAATGTCAAAATAAGTCCGAATTCGGTGGTGCTTGTGGTGGATTTACTTGCAAAGGTGATGCTGTTCAATGCGCGATTGCATTGGAGCAACACAAGCGCAATTGTGAGTTGTTCGACAAAGATAACGCTTTTTATAAGGTAGGTGACAATGCTTTGAGTGGCAATGATAAGGGTGAGGCCGCATTGCCATCCAACTCGGCAGAGTCCAGGGATTTGAGTGGAGTATTTAACAATATTAGCGATAGCGAGTTTATAGGCAATGCCACTTGCCCGGCTCCAAAGGTGATTACCTATACACTCAATAATTCTAGCCATGAGTTGATTATTAGTTACGACTCCGTTTGTTTGGGCGCTCAGTACATTCGATATTTGTTAATAGTTTGCGCTTGGCTTGTAGCTGCGCGCATCTTTTTCGGAGGTAGTCAATAATGCCAGCCATTCTTGCTATGCTTGGTGGGCTCCTTTTGGATTTGGCCAAGCCTTTGATTGGCCGCATTCTTCTTGCCCTTGGAATTGGTTTTATTGCTTATAAGGGTGCGGATGCTGCTTTAGACGCGGCCAAAGGCTATATAAGGCAGGCTTTAAATGGTGTTCCTGCGGACATTCTTGCAATTTTGGGTTTGTGCGGTGTTAGCACCGCTATAAGTATTGTTTTTTCGGCGTATGCGGCGAAGTTGGGCCTTAAGGGGCTGAACAGCGCTGGTGAGTTTCTGACGAGTTACTACAAGGGCAAGGGCTGATGACTGCGCCGCTGCACTTTATAACGGGGCTCCCTGGCAACGGTAAGAGCCTTTTTGCGCTTAAGCATATCGAGACGCGTGCGAAGGCTGAGGCGCGGCAGGTCTACTATTACGGCATTCCGGAACTCACCCTGGACTGGTTGCCGCTTGAGGACCCCAAGCTATGGTATGAATGTCCGCCCGGCTCGATCATCGTCATTGATGAGGCGCAAAAGAACGGCTTCCCGACCCGTCCTACTCGTCAGGTTCCGCCTAAGCATATCGAGGAGTTTCAGACCCTACGGCACAAGGGTTTTGATGTCTATCTGATCACCCAGCACCCGAACTTGATAGATCCGCAGCTTCGCGATCTGGCTGGCCAGCACTTCCACCTGGTGCGCAAGTTCGGCATGGAGTCTGCGAATTGCTATGAGTGGAATAGGGTCGTCAACCCTAGTACCAGGTCGGTATTCAAGGATGCCCAGAAGCACAACTTCCCCTACCCGAAGGAGGTCTATAGCTGGTATCGCTCCAGTGAGCTGCACACGATCAAGCGCAAGCTGCCAATGCAGGTCTACATCATTCCCCTGTGTTTGCTGATCGCCGCATTGTGTGTGTACGGGTTCCGCTATAGCACCTCGCATTTCGGCCATGCGGCGGATGCAAAGGCCCAGGAGGAATCCAAGGGAGGCGAACAGGCCAAGCCGGCCGGCGAGGACAAGTCCGCCCCGGCTGCGGCGGAGAAGAAGAAGACCCTCACTACCGATGAGTACCTTGACGCGCACAAGGAGCGTATTGCTGGCTTTCCAGCGACCGCGCCTTACTACGACGGGGTAATGCAGCCTACACAAGCGCCTAAGCCTGTGGCGTGCATTGCGACGGCCAAAGGCGACCGCTGTACCTGTTACACCCAGCAAGGTACGGTCATGCCGTCGATGCCGGACCCGATCTGCAAACAGATAGTCCGCTATGGCTACTTCGACGACACCCAGCCGGTGCGCACTGAGGCTGTGGCCCATTCAGCGACCCAGCAACCGGGCCAGGTAGCGCCACAGCAACCCAAGCCACTTCCGTCCCAGGCAGCGCCCCAGCAGGCAGCGCAGTACGTTCCCCAGGGCACACTTGCCTTATCCCAGGTAACGGCGTCTATGCCGGCTAATCCAGCACCTAACCCCATGTGAGGCGATGATGGCAAAGCAGAAAGAAGACAAGTCCACGCTTGACCTGTTTCTCGACCAGCTCGGCAAGGTCAGCCAGCGCGGTCGCCCGCGTATTCATGCCAATCAAGCCGCGAAGCAGAAGGCTTACAGGGAGCGGAAGAGGGTGGGGCAGGGTGCAATAACGTAACGTGTTACGATATTCCAGCTTGGATAAGGGGAATATCTTGGAATTTGATAACGATTTTTACAAGCGTAAGTACGAAGAACTTTTGCGGGAAAAGCGTGAATCTAAGAGCGGTTTGTTGATATTTGCTGCTGTTGTCGCTGGAATGGTCTTTGGCAGCATCGTTGTTTCTGCCTATGAGCGTTATGAGCAGCAACGTCAGGTTGAAATGGCCTTGCACGCTTTTACCAAGGCGGTGCAAGGCTTTGATGATTTTTTGCCCGCTGCGCCAGTCAAGCCGGTTCGTTCTATCCAACCTGTATCGCCTACCTATGTAGAGCCGCCTCGGGCTCTGACGGGGCTTGAAATTGCACGTTCTATCTCACGCAAGTATGGCAATCGCTTGGCTTGCATATCGAGTACGGATCGGAGCAGGGGAGGCTGTGCGTGCTACGTTGACGGTGAGCCCCTCGCAAGGCTTGAGAACATTGAGCGTGGCGCGCGTGAGCTGTGCTTCTTCATGATCGATCACGATTTGGTTGCGCACTAGACGGCAATTACGTAACGCGTTACGAAAATCGTTAAAGCCGCCAATGAGCGGCTTTATGCATTATGGGTAACGATCGATCGTCGCCGGCGCGAACCAGGTGAAACCATTGTCATAAAACGAAGCTGGCCAGGCTTCCTGCAGGATCTGCTCGATCAGGCTAAATATGCCAAACGGTTTGTTGCAGACCACTAGGAAGGTGGAATCTGAAAATCATTTGTCATGACAGGTCGCGCGCGGGCGCGCCCGGCAAGCCTGCCGGGTCTGCCTGTCACGTGCTACAGGTTGGGCTGTTGCCTGGGTGGTTTTCGGTCACTCGACGTCCCGTCAAACATTTGCCGCAGTACAAGCCCATGCCGGGTTTCTAGCCAGCATTGGCGTTTGTAGAAGTCGCGTTCCTTCATCAGTCGCTCTATCAGGTCTGCCTGCTTGGTCGCGACAGAGTCAGCCCGACGAAACTCGGGCATGCGGTCGATATCGCTCCAGTGCAGGCCGCCTTTGTGGTCGAGGTTTGGTCCGGTGAAGCGTTCGCCGTTGACGATGTTCCAGCCGGCGAACAGGCCGGCCGTTTCTGGCAGTTCACAACGAACCCGGAACGCCAGCAGCTCGTAGAGCATCAACGGCATGGCCTCATCGCCGGCCAGCCACGCTTTCATCTTGTTCAACGGCACGTTGTAGTGCCGTGCCAACTTGTACGCCTTAAATTCTCCAGCCACATGCACCACGGCGGCCTGATTAACGCCTGGGCAGTACGGCAGTCTTACGTTGCGAAACACGGTGAAGCTCCACAAAAAAGCCCGGCAAAGCCGGGCATTGAAGGGAGGGGGAGGAGGAACATCGAGGTTAAGCAGGCAGCGGGGACAAGCCAAGTGTTGCGCGCAAGCGACGTACCCACCGTCTTGCCAACTTGACATAATAAACATTATGCGAAATTAAGTGCAGCGCATTCCGGTGCTGGGGTAACATCTACAGACGATCCGCAAGGAACCAATAACTTCAAAGCTAGCGAATTCATGGGCCGATCTGTTGCAGCGACATTGGCTGTACAGATCGGCCACATCGTTGGCTACTTACGGAAGCACCGCTGGGTTGGCCAAGTACTTTATCGACAGATTCTGGTACTGCCCGCCGTCGGTGGCTGGGGTCGTTTGATTTTCGGCGCCCGCGCCGAACACTACTCCCAAGCCGCCAACCGCAACCAGTTCAGCAGGATGTTTCAAGAAATAATTCACACGATTATCTCGAAAATGACCCGCCGTCCCGCCAGGAGCCGCCGATGGCACGCCAAACGGGGTTTGCCACCACACGATGGGCAGCCCCCCAATCCCGTTGTGGTACATAAGGGCCATATTGAAATTGTCCTGAAAATTCGGATGAGTCTGATTGGTTTCGTCCCAATACCAGGGGCCTTGCCCGCCAACGCAATCGGCCTGAGCTGTTGCAGGCGTAAGACTCGCCTGCTCACGACAACCGGCGTCACGGTCAGTCGTTTGCATCACAATAAAATCGCCTTTGGCGGCGCCATTTTGGTTCATAAAGGCAATCACACTCGCGAGCGATGATCCTCCCCAATCTGATGGTGGAAATCCTATCGCCGCCTTGGGCGCAAGCTTGCGCGCAAGATTGAGCATGCATGGCGCGAAACTAGTCAGGTTTGGCGGAAGATTAGAGCAGGCGGCGTCGGTTGAAAGCACCGCCGGCACTTTCGTGGGGTTCCCGCCATAGCTTCCATTGGTTACGGCTTGCGCAAAGCCCCAAAAGTCGGGTTCGACGTTGATGAACACCGGCTTGCCATACTTATTGATGGCATTAAAAAGGGTAATTAAATCAGACCAGTAGGCCTGCATGTACGCCGGTGTATTCAACGACGTGAGATCGCTCAGGTTGTCAGCAGAGAACTGGAACAACGTAAACATCGGCACTGCGCCTACGGAATCCGCTTGCGACATAACGTAGGAGGCATATGCACCTGATGGCGAATTCCAAGTCGTCCACCCTCCCTGGCTACTTATGCCTACCAGGTACCGTTCATAGAAGTCCGGCTTTAATCCTTGTGATTGAATCAGTGTCGTCTCAGATCCCCCCGATCCCAGGCCGATCAGGAATCTGTTTGGCAAACCCAATCGCTTGGCCAACGCGGCAGCCGAGCCGGTGCCGCCGGCGTTGCTTGAGTTTGTGCAAGTCACGCTCACATTGCTCACGTTTCCCGTAACGGCGGGCCCTGCCCCATTCCCAACGGTACAAGTCTGACCGACAGGCTGCGTACCAACAGTCACGGCGTATGCCGTGCGGGCAGGAAGACGCGTGGCGAATTGGAAGGAGCCATTAGCCGTCACCGCGAGCGAATCCCGCCCGTTGTCTAGCAGCGTGAGTTGCCGGCCGCTGGCCAGACCCGTAACAGTGCCGCCTATGGTGTACGTCGGGGTCGGTGTCGGCGTTGGCGTTGGCGTTGGCGTTGGCGTCGGTGTTGGCGTCGGTGTTGGCGTCGGTGTTGGTGTCGGTGTTGGCGTCGGTGTCGGTGTCGGTGTCGGTGTCGGTGTCGGTGTCGGTGTCGGCGTTTGCGCAGCAGGCACGATGATCGCTACCGTGCTGGGCGCACTGCTATGGGCGCCGTCGTTGACGACCAATTGCACGACATAAGTACCCGGTACGTCCGGTGTAAAAGTCGGGTTCGGTGTATTTGTGTTGGCTAAGGAAGCGCTGCTGCCCTGGGGAACGGTTACAAAGGACCAACTGAACGTAACCACTTGACCGTTGGCATCTGTATGCCCACTGCCATTGAGCTTCACAAGCAGCCCGATGCTTGCAAACTGCGTGGCGCCCGCGTTTGCGGTTGGGATTCCGGCCGCCGTAGGTGATCCGCCTTGGGAAGAAGGAGATTGACCATTTGGCCCCGGATCTCCCGTCGAATTACCGTTACATCCGGCCAGCAATCCAAGCGACAACACCAATACCGCCTGAGTCGGTTTCAAAGCAATCACGTTATGTTCCCCAAAAAACTGCTTATTCAATCGAGCAGCCACCTCCCACAAGTCATTACGCGTCGGCTAAGACCTATTCGAGCCTAGCTTGGCATACAAACCTTCGGCAGCCCGCCCTGCTTCCGCCGCCACAGAACGACGATGGCATATTATACAATATTGATATACTGATGACATATGACAAAACGGCAATCGAGCTATGCCAGTTTTGATATACCGGATGGTTTCGACGGCCTGAGGACTGACCATATCGCCGGAAGGCTGGCGCCCTTGGCACCCCGGAAAATGTTGGTGAAGCTCCTGCCGCTGGCTACCCGGTACGCCACTTGGTCGTCCTGCCGGTTGAGCAACTGCGGCGGCGCAGGCGGCAACACCGACCAGCTAGGCTTGGGTCCATATCGGCTCCACGGAGGGATGCCCACACGACGCCAAGATGAGGGCGACATCTGGAAGCCCTTAAAGTCTGGATAAATGGGTATTGGAACCAATACCCTGGCTCTTTTGCTTAAGCCAGGATGACAGTCTAAGCTGAGATTTGCAGGGGGATGCTTGCGTACCCCATTATTTCAGCGTCGGTATATGGGCCTCATAATTCCTTGTTTGAGTTTTTGAAAATTTCAACCTGACATACTGTCACAGAGGAATTTCAATGCTTGGTATTGATCGGATAAATACACTGCTTTTTACGCTGATTGCATTCTTGTCAACCTTTGTTGCCGCTCAGAACTGCATAGGCGTCATACCGGCAGGAGGTGGTAATCAGTTCTGGTCTGATGTAGAAGCGGGGGCAAATGCGGCAGGCAAGGAACTCGCCACTGCGATCTATTTCAGGGGACCAAAGGACGAAGAACGACAAGAAGCGCAAAGAAATGCGATCCATATCTTCAAAAAAATGGGCTGCAAGGCCCTAGTCCTGGCTCCTGATACCCAGGAACGTGCACACGATGTGGCGCTGCTTAAGCAGCAAGACATACCCACCATTTATATCGACCGAGATCCCGGTGGCGCAGAAGTCGTTGCGGTTGTTGGAACCGATAACGTTGCGGCGGGCAAGCTGGCTGGTAGAGAAATGGCCAATCGCCTGCACGGCAAGGGAAATATCCTGGTATTTCAGGTAGTACAGGGTGTGGCATCAACCGATATGCGAACGGCAGGATTCACTGAGACTTCCGCTCAAGGAGGCTTGCATATCGTTGATGTCATCTACTTGGGTTCCTCCATAGGCGCTGCCCGGCAACGTTGTGCCGATGCAATCAGGCGGTACCGAGGACATATCGACGGTATTTTTACGCCGAATGAATCGACGACAATGGCGGCATATCTTACTTTGCGTAACGAGAAAACCGATAAACACTTAATCCATATTGGATTCGATACCAATGATACGCTAAACATTGCACTCAAGAACGGCGAAATAGATGGTCTGGTGGTACAGCGACCATACGAAATGGGATACATCGCCGTAAAATTGGCAGCAAAAGCAGCTGAAAAGCTACCAATTCAAAATCGCTTTGTGGATACAGGTGTGCAATACCTGACCAAATAGATGAATCTTTAATCAAGCTCCCCTCAAAGCCCTCCCGCCTTCACCACCCGTACCGGAATGGACTTGTACGACGGCGTACCGCTCTCCGGATCGATGTAGTCCAGCGGAATCAGCACGTTTGCTTCCGGGTAATACGCACCGACCGAGCCCTGCGCAATGCTGTAGGCAATGGCCGTGAGCTTTTCCATGCGCAGCTTGCGGCCCGGCAGCAAGGTTTCCACGTCGACCAGATCACCATGCTCCAGCCCGCGCGCAGCCAGGTCGGCCTCGTTCATGAACAGTACGTCACGCCGGCCGAATACGCCGCGGTATCGGTCGTCCAGCGCGTAGATGGTCGTGTTGTACTGGTCGTGGCTACGCAGCGTGGTGAGCCGCAGTACCCCCTGCCCTGCCAGCACGTCGGCATCTTCCTTCACGCCGCCATAGACCGAGAAGACCGCCTTGCCGACCGGCGTCGCCCAAGTCCGCTCGGTGGGTGGCAATGGCAAGCGAAAGCCGCCTGGCTGGCGAATGCGCTCGTTGTAGCGCTCAAAACCCGGCACCGTCTTTTCGATCAGATCGCGGATCTTGTCGTAGTCGGTGACCAGCTCGGCCCATGGCACTTTGCTGCTTGGCAAGGTCGCGGCGGCAATCCCGGCGACGATGGCGGGCTCGGAGCGCAGATGCTCGGAAGCCGGCGCCAGCTTCCCAGCCGAGGCGTGGACCATGGACATGGAATCCTCGACCGTGATCGACTGCGGGCCGCTGGCCTGGATGTCGACCTCGGTGCGGCCCAGGCATGGGAACAGATAGGTTTCCTTGGCCACCAGCAGATGCGAGCGGTTGAGCTTGGTGGCTACATGCACGCTGAGGTCCAATTTGCCCATGGCCGGGAAGCACTGCTCGGGGTC
>NZ_DATCSC010000071.1:0-135665 GCF_036568685.1 Chitinimonas sp.
GTACGCCTCGGAACTGATCTCGGAAGCTGTGGTGGCGATGGAATTCAGCGCATCGTCGGAAGACATCGCGCGTATCGTCCATGCCCATCCTTCGCTGAGCGAAGCGATGCACGAGGCCGCGCTGGCCTGTGATGGCCGTACGATTCACTCCTGAGGTTAGGCCGAGAGTCATGTTTAGGTCCTTGATATTGCTGGCGTTGTTGGCGCTTTCTGGCTGTGCAAGTCTGGCTTCAGCCATCGCTCAGCGACGTGCAGAGGTAGCCGATAGCTTTGAGCGGCAGGACGTACTGCGTGATTTCTCGGTCTACCTAGCTTCGAGCAATTGTGACCCGAAGAAGAGCGTGGCCGAGATGGTATTGCTCGGGAACAAGGTCGACTACGACCGGGCTAGAGGCATGGTGTGCGACTTCTACAATGAGTTTCTCCCCGGCATGCGTGAGCAGACTGGCGCGAGCAACCTTGTCAGCATCGACTACCAGGCCTATGGTCCGGAGTACTCCTTTGCCGATTTGGAAAAGTCGGGTCTGCCGGCCTATCGGGTGATACTGATTCCTGATGGTCGACCCCGCATCGTCGATAGGAATACCGGGCACGTTGAAAGCTCGGCCTCCTCGGAGCTGAAGGCACAGATCATACGGGTCAAGGATGACAAGCTAGTCTGGTCCCGGAAGTATCAGGTTGTTCCCGATAATCCCTCCTATATGGGGTTTCGAGGAGCCACTTATCAGATCGTCAAACAGGTACAGCTGGATCTCGCTGATCTGAGCGCACCTGTCAGTCAGTGCAAAATGCTGCAGAATTCGGGTGTTAACGTAGAGTTTTGCCAGCGTACCGCACAGATGGTCCACGTAAGCGCTGGCGCTACCGAGAAGGCTGCCATCCCCTATCTGGGTAGCGATGCCTATGAGCTTTATGCTTCCGGGAAAGGAAGTATCAAGGGTAGGTGCGAATCAGTCTCCTTGGCCGAAGGGAAGGGCACAGTCCGTTGTAGTGCCACTCTTGAGAAAGCATCGGTCGGTCAAGTTGAATTCCCATAACCTTTCTAAGTTTAGAGAGAGCGAAATATGAACCTCCACGAATATCAAGCGAAAGAACTGCTGGCCAAGTACGGCCTGCCGGTTCAGAAGGGCATCCTGGCCACTACGCCGGAAGAGACCGCCAACGCTTTCCGCTCCATGGGCGGCAAGTTCGCCGTGGTGAAGGCACAGGTCCACGCAGGCGGCCGCGGCAAGGCCGGTGGTGTGAAGGTCGTCAAGAGCGCTGAAGAAGCCGCTGACGTTGCCAAGTCGCTGCTGGGCAAGCGCCTGGTGACCTACCAGACCGACGCCAAGGGTCAACCGGTTGGTTCGCTGCTGGTTTGCGAAGACATGTACCCGGTTCAGCGCGAGCTGTATCTGGGCGCCGTGGTGGACCGCTCCACCCGCAGCATCGTCTTCATGACTTCCACCGAAGGTGGCGTGGAGATTGAAGAAGTCGCCCACAACACCCCGGAAAAGATCATCAAGACCGTGGTTGATCCGCTGGTCGGCCTGCAACCCTACCAAGCGCGCGAAGCTGGCTTCGCGCTGGGTCTGGACGACAAGCAGATCAAGCAGTTCACCAGCCTGATGATGGGTGCTTACAAGGCCTTCGTCGAAAACGACTTCGCCCTGTTCGAAATCAACCCGCTGGCCATCCGTGGCGACGGCACCCTGGCCTGCGTGGATGCCAAGATCGGCATCGACAGCAACGCCGCCTTCCGCCTGCCGGCCATCGTGGCCCTGCGCGACAAGTCGCAAGAGAACGAGCGTGAGCTCAAGGCTTCCGAGTTCGACCTGAACTACGTGGCCCTGGAAGGCAACATCGGTTGCATGGTGAACGGCGCCGGTCTGGCCATGGCCACCATGGACATCATCAAGCTCAAGGGCGGTCAGCCTGCCAACTTCCTGGACGTGGGCGGTGGCGCTACCAAGGAGCGTGTGATCGAAGCCTTCAAGCTGATCCTGGCCGACGAATCGGTCAAGGGCGTGCTGATCAACATCTTCGGCGGCATCGTCCGTTGCGACATGATCGCTGAGGCCATCATCGCCGCCGTGAAGGAAGTGAACGTTACCGTGCCGGTCGTCGTACGTCTGGAAGGTAACAATGCGGAACTGGGCGCCAAGATTCTGGATGAATCCGGCCTCAAGCTGACCTCGGCCCAAGGCCTGAACGACGCTGCCGAGAAGATCGTTGCCGCTGTTGCAGCGCTCGCCTAATCACCGCACTGAATCAGGAGTTAAACAATGAGCGTTCTAGTCAACAAGAACACCAAGGTGCTGGTGCAGGGCTTCACCGGCAAGAATGGTACCTTCCACGCCGAGCAGGCGCTGAAGGTCGGCACCAAGGTTGTCGGTGGCGTGACCCCCGGCAAAGGCGGCAGCGAGCACCTCGGCCTGCCGGTCTTCAACACCATGCGCGACGCCGTGCGTGAGACCCAGGCTGATGCCTCGGTGATCTACGTGCCGGCTCCTTTCGCCAAGGATTCCATCCTGGAAGCCATCGACGCTGGCGTGAAGCTGGTTGTCTGTATCACCGAAGGTGTGCCCACCATCGACATGCTGTACGTCAAGCGTGCCGTGGACGAAGCCGGCATCCGCCTGATCGGCCCGAACTGTCCCGGCGTCATCACCCCGGGCGAGTGCAAGATCGGCATCATGCCCTGGCACATCCACAACCCCGGCCGCATCGGCATCGTGTCGCGTTCCGGCACCCTGACCTACGAAGCCGTGGCACAAACCACCGCCCTGGGCCTGGGTCAATCCACCTGTATCGGTATTGGTGGCGACCCGATCCCTGGCACCAGCCACATCGACTCGCTCAAGCTGTTCCAGGACGATCCGGATACCGACGCCATCATCATGATCGGTGAAATCGGTGGTTCGGCCGAAGAGGAAGCTGCCGAGTTCGCCAAGTCCTACGTGACCAAGCCGGTGGTGGGTTACATCGCTGGTGTGACCGCCCCCAAGGGCAAGCGTATGGGCCACGCCGGCGCCATCATCTCCGGCGGCAAGGGCACGGCCGAAGAGAAGTTCGCCGCCTTCGAGCGTGCAGGCATCGCCTACACCCGCAGCCCGGCCGAAATCGGCAAGACCATGTACGACCTGCTGAAGAGCAAGGGCATGATCAAGTAATTGATCGTCCGGTACTGAACACAACGCCACCTTCGGGTGGCGTTGTTGTTTTAGCGCCTGGGTGTCCTACCATAAAGCCTTGGGGCCGGTGCGCTGGGCGCCTTGCTCCCTCGCTCCTTCCGCCATAATCCAGGCTGGCATGATCGCTGGCAGGCGGAATGGCTGGTGCGGTTCTGCTAGTTCAGATTATGCTAATGAACATGAACCCGATTCCCATCCTGACCTTCCTCGCCCATGAGGGCCGGCCGTGAGCGCCGAGAAGCGCACCGCCAAGCGGGTGCCGGTCGAATGTCCGGCCCGTATCCGTACGCTGGATCTTGGGCCCAGCTACTACGGCACCTGTACCGATCTCTCCGTCACGGGCCTCACCATACTCAGCAATTTCGTTCCCCGGCATGACGAGGAGCTGGAAGTGACCGTGGTACCGCCGCGCAATGGTGGCATCAAGCCCCAGCCCATGACCGCCCGCGTACGGGTACGTCGCTGCCATGAGCTTGAATCCGGCCAGCAATACGAGATCGGCCTGGAGATTGTCCAGATCCTGGCCTGAGCCGGTTTTCGCGCTATTTAATCGGTCCTGAATACCGCCAGCGTGCAATCGAGCTGGCGTGCCATCTCGCCCAACTGCCGCGCCGCCTCGCCCATGGTTTCTGCCTGCTCGCTGTTGGCACGCATGGTGGTATGCAGGTCGGCCAGTACCTGGCGGATCGCCGCTACTGACTGGCTTACGCTTTCGGCGTCACCGGCCGTTTCCCTGACTACGCCACTGGTTTGCCCCATCAGCTCCGCGGTGCTGGCTATAGCGGCATCCACCGTGTGCGAGGCGGTTACCAGTCCGGCGATCTGTTGGGCCTGGCCGTTGACCTGGCCATGAGTGGACTCGATGGTGGCCAGGATGCGGTTCACCAGCGTATTGCTCTGCGCCAGGGTGTTCTGGGTCTGGCCGGCGAGCTTGCGTACCTCATCCGCCACTACCGCAAAGCCGCGGCCCTGCTCGCCGGCCCGGGCCGCCTCAATGGCGGCATTGAGCGCCAGGAGATTGGTCTGGTCGGAAATATCGGCAATGGTCTGCAGGATGCTGGTGATCTCACGCACATTGTCCGCCAACGTTTTGAAAGCCTCGGTGAACTCGCGGTTGGCCTGCGCACCAGCCTCGATCTGGCCAGCCATGGCCTCAATCTGGCCGCGGGCCTCGCCCAACTGCCGCTCAACATGGCTGATTTCCTGCCTGAGCGCGCCAGCCCGCTCCGCAGAGCGATTGGCCACTTCGGCGATCTCGTCAGCGCCACGGGTCACGGTGCCAAAGCCAGTGGTCGCCTCTGCCGTGGCGGCGGAAATCGTGCCGATCTGACTGATGAATTGTTGTGAGAGTTCGGTATTGCTGCCGGCGGCCTGCTTGGCCTCGCCCAGCGCCCCGCGGAAGCTGGCGATCAGTTCGTTGAGGTTACGGGCTATCCGGCCCAGTTCATCGGCCTGGCTCGCATCCACGCTCATGGTCAGGTTCTTGTCGCGTGCCACCAGATCGATGGTCCGGTTGATGCCTTGCACCCGGCTTACGATCAGGCCAACCAGGGAGTAGGCGATGGCCATCCCAATCGCGAAGCCCAGCGCACCCACCCCCAGGGACTGCAGCAGGGTGCGCCGCAGCTCGCTGCTGATCTGGTCGATGCCTATCTCGGCACCGATCAGAAAGACCTTGCCGTTCTCGGTCTTGAGTGGGATCAGCACGGTACGAAAACGCCCCTCCGCATCGGCGTATTCGGCATAACTGTCGCCATTTTTCGCCAGCGCCTGGCTGGCGGCAGCCACGGCGCCCGCGTAGGGACTGAAGTGTTTGTGGTAGTGCTGTTTTTGCTTGTCTTCCTCGCTGAAGGCTTCCGCAAGGTAGGCGAACTTACCCTCGGCAGGGGAGAGGAAGTACAGCCGAGCCAAGCCCACCTTACGGGCCAACTGGGTCAGACGTACACCAGTGCGGGTGTATTCGGTATCAGAGATGCTGCCAGCGCTGCTGCCGCGCTGTACGTAGCTGTCGCCGATCAGGTCGGGGGCTGCATTGGCGGCAGCCACCAGACGGCCATCTATACCGGCGAAGATGGCTTGTGACTTCAGGTAGTAGGCATAAGCGGTATAGAGCCCGCCGGTTACCAGGTTGGCAACCAGAAACATGGCCAACAGCTTGGTCTTGAGCGACCAGTCCTTGAACTCGAGCATTTCTGTCTCCGGGCAGAAGCAGGTGGCTTGCTGGATTCACTATAAGTGAAGCCGGCGCGCGGCGTATACTGCGGCCTCCTTTGCAGGGAGCGTCATACCGTGGTTTTTCTGCCCGCGATCCAGGCCCCGACCCAAGCCACGCCCGAGGGCTGGCACTTTGTTTTCTTCGACGGCAAATTGCTGGTTGCCGAGTCGGGGGGCGATGTCCCGCCGCTAGAGCGTCAAGCCAGCCACCTCTGGGTTGGGCAGATACAAACCCGTCACTACCTGGGCCAGCTCGATGGCCACGACTGTTGGGCCATGACCGTGGCGGCCCTGCCCCTGGGTTGGCAGGCCATCCCCCTGCGTGCCGCCATGATGAAGTTGCCCGAGCAACTCATGATGCTGGCAGCCCGCGCCGCGCAGATCGTGGAATGGGACCGCGCCCATCGCTATTGCGGTGTTTGCGCCGCGCCGACCGAGTTGCAACTGGCCGAGCGGGCAAGGATCTGCCCGGCCTGTAAGCACACCGTCTACCCCCGTCTCAGTCCCGCCATGATGGTCTTGATCCATCGCGGCAAGGAAGTCCTGCTGGCCCGTGCGCCGCACTTCGCCACCGGCATGTACAGCGCGCTGGCTGGCTTTGTGGAGGCCGGCGAGACGCTGGAGGAATGCGTACACCGCGAGGTGATGGAGGAGGTGGGCGTGCGGGTCGCCAATCTGCGTTACTACGGCAGCCAGAGCTGGCCTTTCCCGCACAGCTTGATGGTGGCGTTTACCGCAGAGTGGGTGTCCGGCGAGATCGTGCCACAGCCCGGCGAGATTGAGCACGCCGCTTGGTTCCCGCTTGATGCACTGCCGGGTATCCCGCCGCGCTTCAGCATTGCCGGCCATCTGATCCGCGACACGATAGACGCACTGCAGGCACAGCCTGCTTGATCAGGCCGCTTCCGGACGGTAACCGCGTTGCAGGAGTTCGGCTTCCAGCCAGGCACAAGCCTGTTGGACTGCAGCCGCTTCACCACTGAGCGAGAATTCGATGTGCAGTCCGGCATGGCGGGCGTTGCCGTAGCTGGGCAGGCAGGAAAAGCCCAAGCCGGGGTAGCTGGCCACCAGGGTTTCCATCAGCGGGATCAAATCCCCTTCCTTTGCACCGGGTACCAACAGGCTCTGCCGGGTCTGCGCCACGCCCTTGCCGGCATAGTGTTGATCCAGCACCCAGCGCGCCATGGGCCAGGCCATATCGGGGAATCCAGGCAGAAAATGATGGCGGCCCAGCGTAAAGCCGGCGATCTGGTTGACCGGGTTGGGGATCAGGCTGCAGCCGTCCGGCAACTGGGCCATCCGTATCCGGTTAGGGTAGGCGGCTTCACCAAAGCGCTGTTCGATCAAGGCGGTGGCTGCCGGGTGTTGCACCAGTGCAAGCCCAGCTGCCGTAGCAGCCGCCTGCCGGCTATGGTCGTCCGGAGTGGCTCCGATGCCACCAAAACTGAACACCTCGCAGCCTGAGGCCATGGTCTCGCGGTAGAGCTGGGCCTGGGCGGCGGCATCGTCGCCGACATAGCGTGCCCAACGCAGCGGCAGGCCGCGCTCGGCCAGCAATTGACTGATAAAGGCCAGGTGTTTGTCGCTACGCCGGCCAGAGAGGATCTCGTCGCCGACGATGACGACACCGAAAGCGGGTACCGTTGCGGCGTCTGCCGTCATCGTCGCGCGTCCGAGCCCAACCTAATCGCCAAGATAGGCGTGCTGGACCTTCTCGTTGGCCAGCAGTGCCTCGGCGGTATCGGCGTAGGTGATCAAGCCACTTTCCATCACATAGCCACGGTTGGCGGTCTTGAGCGCCAGCTTGGCGTTCTGCTCCACCAGCAGCATGGTTACGCCCTCGCTGGCGATCTGGCGGATGATCTCGAAGATCTTCTGCACGATGATGGGGGCGAGGCCCATAGAAGGCTCGTCCAGTAGCAGCAGGCGAGGGCGGGAGAGGATGGCACGGCCCATGGCCACCATCTGCTGCTCACCACCGGACAAGGTGCCTGCCAGCTGCTTGTAGCGCTCCTTGAGGCGTGGGAACAAGGTATAGACCCGCGCCAGATCGTTCTGGATCTCCGCCTTGTCGTTGCGGTAGTAGGCACCCATCAAGAGGTTCTCTTCCACTGTCAGGCGGGGGAAGATCCCGCGGCCTTCCGGCACCATGGCCAAACCGCGGGAGACATAGTGGTAGACGGGGATACGGGCGGTATCGTCGCCATCGAAATGGATGCTGCCAGCGGAAGGCTTGACCATGCCAACCAGGGTCTTGAGTGTAGTGGTCTTGCCGGCACCGTTGGCGCCGATCAAGGCCACCAGTTCGCCCTGCTTGATCTCCAGGTCGATGCCCTTGACCGCCTTGATGCCGCCGTAGGCGACCTGCAGTCCTTTGACTTCCAGAAGTTTCTTGTCGTTGCCCATAGCTCGATTGCTTCCCTTACTCTGGCGAGGCGCCGAGGTAGGCCTCGATCACGCGCGGGTCGTTCTTGACTGCCTCAGGCACGCCTTCGGCGATCTTCTTGCCGTAGTCGAGCACGGCGATCCGGTCACACAGGCCCATCATCAGCTTCACATCGTGCTCGATCAGCAGGATGGTGATGCCATCGGCGCGGATCTTTTCCATCAGCCGCTTCAGGTCGTCGGTTTCCTTGCCGTTCATGCCGGCAGCCGGTTCATCCAGCGCCAGCAGCTGCGGATCGGTCGCCAGCGCGCGGGCAATCTCCAGCCGGCGCTGGTCGCCGTAGGAGAGGTTCTTGGCATGTTCCTCGGCATGCTTGCGGATGCCGACGTAGTCCAGGAGCTCCAGTGCACGTGCCTTGATGGCGGCTTCCTCGGCACGGGTCTTGGGGTCGCGGAACACCGCACCCAAGACGCTTGCACGGGTACGCACGTGGCGGCCCACCATCACGTTCTCCAGCGCCGTCATATTGTGGAACAGGCGGATATTCTGGAAGGTCCGGGCGATGCCACTCTCCACCACCACATTGGGCTTCTTGCGGAAGAGGTCGATGCCCTTGAAGGTGAAACGTCCTTCATCCGGCTGGTAAAGGCCGGTCAACACGTTGAAGAGGGTGGTCTTGCCGGCACCGTTGGGGCCGATCAGACCGTAGATCTCACCCTTGTTGATCGACAAGGCCACGTCGCTCAGGGCATGCAGGCCGCCGAAGCGTTTATGGATGCCGGCAATCTCCAGCAGCAGCTCAGCCATGAGCGGTCTCCTTTGCAGCGCCTTCGGCCGCAGCTTCGTCGGCTTCGTGGAATTCGGCCTTGCGGCGCTTGGACGGCCATAGGCCCTCCGGGCGCACCAGCATGACAAAGATCAGGGCAATGCCGAACAGCAGCATGCGCAGGTTTTCCGGGTTCACCACCCGCTCGCCGATCAGCTTGTCCTGCAGCGGGTTGACCACGTCGCGCAGTACTTCCGGGGTGATGAACAGCAAGACTGCGCCAAGGATCACGCCGGGGATATGGCCCATACCGCCAAGCACCACCATGGCTAGTACCACGATGCTCTCCATCAGCACAAAGCTCTCGGGCGAGACAAAGCCCTGGAAACTGGCAAACATGGCACCGGACACGCCGCCGAAGCTGGCGCCCATGGCAAAGGCCAAGAGCTTAACGTTACGAGTGTTGATGCCCATGGCCTGTGCTGCGATCTCATCCTCGCGGATGGCTACCCAGGCGCGACCGATGCGCGAGCTCTGCAGGCGGATGGACACCAGGATGATCAGGAGCGCCAGGGCCAGGAACAGGTAGTAGTAGAGGTGCACATTGCGGAACTCGACTCCGAACAGCGTGATCGACTGTGAGAACTTGTGGCCGAACAACTTGACCGGCTCGATCAGGTTCACGCCCTGCGGGCCATTGGTGATATTGATCGGACGGTCCAGGTTGTTCATGAACAGCCGCACGATCTCGCCAAAGCCCAAGGTCACGATGGCCAGATAGTCGCCGCGCAGCTTGAGGGTGGGGGAGCCCAGCAGTACGCCGAATACCCCGGCCAGCAGGGCGGCGAGCGGCAGTACGACCAGCAGCGGCATATGCAGCACCCACTCGAAACTGGTACCGCTCAGGAGCGGTACCAGGTGCGGTGAGTTGAGCAACGCGTAGGTATAGGCACCCACGGCGTAGAAGGCGATGTAGCCAAGGTCCAAGAGGCCCGCATAGCCCACCACGATATTGAGACCCAGCGCCAGCATGATGTAGAGCATGGCGAGGTCCAGGTTGCGGACCCAGGTATTGCCGAGCCCGGCACCAATGATGAAGGGCAGCATGGCCAGCACGATGGCGAAGATCGCCATGCCGGCGTAGGCCGCGGTTTTCGATTGTTTGAGGGTTTGCATCAGGACTCTCCCGGGATCAGGCGCGTTCAGCCACGCGTTCGCCCAGCAGGCCGCTGGGGCGGAAGACCAGAACCAGGATCAGCACCATGAAGGCGAAGATGTCCTGGTAGTGGCTGCCGAGGATGCCGCCGGTGATGGGACCCAGATAGCCGGCGCCTACGCTCTCGATGATGCCGAGCAGGATACCGCCGGCCACGGCGCCACCCAGGTTGCCAATGCCGCCGAGCACGGCGGCAGTAAAGGCCTTGAGGCCGATCATGAAGCCCATGGTTGGGTAGGCGAGGCCGTAGTTGGCCCCCACCATGACCCCGGCGACGGCGCCAAGACCAGAACCGATCACAAAAGTCATGGAGATGACGTAGTTGATATTGACGCCCATCAGGCCGGCGACTGCCTGGTTCATGGACACGGCGCGCATGGCGCGACCCAGCTTGGTCTTCTCGACCATGATCAAGAGGCCGGCCATGACCAGCACTGCCAGCACAATGATCACGATCTGCAGGTCGGTGATGATGGCGCCAAACAGATTGTGCGGCTCATGTGGCAGCAAATCGGGGAAGGAGCGGGGGTTGTTTTTCCAGATCAGCACCGCAACCTGTTGTAGCACGATGGAGATACCGATAGCGGTGATCAGCGGTGCCAGCCGTGGCGCCTTGCGCAGCGGCCGATAGGCAACACGTTCGATGGTAAAGCCCAGCAGCATGGTCAATGGCATGGCGATCAGCATGCCGGCTATCACCATCAGCGGTCCTGGCAGATGGACGCCTGCGTTGGTGAGCGCGCCTATCGCGGAGATGGTGATCATGGCACCCATCATGACCACTTCGCCGTGAGCGAAGTTGATGAGCTGCAGAATGCCGTAGACCATGGTGTAGCCCAGTGCGATCAGCGCGTAGATGCTGCCGACGACCAGACCGTTGATGATTTGCTGAATGAAAATATCCACGCCTTACTCCTTGAGAAGCGTGCGGGCAAACTGATCGTCACCTTGCAGGTGCCCGACCCCCTAAGCGCATTCCGTTTTATATTATTCGGTGCGTGGTCAGATTGTGACCGTGTGATGAATGGCGTTGTTATTAGGGAAAACCGGAAGTGAAAAGGCGGCGTTTTTCAACGCCGCCTTTTCTCATACTGCTGTTACTTCTTCTCGTCCTTCTTTTCCTCGGCCGGTGCCGCTGCCGGGGCAGCGCCACCGCCGATGGTGGCAGCGGTTTCCCACTTGCCGCCCTTGATCTGGTACACGGTCACCGAACCGCCGACGATGTCACCCTTCTCGTCGAACTTGATCGGGCCGGTCACGCCGGTGTACTCGATCTTGGCCAGTTCAGGCAGATACTTTGCCGGATCAGCCGAGTTGGCCTTCTTCATCGCGGCAACCATGACGCGGGTGGCATCATAGGTGAACGGTGCGTAGATCTGGATGTCGGCGTTGAACTTGGCCTTGTACTTCTTCTCGAAGTCGGCGTAGCCAGGCATCTTGTCCTTGGGCATGCCAGGCTGCGAGGCATACTGGCCTTCGGCGTTGTCGCCAGCCAGCTTGATGTACTCACCGGTCTGGAAGCCGTCGCCACCGATCACCTTGGCGGCGATGCCCAGCTTCTTCAGCTGCTGGGTCAGCGGGCCTGCCTGAGCGTCCATGCCACCGTAGAAGATCACGTCAGGCTTCTTGCCCTTGATCGTGGTCAGGATGGCCATGAAGTCGGTAGCCTGGTTGGTCGTGAATTCACGGCCCACCACGGCTACGCCCTTGGCCTTGGCGGCCTTCTCGAACTCGTCTGCCAGGCCTTGGCCGTAGGCGGTACGGTCGTCGATGATGGCGACCTTCTTGGCCTTCAGGTTGTCGGCGGCGAATACACCCAGCGCGCTACCTTGCGAGGCATCGTTGGCGATCACGCGGAAGGCGGTCTTGAAGCCCTGGGCGGTGTAGGTGACGGCGGTAGCCGACGGGGAAATCTGCGGGATGCCGGCATCGGAGTACAGCTTGGAGGCCGGGATGGTGGTGCCCGAGTTCAGGTGACCGATCACGCCGGCAACCTTGGCATCCACGAAGCGCTGGGCTACGGTGGTGGCGGTCTTCGGGTCGGCTTGGTCGTCTTCCGAGATCATCTCGAACTTGACCTTCTTGCCGTCGAGTTCGACGCCTTCGGAGTTCAGTTCGTCAATGGCCAGACGAACGCCGTTTTCGTTGTCCTTGCCCAGGTGGGCGATGTTGCCAGTCAGCGGAGCTGCGTGGCCGATCTTCACCACGGTTTCGGTTGCGGCTGCCGGTGCAGCCGCCGGGGCCGCTGCTTCAGGCGCCGGAGTTTCCTTCTTGTCGCCGCAGGCGGCGAGCGCCAGCACGGCGGAGGCGATCAGGCTGTAACGAGCCAAGGTCATGAATGTTCCCCTTTTTGACAAACGCGGTATTCCGATGGAAAAGCCACACGCTACGGTGCGGCCCAACTACGAGCCAAAATGCGTGCGGAATATTGCGCCCGAGTTTTTAAGCTTGTCAACGCAGGAGAGGCCTTGTGGCAAAACCGCGAATACCGCTTGCAACAAGGCTTGCAACGGTGCTGCCCAGGGTAGGGGAGGCCCCCTGGCTATTGGGTCACGCTAGACCGTCAGATCCAGTTGCTGGACGGTCCCGGCTTTGCCGTCTTCTTTTAGATATACACCAGAGCGGCGGATCAGGCCGTGCTCGCGGTTGTGCTGGTCAGTCAGCGAGAAAGTTGTCTCGCCACTACCAAGATAGATTGCACCGATACCGCGTGATTTCAGGTCGACCTGCCGGAAGCCGCCACTGGCGTCCCGAGTCCATATCTTGAGCTTGGCCCAGACGGCATCGTTCTCGTCTATCCAACCATTGCCGTCGTCGTCGAACTGCGCGAGGTCAGCAAAGCCGTCGCCACTCTGGGTGCCAAAGAGCTCAGTGCCGTCGTTGATCTTGCCATCGCCATTGCGGTCCAGGGCCAGAAAGCCACTGCCGGGGGCAAGGAAGGAGATATTTTCCTTGGTGCCGTCGCCGTCGAGATCAAAGCTGATCTTGTCGTTGCCCAGTGAGGCGGAATCGGTATCGAAATTGACCACCAGCGGATCGCGACGCTGGCTGGGCGCACCGGTATCGATGCGGGTCTCGCTGACCTCGTGATATTCACGGTGCAGGTTGAGTTCAGCCTTGAAGTCGATCACCTGGCCGTCACTGGTGGTGATCTTGCCAGCCCCGGCGAATTGGGTTTTCTCGATTTCGCTGTATTCCTCGCGGCGACGGTAGTGGGTTTCGACCTGGGTACGAGGCTGAGCAGCGGCAGTATTGGCTTGTTGCGACTTTGCAACTGTTGCTGATTTGCCACGGGTCCAGGAGGCAGCGCCGGGCGGGATGATGTCGTCGACGTCCACGTCCCGACCCGTGAGCTGCTTGATCATCTGCTTGATCACTCGCCACATCGGGTCATCCTCAAGCTGACGCCGAAGGTCGTAAGGTGGGCTGTCGGCCTGTTGTGCCGCCATGGCCTGAGCCGACAAGGTGACTTGCTCCCCGATCTCCTGTGGGCTGCCTGGTCGGGCAATGACGGTTTGTTCCTCCTGCACGCTGTACTCACGCGCAAGCGCATGCTGGCCAGCAAGCTGGACCTGCGAGTGCTGGATTCTCATTATGTTCTCCCGGCCGCCTGTCACGGCCTTTTGTACCCCGCATATCGGCGCGGGCCGGTAGAACTTGATGGTGGTTCGGGCGGGGCTTAACTGCCGTTCGTCAGAAAGTCTCCGCGCTCGGCCAGCGAGACCGTGCCGCGGCGGGTGGCGATGAAATGATCGAGCAGGCGGATATCCAGCAGCGCAAGACTTCGGCGCAGTTGCTCGGTCAAGGCAACGTCGGCCTGGCTGGGTTCGGGGTGGCCGGAGGGGTGGTTATGGGCCACGATGATGGCAGCTGCATTGAGCTCCAGCGCCCGCTTGGCAATCTCGCGTGGGTGCACCGCCGCCTGGTCCAGGGTGCCGTGGAACAGCACCTCAGAGGCGATCAAGCCGTGCTGACTGTCGAGGAACAGGGCGGCAAAGCATTCGCGGGTTTCTCCACCCAGCCAGAGCTGCAGGTAATCCTTGACCAACTGGGGCTTGCTAAATGCCTGCGGCAACCGCAATTCCTCTTTGAGTGCCCGTCGGCTCATCTCCAGGATGGCCTGCAGCTGCGCATATTTGGCCTCACCCATTCCGTTCACGCTGGTCAGCGTGCTTTGGTTGGCTTGAAAGAGACCATTTAGCGAGCCGAAGTGAGCAAGTAGCTCGCGTGCAAGGTCGACCGCGCTCTTACCCGGTAAGCCGGTACGCAGAAAGATCGCCAGCAACTCGGCGTCCGATAGCGCGGTGGCCCCTTGCAATAGCAGCTTCTCGCGGGGTCTCTCGTCGGCGGGCCAGTCGGTGATGGGCATCGGATTAGGGTGGAGTAGGGCGATGCTTTACACTTTCGGGGTGCGCAGACTCATTTGCAAAGGAATTTTGATGTGCGAGGCCAAACCATGAGCCGACCCAGGCGCGTGTTGTTGGGAGTAACCGGCGGCGTGGCCGCCTACAAGGCTGCCGAGCTGACCCGACTGTTCGTCAAGGCGGGGCATGACGTGCAGGTTGTGATGACCGAGGCGGCGACCCGCTTTGTGGCGCCGGCGACCTTCCAGGCCTTGTCCGGCCGACCTGTCTTTACCGACCTCTGGGATAACCGGGTCGACAACCATATGGCCCATATCGATCTTGGCCGCGAGGCGGACGTGATCCTGGTGGCCCCGGCCTCGGCCGACTTTCTGTTCAAGCTGGCGCACGGTGCGACCGACGACCTCTTGTCCACGCTCTGCAGCGCGCGCGACTGCCCGCTGCTGGTTGCGCCGGCCATGAACCGGCAGATGTGGGAGAACCCACCCAATCTGCGCAATGTGACGCAGCTGCGGCAGGATGGGGTGACCATCCTGGGGCCGGATGAAGGCGATCAGGCCTGCGGTGAAGTCGGCTCTGGCCGCATGCTGGAACCCGAGGCGCTGTTCGAGCATATCGATGCGTTGTTCCAGCCCAAGCTGCTCAAGGGCCAAAAGGTGCTGATCACTGCTGGCCCGACCTTTGAGCGTATCGACGCCGTTCGCGGCATTACCAATTCCAGTTCGGGCAAGATGGGCTTTGCCATTGCCAAGGCGGCGGCCGATGCTGGTGCGGCGGTGACTCTGGTGGCCGGCCCAACCTCGCTGGCTACACCGCTTGGTGTGCGTAGAGTGGATGTGGAGAGCAGCAAGGAGATGCTGACGGCGGTCAATGCCGAGGTACCCAAGATCGACATCTTTATCAGTGTCGCTGCCGTAGCCGACTACTATGTGCTCAATCCCTCCGAGCAGAAGATCAAGAAGGATGCCCACATCCTGACACTGGAGCTGGCGCCCAATCCCGACATTCTGGCCAATGTGGCGGGACTGGCCGATCCACCCTTCTGCGTCGGTTTTGCGGCAGAGAGCGAGAACCTGCTCGAATACGGCGAGCAGAAACGTCGCCGCAAGAAGCTGCCGCTCCTGGTGGCCAACCAGGTCCAGTCCGCCATCGGTGCGGACGACAACGAGGTCTTCCTGCTGGACGACCATGGCCAGCACAAATTACCGCGTGCACCCAAGCAGGAAATCGCCCGCGCCATCATTCAACATCTAGCCAAGCTTTATCGCGAGTACCACAAGAAATGACCCGAAACATCGACATACGCCTCCTTGACGAGCGCCTGAAGGCCAACCCACCGGCCTATGCCACCAGTGGTTCGGCCGGTCTTGATCTGCGTGCCTGCCTGGAGCAGCCGATCAGCCTGGCACCGGGTGCCACCACCTTGGTGCCGACCGGCATGGCCATCCACCTTGATGACCCGCAGCTCGCTGCCATGATCTTGCCGCGTTCGGGCCTGGGTCATAAACACGGCATCGTGCTGGGCAACCTTGTGGGCCTGATCGATTCGGACTATCAGGGCCAGATCTATGTCTCGGTCTGGAATCGCGGCAGTGACGTCTTCGTCATCCAGCCACTGGAGCGCATCGCCCAGTTGGTGGTAGTGCCGGTGGTACAGGTCGGCTTCAACATCGTGGACTCCTTCGAGCAGAGCGAGCGCGGCGAGGGCGGCTTCGGCAGTACTGGCAAGCACTGAGCGCCGAGGGCAAAACCAACAAAAAAGCCACCGTGAGGTGGCTTTTTTGTTGAGACGGGGAAGGCGGGCTCAGACGCCGAGCTCTTCTACCCAGGCTAGCGACGAGACATGGGCCCGGTTCAGCATCTCCGGGGTCAGTGCAAGGTTGTCGCACAGGCGTGGCACCTCGGCCATGTCCGGGTCTTCGCAGGCCTCGGCCAGCTCCAGGAAGGGGCCGTATATGCCGCTGCGCTCCAGCAGTGCTTCCGAAACCGGGTCCGGTAACAGCAGGGTTTCCAGGATCTTGTCCATGGGCATGTCGAGCATGACGTCCAGGAGCGAGAACACGCCTACGATAAACAGGTTGTCGCGGTCGGTCCCGTCCAGCATGTGACTGCCCAGCAGTTCGACCAGGCGACCACGGGTGACTGCTGTCTTCATCAGCGCGGGCGGGGTGCCGGCGTCGGAGCTGGCGGTGACCAGAAGCAGGGTCAGCCAACGGTACAGCTTCTGGTAACCCAGGATGGTGACCGCATGACGGAAGGAATGGATCTCGCAGGAGAGGCCAAAACCGGCGGAGTTGATATAGCGCAGCAGCTTGAAGGAGAGTGCGACGTCGCGCTTGAGTGCATTCTCGATCTCGGAGATCTCGGCGTTGTTCCGCAGCATGTTCAGGAGGCTGAGGATGTTGGCGTAGGCCGGGTTGATCACCTTGGCCGACAGCGTCTCCGGGTGGGCGAAGTAATAGCCCTGGAAGCAATCCATGCCGACGTCGAGGCAGAACTTGAACTCGTCCTTGGTTTCGACCTTCTCGGCCACCTGCAGCACCGGGAACTTGCGCAGCTCCTTGGACAGGGTCTTGACGTTGTCGAGGCCCAGCTGCTGGATGTCGAGCTTGACGTAGTTGGCGAACTCCAGGAACGGCGCGGTCTGCGGGGTGTAGGTAAAGTCGTCCAGCGCGATGCCAAAGCCTTGCGCGCGCAATTCCTTGGCGCGGGCCAGGAGTTCCGGCGTGGCGTTGACCGATTCAACGATTTCCAGCACGACACGTTGCGGGTGCAGCAGTTCGAGGAAGTTGCTCTCCAGCATGGAGGTCGCAACGTTCACAAAGGCCAGCTTGTTGCCGACCAGCCAATCCGCGCCCATGTTGGACAGGGTGTTGACCAGGATATTGGTGCCGGCCTGCATATCGCTGGAGAAGTCTGCAGACAGGGAGGATTGGTCGAGCCGGAACAGCAGCTCGTAGCCAATGATCTGTTGCTGGCGGTTCAGGATAGGCTGGCGGCCGATAAAGGCGTTGTTCTGCATAGTGACTCGCGGTGTGCGGAAGCAGTCAGTGGGGCGTAAAAACGGCGGTCTTCATTATGCAGACCGCCGTCATAGTTGGCAATTTGACCTCAAGCCTTATTGGTCAGCATTTCGAGAAATTGCGTGGTCTTGATCGCGGATTGTTCGGACTGATTGTCTTCCAGCAGATCTTCCATATCCAGTACCAGTACCACCGAACCGTCGCCGGACAGCGTTGCACCTGCCACGCCACGTGGCCGGATATTCTGCAGTGGCTTGATCACCACATCGTCGCGGCCGATAAAGCTGTCGATGGCGAGGATAAAACTGTGCTCGCCAGTCTGCATCAGTACGCCGAACTGCGGTGTCTGCGTTTCGGCCCAGCCCAGCAGGCGAGCGAGCGAGCGCACCGACAGAATTTCGTCACGCACGACGATGGTGGCACGGCCGGATACCTCTTGCACCTGCTCCGGACGGATGGGGATGATCTCCCGCACCATGGCCAGCGGCACACCGAAGGGCTGGTCACAGACCTTGACCACCAGCACCGGCAGGATCGCCAGGGTCAGCGGCAGCGAGATCGCGAAGCGGGTACCTTCGCCAATGACCGAATGGATGTCGATACGGCCGTTGAGCTTCTGGATATTGGTCTTGACCACGTCCATGCCTACGCCACGACCGGACACGCTGGAAATCTGGTCCTTGGTCGAGAAACCGGGCAGGAACACCAGTTGCAAGGCCTGCTTGTCGTCCAGGCTGTTGGCTGTCTCGAGGTCGATCAGGCCCTTCTCTACCGCCTTGCGGCGCAGGAAGTCAGGACGCATGCCCTTACCATCATCGATGATCTCGATCAGGATATGGTCACCCACCTGGGTCGCCGAGAGCTGGACTATGCTCTTGGCCGGCTTGCCGGCGGCAATGCGGTCCTCGATGGTCTCTACGCCATGGTCGACGGCGTTGCGCACCAAGTGCACCAGCGGGTCGTTGAGGTCCTCGAGCATGGTCTTGTCGAGCTCGGTCTCCTCGCCACTGATCACCAGCTCCACGTCCTTGCCCAGTTGGCGGGCCAGGTCGCGCGCCAGGCGCGGGTACTTTTGGAACAGGCGGCCAATAGGCTGCATACGGGTCTTCATGACCGCGTTTTGCAGATCACTGACCAGGAGGTCGAGCTGGCCGATAGCCTCGTCGAGCGCCTTCAGGGTCACGCCGTCGGTCTTGCCGTTCAGGATGTCGGTCCTGAGTGTGGTCAGACGGTTCTTGGTCAGGCCAATTTCGCCCGAGAGGTTGAGCACCTGATCCAGCCGGTTGGTATCGATCCGGATGGTGGTTTCCTGTGCGGCCAGTTGCTGGGCCGCAGGCTGCGGCTTATTGGCAGTGGGCGCTACCGGTGCGGGCTTCAGTGCTGCGGCGGGTGCGGCAGCCTGCGCGGCGGCCAGTGGCGCAACGGCGGTGCTGGTCGGTGCCGGAGCGGGGGCAGGCGCGGGCGCTGCTGCCGGAGCCGGGCTGGAAGCCACGGCCGGGGCCTTGCCGGTTACAGCCTGGTAGAGCGCGTTCCAATCCGGCTCATTGCCATGGGCGGGTGCGGCACTCGGCGCTGCGGCGGGGGCCGGTGCATGCGCTGCGGCGGGAGCTGGTGCGGGCGCCGGGGCGGCGCTGCCACCCACTGCACGGCCTTCCAGCGCGTCGTCGAGCAAGGTCAAGAGGGTGGCATCCGCCGGAGCCGGGGTACGGCCCTGGGAGAGTGCTCCGAACATGTCGCGTACCACGCCGGTGGCGGCCAAGATGGCATCCATCAACTCGGGCGTCAGCTTGAGTTCGCTATTGCGCAGCTTGTCAAACAGGTTCTCGGTGCGGTGGCACAGATTGACCAGGGCATCGACATTCAGGAAGCCAGCGCCACCCTTGATGGTGTGAAATCCGCGGAAAATGACGTTCAGCAGATTCTTGTCTTCCGGCCGCTTTTCCAGCTCGACCAGTTTGTTGTCCACGTCGGAGAGCAGCTCCGAGGCTTCCGTGAGGAAGTCCTGGAGCAAGTCTTCCATGCCGGCAAAATCACTCATGGCATCGTCCTATCTAAGGCTGACCGGATCAGAAGCCCAGGCTGGCAAGCAGATCATCCACTTGCTCCTGGTTGGTGACCACGTCAGTACGGCCTTCGGCGTTGTAGACCGGGCCATTCAAGAGGCTGTCGTCCAGATCCGCGGCAGGCTTGTGCGCGGGGCTGCCCGCGGGCGAGAACTGCACCAGGAATTCGAACAGACTGCCTTCCATCTCCTTGGCCATCTCGACGATCTTCTTGATCACCTGCCCGGTCAGGTCCTGGAAGTCCTGCGCCATCATGATCTCCAGCAACTGGGAGTTGGTGGCGCGGGCGTTGTTGGCGCTGGTCTTCAGGTGTTCGCGGGTACGGGCGGCGAGCTGCTTGAATTCCTCGACCGACAGCTGGTTGGCGAACAGCTTGTCCCACTCGGCCGCCAGGGCTTCGGAATCGCTCTCGATCTTGTCCTGCAGCGGCTGGGCCACATCCACGGCGTTCAGCGTGCGGTTGGCGGCCTGCTCGGTCAGGGTGGCCACATAGGACAGCCGGTCACGGGCGTCGGGAATGGCTGCGGCGGCCTTTTCCAGCGACTTGTCGTAACCCATTTCGCGCAGCGCGTCGTGCACCTTGCGGGTCAATTGGCCAATGCTGGCGAACATCGAGCGGGCTGGCTCGTCCATATTCATGGCGGCTGCCGTCACTGCTGCAGCAGGTTCGGCAGACGGGGCGGATGCGGCTCCAGAGGCCGGTGCGGGAGTCGGGGCAGGCGTCTCGGCAGGGCCGCTATTGGCAGCCACAATGCTGTCGAACAGCGCCTGCAGTTCGTCGGAGTCGCCGCTGTTGATGGCTTTATCGCTCACGTTGAACTCCTGCCTTGTTATTTATTGAGGGTTTGGAAGATCTTGCCGAGCTTTTCATCCAGCGTCGCCGCAGTGAAAGGCTTGACGATATAGCCGCTGGCGCCGGCTTGGGCGGCCTCGACGATGTTCTCCTTCTTGGCCTCGGCGGTGATCATCAAAAAGGGCAGGTGCTTGAGCGTCGGATCTCCACGCACGGCCTTGAGCAGTTCGATCCCGGTCATGTTGGGCATGTTCCAGTCGGACACGATGAAGTCGAAGGTAGTCGACTTCAGCTTGTGCAGGGCGACTTGCCCGTCCTCGGCTTCTTCCACATTGCTGAAGCCAAGCTCTTTGAGCAGGTTGCGCACGATGCGGCGCATCGTGGAGAAGTCGTCAACCACCAGGAATCGTATGTTCTTGTCCGTCATGTCTTGCTCCGAGAGTCCCTGTTAGCGGGCTTGCGGTGAACCGCATTAACTGTTTTGGGTTGATGGGGTAGTCAGTTTTGCAGGAACGGCGAAATGGTCTCAGCCAATACGAAAGGATCGAATTTGGCCACGTAGGCGTCAACACCCACGCTGCTGCCCATGGCCCGGTTGGCGTTGGACGAGAGCGAGGAGTGCATGA
Organism: Chitinimonas sp.; assembly: GCF_036568685.1. Taxonomy (GTDB): domain Bacteria; phylum Pseudomonadota; class Gammaproteobacteria; order Burkholderiales; family Chitinimonadaceae; genus Chitinimonas. Next base: position 20,625 of record NZ_DATCSC010000071.1, read on the forward strand.
CCACCGGGATGTTCTGGAAGCGGGAGTCGGACTTGATGTGCTTGGTCAGCACATAGCCGTCCATCTCCGGCATCTCGGCATCGACCAGGATCAGCTTGAGGTGCGAACTCAAGGGCTCGCTGTCGTGCTGGTAGCGGGTGGCGATGTTCTGCAGCTTGTCCCACGCCTCGGCACCGTTGTTGGCCTGCTGGTACTTCACGCCCAGTTTGTCGAGCACGCTGACAATCTCCTTGCGGGCGACCATGGAGTCGTCGACGAAGAACATGAACTTCTCCTGGTCCACGCCCACGGCCGGGATGTCCGGAACGAAGCTCTCGCCGATCACGCTCGCCAGGATGGCCTCGACGTCAAGGATGGAGACCAGCTTGCCATCCTCGAGCTCGGTAATGGCGGTGATCAAGGCTTGATTGCCGGCCAGCATAGTCTCCGGTGCACGTACCTTGTTCCAATCGACGCGGATGATGCGGTCTACCGAGCGCACCAGAAAGCCCTGCGTGTGCTTGGAGAACTCAGTGACGATCATCGTCTCTTCGCTGTTGGCGTCGATGTCATTGGGGCAGACGAACTTGGCCAGCGAAATCACCGGAATGATGTTGCCACGCAGGGAGATCACCCCCTCTACGCCTACCGGCATATTGGGGGTCTTGGTGATCTTGGGGGTCTGGGAGACTTCCCTGACCTTGAAGACGTTGATGCCAAAGGTTTCCCGTGTTCCTAGCGAGAACAGCAGGATCTCCATCTTGTTGGAGCCCGCCAGCTTGGTTCGGGCGTCAACACTGTCGAGCAGCGTGGAATTGGCGTTGGACATGGCTTTCCCTTGATCGCGGATCGATGGTGACGGTCTATTTATTGAGCCGCGTTACGCAACATGGTGGTGATGGCCTCGGTCAGCTTGTGAGGCTCGAACTTTGCAACATAAGCATCGACCCCGACAGACTGACCGAGCTTCTGGTTGGACATGCCCGACAGCGAGGAATGCATCAGGATGGGGATGCCGCCGAAGCGGGGGTCGCTCTTGATGACCTTGGTCAGCATATAGCCATCCATTTCCGGCATCTCCACGTCAGTCAGGATCATGTGCACGAATTCCTTCACCGGCTTGCCCACCGCTTCGGCTTGGCTGGCGATACGCTGTAGCTCGTCCCAGGCGCGCTTGCCGTTGATTGCTTCGACATAGTTGAGCTGCAGAGCATCCAGCGTGCGCTGGATCTGTTTGCGGGCGACGGCGGAGTCATCAGCATAGAAGACGGTCTTGCCGACGAGATCGCTCACCGGTTGGATGGCCTTGAACTCGTGGGAGTCGTCAATCTGGTTGGTCTCGGCCAGTACCTTCTCGACATCCAGCATCATCACCAGCTTGCCGGTATCCAGTTCAGTGACCGCAGTCACAAGGCCGCGCAGGTTGTTGTTCAGCATTTCGGGCGGAACGCGCATCTGCGACCAGTCCAGGCGCAAAATGGTATCGACCGCTTCGACCAGGAAGCCCTGGGTATGGCCGTTGTATTCCGACACAATCATGATCTCGGGCTTGCTCTCGGTCTGTACGCCCACATAGCTTGCCAGGTCGATGACCGGGATCAGGTTGCCGCGCAGGCTGACCATGCCCTCCACTGCGGGCGGCATCTCCGGCGCCTGGGTGATCTCGGGCGTACGCATTACTTCCCGCACCTTGAAGACGTTGATGCCGAAGTTCTCCCTGCGGCCGGTACGTTGGTCCATACCCAGCGTGAAAAGCAGGATTTCGAGCTTGTTGGTGCCCGCGAGTTTGGTACGCGCGTCGATTTTCTTGAGCAAGTCGGACACGGTTGCGGCTCCGTGGATGTTTTTAGAAAGTTCGGATGGTTGCCGGGTCTATATGTGGGTTGGCCTTCGGGCAATTATAAGCCAACTCGAATATTCTACCTTAGGCTGAAAATCTCATGCACATCCTTCTGCGCATCGCGCACCCTTTCGGGTTCAGTTCCGTTATCGGTTCCCGCCGGTAAGATAGCAAGCGGGAAGCGCCTTTGCGCGCCATTCAAAGCGATTTTTTATACTCTACACCCAGAGCCCTGAAAAGGAAGTCAATCCGTGGATGCGAAAAACCCGTTGGCGGGCAAACCAACGGACAAGATAGATCGGGCTGAGCTCGAGCAGGCCTTCTCCTTGTTTACCGAGGCGTCGCGGCAACTGGTGGAGTCCTATCAGGAGCTGGAGCAACAGGTTGGCTCGCTCACCCAGGAACTGGCGGTGGCCAATGGCGCCCTGCGGCAGCAGTTCGAAGAAAAGGCGGCGCTTTCCAACCGGCTAGAGACGCTGCTGGCGGCCTTGCCGGGTGGCGTGGTCGAGCTCGATGGCGATGACATTGTGCTAACCAGCAACCCGGCTGCAGTCAATATATTTGGTCGTGAGTTGATTGGGCTCAATTGGTGCGACGCGATTGAACGTGGTTTGTTGCCAACAGCAGTGGCCAATGAATGGACGCTGGAGGGAGGCGACGGGCAGGAGCAGCGGGTCAGCATCGTGACCAGCCGCTTGCCCACGGGCGAGCGCATCCTGCTGATCCATGACGTGAGCGAGAGCTGGCGCTTGCGTAAGCAACTGGAGCAGCACAAGCGCCTGGCCGCCATGGGTGAGATGGCAGCCGGATTGGCACACCAGTTGCGCACACCGCTGGCGACCGCCTTGCTCTATACCGCCAACCTGGCCAAGCCACAGCTTGGAGAGAACGAACGGGTGAAGTTCGGTCAGAAATCATTGACCCGGCTGCGTCACCTGGAGACTCTGATCCAGAACATGCTGCAATTTGTGCGGGGGCAGCAGGCCGAACTGGAGCAGGTCGATTGGGTACAGGTCGCCGAGGATGCGTTGCAGACGGTGCAGCCGCAGGACGTGGACCAGTCGCGCCATTGGGAGGTCGTGCTGCCCGATGGCGAGGCCATGGTGGAAGCCAACCGCAAGGAGTTGACCGGAGCTCTGATCAATCTCTTGGAAAATGCCTTGCAGGCCACGGCCGCGGGCGACGAGATCCGCCTGGAGCTGGCGCGCGAAGCGGGGCAGTGGCGGATGTCCATCCGAGATCAGGGCTGTGGCATGCCTGAATCGGTCCGCGAACGCTTGTTCGAGCCGTTCTTTACCACCCGTAAGGAAGGAACCGGGCTGGGGCTTGCCATCGTCCGTAATCTGGTGACGGCTTACGGTGGCACCATCGATGTGGTTTCCAGCCCCGGGGAAGGGGCGAACTTCACGATCCTGTTGCCAGCCGCCGATTAGCTCCCTATGGTGGAAGGGCATCCGGCCTTGCGGTCGGAGGTAGGGATGCCACTATCTACATTATTCTTCGTACTGTTGAGATTGCTGCTTAATCATGAGTGCTATTGTCGAAGTTGCCGGCCAGACAGGTCGTTTGTTGCTTGCTGGACAGTTTGATTTCAGCGCCCATCGTGAATTTCGCCAAGCTTGCGACGAGATACTCGCCAGCACGGCGGTTCGGGAGGTGCTGGTCGATTTTCAGCAGGTGGATTATCTAGATAGCTCGGCCCTGGGCATGCTGCTGCTTCTCAAGGAGAAGGCTGCATCTTCGGGGCGGGAGTTGGCTTTGGTCAATTGCCGGGATACCGTCCGGCAGGTGTTGGAAATCGCCTGTTTCGGCAAGATATTCACCATACGCTAACTCAGGCCTCGGCTCATGAAAGTCCTGCTTGCCGATGACGCCGAAGTGGTCCGGATGTTGATCGGCCGCTTCGTCGAGTCGCTGGGGCATGAGTTGATATTGGCCGCCGATGGCATTGAGGCTGTCGAGTATTGTCTGGCTGAACGGCCGGACATGGTGCTCATGGACATGATGATGCCGCGCCTCAACGGCCCGGAGGCGGGCCGGCAGATCAAGGCGGCCATGGGAGCACACTGGATCCCCATTGTGCTGATCACAGCGGTAGAAGAGGTCAATAAGCTCGCCGATGCCATGGAGGTTGGCGCAGATGACTATCTGCTCAAGCCGATCAACTTCCGCATTCTTGAGGCCAAGATCAAGGCCATCGAGCGCACGGTCGAACTGAATCGACAGGTGCGCGAGCAGGCCTTCAAGCTGGCCAACTACTACGACCGTGCCGAAGAAGAAAAGCAGGTCGCCCGTCACCTGATGGAGCAGTTGGTCAACCGCGAACGCTTGTCCGATACCCAACTGCATACCTGGATCGCACCGGCGGAAAGCCTGTCCGGCGATCTGATCGCTGCCGCCCGTACGCCCGGTCAGGTTCTGCATCTGGTCCTGGCCGATGGCATAGGCCACGGCCTGACTGCGGCACTCAACGTGTTGCCGCTGACCCAGCCTTTCTATGCTATGACCGAGCGGGGCTTCAGCCTGCCCGACATCCTGATCGAAATGCACCGCAAGGTGCGTCAGGTCTTGCCGGCAGGCCGTTTTGTCGCGCTGGCCTTTGTGGCGGTGGATTTTGCCAAGCGTACGCTGGAAGTCTGGAATGGCGGTATCCCCGAGCTGCGCCTCTACGGCGAATCTGGTGCCTTGCTCAAACGCTGGCCTTCGCGCCATCTGCCATTGGGCATCGTCTCGCAGGATGAACTGGAGCTGGATCTGGAGCGCTATCGCTTCGACGGTCGCGCCAATCTGGTGCTGTGTTCTGATGGGCTCCTGGAGGCGCGCAATGCGGAAGGCGAGCCCTTCGGCGCGGCCCGGCTGGGGCTTGCCTGTGCTGGTTACCCGGCCGGCGAGGCGCTGGCTCGGTCAATCGACGCATTGCAGGATTTTCTGGGCGATGCCGCTTGCCACGATGACGTCTCGCTGGCCATAGTCGATCTGGATCCTGATGCTGCCTTGCCATTGCCGGCGGGGGAGGGGATAGGGAAGTTGCCGGAGATGCTGGGCGAGGTGCGCTGGCGCTACGAACTCTCGCTCGGGGCGGCTGAACTCAAGCACCTGCATACCGTGCCGCTGATCATGGGCTTTATCAGTCAGATTCGCCCGCTGGCGCAGGCGCATGCCGACGTCTTCCTGATCCTGACCGAACTGTTTCTCAACGCACTCGACCATGGCCTGCTGGCCATGTCCTCTGATCTCAAATCCGGCCTCGACGGCATGGAGTACTATCTCCAGGAGCGCGCCCGCCGGCTGGCTGAGCTGAAGCAGGGGCGTATCGATATCGAACTCACCGGTCATGATCTGGGCGAACGTTCCTTGCTGCGTATTCGCGTCTCGGACAGCGGTCCGGGTTTTGATCATCGCTGGTTGCAGGAGCCGGATTCCACCCGGCCCAGCGGCCGTGGCATCGCGCTGGTGGCGGCCTTGTCGGCCTCGCTGCGCTTCTTTGGCAATGGCAATGTGGTGGAGGCCTGTTATCTTACCCGCCCTTCGCACTAGGTCTGGATGAGCGTTGTGGCCAAACCTCCCCGAGCTGTTCCTCTTGAGCCCATGGATATCCCGCCGAGCCTCAGTGCCGATGCGGTGCTGCCGATATCCGATCGGCCAGCGCGCGGTCCGGCCGAGCGGCTGATCATCGTCGGCGCCTCTACCGGCGGTACCGAGGCGCTCAAGCACCTGCTGTTGCCGCTGCCGGCCACGACCCCGGCCGTTCTGATCGCCCAACATATGCCCGAGATGTTCACTGGTCCCTTTGCCGCGCGGCTCGATACGCTGTGCAAGATGCAGGTCAAAGAGGCGGAGCAGGGTGAGCCGGTCAAGGCGGGCTGCGTCTACATCGCGCCCGGACACTCGCATCTGCTGCTTGGGCTGTCCGGTGGGCGCTATGTCTGTGAGCTGTCCCGTGCCGAACCGGTCAACCGGCACCGGCCCTCGGTGGACGTGCTATTCCGCTCGGCGGCCAACAATGCCGGCCGCAACGCGATCGGCGTCATTCTGACCGGCATGGGGCGCGACGGTGCCGTGGGCATGCTGGAGATGAAGCGGGCCGGTGCATACAATTTTGCCCAGGACGAAGCCAGTTGCGTGGTGTTTGGCATGCCCAAGGAGGCCATTGCGCTGGGCGGGGTGGATGATGTCGCCCCGCTGGATGAACTGCCTGGCCGCATCCTGGCGTACCTGCGCGGTACGCTCCCCAAAGCGGGCGACGGCGTGTAAGCTCGCCGCCCAATCGATACTGAATGACAAGAAGCCTGCCATGCCCGCACTCCCCATACTGATTGTTGAAGACGACAACGACCTGCGAGAGGCCCTGATCGATACCCTGGAGCTGGCGGGCTATCAGGTGTTGAGTGCGGAGGACGGTGAATCGGGCCTGGTGGTCCTGGCTGAGCGCAAGGTCGGCATGGTGCTGTCGGACGTGCAGATGCAACCCATGGATGGCGAGACTTTGCTGCGTCGGGTCAAGCTCGAGTATCCCCATATACCGGTCGTGCTGATGACCGCCTATGGCGTGATTGAAAAGGCGGTTGCCGCCCTCCATGCCGGTGCGGCTCACTACCTGCCCAAGCCTTTCGAGCCGGACGATCTCCTGGCGACCGTGGCCAAGTACATGTTGCCGGCTGTGGATGATGACGCGGTGATCGCGGAGGATCCCGGCATGCTGCGCTTGCTCGACATGGCGCAGCGGGTGGCCAATTCCGAGGCGGCAGTAATGATCACCGGCGAGAGCGGCACCGGCAAGGAAGTGCTGGCCCGTTATATACACCGTCATTCACCACGTGCTGCCGGTCCCTTTGTGGCGATCAATTGCGCGGCCATCCCCGAGCAACTGCTGGAGTCGACCCTGTTCGGCCACGAGAAGGGTGCCTTTACCGGCGCCGGCAACCAGCACATCGGTAAATTCGAGCAAGCCGACGGTGGTACGCTGCTGCTGGATGAAATCTCCGAGATGCCGTTGGAACTGCAGGCCAAGCTCTTGCGTGTACTGCAGGAGCGGGAGGTGGAGCGGGTGGGAGGCAAGAAGCCGATCAATATCGACATCCGCGTACTGTCGACTTCCAACCGTGATATGCCACTCGAAGTCACCGAAGGGCGCTTTCGCGAAGACCTCTACTATCGCCTCAATGTATTCCCGCTGATGCTGCCGGCACTGCGGGAACGGCCGGACGATGTCGTGCCCCTGGCACGGGCCATGCTTTCTAGACATGCTAGCTCCAGCAAACGCCGGGTGCCTGCCATCAGCAAAACGGCGGCCCAGGCACTGACCCAGCACCGCTGGGAGGGGAATATTCGCGAACTGGAAAACGTGATGCAGCGGGCGCTGATCCTGGCGCCAGGTGATGAAATCGAGCCCGAGCATCTGTTTTTGCCGGCAGTGCGCCGGCAGGATTTGCCGCAGGCGGCAAAAATTGCCGTCGCCGAGCCTGCCGCCTTGCCGCAGGTGGCGCCCGTGGCGCCGCAGCCGGTCGTGACCGATATTCGCATGTTGGAGCGGCAGCACATCCTGGAAACGCTCAAGCAGGCGGGCGGGGTGCGCAAGCTGGCCGCAGAGCGGCTGGGTATGAGTGAGCGTACGCTGCGCTACAAGCTGCAGCAGTATCGCGAGGAAGGTTGGCAGGAAGAGTAGTCGGTCGATGCGGCGGGTGGCGCGCATAAGTGCGGCGCAGCGCGGGTGAAATTCGCCCTGCAGCGCGCATGCCTTGTGTGGCGCGCTTGTCGGGAGAATTGGCCGCTTGGTAACAAAATGGCTGTTGGCCTGTAGATTGCTTGCTATTGTGCAAGCGAGCCACATACAATTTCACGCAATTCGAGGTGCATCATGAGCGTGCAAGGGATAGACAATCTGCTGGGTGAGTTGAAGGCCATGTCCGCCAAGGCGGCAGGCCAGACTTCGCCTGCTGCAGACGCCCTGCCGGAAGGTGCCGATTTCGCATCGGTATTGAAGTCGTCGCTCGACCAGGTCAACCAGATGCAACTCGATTCGCAGGCCAAGCAAACGGCGTTCGAAGCGGGCGATCCGAATGCCAACCTGCAAGACGTGATGGTCTCGCTGCAGAAGGCGAGCCTGTCTTTTCAGACTATGGTGCAGGTTCGTAACAAGCTGGTCTCCGCATACCAGGAAGTTATGAACATGCAGGTGTGATATCGCCTGATATATGGATGATGCGGTCGTAGCCGTCGACAATCGAGACACGCAACCGGGTGAGCGTCCCAATCTCATCCAGCGCTTCAATCAGCTTCCCAATCCCCGCAAGATTCTCATCATTGCCATTGCCGCTGCCGTGATCGCCGCAGCGGCAATTGCGTTTTTGTGGGCGCGTGATCCTGGCTACAAGATCCTGTTCGCCAATATTTCGGACAAGGATGGTGGCCAGATCGTCCAGTCGCTGCAGCAGCTCAACATTCCCTACAAGCTGGAGCCGGGTGGTGTGATCTCGGTACCGGCCGAGTTCGTGCATAGCGCCCGCTTGCAACTGGCCTCGCAAGGCCTGCCCAAGGGCGGCACGGTAGGTTTCGAGCTGCTCGACAACCAGAAATTCGGGATCAGCCAGTTCGGTGAGCAGGTGAACTACCAGCGCGCCGTTGAAGGCGAGCTGGCCCGCTCCATCGAGTCGCTGTCGGCCGTGGCCTCGGCGCGCGTGCACCTGGCCATGCCCAAGCAAACGGTTTTCCTGCGCGAACAGCAAAAGCCGACCGCCTCGGTACTCTTGACCCTGCATCCGGGGCGTACGCTGGACGGTTCCCAGATCGCGGGCATCATCCACCTTGTCTCCAGCAGCATTCCCGACCTGCCGGTCAAGAACGTGACCGTGGTAGACCAAGACGGCAATCTGCTTTCCAACATGCCCGATCTGCTGAACGGTGGTAACGGCTCGCTCAACCAGCGGCAGCTGGCCCTGGTGCACCAGCAGGAGCAACTGCTGTCCGAGCGCATCCAGAAGATACTTGAGCCCATCGTTGGCAACGACAACGTCAAGGCCGAGGTCACGGTGCAGATGGACTTCTCCGAGGTCGAGCAGGCCATCGAGAGCTTCAAGCCCAATTCGCCCCCCAATGCATCGGCCATCCGCAGCGAACAGACCGCCGAAGGCTCCGGTGGCGGCAGCAACCAGCCCTCGGGCGTGCCGGGTGCGCTGTCCAACCAGCCGCCAGGCGCTGCCAGTGCGCCGGTCACCTTGCCCAACCCGCCTGGAGTGACGGTCAATACCGGTACCGGCGGTACCAGCCATAAGGAAATGACCCGCAATTACGAGGTCGACAAGACGGTCGAACACGTCAAGCAGCAGGTCGGCGTGCTCAAGCGGGTCAATGCTGCCGTGGTGGTCAACTTCAAGCGTGTCCAGCAGAAGGATGGCGGCGTGAAGTCGGTGCCGCTCACCCAGGCCGAGATCAACCAGGTCACCAACCTTGTGCAGGAAGCGATTGGCTACAACAAGGATCGCGGCGACTCGGTCAAAGTGGTCAACGCCGCCTTTGCCGACCGCGTGCTGGATGTGGCAGGCAAGTCCTTCTTCGAGAAGTTGACCGAATACCTGATCGCCCACACTGCCGATATCATCAAGGTCATCCTGATCGCTCTGGTGCTTGCCTACCTGATGTTTGGTGTGGTCCGTCCCATCCTGCGCGATGTGATTCGACCCAAGCAGGACAAGAATGCCATGGGTGGCGAGGAGGGTGGCGTGGCCCTGACTGCCGAGGAGTTGGCACAGTCCGAGGTGGAGGCCGAGGTGGTGGCCGAGGCCGAGGCCAGTGCCCAGCTGGCCGCCTTCAGCGAACTCTTGCAGCGGGCCAAGGAAATGGCCAAGGAAGATCCGCGCATGGTGGCGACCATCATCCGCGAATGGCTGAACGCCGATCCCGCCGACCAGAAGACGACCTGACGTCACGGGGCTGCAAGGCCCTGTCTCGTTTAGCCTCACATAACGTGGCGGGCGGTCAGGGCAAGCCCTGTCCGTACTGCCTGAGCTGAAATGCGGGCTGCAAGCCCTATCGCCAGGAGCCGTCATGGCAACCAATGATGAAGCCATCCGCCGTAGCGCCATCTTGCTGATGAGCCTCGGTGAGGAGGCCGCTGTCGAGGTGTTCAAGTACCTCGGTCCCAAGGAAGTGCAGAAAATCGGCCTTGCCATGGCCAGTATGGACAATGTCACCCGCGAGCAAGTGGAGGAGGTCGTCGGCGACTTCCTCGGTTCGACCATGAACCGCGCCAACTTCGGCGCCGCCGATGAATACATCCGCTCCGTGCTGACCAAGGCGCTCGGTTCGGACAAGGCGGCCAACCTGCTGGACCGCATCCTGCAAGGTGGCGACAACACGGGCATTGAATCCCTCAAGTGGATGGATTCGGTCGCCGTGGCCGAACTGATCAAGAACGAACACCCGCAAATCATTGCCACCATCCTGGTCCACCTCGAACCCGACCAGGTTTCCGAAGTGCTCAACCAGTTTGTTGAGCGGCTGCGCAATGACGTGTTGCTGCGTATTGCCACCCTGGAAGGCGTACAGCCGACCGCACTGCGTGAGCTTAACGATGTGCTCACCCAGCTCCTGTCCGGGGCCGACCGGGTCAAGAAGTCGGCCATGGGTGGCGAGGGCATGGCGGCGGAAATCCTCAATTTCATGGGTGGCGTGGTCGAGGCTTCGGCCATCAATGCCATCCGCGAATACGACCCGGAGCTGGCGCAGCGTATCCAGGACAAGATGTTCACCTTCGAGAACCTGGTGGATATCGACGATCGCGGCATCCAGTTGCTGCTGCGCGAAATCTCTTCCGATTCGCTGATTACCGCCATGAAGGGCACCAGCGAGGTGCTGCGCAACAAGATCTTCAAGAACATGTCGCAACGGGCGGCAGAAATGCTGCGCGACGATTTCGAAGCCAAGGGCGCGGTCAAGGTGTCCGAGGTCGAGGCCGAGCAGCGCGAGATTCTCAAGGTCGTTCGCCGCTTGGCGGACGAGGGTCAGATCGCCGTTGCCAAGGGCGGTGGCGAGGGCTTTGTGGAATAGGGCCTGTAGATGAAAGCCTGGGGTAGCAAGAAGATCATCCGCCGCGAAGATGTGCCGGAATTGACGCCATGGCAGGTCGATCAGTTCAGTGGTGCCTCCATTCAGCGCCCTCACGCGCTGGTGCCGGAAGCGCAAGTGGTCCCGTCAGAGCCTGAGCCGATGGCTGAGGTCGAGCCGATCGAGTCTGCCGTCGAAGAGCCGGCCGCAGAGCTGGTACCTATGGTGGCGGCCGACGAGCTGGAGCGCATCCGCAGCGAGGCGCATGAGGCTGCCTACCGGGCGGGTTACGAAGAGGGCATGCGGCAGGGGCGTGACGATGGCGAGGCCGCAGGCCGCGAGGCGGGTCAGGCTGCAGGTTTCGAAGCGGGGCAGCAGGCTGGCCGGCAAACCGGTATGGACGAAGTCGAGCGCTTCCGTGGGCTGGCAGACCAGCTTGCCGCCGCGGTAGCCGGTTATGAAGCGCGTTTGGCCGAACCGATCCGCGATATAGCCGTCGCGGTCGCGCGGCAAGTATTGCGTAGTAGCTTGAGTGTGGAGCCCGAGCGCGTGCTGTCGGTGATCCGCGAGGCGATCAATAGCCTGCCCGAACTGCATGGCCCCTTGCGGGTCGAGCTGCACCCTGACGATCTGGCACTGGTGAAAAGCTTGCTGGCCGAGGAGGGGGCGGCGGTGCAATGGCGTTTCGAGCCGGTGACCGATATCGAGCGCGGTGGCTGCCGTATTGCCCATGCCACAGTCGAGCTGGATCTGACCCTGCCCACCCGTTGGCGACGCGTGGTTGCGGCCTTGGGTAGCCATGAGCCCTGGCAGGCTGCCGACGATGAACAAGCCTGATCAACACGACACCCTGGCCCGCTGGCAGCACTACGCGGCCGACTGTGTTGCTACCGTCGAGGGAACCAAGCCCTGGTTGCCGCGCGGCAAGCTGACCCGCGTGGCGGGGCTGGTGCTTGAGGCCGTGGGTATCAAGCTGCCGGTTGGCTCCAGCTGCCACATCATTATCCCCACTGGGCACAGCGTCGAGGCAGAAGTGGTCGGCTTCAACGGCGACCGCCTGTTCCTGATGCCGGTGGCGGAGGTCTATGGTCTTGAGCCTGGTGCCTGGGTTGTGGCCTACGAAGATGTCGAGGGCAGGGTGCCGCATCTGGGTGGCAGCTATACACCGCGCCGACGTGTCGAGGATCGTGGCCGCCAGGCTGCCGTGGGGCCGCATCTGCTCGGGCGTGTACTCGATGGTCTGGGGCGTCCTCTGGACAAGCTCGGCCCCCTGCAAGCCGAGACCCATGTACCGCTCTTCTCCCGCCCCTACAATCCGTTGGACCGGGTACCGGTGCATGATGTGCTGGATGTGGGGGTACGCGCGATCAATGCCATGCTGACCGTGGGGCGCGGCCAGCGCTTGGGTCTGTTTGCCGGCTCCGGCGTCGGCAAGAGCGTGCTGCTGGGCATGATGGCTCGCTACACCACGGCAGATATCGTGGTAGTGGGGCTGATTGGCGAACGGGGACGCGAGGTCAAGGACTTCATCGAGAATATTCTGGGTGAGGAGGGTTTGCGGCGCTCCGTGGTAGTCGCAGCGCCTGCCGATACGCCGCCACTCCTGCGCATGCATGGTGCCGCCTACGCGACTGCCATCGCCGAGTATTTCCGAGATCAAGGGCTGAACGTGCTTTTGATCATGGATTCGCTGACCCGCTACGCCATGGCGCAGCGCGAGATTGCCCTGGCGATCGGCGAGCCGCCGGCCACCAAGGGCTACCCGCCGTCGGTCTTTGCCAAGCTGCCGGCCCTGGTCGAGCGCGCCGGCAATGGCCACTCGGGCAGCGGTTCCATCACCGCCTTCTATACTGTATTGAGCGAGGGGGATGACCAGCAGGATCCCATCGCCGATAACGCGCGCGCCATCCTGGATGGGCACATTGTGCTCAGCCGGCAGTTGGCGGACGCGGGCCACTACCCGGCCATCGATATCGAACAGTCCATCAGCCGGGTAATGACCGACATCATCCAGCCAGAGGAGTACAACCTGGTGCGTCGGTTCAAGCAGCTCTATTCCCGTTACCAGCGCAGTCGCGACCTGATCAACGTCGGTGCCTATGTGCGCGGTTCCGACCCGGTGCTGGACGAGGCGATCGCCCTGATGCCTGCGATGGAAGCCTTCCTGCAGCAAGGCATTTACGAGCGCGAAGAGTACGCCGGTGCCCGTGCGCGGCTGGCGGCGCTGTTCCCGCGCTGAATTCCTTTGCATCGCTAGCCGGTACCCGTCATGGCCAAGGCCTTCCAGTTCGCTTTCCTGCTGCAGCTTGCCGAAGACAAACGGGAGGAAGCGGCGCGGGCGATCAGTGCCGCGGTGCTGCGCCTGGAGCAGTCCAAGCAGCAACTGCTACAGATCGAGCAGTACCGACTGGAATATCGCGCCCGTCTGGCCGATACCGCCAGTCGCGGTATGCGCATCCATCAGTGGAACGATTTCCATCTTTTCCTGGCCAAACTCGATAGCGCGGTAGATCAGCAGGTGCTGGACCGAGAGCGCTGCGAAGCGCAGGTGGAGGCTAGCAAGCAGGCTTGGCTGGTGTGCGAGAAAGAGGTCAAGGCCTATGAGATGCTGCAGGCTCGCCACAACGAGCGAGAGAATCAGAAGGAAGCCAAGCGCGAGCAGAAGCTATCCGACGAATGGGCCTCGGTTTCGCAGCGTAGGCGAGAAAATCCGGATAACTGAACCTTTGCTGGCATTGTCCTTGCTACTTTAGTGGCAAAGCCGCTATGGGCTGGCCAGTACAAGGACCGTTGCAATGCCATCCACCAATACCGCCAATAATTCGCTACAGGCCCTGCTGCAGAGCACCACCAAGGCGCCGGCTGCCGGGCGTGGTGACGATGCGAGCGGGCAACTGTTCGAGGCTTCGCTCAGCCAGCGTCTGCAGGTTCACCAGAGTGAGCAGATGGCGCGTGCGGCTGAACCAGCCAAGCAGGAAGTGAGCCCTGCCAAGCCCGCTCAGGCCAATCAAAGCAAGCCTGCCGATGAGCCTGCCAACAAGGCGGAGCAAGCCAAGCCGGCAGAACAGGACAAGGCGCCCGAGCATACCAAGGAAGCCAGCAAGGATGCCGCGGCCGAGGGTAAGTCGGTCAAGGACAAACCCGCCGACAAGGATGCCGAGGGGCAGGACGACGCCCAGCCGATGGATGCTGCTCAACAGGCGGCAGCGGCCATGGCAGCGCTGCTGGCGCAACTGCAGTCGACCCAGCCTGCCGATGTCCCGCCGCCAGCCGAAGCCGCCGCCGCCGCCGCCGCATTGGGTGATGCGCTGCAGTCCGATGGCAAGACCTTCACACTGCCCGAGCTGGCGGCGAAACTTGCCAGCGGCCGGCAAGCGCTGCCGGGTGATGCCGTGGCGGACCTGAAGCAGCTGGCGACCGATGCGGCGGCCGACCCCTTGGCAGGACAGGGCAAGATCGAGCTTGGCAAGGAGCTGCTGGCGACCAGCCAGGCTGCGACCGATAACTTTGCTCAGCTGCTTGACCAGCGCATCCAGAGTGGCGCGGCAGCCGCAGCGGGTCAGCAACTGATGAGCCCGATTGCCCGCACCGATGTCGGGCGAGGGCAGTCGCTGGAAAACGCGAGACCCACCTTCTCGCTTCAGCACCCGGTTGGTGGCGAGGGCTGGGACAAGGCGCTGGGCAACAAAGTGATCATGATGGTGAGCAATCAGAACCAGGAGGTGGAGATGCACCTGAATCCACCCCATCTGGGCCCCATGGAGGTCAAACTGTCGCTGAACCAGGATCAGGCCACGCTGACCTTCGTTGCGGCACAGCAGCCGGTGCGTGATGCCCTGCAGGCCTCGTTGCCCAAACTCAGCGAGATGCTGGCCGAGAGCGGCATCCAGCTGGCGCAGGCCAACGTGCAGTCGCAATCCAGCTCGGGCGGTCAGGAGCGTGACTCCGGCTCGGGCCGACAAGCTGGGCGAGGTAGGGTGGACGGCGTCGAAGAGACGCAGAGCTCGCCCGCTGCCTGGCGTGCCCGAGTGCCGGTGGCGCTGCCCGGAAATGTGAACCTGTTTGTCTAAGGAGACTTGAAAACGGTCCGGAGCGGTTCCTAGGATGCGTGAAACCCGCGCCAATGCTTGTTCCTGTGGCGGGTTTGCTTTATAACTCGGCTGAGCACGCAAGGCTTGTATGCGTGGCTTTCATAACTACCGATATGCAATCCAAAAGGACACCTTCCCATGGCAGAAGCCAAGAAGCCGGCGCCGGCAGCGGAAGCGAGCGATAGCTCGCCCAAAGGCAAGAAGAATACGATCCTGTATATCGTCATCGGCCTCCTGATCCTGGTGATCCTGGCGGGTGGCGCGTTCGGTACCTGGTTGTTTCTGACCATTTCGGCCAACCAGAACTTCGGCGAGCCGGCAGCGACCGCAGAGCAGGCCGCTGACGATCACGGCAGCGATGAAGGCAAGAAGGAAAAGAAGAAGAAGGACAAGAAGAAATCCGAACACGGCGAAGCACCCGTGTTCACCAAGCTGGATACCTTCACCGTCAACCTTGCGACTGGGGCGGTGCTGCAGACGGAAATCCATGTGCAGGTGGCGGACGAGAAGCAGTCGGAAGTGATCAAGAGTTATCTGCCGAGATTGAGCAGCCAGGTGAATCTGCTGCTGAGCTCGAAGAAGCAGGAAGAGATCTCGACCCTGGATGGCAAGGTCAAGCTGATGGAAGAGATCAAGCAGACCCTTAACAAGGTACTGGGCGCAAAGGATGACGAGGACGGCGTGATGAGCGTTGAATTCAAGACCTTCATCGTCCAGTAGGAATAGCAACACGTGCAGGATTGGGGTGCCTAGATGGCTGACGATATTCTCTCCCAGGAAGAGGTGGATGCCCTTCTACGGGGGGTCACCGGTGAAGACGAAGACGCGGACGAAGGTCTCGATACCTCGGCCATCCGTGCCTACGACATTGGCCGGCAGGAGCGTATCGTCCGCGGCCGTATGCCTACGCTCGAGGTTATCAACGAGCGTTTCGCCCGCAATTTGCGCATCGGCCTGTTCAACTTCATGCGCCGCTCGGCCGAGATCTCGGTTGGGCCGGTGCGGGTGCAGAAGTACAGCGAATTCATTCGCAACCTGGTCGTGCCGACCAACCTCAACCTGATCCATATGAAGCCGCTGCGCGGCACTGGGCTGTTCATCTTCGATCCGGACCTCGTGTTCCTGGTGGTCGACAATATGTTTGGCTCGGATGGCCGCTACCATGTGCGCGTCGAAGGCCGTGACTTCACGCCGACCGAGCAGCGCATCATCCAGCGTTTGCTGGAAGTGGTGATGGACGAGTATCGCAAGTCCTGGGAGCCGGTGTTCAAGACCGAATTCACCTATGTGCGCTCGGAAATGAATACCCAGTTTGCCAACATCGCCACGCCTACCGAGGTGGTGGTGGCCTTTACCTTCAAGATCGAGCTCGGCTCGGGCGGTGGCGACTTCCATGTCTGCTTCCCCTACTCGATGATCGAGCCACTGCGGGATATGCTCTATAGCTCCATGCAGGCCGACCGCATGGAATCGGACAATCGCTGGGTCAAGTTGCTCTCGCGCGAAGTGCAGAATTCCGAAGTCGAGCTGATCGCCAACCTCGGCACCGCCAAGATTACCCTGGGCGAGATTCTCGACCTCAAGGTAGGCGATGTGGTCGGTATCGACATCCCCGAGAACATCGTGGCGGAAGTCGATGGTGTGCCGCTGCTGGAAGGACGCTACGGCACCCTGCACGGCCAATATGCACTCAAGGTGGAAAAGGTGCTGACGACGGCCGAGAATCTGATGCTGGACGACGAGCCGCAAGAGGATACAGAACATGAGCAATGAAACCGAAGAGCAAGGCCTGGATGACTGGGCCGCGGCGCTAGCCGAGCAGCAGAGTGCCGAAGCGGCCGCTGAGGAAGCTGCCGCTGCACAGGTGGCATCCACGCCGAGTCAGTCCAACGTCTCGGCCGCGGACATCTTCCAAAGCTTCGACAAGCAGCCCGAGCGTCCTTCCGGTCCGTCCGGCATCGACATGATCATGGACATTCCGGTGGCCATGACCGTGGAGTTGGGCCGTACCAAGATCGCCATCCGCAGCTTGCTGCAGCTGGCCCAGGGTTCCGTTGTGGAGCTCGACGGCCTGGCTGGTGAGCCTATGGACGTGCTGGTCAACGGCACGCTGATCGCCCAGGGCGAAGTGGTGGTGGTGAACGACAAGTTCGGTATCCGCCTCACCGACATCATTACCCCGGCTGAGCGTATACGTCGCCTGCACAAATGACCGCCACGCATCCATGCGAATGACCCTGATCCCCGCCGCCGCCATAATCGCGGCGGCTTCTGTTTGTGTACTGGCTGCCGGCGAGGCCGACAAGGTCCCGGCTCTACCATCCACCGCCACTCCCTCACTGCTCGGCTTTGTCCAGGTCATCCTGGCCTTGATGCTGGTCATTGCGGCCATCCTGGGCACCGCCTGGCTCATGCGCCGGCTGGCGCCGGGGCCACTGGGCGGACCGGCCAGGCTGCGCGTGGTAGGCGGCGCCATGGTCGGCCCCAAGGAGCGGGTGGTGGTGATCGAAGTACGGGATACCTGGCTCGTGCTCGGTGTCACCGCCAGCAGCGTCAGCACGCTGCACAGCCTGCCGCGGCCGGAGGATGCCGAGGCAGCACCGGCAACCGGCCTGCCGTTCGCCGAGCGTCTGGCCGGCATCATCAAGGCCAAGAGTGGTAGCGGGGGCCAGGCATGAGGTGGCGCACGCTGATCTTGCCGGCTGCGCTGCTCCTGGCCTTGCCGGTCATGGCGGCCGATGCCGGCCTGCCGCTGCTGACCAGCCAGCCTAGCGGTGGCGGGGGTCAGAGCTATACCCTGACCCTGCAGACCCTGCTCTTTCTGACGGCCCTGACCTTTTTACCGGCCGTGCTGCTGATGATGACGGCCTTCACGCGTATCGTGATCGTGCTGTCCATGCTCCGCCAGGCCCTGGGTACGCAGCAGTCGCCGCCGAACCAGGTCATCGTCGGGCTGTCGCTGTTCCTCACCGTATTCGTTATGTCGCCGGTGCTCGATAAGATCTGGACCGAGGCTTACCAGCCTTACAGTCAGGAGCAGATTGGCTTTAACGAAGCCCTGGAGCGGGCGAGTAAACCGCTCAAGCAGTTCATGATCAAGCAGACCCGGCAGAAGGACCTGGCCCTGTTCGTTGAACTATCGCAAAGCGCCAAACCCAATGGCCCCGAGGACATCAGCCTCAAGGTGTTGGTGCCGGCCTTCGTGACCAGCGAGCTCAAGACCGCTTTCCAGATCGCCTTTCTGGTCTTCATTCCCTTCCTGATCATCGACATGGTGGTTGCCAGTGTGCTGATGGCGATGGGTATGATGATGGTGAGCCCGGTAACCATTGCCCTGCCTTTCAAGATCATCCTCTTCGTGCTGGTCGATGGTTGGACGCTATTGATCGGCTCGCTGGTGCAGAGCTTTTATACCTAGGGGGTAGACCATGTCTCCGGAAACGGTGATTACCGTCATACAACGCGCCTTCGAGGTCATGATCCTGGTCGGTGGACCCATGCTGATCGCCGGTTTGATCGTCGGCCTCATCATCAGCGTTTTCCAGGCCGCGACCCAGATCAACGAAGCCACGCTGTCTTTCATTCCCAAGCTTCTGGTGACCTTTCTGGTCGCCGTGCTGGCTGGCCCCTGGATGCTGTCCATTCTGATGGACTACACGGTGCGCCTCTACCAGGCGATTCCGACGATGATAGGCTGACGGCACGCGCTCCATGTTCACCGTCACCGATGCCCAGATCCAGGCATGGTTGGGCCTTTTGCTCTGGCCGCTGTTCCGCATCCTGGCCATCTTCGCAACCGACCCGTTCTATTCCAGCCGTGGCATACCGGCGCGGGTGAGGGTGGGGCTGGGGGTGTTGCTGGCCATCCTGATCGCACCCGCCTTGCCGCCTATGCCAACAGTGTCTCCGGTCTCGCCCTTGGGCATCCTGATCCTGGGCCAGCAGATTCTGATCGGCACGGCCATCGGCCTCACCATGCGGTTGGTATTCACCTCGGTCGAGATGGCCGGCCATCTGGCCGGCCTGCAGATGGGCCTGGGCTTTGCGAGCTTCTATGACCCCCAGCACGGCGCCAATACTGCCGTGGTAGCGCAGATCACCAGTCTTTTGACCCTGCTGATATTCCTGGCGCTCAACGGTCACCTGCTGGTGATCGAGACCATGGCGCGCAGCTTCGTGTTACTGCCCATCTCGGCCGACCCGATCAAGGGCATAGGCTTTCGCATGCTGGTGGAGTCTGCCGGGCAGATCTTTACCCTGGCCTTGTTGATGTCCTTGCCGGTCATGGCTGCCCTGCTGATCACCAACCTCTCGATCGGCGTCATGTCGCGCGCCTCGCCCCAGTTCAATGTGTTCGGTGTTGGCTTTCCACTCACCCTAGGTGTTGGTGTGGCAGCGCTTTACTTCTCGCTGCCGCAGTTTGTACCGCATATCCAGCGTCTGATGGACCAGGCCACCCGGCTGGCCTACAAATTGGCCACGGTCTTTGCCGGTACCTGAGCCACCTCGGCATAAGGCATGAAAAAAGCCACCTGAGGGTGGCTTGGTAGTATCGAAACCAATCTCCGTCCATCGTACTAACGAGCGGAGCTAGGCTCCCCGCCTGCGGGCGGGCAGAGGGGGTAATAGGGGAGAGCTGCCGCCTCAGATTTCTTGTGTTCACCCGCGTCTAGCGTAGTGCATTAAGGCAATCAGACTGCGTCGGCGCCGGTTTCGCCGGTCCGGATGCGGACGACCTGCTCCACTGCGGTCACGAAGATCTTGCCATCGCCGATCTTGCCGGTACGAGCGGCCTTCACCACAGCGTCGAGCGCCGGCTCGACTTTCTCTTCGGTGATCACCACCTCGATCTTGACCTTGGGCAGGAAGTCCACCACGTATTCAGCGCCACGGTAGAGCTCGGTATGGCCCTTTTGGCGGCCAAAGCCCTTTACTTCGGTCACGGTCAGGCCGGTCACGCCGACTTCGGCCAAAGCCTCGCGCACTTCATCGAGCTTGAACGGCTTGATGATGGCTTCGATCTTTTTCATACCCATCTCTGTTTTCCTCCTTCTCAAATCCGGCAAGAAGCGACAAAGGGCCTTGCGGCCCTTTGCTTGATACTGAAGCGGTAAGGCTAAGCCTTACTCGACCTTGGCCTTGGCACGCAGGTCAGCGATCACCTTGTTCAGTTCCTGGCCTTGCATCTGTTGCTGGATGCCAGCCTTCACTTCGTCGAAAGCCGGGCCTTGCGGCTGACGCACGTCGTCCAGCTTGATGATGTGGAAGCCGTATTGGGTCTTGACCGGAGCCGGGGTCACTTGGCCCTTGCTCAGCTTGGCCAGCGCATCACCGAATTCCTTGACGAAGTTGGTCGGTACAGCCCAGCCCAGGTCGCCGCCATTGGCCTTGCTGCCCGGATCCTTGGATTTTTCCTTGGCCAGGTCTTCAAACTTCTTGCCCTTCTTGAGAGCGGCGATCACGTCGTTGGCTTCCTTCTCGGTCTCGACCAGAATGTGGCGGGACTTGTACTCCTTCGACGGCATCTGAGCCTTCAGCTTGTCGTACTCGGCGCGCAGGGTCTCGTCAGAAACCACGTTGGTCTTCTGGAAGTTCTGCACGAAGGCCTTGAGCAGCACGTTCTGCTGAGCCATGGTGGCTTCGATCTGGACGTCGGCGTCCTTGCTCAGACCCTTCTTGGCTGCTTCCTGAGCCACCACTTCGTTGGTGATCAGGTCTTCGCGAATCTTCGCGCGCAGCTCAGGGCTGTCCTTGGCGCCACGCTCGGCCAGTTGCTTCAGGATATAGTCCATTTGCGCCTGGGGGATGGCCACGCCATTGACAACGGCCACCGGCTTGTCGGCTGCGAAGGCTGCACCGGCCAGCAGGGCGGCGATCAGAGCAGGGGCGAAAATCTTGGTTTGCATCGAATACGTCCTTCTTAGTCTTGAGAGGGGGTAATAATCGCCAGGCCGCTTGGGCTAGGCATTTTCGCCAGGGGTGCGGGCGTCGATCGCCAGCGCGTGGATATCGCGCCGCATCATCTCGCCCAGTGCTTCATAAACCAATCGGTGGCGTGCCACCGGCGTCAGTCCGCTGAACCGCTCGGACACGATCTTCAGCAGATAGTGCCCACCGCCAGAGGCCGCACCCGCGTGGCCCGCATGCTTGCTGCTGTCGTCACGCAGATCCAGCAACACAGGGTCCAAGCTGGCAAGTTTCTCACGGATTTTATCCATCGTGTTCACGCGGGCAACACCTTCTTGAAGGGGCGCACTTCAACACGGGCATACACGCCAGCCAGCTTGTAGGGGTCCGCCTCGGCCCATTCGGTGGCGGCACCCAGGCTGTCGAACTCGGCCACGATCAGGCTGCCCGAAAAACCGGCGGGGCCAGGGTCAGGGCTGTCAATGGCGGGGAAGGGGCCAGCCAGCAGCAAGCGGCCTTCTGCCTGCAGCGCATGGAGGCGGGCCAGATGGGCCGGGCGGCTCTCCAGGCGCTTGGCGAGGGAGTCTGGCGTGTCGATGCCAGTGATGGCGTAGTACATGGAGTCAACTTTCCTGGCTGTCGGCCGGCGTCTTGGGCATGTGGCGATTAAGCCACAGTCCCTGCGCGATGGCGAAGATGAAGGTGAGGCCCAGCACGCCGAACAGCTTGAATTTGACCCAGAAACTCTCGGAAAAATTGAAGGCGACGAACAGGTTGAGGCCAGCCATCAAGAGGAAGAAGGCCACCCAGCCCCACATCAGCTTGTCCCAGACCGGGCCTGGCAGGTGGAGTTCCTTGCCAAGCAAGAGTTCCATCGGCGGTTTCTTGAGGCCATAGCGTGATACCACCAGGCTGGCCGCCAGGGCGATGTAGAGCGCGGTGGGCTTCCAGAAGATGAAGGTACTGCTGTGGAAGAACAGCGTGGCGCCACCAAGGATCAGAATCAAGGCAAGGCCTATCCACTGCATCATCTCGACCTTCTTGCCCCGCAGCTTCAGCCAGGCGATCTGGCCGATGGAGACAACGATGGCGAGCGCCGTGGCGAATTCGATCGGCTTGTTGAGGCCGTACTCGGGAAAGGCGAGACCGGAAGAGTAGCCAGCAAAGAAGACAATGACTGGCAGCAGGTCGAACAGGAATTTCATGGGCCGCGATTATGCCGGGGGGATGCACGCCGGGCAATCGCTCTTCGACGAGCGGGGTAAAGGCACGGTGTAAAGGTCTCAAGCCGCCTCGGCCGCCTGCATCTGCCAACGTCCCCGCGCATCGTGCCAAACCTCGAGTGGCCAGCCATAGGCCTGGCTCAGGCGCTCGGCCTGCAGTACTGCCTTGGCCGGGCCTTGGGCCAGCAGGCGACCACCTTGCAGCAGCAATACCTCCTGTGACCACTGGGCTGCCAGCGCCAGATCGTGCAGTACCGTGACGACGGTGCGCCCGCGGGCTGCTTCCGCCCGTAAACGGCCAAATAGCAAGGCTTGATACTTGAGGTCGAGGTGATTGGTGGGCTCGTCCAGGAGCCAGATCGGCGCGTCCTGGGCGATCAGCCGTGCCAGCCCGGCTCGCTGCCGCTCACCGCCAGATAATCGTCGCCAGGGCCGGCTCGCCAGTCCGCTGAGGTCAAAAGCGGCCATGGCCGCTCCCACCCGCGCCTGGTCTTCCAGGCTGGGCTGGCCAAAGTGCCCAAGGTAGGGCCTGCGCCCCAGCATCACGTATTCTGCCAGGCTGAGTGGCAGGTCCTCGGCCGAGAACTGCCCCAGCCAGCCTATCGCTTGAGCGCGCTGCAGGCGCGCCAGTTGAAGGATGGGGGCGCCATCCAACAGTATCTGACCTTCGCTGGCGGACAAGAGGCCGCCCAGTAACCTTAACAGCGTGCTCTTGCCGGCGCCGTTCGGGCCGATGATGCTGGTCAGACTGGCGGTGGGGAGATGGCCGCTGATGCGGTTCAGCAAACTACGGCCCCGATGCTGAAAGCTGACCGACTGCATCTGCAGGGTAGGCGTACTCATGCGCTATCTCCCATTTTCCGGCGGAACAGCCAGACAAAGAACATGGGTCCGACAAAGCCGGCCAGAAGGCCGACCGGCACGTTGACCGGATAGGCAATACCACGGGCCAGGGTATCCATCAGCAGCAGAAAGGCCGCGCCGCCCGTTGCCGACAGGGCAATCAAGCGCCGACGCCCGCCACCGGCCAGCAGGGCGCAGGCGTTGGGCACCATCATGCCGACAAAGCCGATGATGCCGGCCACCGATACCGCTGCGCCAATCGCCATGGCAGCGCCAACGGCGGTCAGCAAGCGAGCGCGCTCCACGTGCACGCCCAGTCCCTGTGCCGCTTCGTCACCCAGCAGCAGGCAATCGAGATCCCGGCCCAGGCCCAGCAGCAAGGCGATGCCCGCAATGCCTACCGGTGCAGCCCAGGCCAGTGGGGCGCCGGTCGTACTGCCCAACTGGCCTGATAGCCAGGTCATGGCGCTACGCAATGCCAGATCATCGGAGAGGAAGAGCAGCATGCCGGTCATCGCGGCGCCAAAGCTGCCCAGCATCAGGCCCATCAGCAAGAGCCCGGTGCTGCCGCCGCCCACCAGCCTTACCAGGGCCAGCAGCAGCCAGGTGGCGAGCAGGCTGCCGCCAAAGGCTGCCAGCGGCAAGGGCAGGGCGCGCCAACCAAAAGCCATGATGCAGACCACGGCCAGCGCAGCACCGCTGGAGGTGCCGATCAAGGTCGGATCGGCCATGGGGTTGCGGAATAACGCCTGCAAGGCGGCGCCGGCTGCAGCCAGTGCCGCACCTACCAGGAGGGCGGACAGTATGCGTGGCAGCCGCAGGCTACGGACCAAGGGGTCGGCGAGGTCTGGCCACTGCCAGCCATCGCCCTGGAAGCCCAGCGCAAACACCAGGAGGCTTGCCGTAGCCAGGCCCAAGACCAGCCAGGCGGGCCAACCACCAAGGCGAGGCAGGCTAGGTGTTTGCTGCAGCCAGAAAGCACGTACGGTCGGCATGGTCAGTGATGCTCCCTGTTCGCCATGCAATCAACCCAGCGTACGCAATTTACGGACCGCTGCCGGGCTGCCCAGATTGACGCTGAAGTATTCATGCACCGGTACTTCGTACACGCGACCATTACGGCCAGCCGGTGTGGCGGCGATGTCGGCACGGCGGGTGAATTCGGCCAGTCCGCCATAGACGGCGCGGTTGTGCTCGGCGATCAGGATGATGTCCGGTGCCAGCTTGCTCAGGGCTTCGGCATCCAGCGGCTTGTAGCCATCTATGCCGGCCGCGGCATTGATGCCACCGGCGGCCCGGATCAGCCAATCCGCCGGCGTATCGCGGCCGGCGACCGTCTTGCCTTCGTAGGTCACCAGCACCCTCTTGCCCCACGGCTGGGCAGGCCGCATGGCGTTCTGCCAGTCGTAGGCCAGTTTGCCGGCCTGGGCGTCGGTGCCAATCAGCTTGCCCACGCTGCGGATCGCCTCGGCGTAGTCCGAGCCATCGGTCTTGGCGCTGACCTTGACGGCCTTGAGGCCAAGTCCGTTCAACTGGCTCCAGATGCCTTCTGGCATGGCCAACTGGCTGCCGATCACCAAGGTGGGCTTGAGCCGCAGGATAGGCTCAGCGGAAAGTGAGCGGGACGAACCGATCTCGACCGCTTGGGCGAGCTCGGGTTGCTTGGCCACCCGCTCGCGCCCGACTACCTCACTGCCGTGACCCAGCGCCACGACGATCTCGGCGACGTCGGCGGTCAATACCACGATGCGCTCGGCGGCCTGGCTGGCGGCGGCCAGCAGGCAGGTCGCCAGCAAGACGAGGGATTTCTGCAATGCCAAGGGCCTACGCAGCATCGAGTTGCTCCTCGCGGTCCGGCAGGCTGTGTGCCAGTGTGGCCCAGCCGGCGAGCTCAGGTTTGCCCGGCTTGCGCTCGCCAAAGAACTGCACGATCAGCTTGCCTTCGACGTCGTAGCACTCCAGCGAGGTCACCTCGCCGTCGCGGGTCGGCTTGCGCACAACAAAAGCCCGTCCGAACAGGTCCATACGCAGGTGCAGGTTGAAGCCCGGGTCCAGCACATTGAGCCAGGGGCCCATGGGAACAATCTTCTTGACCGGCCCGGTATGGATCTGCAAACAGCCCTGGTTGCCGGCAAAGACCATGATGGGTAGTTGCGATTCGGCCGCTGCCTTGAGCAGCAGGGCGATGGCGTCGAGCGATACTTCACGCACATAGCCCTGCGGCGCCAGGCGCAGGGCCTGGGTACGGCTGACCTCGTACTTGCGCAGCAAGGGGTAGAAGTCGTGGGTGTCGGCCAGGTTCAGCCAGCCTTGTTGGAAGGCTTTTGCATCGACCGCGGCGTCGGGCTGTTCGGTGGCCGGTTCGCGTGCACGATCCGGTTCCACCACGGCGTGACTGCTGGCGTAGCGGCTGACCAGCTCGTCGTAGGCGGCGGCGTTTGAGGCTTCGGTCAGGAAGACCTTGTGCACCGCGTCGCCATGCCGGTCGAAGAACTGGATGGATGGTCTTTCTCCCCTCAGGGCAAAGCCGTAGCGCCAGCTATGCAGGAAGAAGCGCAGATCAATCTCGGGGTTCAGTGCCAGACCCATCTCGCCATGGATGCTGACGTTGGCGTAGAGCCCGGTCTTTTCATGGACGGCGGCTTCATTGCGGGTCAGCGTCATCACCGTACCCAGTGCCTCCAGCTCGCCCAGGATATCGGCCCAGCGCGGGAATAGCGTGATGGAGAGCGGATCGGCTGCCACCAGCTCGGCTTCGGAAACGCCAAGCCGCGCGGCGGCGTCCCGGGCGCGGATCTTGGGTTCGCTGGCACGCAGATGTTGGTATTGCTGCCAAAGGGTCGATGCATTCATTTTTGAATCTCCTGATGACGATACTCATCGGTGGTACTTGGATCGCGTTGGGGGCGCCGGCTTCCCGGACGGCGCCCCCGCTGCGCGGCCCCTACGGCGGGCCTCTCCTCTTGCTCGGGGGGTTAGAAGTGATAGTCGAGATTGATCGCGGCAGTGCGGCCGGCCTGGGTGTAGCGGTCCAGCACCGTGGCGCTGGCCAACTGGCCCTTCACGTCGGTCCACAGCCAGTACTTGCGGTCAGCCAGGTTGTAGACGCCCACCAGCAGGTCGGCATCGCGGCCGATGGTGCGCGAGATCGACAGATCGACCACGCCATAGCCGGGCGTACGGAACATCGTGCTGCTGCTGACGCGTTCCTTCTTGCTGGCGCCACGGACCTGCAGTGCGCCGTGCCAGGCGTCGAGGTCATACTCGGCAGCAAGGCTGCCATTCAGCGGGTCTACGCTGTCGAGTGGTGTGTTGTCGCTGAGCTTGTCGCCCTTGGCATAGGCCAGGCTGCCGCGCAGGCGGAGGTCCTTGAGGGGCCTCCACAGCGCCTTCAGTTCCAAACCCTGGATGCGTACCCTGGCCACGTTCTGGGCCTGGAATTCCATTGCCACGCCGTTGCCGTTGGTATCGACCGGCGACACCAGCACATTGTCGATAAAGTCGTGGTAGCGGTTGCGGTAGGCGGTGGCCGCGAACTCGAAGCTCGCGCTGCGGTAGCGGGTGCCGATCTCCAGGCTGCTGCTGGTTTCGGACTTGAGGTTGGGATTGGGCAGCACCTCATAGCCTTGCGCCGCATTGGTGAACACCAGCATGGCATCGTCGAAGTTCGGTGCTCGGAAGCCTGTACCCGCCTGCATGAAGCCGGTCCAGCCTTCGGCCAGCGGTAGGCTGAGGGCCAGGCGTGGCGAGACCGAGGAGTCGCTGTACTTGTTGACCGGGTATTTGAACGGGTTGGCCGCGTTGAACAGCGCATCCGGCTTGGGCGTCAGCGTGTAGCGGTCGTAGCGCAACGAGGGGGTCAGGGTGATGCCGGAGCCCAGGGCGATCTCGTCCTGCACAAATACGCCGGTACGCTCGCTGTCGTTGTCGGGGAAGGTTTTCTGCGGGAAGACTTCGCCACCGACCACATTGCTGACGGTGCCGTTGGCATTGAACTGCTGCCGCATACGTGGCCGGCTGGTCTCGGTCTTGCTGTATTCGGCACCCCAGACCAGGGTGTGCAGCAGATCGCCCTGGTCAAAGCGATGTGTCAGTTGCGCACTGGCGCCCCAGGCATCCTGTTCGAAGCCGGAGTCATTGGTACGCAGCACGCCGCCGGCTCGCGATTCCAGCGTGTATTCACGGCTCTCGCCATGCTGCCGGTAGAGGCTGACCTTGGCCCCCACCAGACCGGTGCCGCTACCGGTGTAGTCGTAGTTGAGGCTGGTGCGGTTGCGACGCGATTTGTCTGTGGCAGTTTGCGACAGCACGGTGCTGGTACGACTGCTCAGGAAGTTGCCATCCTGGCTGCGGTTGAATACGTCCTGGGTCAGGCCGATCTCCTGGCCGGGGGCGACCATCCAGCCCAGCTTGGCCAATACGGCGCTGCTGTCCCAGGCTAGCGGGTTGGCCGTGGTACGGGCACTGCTCGCGCTGTCGTTGCTGCCGTGGGTCTCGAGGTTCTCGCCGCGCCGGGCGGTATAGCTCAAGAGGCCGCTCAGATCACCACTGCGCAAGCCCCAGGCGGCGCCCAGCTTCTTGCTGTTGTCGGCACCATAGTAGCCAGCCCGTAGCCGGCCGCCACTGCTGGCGCCCGCTTGCAGCAGGTCCTGCACGTCCAGGGTTCGGTATTCCACCACGCCAGCGATGGCATCGGCGCCATAGAGACCGGAATAGGGGCCTTTGACCACTTCCACCGCGCTCAGCGTATCGAGTTCCACCATATCTCGGCCAGAGATCGCGGCACCGCCGCCGGCATACAGCGAGGGCAGGGTCACACCGTCGATCTGCATCAGCACCCGGTTACCCTCGATGCCGCGGATATTGACTCCGGCATTGCCGCGTCGGGCTGGATCACGATTGACGTTGACGCCCGGCTCGTCGGCGAACAGGGTCTGGATATCGCGTACCCGGCCGGCATTGCTGCCTTCCGGCGACAGCACGGCGGTGTTGGGGGCGACCGTGTCGGCGTCCTTGGCCAGGCGGGTGGCGGTGATTGAAACGGTCGGGAGCGTATCGGCTGCCGCGGCAGCCAGCGGTACCGCTGCGGCGGCGGGCGGCGTGTCGGCGTAGGCAGCGGTAAGCGGCAGGGCGGCCAGCAGGGCCGCGAGCGGGGTAAGGCGTAGGTTGGTGTAGCCGGTCATGGGCAGTCAGAATCCAAAAAAGTCGCCCCGCCTGCTGGCTGGTCGGTACCGGTTGGCGCGAGGCCAGGCGGCGGGAGCGGGAATTTGGCTGGCTGACCGGCAGGCCGGTTGGCTGGCTACATCGTCATGGAGAGGGTGGTGCGTAAACGGTGGTGGCGCTATCTCGCGGCTATTTGGTCAGGATCAGCTTGCCATTGCGGGTGACCCGCAGGCGATAGATCTCTCCGCGGTGGCGGATGGCGATCTCGCTGTGCTTGCCCATCAGCGTGCTGGCCTCAACCACGGCAGGGAGGTTGGCCGGCGCTGCCTGAGGGGGTGTTGGGCTGGTTTGCATGTTCATTTGAAAATGATAATCGTTATCATTAAAATTTTACAAGTACCGCGCCAAAAAAATCCACGTCCGGGATTGAGTGACGTTAACGTCAATCAAATTAACAACAGCAAGGGCCGGTGTTATCGTGTCTGCCAAAACCCTCAGAAGGAGACACCGTCGTGAGTGCACTGCTGCAACTGGAACGTATCGGCCACACCGCCGTCATCACCATCGCCAATCCGCCCGCCAATACCTGGACCGAGGAAAGCCTGCCCGCGCTCAAGGACCTGGTGGCCGAGCTCAATGCCGACCGCGAGATCTATGCTCTGGTACTGACCGGCAGCGGACCGAAGTTCTTCAGCGCCGGTGCGGATCTGAATGTCTTTGCCGGCGGTGACAAGGCCCGTGCGCGGCAGATGATCACCTACTTTGGCCGGGCTTTCGAAGCCCTGGCGCAGTTCCGCGGTGTCAGCATTGCCGCCATCAATGGCTACGCCATGGGTGGTGGGCTGGAGGCCGCTCTGGCCTGCGATATCCGCATTGCCGAAGAACATGCGGTGATGGCGCTGCCCGAGGCCAGCGTGGGTCTCTTGCCCGGCGGCCTGGGCTCGCAGCACCTGCCTTGGCTGGTTGGCGAGGGCTGGGCCAAGCGCATGATCCTGTGTGGCGAGCGGGTGGATGCCCAGACCGCGCTGCGCATTGGCCTGGTCGAAGAGATCGTGCCCAGCGGTGGCGCGCGCCAGAAGGCGCTGGAGCTGGCCGAGAAGGTGGCCAAGCAGAGCCCCTCCTCGGTCAGCGCCTGCAAGCAGCTGATCCAGGCGGCCCGCAAGCAACCCATGTGGAGTGCCTTGCCCATGGAGCGGGAGATGTTTGTCGATCTGTTCGATACTGAAGACCAGAAGGAGGGCGTCAACGCCTTCCTGGAGAAGCGTACGCCGGTCTGGAAGAACCGCTGAACGTCCTGGCGCCGTCCTGTTCTTGCCCGCCGGCGTCAGCCGGTGGGATTGTCATCCGAGGTTGAAGTCCTGTGTCAGATAGCGTCCTGTTTGAACTCCATCCTACCGCTCAGGGCCACCAGATCGCGGTGGCCACGCTCAACGCTGAGAAATCGCTCAATGCGTTGACTCTGCCCATGATCCGCCGACTGGCGCCACAACTGCAGGCCTGGGCAGACGATCCCGCTGTGGTCTGCGTGCTGCTGCAGGGGGCTGGCGAGAAGGCATTCTGTGCCGGTGGTGACGTGGTGACCCTGCACCAAGCCATTCGCGCCGGCGACTTTGCCAGTACCGATGCCTTCTTTCGCGAGGAATACGCACTCGACTACGCCATCCATACCTACCCCAAACCGGTGTTGCTGTGGGGGCACGGCATCGTCATGGGGGGCGGCCTGGGTCTCCTGGTCGGCGCCAGTCACCGGGTGGTGACTGAGCGCTCGCGCATCGCCATGCCTGAGATCACCATCGGCCTCTACCCCGACGTTGGCGGTTCCTGGTTCCTGAGCCGGCTGCCTGGTCGGCTGGGCATCTATCTGGGCCTGACCGGCGCCTCCTTCAATGCGGCCGACGCGCTCTTTACCGGTCTGGCAGATTACGTCCTGCCCAACAGTGCCCGTTCCGGGCTACTGGCGGCGCTGGCCGGCTTGGCTTGGCAAGGGGATGGGGAGGCGGACAAACGTGTGCTTTCGGCTCATCTCCGCGAGCAGAGTCGCACCACTGCGCCGGAGCTGGCGCCCTCGGCCATCCGTGCGCATTACGACGCCATCCAGTCGCTGACCGACTACGACACCATCGCCGAGATGGTCGCCGCCATCACCGCCTATCGCGGTGCCGACGACTGGCTGCGGGCGGGAGCGCAGAAGCTGGCGGCCGGTTCGCCTACCTCCATGCGCTTGGTGGTGGAGGCGCAGCGGCGTGCCAAGCATCTGTCGCTCAAGGAGGTGTTCGCCATGGAGCTCACGCTCTCCGGCCAGTGCTGTCGCCATCCGGATTTCGCCGAGGGCGTGCGCGCCTTGCTGGTGGACAAGGATGGTGCGCCCAACTGGTCACCGGCGACCCTCGCAGAGGTCAACGATGCCTACCTGGCGGAGTTTTTCCGGCCTCTTGCCTGAGGTCGTTAGGGGGCACAAACAAAAGGCCGGCAATGCCGGCCTTTTGCACGCGCTTGTAAGCGCCTCAACCCTTGCTCATCAACTCGCGTAGAACGAAGGGCAGGATGCCGCCGTGCTTGTAGTAGTCGACCTCGATCGGTGTGTCGATCCGACACAGCAGGGTGACTTCCTCGCGGCTGCCATTGGCGCGGGTGATCACCAGCTTGAGGTCCTGCTGCGGCCGCAGGTTGTCGGTCACGCCAACAATATCGAATACCTCGTCACCACGCACGCCCAGCTTCTCATGGCTGTCCTCACCCTTGAATTGCAGTGGCAGCACGCCCATGCCCACCAGGTTGGAGCGGTGGATGCGCTCGAAGCTGCGCGCCACCACTGCCTTGACGCCCAGTAGCTGGGTGCCCTTGGCCGCCCAGTCGCGGCTGGAGCCGGTGCCGTATTCCTCACCGGCGAATACCATGGTCGGTGTGCCGCGCTGGATATAGGCCTGGGCAGCGTCGTAGACCGTGGTCTGCACGCCGTCGAGCAGGGTAAAACCGCCTTCGATGCGGCTGCCGTCCGCCTTGGGTGGCAGCATCAGATTCTTCACCCGCACATTGGCAAAGGTTCCGCGGATCATGATGTCGTGGTTGCCGCGGCGGCTGCCGTAGCTGTTGAAGTCGGCCTTCTGTACACCATGGGCCAGCAGGTATTTGCCTGCCGGAGTGGTGTCCTTGAAGGAGCCGGCCGGGCTGATATGGTCGGTAGTGACCGAGTCGCCCAGGATCAAGAGCGAGCGTGCGCCGTGGATATCGCCGATCTTGCCCGGCTGCATGCTGAAATCTTCAAAGAAGGGTGGCCGGGCGATATAGGTCGAGGTCGGCCAGGTATAGACCTGCCCCTTGGGCGCCGGGATGCCGTTCCATAGGTCATGGTCGCGGGTGAAGTCGCCATACAGGCGACGGAACACTTCGGGGTTCATGGCGTAGTGCATCAGGCCATGGATCTCATCGCTGCTCGGCCAGATATCGCGCAGATAGACCGGCGTACCGCTCGCATCCTTGCCCAGCGGCTGGGTTTCGAGGTCGATATTGACGTTGCCGGCCAGCGCAAAGGCCACCACCAGCGGCGGGCTGGCCAGGAAGTTGGCCTTGATATTGGGATGGATGCGGGCCTCGAAGTTGCGGTTGCCGCTCAGCACCGCCGCCGCGATCAGGTCGTTCTCGACGATGGCTTCGTTGAACTCGGCCGCCAGATCGCCGGCATTGCCGATACAGGTGGTGCAACCGTAGGCCGCGATATTGAATCCCAACTGGTCCAGGTAGGGCTGCAGGCCGGTTTCCTTGAGGTATTCGGTCACCACGCGCGAGCCGGGGCCAAAGCTGGTCTTGACCCGCGGGTGGACCTTGAGCCCCCTCTCGACCGCCTTCTTGGCCAACAGGCCAGCCGCCAGCAGTACGCCCGGGTTGGAGGTATTGGTACAACTGGTGATGGCGGCAATCAGTACATCGCCATGACCGAGGTCGATGCCGTCCTTGCGGCTGGTCACCCGCTCATGCAGCTGTTCCGCCGGCTTGTTGAAGCCGTTTTCGGCAATGGGCTTGCTGAAGAGGTTGCTGAAGGTGCTGCCCATGCGTGGCAGTTCGATGCGGTCCTGCGGTCGCTTGGGGCCGGCCAGGCTGGGGACGATGGTGGCGAGGTCCAGCGACAAGGTCTTGCTATAGGCGATGTCACCGGCACTCGGCATGCCAAAGAGGCCCTGCGCCTTGAAGTAGGCTTCAAAGGCTTCGACCTCTTCCGGCTTGCGGCCGGTACCCTTGAGGTAGGCCACGGTCTTGTCGTCGACCGGGAAGAAGCCCATGGTGGCGCCATACTCTGGCGCCATATTGCCGATGGTGGCACGGTCCACTACCGACAGGCTGGCGGCGCCGGGGCCGAAGAATTCGACGAACTTGCCGACCACCTTTTCCTTGCGCAGCATCTCGGTCACGGTCAGCACCAGATCGGTGGCGGTGATGCCGTCGCGCAGCGCGCCCTTGAGCTCCACGCCGACCACGTCCGGGGTCAGGAAATAGACCGGCTGGCCCAGCATGCCGGCTTCCGCCTCGATGCCGCCCACGCCCCAGCCAACCACGCCCACGCCGTTGATCATGGTGGTATGGCTGTCGGTGCCGACCAGGGTGTCGGGGAAGGCCACGCCATCACGGATCTGCACGCCGCGGAACAGGTATTCCAGGTTCACCTGGTGGACGATACCGATGCCGGGCGGGACGACCTTGAAGGTATCGAAGGCCTGCATCCCCCACTTCATGAACTGGTAGCGCTCGCCATTGCGTTGGAACTCCAACTCCATGTTCTGCCGCAGGGCATTGGGCGTGCCGTAATGGTCGATCATGACCGAGTGGTCCACCACCAGGTCCACTGGCACCAGCGGCTCGATGGTCTTGGGGTTCTTGCCGAGTTTGTCGGCCACGTTGCGCATGGCGGCAAGGTCGGCCAGGAGCGGTACACCGGTGAAGTCCTGCAACACCACGCGAGCCACCACGAAGGGGATTTCGTCTACCCGTGCAGCGGTCGCCCCCCAGTTGGCCAGTTGCCGCACATGCTCCTCGGCTACCTTCTTGCCATCGCAATTGCGCAGCACTGATTCCAGTACCAGCCGGATCGAGACCGGCAGCTTGGAGATCGGGCCCACGCCAGCGGCTTCCAGCGCCGGCAGGCTGTAGTACTGCAGGGCGCGGCCTGAGGGCAGGTTCAGCGTCTTGAGGGTGTCGTGCAGATTGTGCGGCATGGTCTTCTCTCCTGATCGGGACAGGTTATTCGCTGCTCAGATGGCTGCTTAGGATAAGGGCGTGATTCAATCAATCTAGCTGCTTGGGAGCGGCCTTGCCGGGACAAAGTTCACCCTGCCGGCCGCCGCCGGGTAGCCTTGCAACATAGTCCTGCTGCGGGCGGCGGGCAATGCCCCATTCGAGGGATGCGACATCCTGCCAGGGCTTTATTTCAATGCCGCGGCGCGGCCTTCCAGCCAGCGGCAGAAGGCGGCGATGGCCGGGTCATCCATCAGCGCCCGCGGCGTGATCCAGCAATAGCCGCGCACCGGCACGCTGGGGGCCGGCAGTGGTGCCACCAGGGTACCGTCGGCGATCGCTGCCTGCATCATGGGCAGTGGGCCAAGCACCACGCCCAAACCATCCATGGCGGCCTGCAGCGCCAGGTAGAAATGGTCGAACTGCTGGGTGGCGGCCGGTTTGAGCTCGGGCACGCCGGCCAGCGTCAACCAGCGTTGCCAGGCGGTGGGGCGGGTATCGGCATAGAGCAGGGTGTGCCGGGTCAGGTCTGCCGGGCTGGTTATACCGGCCCGTTCCAAGAGTGCGGGGCTGCACAGCGGCAGCTCATGCTCATCAAGGAAAGGCTTGCTGATATAACCCGGCCAGTCACCCGGGCCGCGCCGTATGGCGAGGTCGAATGGCGTATCCAGCCGGCTCACATCGCGGTCGCTGGTCACCAGCCGCAGTTCCACGTCAGGGTGAGCGCGCTGGAAGTCGGTCAGCTGCGGCAGCAGCCAGTGCATGGCCAGCGTCGGAGTGGAGTTGATCACCAGCCGCCGCTGCCGGTCCGGCTGCAGGAGCTGGGCGGTGGCATTGGCAATGATGTCAAAGCCATCCTGCACCTGCACCAGGTAGCGCCAGCCCACCTCGGTCAGCTTGACCCGGCCACCGCTACGCTCGAATAGCCGCACACCCAGCCATTCTTCCAGCTGCTTAATCTGTTTGCTCACAGCACCGTGGGTCACGAAGAGTTCGTTGGCAGCCGCCGAAAAGCTTTCCAGCCGGGCGGCGACCTCGAATGCACGGAGCGCGTTCAAAGGGGGCAGGTTTTGACTCATGCTGTGATAATAACTCACAGCGCCTGTCGCGATTACTCGTTTGTGCGCAGCAGGCCTTACGCGTAACCTCCGCGTCACTTACTTAACAAGCCGCTTCCCGTCGCTCTGCCGCAAATCGGCTGGAGTGCAAGGAAACGGTTGATAATCAGCAAGTTGCAAGACTTGCCCGGCATCCCGGCCGGATGCGGCCCGCCCGCAGCCCATCGCAACCGCAACTGTTTAAAGGTCATCGCCATGCTAGAAGCCTACCGCCAGCACGTCGCCGAACGCGCCGCCCTGGGTATCCCTCCGCTGCCGCTCAACGCGCAACAAGTGGCCGACCTGGTCGAACTCCTGAAGAACCCGCCCAAGGGCGAGGAACAGACCCTGGTTGACCTGATCACCTACCGCGTACCGCCCGGTGTGGATGACGCCGCCAAGGTGAAGGCCTCCTTCCTGGCCGCCGTGGCCGAAGGCACCGTGACCTCGCCGCTGGTGGACCGCGCCCTGGCAACCAAGCTGCTGGGCACCATGCTGGGTGGCTACAACGTCAAGCCGCTGGTGGACCTGCTGGGCGACGCCCAGGTCGGCACCATCGCCGCCGACGCGCTGAAGAAGACCCTCCTGGTGTTCGACTACTTCCACGACGTCAAGGCCCTGGCCGATGGTGGCAACGCCAATGCCAAGGCCGTGCTGCAAAGCTGGGCCGACGCCGAGTGGTTCAAGAGCCGCCCGGAAGTGGCCGAGAAGATCACCGTGACCGTGTTCAAGGTCACCGGCGAAACCAATACCGACGATCTGTCGCCGGCGCCGGATGCCTGGTCGCGCCCCGACATTCCGCTGCATTATCTGGCCATGCTGAAGAACGCCCGTCCCGGCATCACCCCGGAAGAAGACGGCAAGCGCGGTCCGATGCAGTTCATCGAAGACCTGAAGAAGAAGGGCCACCTGGTTGCCTACGTTGGCGACGTGGTCGGTACCGGCTCTTCGCGTAAGTCCGCCACCAACTCGGTGGTCTGGGCGACCGGCCAGGACATTCCTTACGTGCCGAACAAGCGCTTCGGTGGCGTGACCCTGGGCGGCAAGATTGCCCCGATCTTCTTCAACACCCAGGAAGATTCCGGCTCCCTGCCGATCGAAGTCGACGTCTCCAAGCTGGAGATGGGCGACGTGATCGACATCTACCCCTACAGCGGCAAGATCGAGAAGAACGGCGCCGTAGTAGCCGAGTTCAAGCTCAAGTCCGACGTGATCCTCGACGAAGTGCGCGCCGGTGGCCGTATCAACCTGATCATCGGTCGCGGCCTGACCGGCAAGGCCCGTGAAGCACTGGGACTGCCCGCCAGCACCGAATTCCGCCTGCCCAAGGCTCCGGCCGATTCCGGCAAGGGCTTCTCGCTGGCCCAGAAGATGGTCGGCCGTGCCTGCGGTCTGCCGGAAGGCCAAGGCGTCCGTCCGGGTACCTACTGCGAACCGAAGATGACCACCGTGGGTTCGCAAGACACCACCGGCCCGATGACCCGTGACGAACTGAAGGACCTGGCCTGCCTGGGCTTCAGCGCCGATATGGTCATGCAGTCCTTCTGCCACACCGCCGCCTACCCCAAGCCGGTGGACGTCAAGATGCACAAGGAACTGCCGGCCTTTATCAGCACCCGTGGCGGCGTTGCGCTGCGCCCGGGCGATGGTGTGATCCACAGCTGGCTGAACCGACTCTTGCTGCCCGATACCGTCGGTACCGGTGGCGACTCGCACACCCGCTTCCCGATCGGCATCTCCTTCCCGGCTGGTTCCGGCCTCGTGGCCTTCGCCGCCGCGACCGGCGTGATGCCGCTGGACATGCCCGAGTCTGTGCTGGTCCGCTTCAAGGGCAAGATGCAGCCTGGCGTCACCCTGCGTGACCTGGTCAACGCCATCCCCCTGTACGCGATCAAGGCGGGTCTGTTGACCGTGGCCAAGGCCGGCAAGAAGAACATCTTCTCAGGCCGCATCCTGGAAATCGAAGGTCTGCCGGATCTGAAGGTCGAGCAGGCGTTCGAACTGTCCGATGCTTCGGCCGAGCGTTCCGCCGCCGGCTGCACCGTGCACCTGGACAAGGCCCCGATCATTGAATACATGACGTCGAACATCACGCTCATGAAGACCATGATCGCCAATGGCTACGCCGATGCCCGTACCCTGGAGCGCCGTATCAAGGCCATGGAAGCCTGGATCGCCAAGCCTGAACTGCTGAAGGGCGACGCCGATGCCGAATACGCTGCCGTGATCGAGATCGATCTGGCCGACATCCACGAGCCCATCGTGGCCTGCCCCAACGACCCGGACGATGTGAAGACCCTGTCCGAAGTTGCCGGTGCGACCATCGACGAAGTGTTCATCGGTTCGTGCATGACCAACATCGGTCACTTCCGTGCTGCCTCCAAGCTGCTGGAAGGCAAGCGCGACATCCCGGTCAAGCTGTGGGTGGCCCCGCCGACCAAGATGGATGCCGAAGAGCTGACCAAGGAAGGCCACTACGGCACCTTCGGTACTGCCGGCGCCCGTATGGAAATGCCGGGCTGCTCGCTGTGCATGGGTAACCAGGCCCAGGTGCGCGAAGGCGCGACCGTGATGTCGACCTCGACCCGTAACTTCCCCAACCGTCTGGGCAAGAACTCCAATGTGTATCTGGGTTCGGCCGAACTGGCGGCCATCTGTTCCAAGCTGGGTCGTATCCCGACCAAGGAAGAGTACATGGCCGACATCGGCGTGCTGAACGCCAAGGCCGGTGAAGTCTACAAGTACATGAACTTCAACGAGATCAAGGACTACCAGGACGTGGCCGATACCGTGGCCGTGAACTGAGCCTTGCAGCACTCGTAGGTAGTACACGCAACCCGCCGAGCAATCGGCGGGTTGTTTGCTTTTTGGGCTGGCTGCTTTCTGCCGGCCCGCTAAACTTGCAGCCTTCGGGCCTGTCTCTCCCTGGTAGCTTGTGCGCCACGGCGTGCGGGCCGGATAAATCCAATCAAGACTTCAGGAAGGAAGACCATGACCCTACGTATATTCTCCGGTGCCATGCTGGCTGCTGTCACCCTTGGGGGCTGCGCCTCTTTCGTGGAGCTCAAGCCGGCCGCCCAGTCGGTACAGGTAGGTAGTACCGACACGGTGGGCAGCTGCACCCTGCGGGGTTCGGTCCATGTGAAGGTGCTGGACAAGCTTGGCCCGGTATCGCGCGACG
This sequence comes from Chitinimonas sp., assembly GCF_036568685.1. Taxonomy (GTDB): domain Bacteria; phylum Pseudomonadota; class Gammaproteobacteria; order Burkholderiales; family Chitinimonadaceae; genus Chitinimonas. The sequence goes on from NZ_DATCSC010000071.1 coordinate 58,217, forward strand.
AGGGCAAGATGATCATTGAGCTCAATACCCTGGCGCGCAATGCGGCGGTGGATCTGCAGGGCGATACAGTCCTGGCTGACGGACCGATCAAGGCCGGCGAGCGGGACTACAAGGTGTACCGCTGTAAGTGAGCCTGGCGCACTTGCTGCCGGCGTAGGTGAGGTGAGTTCAGTACAGGCGCCTGGGATACCCGTGCGCTAACCGATTACAACGCAGGTATAGCGGCTCACCTCCGGATCTGATCCTCACCCCTCTCGCAGCCTTGCACGCACAGGTTCTAGGCGCCAAAGCGCCAAGCGCTCTGGCAGCCACCCGCCGGTGGGGAATCTTGCCGCGCTCACTAGCGCACCGAATGAGTGTTTAGGCTAGATGGAAAAAGAAAAAGGGAGGCATTGCCTCCCTTTTTTCTTATCTGGCCAACGCCTTCAGCACGGTTTGCGTATCACGCACCCGACCCAGTCTCGGCAGGATGTTTTCCATGGAGAAGCGGTGATGCTCCGGCTTGGGCGCGCTGCACAGGTCTTCCACCAATACCTGTTCATAGCCCAACTCCCAGCCTGCTCGCGCGGTCGCTTCCACGCCGATGCCGGTGACAATGCCACCCAGCACAATGGTACGTATGCCGCGCCGACGCAGTTGCAGGTCCAGCTCGGTACCGAAGAAGGCATTCCATTGCCGCTTGACGATCAGAACGTCGGAAGGGGCATGCAGCAGCGTAGGCGGGGAGTCCAGCCAGTTGGCCGGCAGGCCACCCGGTGGTAGTGGCGGGGCTTGGTCCACCGGCTGTTTGAGGCTATCGCCGAAGTCGGCCGACCAACCCACCCGTACCAGCACCACCGGCGCACCGAGTTCGCGAAAGCGCTGCGACAGGCGATTGGCGTTTTGCAGCACCGTATCGGCACTATGGGTGCCGGCATAGGGCAGTATGCCCTGTTGCAGGTCTATCAGTACCAAGGCGGTAGTTTTGGGATCTAGTGTCAGCATGGTGGCCGGCTCCTGTGGGCATGGGTACTATGTGAGGACTGTCTCACTTTTTGAGTATATGAGGATGTCCTCACAAAATGCAAATGGTACGGCGCGCTTGCCGCAGGGAACGCGCGGCCGGCAAAAGGTAGCCTTGCTGCTGGATACGGCGGCGGCGGTATTTGCCGAGCAGGGCTTCGACGCCGCGACCATGACCGAGATCGCCGCTCGCGCAGGGGCCTCCATCGGTTCGCTGTACCAGTACTTTCCTACCAAGGAGCAGGTGGCCGATGCGCTGCTGCAGCGCTTTGCCGAGCAGCTTTACCAGCGTATGGAAGCACTGGTTGAAGCGGCGGCTAACTGGAGCGCAGCCGAACTGCTGGAGCGGCTCTACCCGGCGCTGATCCAGTTCCGCTCGGATAACCCGGCCTTCATCATCCTGGCCGAGGCGCGTAGTGGCCCGGCGCTGGCAGCCATGCAGATCCGTGCCCGCATGCGCACCTATGTGCAGGCCATCCTGCGCCAGCAGGCGCCTGAGCGGGATGAGGCTGAGCTCGAACTACTGGCCGTGTTGGTGCTGCAGGTCATGAAGACCGCGGCCGGCCTCTATGCCGAGCCAGATCTACCGCAGCGCGAGCAAGTATTGTCGGAACTGAAGACCATGCTGCAGGACTGCCTGGAACGCCGCCTCTACCAGCGCGCAGGGCGATGATGCTGCGCCGCACAAAATACTTGACCGCCTAAACCAGCTCATACAAGATGAGCTTTCAGATCAACCAGCCAACGACCGGAAAGGAGCACCTTCATGACCTGGCAAAACTCCACCGTAACGACTAGCTGACCCATTTCGCCATTGGCGTGAGGGGTCGATGCCCTCACGCCGGTTGCCCGCAAAGCCCCGGCCGTGTCCGGGGCTTTTGCATTCCGTCCTCGCGCCAAACCACCTTCAAGGCCGGGGAGGGAGATATTGGGAATGATCCATCTATGCCTATCTTGAAAACCCTCGCCGGCGATCGCGTGCCGGTAAAAGTCTGGACTGACGACATCGAGCATGACGCCATCCAGCAACTGAAGAACGTCGCTGCGCTGCCCATCGTGCACGGCCATGTGGCCGCCATGCCCGATGTACACCTGGGCATCGGTGCCACGGTCGGTTCCGTCATCCCTACCAAGGGGGCCATCATCCCGGCCGCAGTCGGGGTGGATATCGGCTGTGGCATGAATGCGGTACGCACTTCGCTGACCGCTTCCGATCTGCCGGACAACCTGGCCAAGCTGCGCTCGGCGGTGGAGGCCGCCGTGCCGGTCGGCTTTGCCCAGCACGAATGGGACAGAGTGCGCGGCTCGGCCCACCAACGGGTGGCCCGCCCGCTGGACGACAGGCTGGACCGTATCGTCGGCAAGCACCCTGGCCTGATGAAAATGCAGCGCAAGTTCGCCCAGACCTGGGTCTGCCAGATTGGCACCCTGGGTGGCGGCAACCATTTCATCGAACTCTGCATCGATGAAGCGCAGCGGGTCTGGGTCATGCTGCACTCGGGCAGCCGCGGTACCGGTAATGTGATCGGGCGCTATTTCATTGAGGCGGCTCGCAAGGACATGCGCCGCCACAAGGTGAATCTGCCCGACCGTGACCTGTCCTACTTCAGCGAAGGGTCCATGCTGTTCGACGACTACGTCGAAGCGCTCGACTGGGCGCAGGACTATGCCTACGCCAACCGGCGCGAAATGATGCGCCTGGTGGTGGAGGCACTGCGGCCGCATGTACCGAGCTTTACCCTGACCGATGAAGCGATCAACTGCCATCACAACTATGTGGAGCAGGAAACCCACTTTGGCGAAAAGCTGTTCATTACCCGTAAGGGCGCCATCTCGGCCCAGGCTGGCCAACTGGGCATCATCCCGGGCTCCATGGGGGCGAAGAGCTTTATCGTTCGCGGTCTGGGGAATGCGCAGTCCTTCTGCTCCTGCTCGCATGGGGCAGGGCGGCGTATGAGTCGGACCGAAGCCAAGCGTCGCTTCAACCACTTTGATCTGCGCGAGCAGACCCAAGGCGTGGAGTGCCGCAAGGACGGTGGCGTGGTCGATGAGATCCCGGCCGCCTACAAGGATATCGATCAGGTCATGGCGCAACAGACCGATCTGGTCGAGATCGTCCATACCCTCAAGCAAGTGATGTGCATCAAGGGCTGACCGGCCTCTGATCGTTAACCTTCCAAGCAAGGAGTACTGCCATGAAGCTCAAAGTCACCCTACCCAAGCCGCGCAACCCGCATGCCCTGGCCGCAAGGCAAAGGCAGGCGGGGGCGCACGACAAGCGCGAAAAGGTGAAGCGCCGTGATGCGCGGCAGGCGCTGGCCAAGGCCGTCAAACAGGGGTGGGAGGATTTTTTCCCCACCCCTGTTTCATTGTGTTGCCGACTTGCGTAAGCCCTGCTGAGAGCAGGGCTTTTTATTCCAATTTAATGATTGCAAATGCCTGAATGTGTGGAGGAAAGTTCTAATACTTTGGTAAAATCGCTGCTTGCCCCAATAACAGCCGTTCTCATCCATACCCCATGTCCACGATTGCTACCGAGCGCGTACTGAGCGTCCATCACTGGAACGACACCCTGTTCAGCTTCACCACCACGCGCGACCCCGGTCTGCGCTTCGAGAACGGCCACTTCGTGATGATCGGCCTGCAGGTCGGTGAGCGCCCCCTGATGCGCGCCTACTCGATCGCCAGCGCCAACTACGAGGAACACCTCGAATTCTTCAGCATCAAGGTGCCCAACGGCCCGCTGACTTCGCGCCTGCAGCACCTCAAGGTGGGCGACGAACTGCTGGTCAGCCGCAAGCCCACCGGCACCCTGGTCATCCATGACCTCAAGCCCGGCAAGAACCTGTTCCTGTTCGGCACCGGTACTGGCCTTGCGCCCTTCATGTCCATCATCAAGGACCCGGAGACCTACGAAAACTTCGACAAGGTCATCCTGTTCCACGGTGTGCGCTTTGTGAACGAGTTGGCCTACGCCGATTACATCCAGAACGAACTGCCCAAGAACGAATTCTTCGGCGATGTGATCCAGCAGAAGCTGGTCTACTACCCCAGCGTGACCCGCGAGGAATTCCGCAACCAGGGCCGCCTGACCGATCTGATCGAGAGCGGCAAGCTGTGCGAAGACCTGGGCCTGCCCCCGCTGAACCCGGAAACCGACCGTGCCATGATGTGCGGCAGCCCCAGCATGCTCAAGGACACCGCGGCGCTGCTGGATGCCCGTGGCTTCAAGGTCTCGCCGCGCATTGGTGAGCCAGGCGACTATGTGATCGAGCGCGCCTTCGTCGAGAAGTAAGCGCCAGCACCGGCAACAAAAATGGCTCGCCTAGGCGAGCCATTTTCATTTGCACATTGCCTGGCGGCGGGACGATCAGCGTTCAGCCTCGGCCTGCAGTGGCAGGGTGGGCTGGGCTGCAACGCCGGGATTGCTGGCCCGTAGGCTCCAGACACTGTTGTCCTGGCCGTTATGCGCACGTTGCCAAGTCAGCCTGGCCAGCGCGGCAAAGCCGATAGCCAGTGCGATGGCCACCAGGTCCACGCCCACAATGCCGCCGTCACCGCGCATGGCTGCCTGCCATAGCGGGTCGCCCGCCACGATGCGCGCCAGCGGCACGGCCAGGGCCGCCATCGAATTGGCCAGCAATAGCTCAACTGCTGCACGTGCCGGCGGACGGGCAAAACTCCAGAGTGTGGCCAGCAACCAGCCACCGTAGCAGGCCCACTGCTCGGCGGCCTGCACCGGCCAACCCAGCGCAGGCGACAGCTTGGCAGCCACAAAGGCCAGCGATATACCCAGGCAAACCCCGAGACAGATACCGACCGACGCCTGTGCCATCCAGCGCAACTTGCGCGGCTGCACCTCGGCCTGGCGCTTGCGGCGCGATTCGATCCACAGGAGGTTGCCGGAATAGAACAGGAAGGCGCCGGCGATGCCAAGCAGGAAGTACAGCCAGCGCACCGTGTCGGCACCAAAGAGGCCGAAATGCAGGCTATAGAGCGAACTTAGCACGGCATGGTTGGTATCGCGCTGCTGCGCGACCTGGACATTGAGCACCTGGCCACTGGTGGTGGAGATGGCCAGCGTGCCATAGGGGCCGATGGTCTTTTCCGCCTCGCCAAAGACCTCTACCGCACCGTTGGCATCGCCATAGTGCACAAAGCGCAGCGATTCCACGTGGTGCTGCGGCGCTGCTGCTTGCGCACGCGCCAGCAGCTCGCCCACCGGCAGCATGGCGGCTGGTTTACCGCTGGCTTCCTGCCTGGGTAGAGCACCCATGGCCGGTTCGATCTCGGCCATCAGCTTGCCGTCATAGACCAGGGTGTTGAGCGCAAAGGCGAGGATGGCGTAGAGGCCAAAAAGCCCGCCGGTCAGCGCGAAGATCAGATGGAAGGGCAGGCTGAGGATGCCGATCACATTGTGCGCATCCTGCCAGTAACGCTTGAGATTACGGCCCGGCCGCAGCGCGAACAGGTCGTCCTTGAGCTTGGGCAGGTGGATCAGCAGGCCCGAGACCAGGGCGACGCCATACATCAGGCTGACGATACCCATCAGATAGGTACCGACCTTGGGTATGCCCAGCGAGTAGTGCAGGGTATTGACCAGATCCCCCAGTGCCGATTGCTCGGCATGGCCCTCGTGCTGCAAGCCGGCAAGATCGGCATGCTGCCATTCGCGCTTGGCGTCACGCCACATGATGGACCACTGGTGCGATTCCTCGCCCGGCGGCACCAACACGAACATGGCGCTGGCCTCGGGGTGACGCGCCAGCAATGCGTTGACCAGCGCCTGTCCATCGCCAGGTTTGGCGTTGCCCGCTTGGCCGGTTTCAGCCTGCCAGGCATGGATCTCGTGGTGGAAGACCGTCAGCGAGCCGGCATAGAAGGCGACAAACAGCGCAAAGCCGCAGACGATGCCTATCCAGCTATGCAGTGCAATATAGAGGCGGAGGGTGGTGGATTTCAGCATGTCGGGGTCAGATCGCTACCGTCTTGAGCAGCCAGAGTACGGTAAAGGCAAGTGCATTCAGCCCCAGCAGGCGCCATAGCGTCTGCCAGGTGCTGCGCCACAGCACGGCGCAGGCAATGATGGCCACCCAAAAGGGCAGCAAGGGGATAAAGGCCGGTACCAGGGTGGCTTGCCAGCGGCCGGGCAGGCTCCAGGCAATCAAGCCGGTCAAGGCGACTGCCAGCGGGAAGCCCAGCAGGAAGGCCAGCCAGAAACGGCGCCACATCAGCGTGCCTCCTGGCTGGTTTGCTTACGCAGCAGGGCGAAGTAGGGCAGTACCACGCAACCCAGCATCAGCGTGGTCAGCCAGGCAAAGGGGCCGGCTACGCTACCGTTGGCGGCGCACCAGAGCACCAGACTTGTAAGGCTCAGCCCCCAGGCTGGCAGCTGCCAGGCCTGCGACAGCGGTTGGCTGCGCCAACGCTGGTTGGGGGAGAGCAGGTAGATCACGCAGGTTGCGGCGAGCGAGAGCAGGCAGGCCAATAAGAGCATGGAAGCTAATCATTTAATTGGAATTCATTCTCATTATCATTAATTTGCTTGGCCAGGGTCAACGAAATACAATGGTCTATCGCTATGTGCTTAATCTGTAAGGCTGTTTTCCAGATGTGGCCGCCAGAAAAGGCTTGCCCCGGGTAACGCTTTGAGGGACAATCCGCCCTCGTTTTTTTAGCGCTGCGGCACCTCGCCCAGCGCGGGTATTAGGGTGTCTCAGCCGTATGGGACGCGCCTGGTGCTTGCCCCAAAGGGCCATGAGGCTAGGGAGGAGGGCTGTCCGCCCCTCTCCGGCCAGGCGCAACGCCTGTCCGACTCGTAATCCATCAAGGCAAGACGTTCTTAGACCTTCGGGTGTTTGGAGCGCTTCAAAGCTGGATTGCGCCCAACTCCGACTCTTGGGGGTGTGGGATATGTCCAAGCTGGAATCCAACCAACTGCTGCGCGCAGCCAACGCGCAATTGCCTGTCTCCGTCTATTTCGACGAGGACTTCTACAAGCTCGAGCAGGAACTGCTGTTCGCCCGCGGACCGCGCTACGTCGGCCATGAGCTGATGGTACCCAATGTGGGTGACTATCAGGTGTTGGAAATGTACGACCGTGCCCGCATGCTCAAGCGCACCGAAGGCGGTGTGCAGCTGCTATCCAATATCTGCCGTCACCGCCAGGCTCTGATGCTCGATGGGCGCGGCAATGGCACGCACATCGTTTGTCCGCTGCACCGCTGGACCTACGACAACCAGGGCACCCTGATCGGTGCCCCGCATTTTCCCGACAAGCCCTGCCTCAACCTGCCCAACACCCGTTTGCAGAACTGGAACGGCATGTTGTTCGAGCTGGGCAGCGGCGGCCGCGACGTGGAAGCCGACCTCAAGGACCTGGGCGTTGCCCGCGACCTCGATTTCAGCAACTACATGCTGCACAGCGTGCAGGTCGACAGTTATGAGGGTAACTGGAAGACCTTTATCGAGGTCTACCTCGAGGACTACCACGTCGATCCCTTCCATCCCGGCCTGGGCCGCTTCGTGCAGTGCGACGACCTGAAATGGGAGTTTGCCGACTGGTATTCGGTGCAGACCGTGGGTATCAACAACGGCCTCGCCCGCGCCGGCTCCAAGTCCTATGCCGAATGGCACAAGCAGGTGCTGGAGTTCAACCGTGGCGAGATGCCCAAGCACGGCGCCATCTGGTTGACCTACTACCCCAATGTGATGGTGGAGTGGTACCCGCACACCCTGGTGATCTCCACCCTGTTGCCGGATGGCCCGCGCCGCTACAAGAACGTGGTGGAGTTCTACTACCCTGAGGAAGTCGCCCTGTTCGAGCCGGAATTCATGGCTGCCGAACAGACGGCCTACCAGGAGACTGCGGTAGAGGACATGGAAATCATCCGCCGCATGGAGGAAGGTCGCGAGCGCCTGTACAAGGAAGGTCGCGACGAGTTCGGTCCCTACCAGAGCCCGATGGAAGACGGCATGCAGCACTTCCACGAGTTCATGCGTCGCCAGATGGGCGAGCATATTCCGGCCGCACGCGGCTGATCTGCCGCACTGCCAGACAAAAACGGGATGCCATTCGGCATCCCGTTTTGTTTTGTCGTCGGTCCTCAGCGGCGCACTACGCAGTCACCCGGCATGGCGGTGATCCACTCGCGTATCAACCGTATCCCATCTTCATCCACCAGGCTGCGACCTATGCGCGGCATGATGGCCTGGCCGCCCGTGGCTTGCAGGCGCGATAGCAGCAGCGACTGCTCCGGCTTGCCCGGCACGATGTCATAGGCCAGGTCGGCGCCGCCTGCGCCTGCCGCCACATGCTGCTTGCAGACGCCCAGCGCACTGCCCTCGGCGGTCGGCGTCAGCAACAGGCCGGATTGCCGGGCGTCGCCCAGGCTGTTGTGGCAGTGCATGCAGTTGATCTCCAGATAGCTGCGCGCCCGTGCATCCAGGGAACCCGCCTTCGGATCGGCATAGGCCACCGCGGTCGGCAGGCTGGCAAGCTCGGCCGGCAGGCCGTCGACGCTGCCCAATCTACCAAGCTTCACCAACTGGTTGCTGCGGCCATCGCGATAGAGGTAGTCGATATTGAGGTAGCGGGTCTTGATGCCTATGGGCTGTATGCCGGTCTGGCCGCGGGTCGAATCGACCGCGTGACAGGTCTGGCATTGGCGAGCGTTGGGCACACCATAGCGCAGCTCAGCCACCTTGCCGCTGGCCGGGTCACGCAGGGTACTCACCACCTCCTGGCCTATGCGCCGCAGTCGAGCCTCCGTCTGCGCCTCGTTCCACACATAGGTGTTGGCCTGCCAGTTACCATCCACGTCGCGCCGCAGTATGCGCGTCTCCACCAGTCGGTAGTGCTCAAGATCGATCTGCTCGCCGCCTTCCAACTTGTTTCCTTTGAGCCAGCCCCCAGGCTTGGCCGGGTCACGGGCGTAGAAGAAGGTCTTGCTGATCACGGTGCCGATGGGCAGGTCCCAGACCTCATCGGCCTGGTAGCCGACCTTGGCACCGGCTGGCAGGGTAAGGGTGCGGAATTTGAGCGCGTAGTCGGTGAAGAGCGGGGCCGCAAGCTGGTAGACCATGGTGTTGCCGGCCACGCGCAGTGTGTTGCCCTCCCGCTTGAGCACCCCGTAGTCGGCCAGTTGCTCGGGGATGGCGGTGGCAGCCATCGCCAGGCTGGTCCACAGCAGTAGCGCGCTATGGCCCAGCTGTCGCAAGCAGGCCCACATCAGCGCAGCGCCACCGCCGGCAGCGGCGGCAAAGTGCAGTCGTATTCACTCGGCGTCGCTTGTGTGGCGCGCGGCTCCCACATGCGGAACAGCGCCTTCCAGAAGCCGGCATCCTCCAGCCGCATGTCCACGAAGGCCATGCTCTCGCCATCGAGCTGGTTGTCCCGTATGCACAGCTTGAGCTCGCTGATGGAGGCCGCCTTGCCGGCCAGGATGCCGTCGTGCACCACATGCGGTATGCGCTCGAGCTTGACCCCGGCCAGGCGCATGCCGCCTTGGAGGTCCTTGAGCATGCCGTCGGCCGAATAGCCACCGTTACGCATGCGGTTGCCGTGGATATAGGTATTGCGCGCCTGCGCCTGGTACTGCGGGTCGTTGATAGGCCGCTCGGTTGCGTAGTAGCTGGTCAGTATCAGGCTGGCGGAGCGGTGGTTCTCGATCTGGTTGTCGAAAATTTCCACGTCGCGGTTGGCCAGGATCATCACCCCGGTTCCGGCCGGCACCAGGCCCACGATATTGCCCTTGGGCGCAAAGTTGGCGGTGTTGTTGTCATGGATGCGGTTGCCGAAGATCCGCGTGCCGGCGCCGTTACGTATCACCGGCAGGTCGGGCAGCGAGAACACCAGGATGCCGCCGGTGTTGTTGCGGGCGTCGTTGTCGTACACATCGGCCCGCAGCGAGTTTTCGATCTCTATCCCTGCCACGTTTTCGATGACCGTGTTGCGGCGGACGATGATGTCTTCGGTCTGGCCGACATAGAGGCCGGAATCGGAGGCACCACGTATGGTGTTTTCCTCCAGCAGGATGCGCTTGCAGGCCACTGGGTAGAGGCCGTAGCCGCCATTGCTGGCCTTGACCGGGCCGCTCCAGTCCACGGACAGGCGGCGGATCACCAAATCCTCGCAATTCTGTACCTTGAGCCCGTCTGCCTTGCTGTCGACGATGGCAAAGTCCTCAAAGGTTAACCGCTTGCCACTGGCATCGATGCCGTTGCCGCTCTGCTGGCCCTTGAAGGAGAGGACGGTTCTGTCCTTGCCGGCGCCCTTGATGGTGACGCCGTTGGCCGAAATTGACAGCGTCTGGCTGAACTCGAAACGGCCCTCGGGCAGGGTGATCACGCTGCCGTCGGTCGCATCGATAAACTGCGCCATGATCTGCTCGCTTGGCGTCTCAGCCAAGGCGGGCAGAGCGACCAGCAGGCTCACAAGACGCAGCAGGGTGGGAAGAGTGCGCATGGTGGGTATCCTTGGCTATCGCATCACATGCTGATGCCGAATTCGATGGCCGTGGTCCGCGGCGACGTGACTGCGCCATAGGTCGAACCCAGCGCCTGGGCGATGTTGTAGACCCCGGTGACATAACGGCGGTCAAACAGATTGTTGACCAGCAGCGCCACGTTCCAGCGCCGCGACGGTGCATCCCAACGCAGCCGCAAGTCGGTGCGGTTGGTGGCTGCGCCCACCGTAAAGCGGTTGGTCTGCAGACAGCTGCCCTGCGCCTGCGAATCCGCATTGCAGCGGTGGGCGCTGGTATAGGCGTTCTGCAGGCTGCCCATCAGCTTGCCGCCGAACACATCGCTCCAGGTGTAGTCGGCACCCACTGCCACGGTCCACTTCGGGTTGCCTACCGGTTGGCCGCTCAGGTTGGTGCCGGCCGAGCTCGTATAGCTGCCGTAGCGCTGGTTCAGATACTCGCTGGCCAGGGTCAGCTGCAGGCTGCGGGCTGCTTGCCAGCGCGCCTCCAGGTCCAGGCCCTCGGCCTTCTGGTCGCTGGTTGTGACCTGGTACTGCGGCACGCCGGAGCTGTTGATGTTCACAAGGCTCAACTGCTGCAGATTGGTAAAGCGGTAGGCGAACACCGAGGCGTTGAGCAGCAGCTTGGCATCGCGGAAATAGCTCTTGATGCCGAACTCCACATTGCGCACCGTCTCCGGATCGAACTTGCTGCCGACCTGCTGCAGCGCGTTGTAGCCACCGGCCTGGTAACCCTTGGCGAGCGAGGCATAGACCATATGGTCCGGCGCGAGCTTGTAGTCCAGCACCAGGCGCGGGCTCCAGTCGGTCCAGCTATTGCTGGCGGTGAGCGGCGCGCCGCTGGCGCCGGGGCTGGTGAGCAGCTGGTTCTGGCTCAGAAAGCCCTGCAACTGGTTGGCCACATCCTGTCCCATCATCTGTGCCACTTGCTCAAAGAAGCCCGCCTGGCTCAGACCAGCGACGCCCGCGTCCACTGCGGCGGCGTTGCGTAGCGGTTGGTACCAGCTGAATTCCTTCTTGTCGCGGGTGAAGCGCAGGCCGGTGGTCAGGTTCCAGGCCGGGCTCAGGTGCCAGATCACGTCGCCGTAGATCGCCTGAGCGCGGTTACGCGCCTCGTTGTACATATTCTCTTGCCAGGTGTTTCCCAGGAGGTCGAGCCCGCTCAGTTGCGCGATCGTGCTGTAGATAGGCAGCCCCGCCATATTGAAGGAGAGCGTGTCCAGCGTATCGGTGTAGGTGTTCACCTGGCTGTTCTGTTTGGCGTTCTCATGGAAGAAACTCAGCCCGGCCACCCAGTCGATGCGCTCATCCTTGCCCGAGAAGCGGAATTCCTGCTGCCAGCTGCGGTTGCGCTCGATGTTGGCGGTGTCGAGGTAGGTGTATTGCCGGTTGGTGCCGTCGTTGTCCTCATGGTTGATGGAATGGAAGCGCCGGTAGGCGGTGGTCGAGCGGAAGTCCGCCCAACCCAGTGGTACATCCAGTCTGGCTGTCAGGCCGTCGAAAATGCGTCCCTCACGGTTGCCGACCGCGTCGTTGTAGACCGGTGCCGTGCGCGGATCGAGGTAGTTGGCGGTGTCGACAGGCACCGGGGGCAGGGCCGGGGTATCCGGTAGGGCCACGAGGCCAATGGCGGGCCGCGCCTTCTGGTCCAGCTCCTCATGCTCCCAGCTGACATTGAGCTTGGCGCGCAGGCTGGGCTCCCAGCGGAAGGCGAGCCGCGTGCCCCAGTTCTTGGTGCCATTGAGTTTCTCGCCGGTAGCGGCATCACTAAGCCAGCCGTCCGATCGCTGGCTGACCGCGCTGAAGCGCAGCGCCATCTGCTCGTTGATGGGCTGGTTGAGCAGCACGTCCACATTGCGCTCGCCGTACTCACCAAGCCGTACCCGGCCCGAGTAGATGGGCGTGACCGTGTCAGGTTCGTTGTTGACGATGGAGATCGCTCCGGCCGCGCTATTACGCCCGAACAGGGTACCCTGCGGGCCCTTGAGCACCTCGATGCGCTGCACGTCATTGAAGTTCATCAGCGAACCGCCGGTCTTGCCGGTGTAGACGCCATCCACATACACCCCCACCGGCGAATCGGTACCGATGCCGAAGTCGCTGGCTCCAAGGCCGCGCAGGGTGAAGTTGGGCTGGGTGGGCTGGCCGGCATCAACCGTCAGGCCGGGGATATAGCCGTTCACCTCGCCGAGGTTGTTGGCACCCAGCTTGTCCATTTGCTCCGAGGTAACCACCTGCAAGGGGATGGGCACGCTCTGCGCACTCTGGCTGCGGCTCTGCGCGGTAACCGTGATCGCGGCTTCGCCGCCTTCCTCCGCCGCCATGGCCGGCGGGGCCAGGCTCAGCGCGGTGCTGCCTATCATCGAGATACCAATGGCGATGCTGTGCTTGCGGAAAGTCATGACTGCCCCTTGCTTATGGTTGGTGTTGATGCCGGGTGCTGCTCACTTTCTAAGTGCCGCTGATTAATCCTGCTGCTGCCGTCCTGCAAACCTGCCTTTTCCTAGTACGCCTTCGAACGCTCTGCCAACTGCCCGGCAGCATGGCGCTGCGCCGCCCGCCGCTGGTCCTTGCGCAGCCGCCCACCTGCCACCCAGCGTACCAGCCAGGGGATGCGCCCCACCGGCATGCCGGTGCTGTGCGCCAGCAGATAGGCCTTGGCGCATTTCTCCAATAGCTCGGCATTGAAGACCAGCCGTTCCAGCGTCATACCCAGGCACAGCACCTGCGTGCCCAGGCCATAACCGTTGTTGCCAAGCGCCAGCGCGGCTTCCAGCTTGCTTCCTTGCCGCCAGTCCGGTACTTGGCCAATCTGCGCCCCCAGGTGGCGTATCTGTTCATCGAAGATCCCTGGCATGGGCGCGGCCAGTTGACCCAGCGCAGCCGCCCAAGTGGGCGCTGCCTGCAACACCGCGCCCACGTCGCCTCGGGCTTGGTAGATACGGGCATGCAAGGCCGCAGTCCCGCTGGCGGGTTGGCCGGCCGATGCCAGGTCATGCCTGCCGATATCGCTCTGCTGGTCCAACAGCAGAAAGGCCGCCTCGCCAGGCATCAGCACCGATAGGCAGGCCCCGGCATCGAATAGGCTTTTGCCGCGCAACCGGGTGGCGGCTTCGTGCAGGCTTTGCGAGAGATCCTCGTGTTCACGCATGGGCTAGACCAGGCTCAGCACGGTATCGAAGCGCTCGAGTGCTTCGTCGATGATCTCGTCGGTATCGGCCATGCTGGTATAGAGCCGGCTGCCGGCCAGGGTGACGATGCCGTGGGCCATGTAGGCGGCCCCCATCTCCTCCATCATGTGCTTGCGGGCCTTCACTTCCTTGAGCAGCTTGATCGGGTTGCGGGTGCTCAGGAGCAGTACCGCCGAGGTTTGCAGGTGCACGATGGAGCCCTGGTTGTAGGCCACATAGGGCAGCTGCCGGCGGGTGATGATCTCCTGCAGCCCGCGGCAGAGCCGGTCGCCGGCGCGGCCGGCGACTACCGGTGCATTGCTGCGGGCCATCTCGCTGATCGCGTAGTAGCCGGCCACGCAGGAGAGCGGGTTGGCAGACAGGGTGCCGCCCACGAAGGCCCGCTTGCTGAGTGCGCCTATGCCGCCGGCCAGCAGCATCATGACGTCCTTGCGGCCGCCTATGCCGCCCGCCATCAGGTATCCGCCGGTCAGGCATTTGCCGAACACGGTCAGGTCCGGCGCCACGCCAAAGTAGCCCTGTGCTCCCCCCATGCCGACCCGAAAGCCGGTGACTACCTCGTCAAAGATCAGCAGCGCGCCGAATTCGTCGCAGAGCTTGCGTACCCCGGCGTTGTAGTCGCGGTGTACCGGCCGGGTACCGCTCTCGGGGCCGAGCGGCTCGACGATCACGGCCGCGGTGCCGCCGCGCAGCCGGTTGAGCCAAAGCTTGCGGCGCAGCGCATCCAGGTCGTTGGGGAAGCATTCCTGGGTTGCGCCGGTGGCGCCGCGTGGGATGCCGGTGGCCTCGCGCCGGCCGGTACCGGGCAGGCGCATGCCGTAAACCATCTGGTCACTCCAGCCGTGATAGGCGCCACCCACCTTGATCACACAGCGCTTGCCGGTAAAGGCCCGCGCCAGCCGGATGGCTCCCATCACGCCCTCGGTGCCGGAGCCCAGCATGCGGAACATCTCCACCGCCGGCATATGCTGGCGGATCAGCTCGGCCAGCTTGACCTCGTACTCATGGAACATGCCGGTCACTGGTCCGCACTCGTCCAGCAGGGTATGGACTTTCTCCCGTACCGCCGGATGGTTGGAACCGAGCAGGGTAGGGCCGCCAGCCTGCAGGAAGTCGATATAGCGGTTGCCGTCTACATCCCACATATGGGCGCCGTCACAGCGTGCTACCGCCAGTGGGAAAGGATGGTTGAAGGCCAGGTTATGTTGCACACCGCCCGGTATGACGGTGGCGGCCCGTTCCGCCAGTGCCTTGGAGCCCTGGCAGTGGGCGGTAAAGTAATTGAGTACCTCGTCCATGCGTTCGCGCCGTATCGGCCGCAGTGGCGCCTTCAACAGCGTTTGCAGTCGTTCGTAGATGGCGTCGGTGTCCTGCCACTGGCTGATCGCGTAGCCACTGTCACTGGGCTGGGGGGCGTCATTCAACTTCATGGAGAGAGGGCTTTCACGGTTGGTCGGTCAGGGCGGCGAGGGTCAGTGCTTGCAAGCCGCCAGACGCGCGCGCAGCAATGCGCTGGCGTAGAAAGCTCGCTGCCGCACGCTCGATGCGGCCCAGCTGGTCGACAGCTTCGGGCAGGCTGCGGGCAGCACAGATCAAACCGTGGTTGCGTAGCAGGTAGGCCTGTATTTCGGGCAACAGCCTACGGCGCAGGGCGCGGACCAGCAGGCCGGTGCCGGATGGCGCATAGGGCACGATGGCAACTTCGCGGCCCAGCAGGGCCTGGTCGGCCGGCAGGGGTAGGGGGATAGCGGTATTGAGCAGGGCCATGGCGCTGGCGAGCGGCTGGTGGGTGTGCACCGATGCCTGCATGGCCGGCTTGGCCCGCAGCAGGGCAGCATGCAGGCCACTCTCCACCGAGGGCGCCAGGCGGCCTTCGGCCTGCGCCAGCGTGTCCAAGCGCAGTACACAGATATCCTCCACCTCCAGGGTGTAGTAGTCGGCTGCGGTCGGGGTGACTGCGATGTGCGCTGCATCGAGCCTTAGCGCCACATTGCCGCCAGTACCGGCCAGATAGCCCTGTTCAGCCAGTTGCAAGCAGGTATCGATCACTTCCTGGCGCTGGGCGTGGAAGGGGCTCATGGTCCTAGCCCTGGGCATGCGAGAGGCGCTGGTAGAGCGGTTGCAACCGCTCGTACAGCTCCACGAAGGTGGCATAACGTTCGCCATACACACCGTGGTGGGCGGCATGTGGCTCGAATACCCGCCGGTAGCGGGTCTGGGCGGCAGCACTGGGGTAGTCGATCAAGCCCAGGCCCACGAAGGCGATATAAGCCGCCCCGACCGCATTGGCCTGCAAGGGTTCGGCCAGCTGGCGCATGGGCACGCCCAGCACATCGGCAAAGATCTGGCACCACACTTCCGAGCTGCCACCCCCGCCGAGGATGGTCATTTCGCGGACCGGCCGACCCAGGAAGCGCTCTACCGGCTTCATCATCCAGCGGGTATTGAGCGCCACTCCCTCAAGAAAGGCCCGGATGATGGTCTCGCGGCTATGGTGCAGCGAAAGGTTGAAGAGGCCAGCCCTAAGTGAGCGGTCCTCGACCGGGCAGCGCTCGCCAAACAGCCAGGGGGTATAGATCAGCCCCTTGCTGCCGGCCGGAACTCGCGCCGCGATCTGGTCGATGATCTTGTACACATCCGGTAGCTGGGCTTCGCGCAGCAGCTCGTCCTGGTGGTAGAGCACCTTCTCCTTCAGAAAGGCCAGGTTGCTACCGGCCGTGGTCTGCATGGCGACCATCAGGTATTTGTCTGGCACGGCACAGGGCAGGGAGGCGATGGCAGAGCGGACGTGGGTCTGCTTGCGCGGCACATGCGCACCTATCCATGAAGACGTACCGATGTAGAGGTGAGGGGCATAGTCAGCCAGGGTGCCGGCCCCGACAGCCGCTGCCGTATTGTCGATAGCGCCGGCCACCACCCGGGTGGTTGGGTCCAGCCCCAATGCTTCTGCCACGGCGGGCAGCAGCGGACCGAGTACCTCGGTGCAGGGCACGATCTCGGGGAATTTGTCGGCATCGATGCCGCTGTCGGCCACCAGGCCGGGGTGATAACGTACCTTGCCGGCGTCGCGGTTGTCGGTTACCCAGGAGGTCAGGATGGAATCGTGGGTAGCGACAAAGCGGCCGGTCAGCCGCAAGTTGAGGTAGTCGAGGACGTTCAGGAACCGGTAGGTACATGCGTAGACCTCGGGCATGTGCTCCCGGATGTACAGCATATGGGCGCTGGGGTCCTTGCCGGACAAGGCAGGTGCGCCGCCACAGAGGCGCAGCCAGCGCCAGAGCTTGAAGGCATCGTAGCCGGCCATATTAAGCCTGCCGCGTGACTGCTGGCGTATCTGCTCGCTGCCGCGCATGTCCATCCAGGTTATGGCATTGCTCAGCGCCAGCCCCTCACGGTCAACAGGTATGGTCCCTTCGCCCTGGGTGGAGCAACACACCGCCACGATATGCCGGGCTGCAACCCCGCTACGTGCCAGTGCCTCACCGGCACTGCCGAGGAAGGCCTGCCACCAGTCTTCCGGTACCTGCTCGGCGCCGTCGCCCGGCAGGAAGCGAGTGTCGACCGCTCTGTAAGCCCAGCCCAATATCTCGCCAGCACGAGAGACGATGGCCGTTTTGCAGCCCGAGGTACCGAGGTCTACGGCAAGTACACAGCAATGGTCGTCGGTTCCGCTCAAGTGCTTGTACCCTCAGCCTGATGATCGGCCCGGCCGGGCTTGTCATCGCCGGTCCGGTACTGTCTATGCCGCCCAATGTAGAGGCTTTGCGGGGGCGAGCGTCACGGCTCAAGCGGTCGAACTGGGGGTGCAAAACGGCCAATCAAGCGATCGGTTTAGCTCGGGCGCAATCCGGGCTCACGTAACTCGCTCGGGGCTGAGCCGGTCCAGCGGCGAAAGGCACGGCGGAAGTTGTGTGCATCGCTGAAACCCACCTCCAGCGCCACCTGCTCGATAGATAGGCGCGGGTTGGCGAGTAATTCGATCGCCCGGTTCTTGCGCACGCTATCCAGCAGAGCCTGGTAGGTCACCCCGCTGTCCGATAAGCGCCGCCGCAGGGTGCGCTCGCTCAGGCAGAGCATGCCGGCCACATCGCTCAACGTGGGTGCCTGCTGCATGCGCTGGCGTATGGCCCGCTCAACCGATTCGAACAACTCGGTCTTGTCCCGCTCGCGCGAGATGCCGATCTCTAGGAATTCCAAGGCCTGTCGGTGGCTCAGCGGGTCGTAGGTCAACAGCGGCTTGGCGATCCAGCTGGCATCTGCCGCAAAGGCACTGGTCTTCTGGCCAAAGCGCAAGGGACAATCGAACACCCGGCGGTACTCCGCGGCATAGACCGGTTCCGGGTAGGCCAGGTCCACCCACTTGGGCTTGAAGGCGATGCCCACCAGGCTGCGGGCAATCTGCAGGAAGCTGGCAAAGGCCTCCTCCACCAAAAAAATATGGATCTCCGGCTCCGGGAACTTCAAGGAGGCGGTAACGACGGTGGTCTGTGCATCCTGATCCAGGTCGAACTGCAACATGCTGCCGGCGAATTTCTGCTGGCTCAGGCCCAGCGCCACCGCCTCACCCAGCGTGCGGCTGGTGAGCATGGCGTAACCCAGAAGGCCAATGGAAGCGATGGTCTCCCGTTCGCCGATGATCAGGCCCAGGCCTTGCCCCGGCGCCATCTGCAGTGCCCGGCGGATCATGATGCTGCCTTGCCGGTAGGAAATACGGCTGGCCGGGTTGGCCAGATCGTCCACGCTCAGACCCAGGCCCATGCAGAGCCGGCTGGCGGGTATGCCCAGGTCCTCGGCCGTGGCCGCTAGGCAGCGCAGCAGATAGACCGGCAGGTTGGCAACGGTGTAGCGGTCATCGGTGATATCGGTCATTTTTATATGTCTCCATCCGCTATGGCCCATTGTGACGTGCAAGCGCTGAAACCAGCCAGCAAGCGCTTGGCCCGGTGACGGTTTTGCGACAGGCGCTGACCTTTGCGCACCCCTTGACCGGCCGCTTGGGACCCTGTCTGCCTGGCGGTGGCCAGCTATAGTGCGAGGCTGGGTGCCATAGAGCAGGGGGAGGCGGGCGATGTCGGCATGGCGGCGGGTAGCAGGCTTGAGCGCGGCATTCGCTGCGGCACTGAATGGCACCATGGTGATGCCCTTGATCGTGCTGGTGCTGGCACGCATCCCAGGTATTTCGGAAGAGACCGCCACCCTGGTCGCAAGCGTGGAGATCGCCGGCATGGCCCTGTATTGCCTGCTCGTCCCCCGGCTGGTGCTGCATTTTCGGCGCACCGTGATGTTGGGCGGCCTGGCGGCCCTGGTGCTGGGCGAGGCTGCCAGCCAGGTGCTCGATACCGCCCCGACGCTCGCCCTGGCGCGTTTCTTGACCGGCTTGGGGGAGGGGGCGCTATTCAGCTTGATTACCTGCGAGGTGGCGGCCGAACCGCAAGCCGAGCGCATCTGGGGGCAGATCAATCTGCTAGGAGGGCTGGCCATGGGCCTGCTGCTCTATGTGCTCTCCGTCCTGCCAGTGGAAACCGGGCGGGGTAGCCTCTTTCTATGGCTGGCCGGCATGGGGCTCTTGATGGCGCCCTTGGTACTGACCATCCGCGCCCGGCCAGACAGGGCGGCGGCCAGCGCCTTGCGGCCCACTACCTTGGGTAAGCGCCAGCTGGGTCTGGTCTGGCTGGTGGTGGTGCTGGTCTATGCGGTGCAGGCGGGGCAGTGGGCGGTCAGTGGTTATGTGGGGAACACTGCCCATATCGCGCCGGCCACGGTAGGCCTCTTTCTCGCCATTTCCTCCATCGCCGGTTTTGCCGGGGCCGTGGTACCGTCGTTGACCCGCAATCCTGCCTACCGGCTGCACTGCGTGTTGCTGGGCTTCGTGGTCATGGCCGCTGCGTTGTATGTTTTCTTCAACTGGCTCGGCCCCACACCTTTTCTGTTGGGCCAGGTGCTGGTCAACATCGGTTTCTATATGGTCACGCCGTTCTTGATCGGCCTCCTGACCGAGAACGACCATGACGGCGCGCTGGTGCTGCGCACCCTGGTGATCGCCTTGCTGGGGGCCGCGGCCGGTACGGCGCTGGCTGGCGAGGGCTACGTACAGAGCGGCCCCTGGCGTTTCAGCGTGGCGACCATCATCGCCGTAGGGGTATCCATGCTCTGCGCAGCGGTGGTATTTCAGCGCCTGCGCCTGACGCCCGTGGTGCCGGCACCCGAGGCGGTGCGGAGTTGATCGCCGGCGAGGGAATTTGCATGTAAGCAAGCGCCATGAGGCGGGACGTTGGCCTGCGTTACACTGGCCGGCTGTTTTCCGTCTTCACTTGCTCCATGTCCGGCATCATTGATTTCCCCGCTTTCCTGGTAGCGTCCACGCTGCTGATCCTATCCCCCGGCCCGGGTACGCTGGCCATCCTGGGCTCGGCCACCGGTTCGCGCCGGCACGGCTTTGCCGCCTTGGCCGGTACCAGCACGGGCGATGCCATCCTCATGGCCGCGGCCGCCATCGGCGCCGCCACGCTGCTGGCGACCAATCCGCTGGCTTTTGAGGTGCTCAAGTATGGTGGCGGTGCCTACCTGGTGTGGTTGGGCATCAAGAGTCTGCTGTCCAAGGAGCAGGGCCTGGCGGTGAGCCAACCCGATTCAACAGGCCCTTACCGGCGCAGCCTGCTGGTGACCTTGCTCAACCCCAAGGCCATCGTGTTCTTCATGGCCTTCTTCCCGCAGTTTGTGGCGCCGGGCGCCAGCGGCTGGAATTTTGCGGTACTGGGCACCGTGTTCATTGCGCTCAACTGTCTCTACCAAAGCCTCTTGATCCTTGGCGCCGGGTTTATCCTGCGCCATCTCGACGAGGCGCCGCACTATGCGCTCTGGATCAACCGCCTGCTGGGCATGGTGTTCATCCTGTTCGGCCTGCGCCTGGCGGTAGGCTGAGGCAGGACAGTTGGCTGGCAAACCCTGCAACCGTGCCTGTACCTTGCTAGGCGCAGCGACGATAAATCAAGCAACCCCACCCGGATCGAAGACACCATGAGCGACGAATTCGACTATCACCTGGAAACGCTGGCCATCCGTACCGGTCAGGAGCGCAGCCAGTTCGGCGAGCATGCTGAGGCCCTGTACCTGAGCTCCAGCTTCGTGGCGGACAATGCGGCACAGGCGGCTGCCCGCTTTACCGGTGTGGAGCCGGGCTATATCTATTCACGTTTTACCAACCCCACGGTTACCCAGTTCCAGGAGCGTCTGGCGGCCATGGAAGGCGCGGAGACCGCCGTGGCTACCGCCAGCGGCATGTCGGCCATCCTGGCACTGTGCATGGGTCATCTGAAGGCCGGTGACCATATCCTGGCCTCGGCCGGTATGTTCGGGGCCACCATCCAGCTCTTCAACAACTGGCTGGGCAAGTTCGGTGTCACGGTGAGCTATGTGGATGCCACCCAACCGGCAGCCTGGGATGCCGCGGTGAAGCCGGAAACCCGGCTGTTCTACCTGGAAACCCCGTCCAACCCGCTGACCGAAGTGGCCGATATTGCCGCCATCTCGGCGGTGGCGCACCGGCACGGCGCCATCATGGTGGTCGACAACTGCTTCTGTTCGCCCGCCTTGCAGCGTCCACTCAAGCTGGGCGCTGATCTGGTTATCCATTCCGCTACCAAGTACATCGACGGCCAGGGCCGGGTGCTGGGTGGGGCGGTGGTGGGCAGCAAGGCACTGATCGAGCCGGTTTACCAGTTCCTGCGCACTGCCGGTCCAACCCTTTCGGCCTTCAATGCCTGGGTGCTGACCAAGGGGTTGGAGACGCTGGGCATACGCATGAAGGCGCATTGTGAGAATGCGCTGGCACTGGCGAAGTGGCTGGAAGCGCAACCTGCCGTGGCCAAGGTCTACTACCCAGGTTTACCCTCGCACCCGCAGCATGAGTTGGCCATGCGGCAGCAGTCGGGCGGCGGCGGTGTGGTGTCGTTCGATCTCAAGGGTGGTAAGGAAGCCGCCTGGAAGTTGATCGACAGCGTGCAGCTGCTGAGCCGCACCGCCAACCTCGGCGACGTGAAGACCACCATCACCCATCCCTACACCACCACCCATGGTCGCATCAGCCCCGAGGCCAAGGCGCTGGCCGGCATAGGCGAAGGCCTGGTGCGTATCTCGGTCGGTTTGGAACATATCGAAGATATCCAGCGCGACCTGCTCCTGGGTTTGTAAGTCTCGGCGAGGGGCGGTTTGCCGCCCCTTGTTTAATGCTATTCGAATCGCACCTCGTGCTCAGCCGCAAAGGCCAGCGAGAAGGCGCCGGCACCGATGTTGACGCCGGCCGGGGTACCCATCTCAGAGAGCAGTACCGTCACCTTGTGGGCGGCTGCCTCGCGCAGCAGTGCCTGGTAGCCCTCCATGGATTCCACCACCGCAGTGTCGCCGCCATAGCTTACGCAAACCACCGGTGCCAAGAGTCCGCCCTGCATCTGGGTGATGGCCTTATCGAACAGCAGATTGCATCCGGCCTCAAAGCCGCGCACCTTGGTCACCGGCTGGGTGTCGCCACGGTAGGCCCGCACGATGGGCTTGATATCGAGCGCGGAACCGAGCGCATAGCTCAGAAAACCCACGCTCTTGTCGCCACGCTTGCGTGCCTGGTGACGTAGTTGGCTGAGTCCGGCCGGTACCAAAAAGGCCTGGGTGTGGCGGGTTAGGGTATCGATATGGCGGATGATGTCGAGTGATGACTCCTCGGCCGCCGCCAGCCGTGCCACCTCGGCCACGATCAGGCCCTGGCCGGTGAACAGCTGGTTGCTGTCGAATACGCGTAACGAGAACGGCGTCTTGACGCCGGCTGCCTCACGTATGGGCCGGTAGTCGCTGAGTATGCGTAGCGAAGCGTGGGTCGCGTTCTCGAAGATCAGGCTGCGGCTGGCCATGACCGTGACGCAGAACACGTAGTCGAATTCCAGTACCAGCCGTTTGAGGAAGAGCTCGCGGATCTGCTCCACGCTATAGGGGCTGGAGCTGACGTCCGCCTCGTGGCCGGACAACACGTCGCGATAGAAGGCGAGGGTGGCCTTGGGGTTGCGGCTGTCGACGAAATCGCCCTGTGGGCCGTGGATGGTGATCGGCATGATCACGATATGGTGCTGGTCGAGCAGGCTGCGCGGCAGGTCGCAGCTGGAGTCGGTAACGATACCGATGCGCATGGTGCTGTCTCCGGATGGTCAGGGCTACCGTCTGTTGCGGTTTGAGCGGAAAGCCAATGCTTGGAGCAATTGCTCCACATCCAGAATACGCTGTTTTTCTGATAAACGTTACGTAAAAATTCCTTTTATATCAATTGCTTGTATGACTTTGTCATCATGCCTGCAACTGCAGGCTGGCCAGCCGCTGGTAGAGTGGGTTGCCGGCCACCAGCTCGGCGTGGCTGCCTATGCCGCTGATTCGGCCGCCGTCGACAACCACGATGCGATCGGCGTGCAGCACGGTGGAGAGCCGGTGGGCAATGATCAGGGTGGTGCGGCCTTCCATCAGCCGCTCCAGCGCCTGCTGGACCATGCGCTCGCTGTGGGAGTCGAGCGCGCTGGTGGCTTCGTCCAGCAGTAGTACCGGCCGGTCCGCCAGGATGGCGCGCGCAATGGCAATGCGTTGCCGCTGCCCGCCTGACAGGCGCACACCACGCTCGCCCAGGTCGGTGGCATAGCCCTCGGGCAACTGCTCGATGAATTCGGCCGCAAAGGCCGCCTCGCAAGCCTGCCGCACCAAGGCCTCGCTGGCGTCCGGGCGGCCGTAGCGCACATTGTCGATGACCGAGGCGGCAAAGATCACCGCATCCTGCGACACCATGGCCAATTGCGACCGCAGCGAGGTCAGTGCCAGCTCACGGATATCCAGGCCATCGATCCGGATACGCCCCTGGGCCGGATCGTAAAAGCGCAGCAGCATTTGGAAGACGGTGCTCTTGCCGGCACCGGAAGGACCGACCAGGGCCACCTTCTCGCCGGGGCGGATATGCAGGCTGAAGTCCTGCAGCGCGGCTTGCTGCGGCCGGCTGGGGTAGTGGAAGGTCACCGCATCGAACACCACCTCGCCGCGCGCCCCGACGGGGAGGGCAGCGGGCGACACCGGGTCGGCGATGTCCGGCCTGGTAGCCAAGAGCTCAACCAGTCGCTCCAGCGCGCCGGAAGCACGCTGTACGTCGCCGATCACCTCCGAGATGGTGCCTACCGCACCAGCCACGATCACCGCGTAGAACACAAAGGCCGACAGCTGCCCGGCACTGATCCGCCCGGCCAGCACGTCGTGCCCGCCAACCCAGAGGATGGCTGCCACAGCGCCGAAGACCAAGACCAGCACTGCCACGATCATGCTGGCGCGATGGCGTATGCGCGTACGACCGGTCTCGAAGGTGGCCTCCACCTTGAGTCCGAAGGCCCGCTGGTCCTCGGCCTCGTGACCATAGGCCTGCACGGTACGGATCTCGTGCACCGTCTCGTCGATCAGGGCGCTGACATCGGCCACCCGGTCCTGGCTCTGCCGCGCCAGGCGGCGCACCCGCCGGCCCAGCAGCACGATAGGCGCCACCACCAGTGGTACGCCTACCAGTACCAGGAGGGTTAGCTTGAGGCTGGTGACTGCCAGCATCACCAGCCCACCGACCAGCAGGAGCAGGTTGCGGATAGCCATGGATGCCGACGAACCCACCACGGTCTCGATCTGGGTGGTGTCGTTGGTCAGGCGCGAGATCACCTCGCCGGTGCGGCCACTCTCAAAGAAGGAGGGCGGTAGGGTGAGCAGGTGATCGAATACCTTGCGCCGCAGATCGGCGGTGATGCGCTCCCCCAGCCAGGAGACACTGTAGAAGCGGCCATAGGTCGCGACGGCCAGTACGGCGATCAAGCCAAACAGCGCCAGCAATGCCTGGTCCAGCAGGTGGGCGTCATTGGCTACGAAGCCCCGGTCTATCACCCCACGCAAGCCCTGGCCAAGAAGCAGCATGCAGGCTGCGGCGATCAGCAGCGAGGCGGCAGCGACCAGCAGCCGGGCCCGGTAGGGCTGGACCAGGTTGCGTATCAGGCGTAAGGGTGTCAACTCGGTGGGCATGGTGAATCCGGTGGATAACAAGCGGCCCGGTAGTACCGGGCCGAGGCGGGTTTATTTCCAGTCGCCGCGCAGGGCTTGTACCTGGGTCTGCAAGCTGGAGAGATCGACCTCGCCGGCTGGGACCGGCTTACCGGCCACGAGTTCGATCCGCGACCAGACGCGTCGCGGCATCTTGAGCATGGCGCTGCCGTCCTTGCGGCTGAAGAAGCTGCCCCACAGCCCACGCAGAGCCATGGGCACCACGGTGGCGCCGCTGCGTTGGGCTATCTCGACCACGCCGGGGCGGAAGGCATTCAGCTCGCCGTCGTAGGTGATCTTGCCCTCGGGGAAGATACACACCACCTCGCCTTGCGAGAGGTATTCCTGCACCTTGAGAAAGGCGCGCTCCTTCATGCCGGGGTCTTCCTTGGCGGGGGCAATGGGCACTGCACCGGCGGTCTTGAAGATAAAGCTCAGCACCGGAATGCGGAAGATGCGGTGGTCCATCACAAAGCGTACCGGGCGGCGGATGGCGCCACCGATGACCAGTGCGTCCATGAAGCTCACATGGTTGCAAACCAGGATTACCGGGCCTTCCTCGGGGATATTGCCGAGATCGTGGTGCCGCACCCGGTACATGGTGTGGGTAGCGATCCAGACCAGAAAGCGCATCAGGAATTCCGGCTGCAGGCCATACACATAGAAGGCGACCGGGATATTCATCAGCGCCATGATCAGCAGCAGCTGCGGAATGCTGGCGCCGGCCTTGAGGATCAGTACGCTGACGATGGCCGAGACCACCATGAAGCAGGAGTTGAGGATGTTGTTGGCGGCGATTACCCGCGAGCGGTATTCCGGCTCGCTCTTCAACTGGATCAAGGCGTACAGCGGCACGATAAAGAAGCCGCCAAAGGTGCCAAGCAGGGTGATATCGGCAATCAAACGCCAGTGGCTGGCGTCCAGCAGGAAGGCGAGGGCGCCGATGTCATGGGCGGGCATGGGCGGCTTGGCAAAGAACAGGTCGATGCCGAACACGCACATGCCGATCGAGCCAAAGGGCACCAGGCCGATTTCCACTTTGCGGCCGGAGAGGGCCTCGCACAGGGCGGAGCCGGCGCCCACGCCGATGGAGAACAGCGCAACCAGGAGGGTATAGACCTCGGCATTGCCGCCCAATACGTCCTTGGCATAGCTCGGCAGCTGGGTCAGGTAGACCGCGCCGAAGAACCAGAACCAGGAGATGCCCATCAGGGAGTGGAACACCGTCATATTGCGGCGGCTGATGGCGATGATGTGCCAGGTCTCGCTGAAGAGGTTCCAATTGATCTTCAGGTCCTTGGCCTGCGGCGGCGCAGGGGGCATGGCGCGGCTGGTGAGGTAGCCCAGTATGGCAACGCCCAGGCAGGCGGCCGAAATCGCAGCCCCCATCAGCATATGGTTGTCCTTGTTGCCCTCGATGATCAGTGTGCCGCCGATCTGGCCCAGGAGGATGGCGACGAAGGTACCCATCTCGATCAGGCCGTTGCCGCCCAGGAGCTCCCGCTCGCTCAGGTACTGCGGCAGGATGGAGTACTTGAGCGGGCCAAACAGGGCGGAGTGCACGCCCATCAGAAAGAGGCAGCCCATCAATATGGCGGCGCTGCGCAGCATAAAGCCGGTTGCGGCCATGGCCATGATGATGATCTCCAGCAGCTTGACCATCCTGGCCAGGGCCGCCTTGTCGAACTTCTCAGCCAACTGCCCGGCGGTGGCCGAAAAGAGGAAGAAGGGCAGGATAAAGATGCCAGCCGCTGCATTCACCAGCGTCGGCGCATCGAGCCCGGCAAAACCGAGACCGAAGAAGGTGATCATCACCAGCATGGCGTTCTTGAACAGATTGTCGTTGAACGCCCCGAGGAACTGGGTGACGAACAGGGGCAGGAAGCGGCGGGTCTTGAACAGGTCGAACTGGTTGCTGTGGCTCATTGCAGGCTCTTGTCGGAACAACGCAGCGCAGTGTAGCAGCGCTGCCGCTGCTTGCCGCAGCCTTTGGAGGGTGGCATGGCTCGGTAGCGAAAGCCGCACCCGACGGGAGTGCGCCACGCAACTCCAAGGGCGGTGTAAAATCAGGCCCTTCCTGCCTACCCGGCACCTCACAGGCTGCAGCGTTACCCACGCCAGGGCCACCCAAGGAGACCTATGAATTCCGCTTTTCTCCAGCATCTCGAATCCGAGCTGGCCGGTATCAAGGAAGCCGGCTTCTTCAAGCCCGAACGCGTGATCGCCAGCCACCAGCGGGCTGATATCAAGCTGCGTGACGGCAAGGAAGTGCTGAACTTCTGCGCCAACAACTATCTGGGCCTGGCGGACGACCCGCGCCTGATCGCGGCGGCCAAGAAGGGCGTGGATGATTACGGCTATGGCGTGGCCAGCGTGCGCTTTATCTGTGGCACGCAGTCGGTGCACAAGGATCTCGAGGCAGCGATCTCGGGCTTCCTGGGTACCGATGACACCATCCTCTACTCCAGCTGTTTCGACGCCAACGGCGGCGTGTTCGAGACCCTCTTGAGCGATGCAGACGCGGTGATCTCAGATGAGCTCAACCACGCCTCCATCATCGACGGCGTGCGGCTTTGCAAGGCACAGCGCTACCGCTACAAGAACAACGACATGGCCGATCTGGAAGCCCAGCTGCAGGCCGCCAAGGCCGCCGGTGCCCGCTTCACCCTGATCGTCACCGACGGTGTGTTCTCCATGGATGGCTATATCGCCAACCTCAAGGGTGTCTGCGACCTGGCCGACCAGTACGGTGCCCTGGTCATGGTCGATGATTCGCACGCCGTCGGCTTTATCGGCGAGACCGGTGCCGGTACGCCTGAGCACTGTGGCGTGGCCGACCGGGTGGATATCTATACCGGTACCCTGGGCAAGGCGCTCGGTGGTGCTTCCGGTGGTTACGTGTCGGGTCGTCGTGCCATCGTGGACCTGCTGCGCCAGCGCTCGCGCCCCTATCTGTTCTCCAACTCCCTGGCACCCTCCATCACCGCTGCCAGCCTGGAGGTGTTCCGCATCCTCAAGACCGAAGGTGCTGTCCTGCGCGCCAAGGTCAAGGCCAATGCCGAGTTGTTCCGCAACAAGATGAGCGCCGCCGGCTTTACCCTCTTGCCGGGCGAGCACCCCATTGTGCCGGTGATGCTGGGCGACGCCCGCTTGGCGGGTGAGATGGCTGCCAAGCTGCTGGAACACGGCGTCTACGTGATCGGCTTCTCCTTCCCGGTCGTACCCAAGGGCAGGGCCCGCATCCGTACCCAGATGAGCGCGGCACATAGCACCGAGCATATCGAGCGTGCGGTAGCTGCCTTTACCTTGGTGGGTAAGGAACTGGGCGTGATCTGATGCGTCTGCGTGCGTTGACGGTTGCCGATCATCTGCCCATCCGGGCGGTAATGAACGAATGGTGGGGTGGGCGGCAGGTCGATCATCTGCTGCACCGCTTCCTCTTCGAGCATTTCGGCGACAGCAGCCTGTTTGCAGAGACGGCCGAAGGTGAGCTGGCGGGTTTTCTGGTGGGTTTTTTGTCGCAAACCCAGCCAGATGTCGCCTATGTTCATTTTATCGGTGTCGCACCATCGGCTCGCGGTTCGGGGCTGGGACGCACGCTCTACCAGGCATTCATGGCGCATGCCCGGCTTGCCGGGCGCACCCGTATCAAGGCGATCACCTCGCCCGTGAATCATGCTTCCGTGGCTTTCCACCTCAGCCTGGGCTTCAGGCTGGCGGAAGGGGATGCCACGGTGAACGACTATCCCGTGATCAGCGATCACGGCGGGCCGGGGCAGGCCCGCATATGTTTTGAAATTGATCTGAAAGCCGCTCACGAGGCGGCAGACCAGCAAGGACAGTAACAATGAAAGCACTCGTCAAAGCCGAAGCCGCACCCGGCCTCACCCTGCAACGCGTCAAGAAGCCCGAGGTCGGCCACAACGATCTGTTGATCAAGATTCGCAAGACGGCGATCTGCGGTACCGACATCCATATCTGGAAGTGGGACGACTGGGCGCAGAAGACCATCCCGGTTGGCATGCACGTTGGCCATGAGTACGTGGGCGAAGTGGTCGGCATGGGCTCAGAGGTCAAGGGTTATCAGATCGGCGACCGTGTCTCGGGCGAAGGCCACATCACCTGCGGCTACTGCCGTAACTGCCGTGCCGGCCGTGTGCACCTGTGCCGCAATACCACCGGCGTGGGTGTCAACCGCGAGGGTGCATTTGCCGAATACCTGGTGATCCCGGCCTTCAATGCCTTCAAGATCCCGGACGACATCCCCGACGAGATCGCGTCCATCCTCGATCCCTTTGGCAACGCCACCCATACCGCATTGTCCTTCGACCTGGTCGGCGAGGATGTGCTGATCACCGGTGCCGGCCCCATTGGCATCATGGCGGCCGCGATTGCCCGTCATGTGGGTGCCCGCCACGTGGTGATCACCGACGTGAACGAATACCGGCTGGAGCTGGCGCTGAAGATGGGTGCCACCCGCGCCGTCAACGTTGCCAAGCAGGACCTGCGTTCGGTCATGACCGAGCTGGGCATGACCGAGGGCTTCGATGTGGGCCTCGAGATGTCTGGCAACCCGCAGGCCTTCCGCAGCATGCTCGACACCATGAACCACGGCGGCAAGGTGGCCCTGCTGGGCATCCCGCCGGGCGATATGGCGATCGACTGGAACCAGGTCATCTTCAAGGGCCTGATCATCAAGGGTATCTACGGCCGCGAGATGTTCGAGACCTGGTACAAGATGGCCGCCATGCTGCAAAGCGGCCTGGACCTGAGCCCCATGATCACCCACCGCTTCCCGGTGGAGGAGTACGTGACCGGCTTTGAGACCATGCTGTCGGGTCAATCCGGCAAGGTCATTCTTGACTGGACTGAGGCTTGATCCTGAGCCCGGCATGAAACAGAACGCCCCGCCTGGGGCGTTTTGCTTTTGGAGCGGCGGGGACTCGTCGCATCACTGTCATCTTGCCCCGGTAACGTGCCGCCGTTTCGCACGAACAACCACTGGAAGATGCCATGCAAGTTCGCCTGATTGCTGCCGCGCTCGCTGCGGTCTATGCCCATTCCGCCCTGGCTGCCAACGCCTTTGAGCTCAAGCCGGTCGAGCATGCCTCGGTCACCATGGTCGAGCGTTACACCCTGGACGTGCCGGCCAGCGAATACGTTCCCTACAACGGCAAGTTCAAGGCTGCTTTCCCCAAGGGCCTGCCGCTGGCTATCGGTTCCGGTCTGCGCTTCAAGGGTTATGAGAAGGATGCCTCGCTGAGCTTCTGGGCGCTGACCGATCGTGGCCCCAATGGCGATTCGCCCAGGGTCAAGACGGGCGACAAGACCTCGCCCAGCAAGGTCTTCCTGGCCCCGGAGTTTGCCCCGCGCATCGGCATCATCAATGTTCAGTTGGCCGATGCGGCTCGTCTGGTCAGCTCCATGCCGCTCAAGCAGGACGGCAAGCCCATCAGCGGTCGCCCGGTCAACCCGGATAGCTCCGGCTCCTCCAGGGAGATCCCGCTGTCGGACGAGCTCAAGCCGCTCAAGTTCGACGACTTTGGTATGGACCCGGAAGGCATCGACTTCGACAAGCAGGGTAATCTCTGGATCTCGGACGAATATGGCCCGGTGATCGCCCAGGTGGATGCCAAGAGCGGCGAGTTCATGCAGCAGTACCTGCCGGGTGCCGGCCTGCCTGAGGTCATCGGCAGCCGTCAGCCCAACCGCGGTCTGGAAGGCATTGCGGTGGAGCCCAGTGGCCGGGTGATGGCCATAGTGCAGAGCACCCTCGACATCAACAAGGAAACCCGCGGCACGGCCCAGTTCCTACGTATGGTGGAGCTGGACCCCAAGACCGGCGCTACCCGCATGTTCGCCTACCCGCATGACGTGGCCGACTACAAGAAGAGCGGCGACGCCAAGATCGGCGACCTGATCGCCATCGACGACAACCGCTTCCTCTTGATCGAGCAAGGTAAGGACAAACAAAAGCGCATGCGCAACATCGTCTACCTGGTCGACATCCTGGGGGCGGACGATCTGAGCGGCCGCAAGCTGCCCAATGGCAAGGAGCTGGAATACGCCGATGCCAAGGCACTGAGCGAATTGCAGACCGGTGGCGGTGTGCAGGGCAGTAGCAATGTAGTGTCGGCAGGGACGTCTGGCGGCCTGAAGATGGTGCGCAAGACCAAGCTCTTTGATCTGCGCGACTTCGGTTGGGAGCCGGAAAAGGCTGAAGGCATCGCCATCGTCGGTGAGATCGGCAAGTTTGGTGATGCCACCCAGCTGGCTTTTATCAACGACAACGACTTTGGCCTCAAGGGCAAGATCAACGGCAAGGACGAAGACCCGGAAGCCTATACCGTGGACGCCAGCGGCAAGCTCTCGGATGAGCAGGGCAATCCCGCTGCCGCCAGCTACGAAGTGAGCCAGAACGATGCCGCCGAGCGCGATACCCAACTCTGGTTCGTGCACCTCAAGAAGCCGCTGAAGGACTTCTTCCCCAAGTAATTCTTACGGTCATATCACTCCGAGCAGTTCCTGCCCCGCCATGCGGGGCTTTTTTTCGTCCTGCCCAGCTATATAGTTAGCCCCAAGTGCTTCATCGCGTGGCCATGCCTGCGGGTAGAATGCGGCTTCCCCCTGGAGTTGTTCATGTACCACTCGCTCGAAGATTTCATCGGCAATACGCCGCTGGTGCGGCTCAAGCGCCTGCCCGGCAATACCAGCAACATCGTCCTCGCCAAGCTGGAGGGCAACAACCCGGCCGGTTCAGTTAAGGACAGACCGGCCCTCAGCATGATCCGCCGCGCGCAGGAGCGTGGCCAGATCAAGCCGGGTGATACCTTGATCGAGGCTACCAGCGGCAACACCGGTATTGCGCTTGCCATGGCGGCCGCGATGATGGGCTACAAAATGGTGCTGATCATGCCTGAGCACCTGAGCGTGGAGCGCCGCCAGACCATGAAGGCCTTTGGTGCCGAGATCATCCTCGTGAGCCAGCAGGAAGGCATGGAAGGCTCGCGCGACCTGGCTGAGAAGATGCGCGACGAAGGCCGCGGCATCATCCTTGACCAGTTCGCCAACCCGGATAACCCGCTGGCGCACTATGAAGGCACCGGGCCGGAAATCTGGCGCGATACCCAAGGTCAGATCACCCACTTTGTCTCCAGCATGGGCACCACAGGCACCATCATGGGTACCGGCCGTTACTTGCGTGAGCAGAATCCGACCATCCAGATCGTTGGCGTGCAGCCTATCGATGGCGCGCAGATCCCCGGCATACGCAAATGGCCGGCCGAGTATGTGCCCAGCATCTGCGACTTTTCCAAGATCGATCGCATCATGGAAGTGACCCAACAGGAAGCCGAGATCATGACGCGCCGGCTGGCGGCTGAGGAGGGCATCTTCGCCGGTATCAGCTCGGGCGGCGCCATGGCGGCTGCGCTTAAGCTGAGTGCCGAGCTGGAGAATGCCACCATCGTCAGCGTGGTCTGCGATCGTGGTGATCGCTACCTCTCCACCGGGGTCTTTCCGGACTGAGCGGACCTTCCGTACCCAAACACAACGACACCGTGAGGTGCCGTTGCGCTTTGTGGCGCAGGCAATCTTGCATCGAGCAGCAGTGTGTCGCTAAAATTCATAGGATGATTGGATCATTGGATGAATTTCATGATGCAAACCGATGAGAAAGTGAGCCGACGCTCCCTGGTGGACCAGGTGGCGGACATGCTGCGTGAGCGGATTACAAGTGGGGCATGGCTGACCGATAGCCGCATTCCAACCGAGCCGGAGCTGGTGGCGATATGCGGTGCCAGTCGCAACACCGTCAGGGAGGCCGTGAGGGCATTGACCTTCTCTGGAGTGCTGGAGACCCGCCAAGGCGACGGCACCTATGTGCGCAGTCGGGTGGACCCGACCGCCACCATGCGGGCGCTGGGCAAGGCCTCGCTGCGTGAGCACCTTGAGCTGCGTAACCTGTTGGAAGTGGAGGCGGCCCGACTTGCCGCGCTGCGCCACCAACCGGCAGATTTGCTTGAGCTGCGCAGCCTGCTCGCTGCGCGGGGCGACCGTGCCCGGGGGGAGCCCAGTCTTGCAGGGTTTATCGAGCGCGACCTGCGCTTTCACCGCAAGATCGCGCAGATGTCCGGCAACGCGTCGCTGGCGGCGCTGTATGAGTTCTTTGCCGTCAGTATTGGCCAGCACCTCTCCTATAGCCTTCTGGATGCCGAGCAGCCTGAGCCCGGACACGCCGAGCACGCTGCCGTGGTCGAGGCCATTGCCAGCAGCGACGGTGAGCGGGCGGCTGAGGCGGCCCGGCAGATCAGTGGCCCGGCGCTGGACCAACTGGGACAAGAGGGGCTGTCATGAGCGGCAAGACTTCGGGCGCTGCCGTTCTGTTGCTCCTTGGCATGGTCATGGTCGGCCTCAATCTGCGGCCGGCATTGTCCAGCATCGCTCCGGTGCTCTCGGTCGTTCGCCTGGGAGAAGGGCTGAGTGCGACGGGGGCCGGTCTTTTGACCACCTTGCCGGTGCTTTGCCTGGGTCTGTTTGCCCCCTTGGCACCCATACTGGCGCGCCGGCTGGGGGCGGAGCAGGCCATTCTCCTGGTGCTGGCGGGCCTGATGCTGGCCATCCTGCTGCGCCCCTATACCGGCCCGGTCGGCCTCTTTCTCGGCACCATCCTGGCCGGTGCCTGCATAGGCATAGGTAATGTGATCCTGCCGGGCATCGTCAAACGCGAGTTCGCTCATAGGGTCGGACCGGTTACCGGCCTCTATACGATGGCGCTGAGCCTGGGCGCTGCGTTGGCCGCAGGTTTTACCGTGCCGGTGCAGAACCTGGCCGGCGGCGACTGGCGGCCCGCGATGGCCTTCTGGGCGCTCCCGGCCGCGCTTGCAGCCATCACTTGGCTGCCGCAGCTCAAGCAGCACCGTGCGCTCAACAAGGTGGCGCATGTACGTGGTCTTTGGCGCGATCCACTGGCCTGGCAGGTCATGGTCTATATGGGTGCCCAGTCGTCCCTGTCCTACTGCGTGTTCGGCTGGCTTCCCACCATCCTGGCGGACCGTGGCATGAGCGCCCTGGCGGCGGGCTTCATGATGTCCATGTCGGTACTGGTGCAGTTGATCACGGCGCTGACGGGGCCCTGGTTCGCTGCGCGGGGTCGCGACCAGCGGCTGGCCATCGTGGTGGTAGTGGTGCTGACCATTGCTGGTCTCTTGGGTTGCGTTTACGCACCGCTGGAGCAGATCTGGTTGTGGGCGGTGGTACTGGGTCTGGGACAGGGAGGTACCTTCAGTATCGCGCTGACGCTGATCGTGCTGCGTGCGAGCGATGCGACGGTGGCCAGTGAGCTTTCTGGCATGGTGCAGGGGGGCGGCTATACCATTGCCGCCCTGGGGCCGCTACTGGTGGGTCTGTTGCACGAATGGACCCATGGCTGGCACGCCGTGGCCATCTGGTTCGCTGTGCTCACGGTCGTCGCACTGATCGCAGGCCTGGGGGCTGGTCGCAATCTGCATGTAACGGTACGGCGAGCGCATTAAAAAGCGCACCCTTGGGTGCGCCTTTTCCTGCAGGCTTGCGGGCTCAGCCACCCATGCCTACGAGGGCCAGGAGGCCCAGCAGTGCAAAGATGACGGCGGCAATGCGGTGCACCAAGGTCACTGGCAGCGCATGGGCAGCCTTGTCGCCCAGCCAGACCACCGGCGCATTGGCCAGCATCATGCCTACGGTGGTGCCGGCAATGACCCACCAATAGTCCTGGAAGCGGGCGGCCAGTGCCACGGTGGCAACCTGGGTCTTGTCGCCCATCTCGGCCAGGAAGAAGGCTACCAGGGTGGCGCCAAAGACGCCGAAGCGCTCGCTGAAGCCGGCCTCGTCCTCGTCCAGCTTGTCCGGGATCAGCATCCAGCCTGCCATGGCTATAAAGGAAACACCCAGGATCCAGCGCATCATGTCCGGTCCGATCAGCGCCATCAGCCAGGAGCCGACGGCACCGGCCAGGGCATGGTTGACGATGGTCGCAGCAAAGATGCCGAGCACAATGGGAACAGGCTTGCGGAATTTGGCAGCCAGCAACAGGGCTAGCAGTTGGGTCTTGTCGCCGATCTCTGCGAGCGCGACGATGCCGGTCGAAACGAGGAATGCTTCCATGGGGTGATTTCTCTGGGGCCGGCAGCAAACCATAGACGCAGCCCGCCGCGGCCCCTTGCCGGTCGGGTGCGTCCGTGGTCTTGCCAGGCGAAGGTCAGGCGACCTTGCTGTTCACGCCATGGTCTTGCGACCAAGTATGTTGACATGAACTTCCACCGGGGCGGTGGAACGGCTACTCCCCAAAGACGGGGCGCATTGTATACGCATGCGCCTCGTCGGGCCAGCCTTCAGTGCTGCGGGCCGGATTTGGGTAGCAGCAGATTGAGGGCGATGGCCAACACGCCGCACAGGCTGACACCGGAGAGGCCGAAGCTGTCGCTGAAGTTGATTGCCAGCCCGCCTATGCCGGTCACCAGTACGACCGAGATGATGCAGAGGTTGCGCGGGTCGGCAAGGTCGACCTTGCCCTCGATCAGGGTCTTGAGGCCGATACTGGCGATAGAACCGAACAAGAGCAGCATAATGCCCCCCATGACCGGCAGGGGGATGGTGCCCAGGAAGGCGCCGAACTTGGCCACGAAGGCCAAAAGGATGGCGAAGCAGGCCGCCCAGGTCATCACCACCGGGTTGAAATTGCGGGTCAGCATGACCGCCCCGGTCACCTCGCCGTAGGTGGTTAC
This sequence comes from Chitinimonas sp., assembly GCF_036568685.1. Lineage (GTDB taxonomy): Bacteria > Pseudomonadota > Gammaproteobacteria > Burkholderiales > Chitinimonadaceae > Chitinimonas. The sequence goes on from NZ_DATCSC010000071.1 coordinate 93,745, forward strand.
CGGCGGACCGCCGAACAAGCCCACGATGTTGACTGCCAGGCCGTCGCCCAAAAGGGTGCGGTGCAGGCCGGGCTTCTCGGTGAAGTCCTTGCCGGTAACCGAGCCGATGGCCAGGATGCCGCCCACGTGTTCGACAATAGGTGCGATCGCCACCGGGATCATGAACAGGATGGCGGCGATATTGAACTCTGGGTGGCCAAATGTGGGCAGCGCAAACCAGGGGGCATCCAGTACCGGCTGGAAGTTGACCACGCCGGCCGCGATGGCAGCCACGTAACCCACCGCCACGCCGGCCAGGATGGGCACCAGCTTCATGATGCCGCGCGCCTTGATTGCTACCAGCATGGTGGTCAGCAGGGAAATCGCTGCCAGGGTGATGGCGACGTGGTTAGCAACCACCTGGTTGCTACCGGCCTTGCCTGAGGCCATGCCCACGGCAACCTGCGCCAGGCCCAAGCCGATCACCATCACGACCGGGCCGATCACTACCGGCGGCAGGATGCGGTGGATAAAGTCCACACCGCGCCATTTCACCAGGGCGGCAGCGATGTAATAGCAGAGGCTGGCGCAGGCCAGCGCCCCCAGCGTGGCCGGCATGCCCCAGGTCTGCACCGAATAGATGACCGGTGCGATAAAGGCAAAGCTTGACCCGAGATAGATCGGTACCTCGCGGCGGGTGACCAGTTGGAAGACCAGGGTGCCAATGCCGGCACCGAGCAGGGCGAGGCTGGGGTTGAGTCCGGTCAGCAGGGGGACCAGTACGGTAGCGCCAAAGGCGACAAACAGGATTTGTGCACCGGCAATGGCCGTTTTGAGCGTGTCGTTCATCTTCTTGTTCTCTGGGCCTGGTTCTTCAGGCTTGGTAATAGCTGCCTTTGGGGGGCTGGGCGAGGAGCGGCATGACTTTGGCAATCTCATCGGCTGGGATCAGCTTCGCCGCCGCCTGGTGGGCAGCGATGCTTTGCCACTGCTCGATGATGACCAGCCGGTTCGGGTCGTCGTGCTGGCGCAGCAGTTGGCAAGCCAAGGCACCAGGGGCCTTGCTGACCACCTCGATGACTTGGCTGAGGAAGGTATGGAGCGCGTCGGCTTGCCCCGCAGCCGCTACAAACTCATTGATGCGGGTAATGGTCATGCTCCCCCCGCTCAGCCGTGCTTGGTGCCGAAGATCTTGTCGCCAGCATCGCCCAGACCCGGAATGATGTAGCCGTGTTCGTTGAGGTGGTCGTCGATGGCGGCGGTGTAGATATCCACGTCCGGGTGCCGTTCCTGCATCAGATTGATGCCCTCGGGTGCCGCGACCAGCACCAGCGCCTTGATATGGGTACAGCCATTGCGCTTGAGCATGTCCACGGTGGCGACCATGGAGCCGCCGGTGGCCAGCATGGGGTCGATGATCAAGGCGGTGCGCTCGGCGAGGTTGCCGACGAACTTCTCGAAGTAGGGCACCGGCTGCAGTGTCTCTTCATTGCGCGCCAGACCCACCACACTGATCTTGGCGTTGGGCATCATGTCCAGCACGCCATCGAGCATGCCGATGCCGGCGCGCAGTATGGGCACTACGGTAACCTTCTTGCCCTTGATCTGCTCGATCTCCACCGGGCCGCACCAACCCTCGATGGTGACCTTCTCAAGCGGGAAGTCCTTGCAGGCCTCGTAGGCCAGTAGACGGCCGATCTCGGCGGTCAGTTCGCGAAATTTCTTGGTACTCATGTCGGCGTCGCGGGCAAGGCCGATCTTGTGGCGTACCAGGGGGTGGCGTATCTCGTGGATGGCCATGTTTCACATCCTTTTTTCAGCAATATTGTCGCCAAGGTTAGTGCATGCCACCCCTGCATGCACGCAGTGCTGGGCTATGCTTTTCGCAAGCCCTTGAAAAGACGCGCTTTCATGGGTACCCTTCGCGCCTTTTTACAGCGTCGCGCCTCAGTCGGGAGATGAATATGAACCGGGAAGAAATCGTCAACGTCATGCGTGAGGCCGACTGCCTGCACAACGATGCAGAAGTCAGTGCCGCGCTGGACCGCATGGCCGCTGCCATCACCGAGCGCCTGCATGACAAGAACCCCTTGGTCTACGTGGTGCTCAATGGTGGCATCATCGCCGCCGGCCAATTGTTGCCACGGCTGAACTTCCCGCTGGAAGTAGCCTATCTGCACGCCACCCGTTACGGCGACAAGACCCAGGGGGGCGGTCTGACCTGGAAGGTCAAGCCCACCGACGACATGAACGGCCGTACGGTACTGATCATCGACGACATCCTGGACGAGGGGAACACGCTGGCTGCCATCCTCGACTACTGCCGCGATCAGGGCGCCACAGAAGCGTTGACCGCCGTGGTGGTCAACAAGCTGCACAACCGCAAGGCCTTCCCTGGCCTCAAGGGCGACTTCGTCGGTCTGGATGTCGAGGACCGCTTCCTGTTCGGCTGCGGCATGGACTACAAGGGCTTCTGGCGCAACACGCTGGGCATCTACGCAGTTAAGGGACTGTAAGTCCTTGAAGATGAGCGGAATCGGTCACTGTATCGATTCTGCTCATGCAAGCCGGCTGCGGTCGGCGTGGTAAAATCTCTGAAATCTTTCCCTCCCTTCCCGGAAGCTCCGCCATGTTCAAGCCGCTGTCCATTGCCCAATACGACCCCGAACTCTCCGCCGCGATCCAGGGCGAAGTCGTGCGCCAGCACGAGCACATCGAACTGATCGCCTCCGAGAACTACACCAGCCCGGCGGTGATGGAAGCGCAAGGCTCGCAGCTGACCAACAAGTACGCCGAGGGCTACCCCGGCAAGCGCTTCTATGGTGGTTGCGAATATGTGGACGTGGTTGAGCAACTGGCTATCGATCGTGTGAAGCAGCTGTTCGGTGCCGAATACGCCAACGTGCAACCGCACTCCGGTTCGCAAGCCAACCAGGCGGTGTACTTCAGCATCCTCAAGCCGGGCGACACCGTGATGGGCATGAATCTGGGCCACGGTGGTCACCTGACCCACGGCTCGCCGGCCAACCTGTCGGGCAAGCTGTTCAAGATCGTGCCCTACGGCCTGAATGACAAGGAAGAGATCGACTACGACGAGATGGAGCGTATCGCCATCGAGACCCAGCCCAAGCTGATCATCGGTGGCGCCTCGGCCTACGCCCTGCGTTTCGATTTCGCCCGCATGGCTGAGATTGCCAAAAAAGTCGGCGCCTACTTCATGGTCGACATGGCGCACTACGCCGGTCTGATTGCCGCGGGTGTCTACCCCAACCCGGTACCGCACGCCGACTTCGTGACCTCCACCACCCACAAGACCCTGCGTGGTCCGCGTGGTGGCCTGATCCTGGCCAAGGCCGAGCACGAGAAGATGCTCAACAGCAACGTCTTCCCTTCGCTGCAGGGCGGCCCGCTGATGCACGTCATCGCCGGCAAGGCCGTGGCCTTCAAGGAAGCGCTGACGCCTGAATTCAAGGCCTATCAGGAACAGGTGCTCAAGAACGCCGCCATCATGGCCAAGACCCTGGCCGAGCGCGGCCTGCGCATCATCTCCGGCCGCACCGAGAGCCACGTGTTCCTGGTTGACCTGCGCCCCAAGGGTCTGACTGGCAAGGCCGCCGATGCGCTGCTGGGCCAGGCTCACATCACGGTCAACAAGAACGCCATCCCGAACGATCCGGAAAGCCCCTTTGTAACCTCGGGCATCCGTATCGGCTCGCCGGCCATCACCACCCGTGGCTTCAAGGAAGCCGAGGCGATCGAAGTGGCCAACCTGGTGGCCGACGTGCTGGACAAGCCGAACGACGAAGCCAATATCGCCGCCGTCAAGGCCCGCGTCCATGCCCTTACCAGCCGCTTCCCGGTATACGGCAAGTAAGCCTTCAGGCCGGTAGGCATGAAAAGGAGCGCTTCGGCGCTCCTTTTTCTTTGCCTGCGGGGCCGGGTACTGTGCTGCCTGGTCCGCGTGCGCTGTACCGGGCCGCCGGTCGTCCGTCTGGGCTATCTTCCAGCTCGTCGCTTAGGGATTCATCGCCATGTCACGACTCATGCCCCTGCCTTCGCTTGCAGCCGGTTTCATCACCGTACTGGTCGGCTATACCAGCTCGGCCGCCATCATCTTCCAGGCTGCCAGCGCTGCCGGTGCTACGCCGGCCGAGCTTGCTTCCTGGTTGATGGTGCTGGGCATAGGGATGGGGCTGACCTGCATCGGCTTGTCGCTGCGCTACCGCATACCCATCTCCACTGCCTGGTCCACCCCTGGTGCGGCCCTGCTGGTCAGCAGCCTGCCCGGCGTGAGCATGCCCGAAGCAATCGGCGCCTTTGTGTTCTCGGCGGCATTGATCACCCTGAGCGGTGTTACCGGCTGGTTCGAGCGCGCCATGAAGCACGTGCCGCTCTCCATTGCTGCGGCCATGCTGGCGGGGGTGCTGCTGCGCTTTGGTATGAATGCCTTTGGTGCGCTGCAGCAGCAGTTCGGCATCGTCTTGCCCATGTTGCTGGTCTATCTCGTCTTCAAGCGCTTCCTGCCGCGCTACGCCATCGTGGTGGTGCTGCTGGTCGGTTGCAGCCTCGCGGCCTGGCACGGCTTGGTCCACCTTGAGGGCCTTGATTTTTCGTTGGCGCAACCGCTTTGGACTACCCCGGTGTTCGACTGGAAGGTGCTGGTTGGGGTTGGTTTGCCGCTATTCGTTGTCACCATGGCTTCGCAGAATATCCCCGGCGTGGCCGTGCTGCGATCAGCCGGCTATGCCCCGCCGATCTCGCCACTGATAGGTTGGACCGGGCTGTGCAATCTGCTGCTCGCTCCCTTCGGCTGCTTCGCCATCAACCTTGCTGCCATTACTGCCGCCATCTGCGCCGGCCGTGAGGCGCACGAGGACCCGGCCCAGCGCTTCCGCGCCAGCGTGGCAGCCGGCGGCTTCTACCTGTTGCTGGGTTTGCTCGGCGGCTCGGTCGGTGCCTTGTTCGCCGCCTTTCCCAAGGAGCTGGTGCTGGCTATTGCCGGCATTGCGCTCTTTGGTGCCCTGGCCAATGGGCTTACCCTGGCCATGCGTGAAGAGCACCAACGCGAACCGGCGCTGATCACCTTTTTGGTGACCGCCTCGGGGCTGTCGCTCGGCGGTATTGGCTCCGCATTCTGGGGGCTGGTGGCCGGTGGTGTGGCCTTGTGGGCGCTGAGCTGGCGGCTGCGCCGTCCGGCCTGAGCGGGTCTGCTAGACTGGCTTGGCCCGTTTGGGGCCAACCGCTTGGGGTAAGCCGTTTGTTCCGTACCTTGCTCGTTCTACTTTGCTGCTTTATGGGTGGCTGCAGCAGCTTGGCCTACCTGGGGCAGGCGGCCAATGGCCAATCCCAGGTCATGCGCCGGGCCCGGCCCATGGCCGAGGTGATAGACGACCCGGCCACCTCGCCGCAGCTGGCCGACAAGCTCAGGCTGGCGCAACGATTCCGGCAGTTTGCCGTGGCTGAGCTAGGGCTGCCGGACAATGCCAGCTATACCCGCTATGCGGACGTGCAACGCCCCTACGTGCTCTGGAATGTGGTGAGTACACCGGCGCTATCGCTCAGCCCGGTACAGAGTTGCTTTCCTATCGCCGGCTGCCTGGCCTACCGCGGCTACTACGCCGAGGCCGACGCTGCCCGCTATGCTAGTGAGCGGCGTGCCGCCGGCGACGACGTGTTCATGTACGGGGTGGCTGCCTATTCGACCCTGGGCTGGTTTGCCGACCCGCTACTCAACACCACCGCCCGTTATGACGATGCCAGCCTGGCACGGCTGATCTTCCACGAGCTGGCCCATCAACTGATCTATGTGAAGGACGACAGCACCTTCAACGAGGCCTTCGCAACGGCGGTGGAGCTGGAGGGCTACGAGCGTTGGTTGCGCCAGACAGGGGATGCGCAGCAGTTGGCGCGCTATCAGCGCGAGGAGGTGCAGCGAGCCGCCTTCCGCAACCTGATGGAGCAGGGCATGCAACGTCTGCGGGCGATTTATGCGGATACTGCCGATGCAGCAGATAAACAGCGCCGCAAGGCCGAGGCCTTGGCGGCGCTGGCTGAGGACTATCAGGCGCTCAAGCGGCAGTTGGGCGCCGCCAGCTGGGGCTACGACGCCTGGTTCCAGCCGGTGCCCAACAACGCGCACTTCGTCGCGCTGGCTACCTACCACGACAAGGTGCCGGCCTTTCGCGTGCTCTTTCATAAGCAGGGAGAGGACTTTGCGGCCTTCTACGCGGCGGTACGCACGCTGGCAGAAAAAAACCGGGCCGCTCGTGACGAAGCACTGGCGGCCCTGACAAGCATCGCCGGCACGGACGGCCAGCAATACGGAGCAACAAATTCTCGGACAGCGCCGTAGCGCGCGGCGGCCTTTCGTCCCGGAACAACCGCCTTGTTGCCAAGTGGGCATGATGTTGTGCTGAGCCAATAAGCGCTATTGCGGGTTTCGGCAATTGGGAAAAACCAGTCCAGCCCCGATCCGGTGTCGCTGCAAGCCGCGCCCCGGTTAGAATGCAGGCTGTTGAGGCAGCAGGAGTGGCAAGATGAAATGCCCGTTTTGTGGGTCTGCGGACACCCAGGTGATCGATACCCGTCTTTCCGAGGAAGGCGACAGCATTCGCCGCCGCCGCCGCTGCAGCGCATGCGACAAGCGTTTCACCACCTTTGAGACCGCCGAGGTGCGGCCGCCCCAGGTGGTCAAGGCCAATGGCAACCGCGCCGACTATGAGCGCGAAAAGGTCAGGGTGAGCTTTCAGCGGGCCCTGCATAAACGGCCGGTACCAACCCAGCTGGTGGATGAGGCGATTGCCCGTATCGACCAGAAGGTGCTCTCGCTGGGTGATCGCGAGATCGATTCGCGTCGGATCGGTGAGATGGTGATGGCCGAGCTCGCCAAGCTCGACAAAGTGGCCTATATCCGCTTCGCCTCGGTCTATCGGAGCTTTCAGGATGTCGACGACTTCCGCGATGCGATCCGCGAAGTCAGCAAGAACTGACCGCAGTAGCGGCGAGAGGACAAGCAGCTCATGAGCTTCAGCCCCGACGATCATCGCCATATGGCCGCTGCGCTGCGGATTGCCGAAGGTGGGCGACGCATCAGCACCCCCAACCCCAGTGTGGGCTGCGTGCTGGTCCAGGCGGACAGGGTGGTGGGCATTGGTCATTCCCAGCAGGCCGGCGGGCCGCACGCCGAGGTCATGGCCATGCATGATGCTGCCAGCCGGGGCGAGACGATTGCAGGCGCTACCGCCTATGTGACCTTGGAGCCCTGTGCCCATCAGGGGCGTACGCCTCCCTGCGCGCGTGGTCTGATCGAGGCGGGGGTGGGGCGGGTAGTTGCCGCCATCGAAGACCCCAACCCCCTGGTTGCCGGCAAGGGCTTTGCCATGCTGCGCGAGGCAGGCGTATCGGTCCAAGTCGGGTTGATGGCGGCCGAGGCGCGTGAATCACTACGTGGCTTCCTGAGCCGTATAGAACGGGGCCGACCCTGGCTGCGGCTCAAGATTGCCGCCAGCCTCGATGGCAAGGTCGCCCTGGCCAATGGTGAGTCGCAATGGATCACCGGTCCCGAAGCGCGTGCCGATGTGCAGCGCTGGCGGGCGCGCTCCTGTGCCATGCTGACCGGCAGCGGCACGGTGCGGCTGGATGACCCGCTGCTCACGGTACGCGAGGTTGACGGCCAGCCTTGGAACGGGCGGCAACCCTTGCGCGTGGTGCTAGATAGCCGGGCGCAGATGCCGGTAACGGCGAAGATGCTGACTGCGCCGGGCAAGGCCCTGGTGGTGACGGCAAACGCGCCGGCGGCCCACCGGGTGGCGCTGGAGGCGGCGGGGGCCGAGGTATTGGCCTTGCCCGATGCGCACGGCCGGGTGGATCTTGCCGCGACATTGCAGGCCCTGGGCCAGCGTGGTATCAACGAAGTCACCGTAGAATCCGGCGCCCGGCTCAACGGCGCCTGGTTGCAGAGCGGGCTGGTTGACGAGGTGGTGCTCTACCAGGCACCGGTGCTGCTGGGGGGCGATGCCCGTGACCTGGCGGACTTCTCGCTGACATCGCTGGCCGAGAAGCTGGCACCCAAGGTGGTCGACATCCGCCAGGTCGGCGCCGATATGCGCTATACGCTGCGCTTCACCCACTGAGGGCCAAGTCATGAAGATCGCCATCCTGACCTTCGACGGGTTCAATGAGCTCGATTCCTTTATCGCGCTCGGTATGCTCAACCGCCTGCGTAACGTGGGTTGGCAGGCCGAGATCACCGGCCCGGGGGAGCAACTGACCTCCATGAATGGTGTGAGTATCGCCCCGCAACGGCCGCTGGAATATGCCAACGAGGCCGACGTCGTCCTGTTCGGTAGCGGTATAAAGACGCGCGAAGTAGCCGCCGACGCTGAATTGATGGCCCGTTTGCAGCTTGATCCTGGGCGTCAGCTGATCGGTGCCCAGTGTTCGGGTACCTTTCTGATGGCCAAGCTGGGCTTGATTGGCGATCTGCCGGCCTGCACCGACCTGATCTCCAAGCCCTGGGTACAGGCGGCGGGTGTCGATGTGGTCGATGCACCTTTCCATGCCGAAGGCAATCTCGCTACCGCTGGTGGCTGCCTGGCCTCCCAGTATCTGGCTACCTGGGTGCTGTTGCGCTTGGCCGGCGAGCAGCAGGCTCGCGAGGCGCTGCACTATGTGGCGCCGGTTGGTGAGAAGGCGAGCTATGTTGATCGCCTTTTGAGCGTGGTCCGCACCCATACCCGCGAGCGACAACCTGCCTGATACCCAGGCCGGATTGACGCCCCTGCCGTAGCGGGCTATCACGATTAGGCGGCGCTCTGCCGATTCGTGTCTCGCTGTGGGGTATCCATGTACACCGGCATTGTTGAAGCTACCGGCAAGATTGCCACTGTCACGCCGCTGGCAGGGGAAGACCTGCGGGTCATGGTAGTCAGCGAGCGTCTGGATATGGGCGATATCGCCGTTGGTGACAGTATCGCCGTCAACGGCGCGAGCATGGCCGTGGTCGCGCGTAGCACGCACAGCTTCAAATACGATATTTCCATTACCACCCAGCGCACCACGGTTGGGCTGGAGGACCCCGGCCGCGAGGTCAACCTTGAGAAGGCCATGCGCCTAGGTGAACGGCTGGGTGGGCACATGGTGGCCGGCCAGATCGATGGACTGGGGGAAGTGCTGAAGTGCGAGACGGTAGGCGAGGGCCGGACGCTCCTGGTCGAGGTTGACCGCAGCCTGGCCAAGTTCATCGCGCTCAAGGGTGCGATCGCGGTCAATGGCGTGTCGCTCTCCATCAGTCAGATCAAGGACCATGGCGAGCAATGCCTGTTCTCGGCCAGCCTGGGCGGGCATCTGCTGGAAGCCACCAACCTGCGCCTTCTGCAGGTGGGGGACCAGGTCAACCTAGAGGTTGATATGGTTGCCCGGTATCTCGAACGCTTGCTCCCCGGGCGTCTGCGCAGCCACTAACAAGGCCCTTCTGGCGGTGCTGTGCAAGTTTGCCGTACTACTTGTACTGTCCATTGCACGCGCCTGCTCTTGCACGCCCAGCCAAGAACCGCCGCGCTGGGCTTGCCATTACTACCTGCGTTTCTTGCCCTGCGGCTTGGTTGCCTTGGCTTTGCCCTTGTTGGCAGGCTTGGCCTTGGGTGCCGGTGGCAACAGGCTGGGATCGAGGTAGGCGGCGCGGATGCGTTGCGCCAGCTCATGTACCGCCATGGCGTATAGCGTGCTGCGGTTATAGCGCGTGATGGCGTAGAAGTTGCCCAGGCCCAGCCAGTAGCGTGTCACGCCCGGTTCGTGTTCCAGCGGCGCCAGCACGGCCAGGGGGTCGCCCGGCGCCTCGCCTAGCGGCGTTACGCCATAAGCCGCCAGCTCGCTGACCCGGTAGTGCAGATTGAATTTGTCGTCGACCAGGGGCTGGAACTGGTCACCGTCGACCTTGGCCTCGATCACCAGCGGCTGGCCACACTGCCAGCCGTGCTTGGCAAAGTAGTTGGCGACGCTGGCCAGCATGTCGCCGGTGTTCTGCCAGATATCATGCCGGCCGTCGCCGTCCCAGTCCGCCGCGTAGGCGTGAAAGCTCGAAGGCATGAACTGGGGTGCACCCATGGCCCCGGCGTAGCTGCCCTTGAAGCTCAGCGGGTCGGCGTGCTCATCGCGCGCCAGCAGCAGAAATTCTCGCAGCTCCTTGCGGAAAAATTCGGCGCGACGAGGGTAGTTGAAGGCGATGGTAGAGAGCGCGTCCATGACCCGGAAGCTGCCAGTGTTGCGCCCCCACAGCGTCTCTACACCCAGGATGGAAACCAGGTATTCCGGCTCCACACCGTACTGCTCAGAGACGGCGGTCAGCAGGGCGGCATGTTCCTGCCAGAAGGCCACTCCCAGCCGGACGCGGGTGTCATTCACAAAGTCCGGCCGAAAGGCGTAATAGGGGCGGCTGGTAGAGGGGCGGTCGAGGATGGCCAGGATATTGGGTTTGTAGACGACCTGGGCGAACTGCGCATTCAGTGTGTCCCGATCAAAACCAGGCTCTTGCACCATTTCGTCGATAAAGGCCTGCACGTCGGTGCGCTGGTTGAAGTCCGGTGCGGCTTCATCGGCCAGGCAGCTGGCAGCGGTCAAGGCGGTCAAGCCGATCAAAAGGGTACGCAGCATCAAAGGGAATCCGGTAAGTCGCCACTCTGCGAGGTCGCCAGGGCTGCCTCGGGTGGCGGAAGGAGGTATCAGTGGTGCGACAGCGCCGAAGACAAGAGGCGGGCGGTGATGTCGACGATGGGTATGACGCGCTCGTAGGCCATGCGGGTAGGGCCGATGACCCCCAGCGTTCCCACGATCTGGCCGTTGACTTCATACGGCGCGGTGACGACCGAGCATTCGTCCAGCGGAGAGAGACCGGCCTCCTGGCCGATAAAGATCTGCACCCCGGCTGCGTGCTGGCCGTGGTCCAGCAGCTGGAGGAGGGCGGTCTTTTCCTCGAATACCCGGAACAACTGCCGTAGGCGCTGCACATTGCCGGACAGCTCGTCTACCCGCAGCAGATTGCTTTCGCCGGTGATCACCACTGGCGAAGGGTCGTCTGCCATGGCCTGGCTGCCAGCCTCGACCGCCGCATTCATCAAGGTGGTGATATTCCCCTGCAGGTGGCGCAGGTCTTCATAGACGGTGGCACGTACCTCTTCCAGCGTCTTGCCTACGCAGTGCTGGTTCAGGAACTGCGTCGCCTCGCTGAGCTCCTGCGGGGTGTGTTCACGCTCGGTCAGCAAGATGCGGTTCTGCACATCGCCATCGGCAGTGACCAGGATCAGTAGCACCCGCTTCTCAGCCAATCGCACGAATTCCACCTGCGCCAACGGTATGCCGCGTCGCTTGGGCGTCATGACCACGCCAGCAAACTCGGTCAGCTGCGACAGCAAGGACGAGGCGGCGGCGACCGCACGGGTCGGGTTATCCGGCTGCAACTGCCCCTGCAGTTCGCGAATCTCGAGCTGTTGCAGCGGCTGGATGGTGATCAGCTTGTCGACGAACAGGCGATAGCCGAGCGAGGTCGGCACCCGTCCTGCCGAGGTATGCGGGCTGGTGATCAGGCCGAGCTCCTCCAGATCCGACATCACATTGCGGATAGAGGCGGGCGACAGCTCCAGGCCGGAATACTTGGAGAGGGTACGGGAGCCGACGGGCTGTCCTTCGGCGATATAACGCTCGACCAGGGTCTTGAGCAGGATTTGCGCACGTTCGCTGAGCATGCGCCGATTGTAGCGCGTGCACTACTTGCGGCAAGCCTGTCCGGCAAGTTGTAAGTGGTATGGCACCGGCTCTATTTGCTGCGACGCAACAGCTCAACGCGCCACTATTGTGAGGGCGGCCGCTCCCGGCGTAGTCTGCGGCAGCGTGTCGCCACGCTTTTGTGTACCACCTGTATTCCACGTCTCCAGTCGGGAGTGTTCCATGCGTTTGTTGCCGTATCTGCTGTCTGCCGTTCTGCTGTCCCTGTCTGCCGCTGTTGCGGCCGAGCCGCTGCGCATCGCGCTGGAAGGGAAGTACCCGCCTTTCTCCGAGATCGACGCCAAGGGCAACCTGGCTGGCTTTGACATCGATATCGCCAAGGCGCTGTGCAAGGAGATGAAGGCCGACTGCAAGCTGGTCCAGGTGGACTGGGACAACCTCATTCCGGCACTCAACAACAAGAAGGTCGATGCCGCCATCGCCATGATGTCGATCACCGACGAGCGCAAGAAGCTGGTGGACTTCACCGACAAGTACGCCAACACGCCGGCCTTCTTCTTTGCCAAGGCACACCGCATTCCCTTCGTCTTCATCACCCCCAAGCGGGTTGCCAAGATGACCATCGGGGTGCAGGTGGATACTACCTATGATCGCTACCTGACCGCCAAGTACGAAGGTAGCTCGCAGATCATCCGCTACAAGGGTGCAGACGAGATGTACGGCGCGCTGGCCAAGGGCGAAGTGGACATGGTCATGGATGACGTGGTCGCCGGCTACTATGGCTTCCTGCAAACCCCCAAGGGCAAGGGCTTTGAGCTGGTCGGTTCGGCCGTGATCGACAGCAAGTTCTTTGGCGAAGGGCAGGGCATTGCCCTGCGCAAGGGTGACCAGGCGCTGAAGGAACGCTTCAACAAGGCCCTGGCCACCATCCTGGACAATGGCGTGTACCAGGAAATCCAGCGCAAGTACTTCGTTTTCAATATCTACTGAGCCTTCGACATGGCGCGCCGGCAGGTAGCAAACGCTTCCAGCAGCCTGCTCGCGTTGCCCAACGTGGGCCCTGCTACTGTGGCCGACCTGCACCTCCTTGGCATTACCGAAGCCGAAGGGTTGCGAGGGCAGGATGGCTACGCCATGTACGCCACCTTGTGCGAGCGTACCGGCCAGCGGCACGACCCCTGCGTGATCGACGTTTTTCTCTCCATCGTCCACTTTGTCGAGACTGGCGAGGCCCGCAAGTGGTGGGACTTTACCGCTGAGCGTAAGCGGCACTTGGCGGGGCGCTAGGCGCTCGTTGTTAGCTTGCGTACAACGGCCGCTTAGCAAGGCGCCTGCCCTTGTGGTTAAATTCCTGCCATGAGCATGCTCTTCAAGAAAATCGCCCTGGTGGCGCGTCGCAATAGTCCCAATATCGGCGAACCCTTGCGCCGCCTGGCGGCCTTGCTGTGCCAGCATGATTGCGGTGGCATCATCCTTGATGCCGATACCGCTGCCGAACACCCGATTGCCGATGCGGTGGTCGTGCCGCTGGAGCAGGTCGGCAAGGTTGCGGACCTCGTGATTGTGTTGGGCGGTGACGGGACGATGCTGTCCATCGCCCGGCTGGTGGCGCCGTACCGTATTCCGCTGGTCGGCATCAACCAGGGCCGCTTGGGCTTTATGACCGATGTCGGTGTGGACGATATCGAAACCGTTATTCCGCGCATCCTCAACGGTGACTTTGTGCCTGAGGAGCGCATGCTGCTGTCGGCCAAGGTGATCCGCGACGAGCGTGAGGTGCATTCGGCCCTGGCCTTCAACGACGTGGTCTTCAGCCGTGGCTCGCTCGGCGCCATGATCGAATTTGAAATATTTATCGACGACCAGTTCGTCTACAGCCAACGCTCCGATGGGCTGATCGTGAGCACCCCGACCGGTTCGACCGCCTACGCGCTGGCATCTGGTGGCCCTATCCTGCACCCGACCGTACCGGCCATTGCCCTGGTGCCAATCTGTCCGCAGACCATGACCGCCCGGCCTATTGCCGTGAACGATGCCTCCACCGTCGAGTTCATGCTGACGCGTGGCTCCGAGGTCAAGGTCCACTTTGACGGTCATTCCCACTTTGATCTGCAGGAGATGGACCGCGTCACCATCAAGCGTTATCGCAATTCGCTGCGCATCCTGCACCCGGTCGGGTACAACTACTACGACATGCTTCGCCACAAGCTGCACTGGGGCGAGCGTTTGTTCTGAGCCGGCCCGGCCTACCCGCCAAGGCGCCGGTGGTGCCCGGCATCACGCCCAACCTGTCTGACTGACCCCTATGCTGCTATCCCTGCACCTGCGCGATTTCGTCATCGTCGAAGAGCTGGACCTGGATTTCGCCGGTGGTTTTACCGTGCTGACCGGCGAGACCGGCGCCGGCAAGTCTATCCTGATCGATGCCCTGTCCCTGCTGCTGGGCGAGCGGGCTGAGACCGGCGTGGTCAGGCACGGTGCCGACAAGGCCGACCTGTCTGCCCACTTCGATGCACGTGGCCGCTCGGCTTTGCTGGAGCGCCTGAACGAGCATGCGCTCAATGGTGACGACGACAATCTGCTGCTACGCCGCGTGATCGATGCCAGCGGTCGCTCGCGGGCGTTCATCAACGGCCAGCCCGCGACGCTGGCGCAGTTGCGTGAGGTGGGTGAATTCCTGGTTGATATCCACGGCCAGCACGCCCACCAGTCGCTGATGCGGCCAGAGGCCCAGCGCAGCCTGCTGGATGCGTATGCCGGCCAGACTGAGCTGGCGCGGCAGGTGAAGCAGGCCTTTGCGGCCTGGAAGAAGGCCGAGGAGCGGCTGACACTGGCCAGCAAGCACGAGGGCGAGTTCGCTGCAGAGCGCGAACGCTTGCAGTGGCAGATCGAGGAGCTGGCCGTACTCAAGTTGGCTGAGGGCGAGTGGGCCGAGCTGCAGACCGAACATAGCCGTTTGAGCCATGCCGCCAGCTTGATCGAGGGCGGCCGGCAGGCGCTCGATGCCTTGTCGGAAGGTGACGTCAATGTGCAGTCCCTGCTCGGTAGCGTGCAGTCCCGCCTGGCCGACCTTGCGGCGCTGGACCCGAGCCTGGGCGAGACACTGGATCTCTTGGCTGCCGCCGACGCCAATCTCTCTGAAGCCGTGCATGCACTGCGTCACTACGCCGACAGGGTGGAGCTGGATCCCACCAGATTGGGCGAGGTGGAGCGGCGCATGGACGACATCTACCGGCTGGCACGCAAATACCGCATCGAACCGGAGCAGTTGCAAGAGCGGCTGGTGGCTTGGCAGGCTCGGTTGGCTGAGCTGGGCGGTGGCGAGGGGCTGGCCACGCTGGAAGCGGCAGTGCGCGAAGGCGAGGTGGCCTATCGTGCCTTGGCCGAAAAACTGGGCAAGGCGCGGCGCAGCACGGCGACCACGCTCAGCAAGGCGGTGAGTAAGGAAATGCAGGCCATGGCCATGGCCGGCAGCCGTTTCGAGATTGCCCTGTTGCCGCAGGAGCAGCCAGCTGCTTATGGCTTGGAACAGGTCGAATTCCAGGTGGCGCCACACGCCGCGGCACCGGCCCGGCCGCTGGCCAAGGTGGCGTCCGGTGGCGAATTGTCGCGCATCAGCCTGGCGCTGCAGGTCATTACCAGCAAGGTCGCGGCCGTTCCTACGTTGATTTTCGACGAAGTGGATGTGGGCATTGGTGGCCGAGTGGCCGAGATCGTGGGCCAGTTGCTCAAGCGGCTGGGCGAGCGCCACCAGGTGCTGTGCATCACCCATCTGCCGCAGGTGGCTGCCAGTGGCGATCATCAATACCAGGTCAGCAAGACCCAAACGCGCCAGACTGTCAGCAGCCATATTGCCTACCTCGACCAGGCCCAGCGCATCGAGGAGATTGCGCGCATGCTGGGTGGCGTGGACATTACCGACACCACCCGCCGCCATGCAGCGGAAATGCTGGGCGTAGTTTGAGCGGCGTCATGATGGAGCCTGCAGACTTCATGCGCCTGGCACTGGCCCAGGCGGCCGAGGCGGCAGCGCGCGGCGAGGTGCCGGTCGGCGCGGTGCTGGTCAAGGGCGGCAAGGTGATCGCTACCGGCAGCAATGCCCCCATTGCCCTGCATGACCCCAGCGCCCATGCCGAGATGCGCGCCTTGCGTGCAGCGGCGCAGATTCTTGGCAACTACCGCCTGCCCGGTTGCGAGCTCTATGTCACCCTGGAGCCTTGTGCCATGTGTGCCGGTGCCATCATGCATGCCCGTCTGGCCAGGGTCTGCTATGCCGCGGCCGATCCTAAAACCGGCGTGGCCGGTAGCGTGCTTGACCTCTTTGGCTATGCCCAGCTCAACCACCATACCGAGGTGGTGGCGGGGCTGCTGGCCGACGAAGCCAGCCAGCAACTGAAGGATTTCTTTGCCGAGCGGCGGCGCTTGGCCAAGCAGGCCAAGGCGGATTCCGCCTGATCTGAAAGTGGTATTGTTGCGGTATGGTATTGACCGCGCTTATTCTGTGGCTCTGCTGCACTTCCTGTTTGTGATGCGGAGACCACATGAGAGCCATTTGCCTGCACCTCATACTCGCCTGCTGCATGCTGATGGCCTTGCCGGCCGTTGCGCAGGATCCGGCTGACTACAAGATCGTCGCCTACTACTTCAGTGAGGCGTCGGAGCGCTTGGGCTATGGTCCTGAGCGTATACCGGCAGACAAGCTTACCCATCTGATGTACGCCTTTGCAGAGGTGAAGGATGGTAAGGCCGTACTGACACCGACCGCAGAGGGCCGGCGCCAGTTGGCCGGCTTGCAGGCGCTGAAACGGCAGTACCCCAAGCTGCGTACCTTGCTTTCCATTGGTGGCTGGGGCGGCTCCAAATACTTTTCCGATGTCGCACTCGACCCTGAGGCCCGGCAGCGCTTTGCCGGCAGCGCCGTGGCGCTGATGCGCCACTATGGCTTTGATGGTCTTGATATCGATTGGGAATACCCGGTTGAAGGCGGTGCCGAGGGCAACATCGTGCGACCGGCGGACAAGACCAACTACACCCTGCTGCTGCAGGCCGTCCGCGCCGCCTTGGACAAAGCAGGCAAGCCGGCCGGTCGGCACTACCTTTTGACCAGCGCCACCGGCGCCGGCGAGCGTTGGCTGAACCATACCGAGATGCGCGAGGCAGTGCGCTACCTCGATTGGGTCAACCTGATGAGCTATGACTTCAATGGTCTATGGAACAAGTTCTCCGGCCATGTGGCGCCGCTCTACCATGACCCTGCCTACCAAAGGGACGGTACCTCGCCGCTGTCCAATGTCAGCAGCGCCATCGACCTTTACCGTAAAGCGGGCGTACCGGCAGACAAGATCATGTTGGGCCTGCCTTTCTATGGTTATGCCTGGAAGCAGTGTGCACCTGCCGGTAACGGCCAGTACCAGGATTGCAACGGTCCTGGCGGCGGCGCAAACTCGGAGGGCTCGATACGCTACGGCGAGCTGGCGACCCATTTCATCGACCGCAACGGCTACACGCGGCACTGGAACGACGTCACCAAGACGCCTTACCTCGTCCGACTGGAGACCGGGGAGTTCATCAGCTACGAAGATGTGGAGTCGCTGGACTACAAGCTGCAGTTCCTCAAGGCGCAGCGGCTGGCCGGTGCGATGTTCTGGGAGTTGACCGGCGACCCGGACGGCGTGCTGCTCGACAGGCTCAATCTGCGTTTGCGCAAGGCGGGGCGCTAGGAGGGGCAGTGCTTTTTTGGGGTGCGTAGTCAAAATGCAGCGGATTACATCGCAAGCGGCTTGTATTATTACTACATAACCGTGCGATGCCGGTACCGCCGGTGTCTGCCATAAGTACTACCACCCAAGCCAGGAGTGCTTCTTCCATGCAACGCAGCACCAAGATCGTCGCTACACTGGGGCCCGCTACCAATGAGCCGGATGTCCTGACCCGCCTGATCGCCGCCGGCGTCAATGTCGTGCGGCTGAACTTCTCCCATGGCAAGGCCGAAGACCATATCGCGCGCGCGCAGATGGTGCGCGAGGTCGCCGCCCGCCTCAACCTGCCGGTTGCCATCATGGTCGACCTGCAAGGCCCCAAGATCCGTGTGGGCAAGTTCGAAAAGAACAAGATCAACCTGGAGCCTGGCCAAGCCTTCATCCTCGATGCAGCCTGCGAGATAGGCAATGACGAGCGCGTCGGACTCGACTACAAGGAACTGCCGCGTGACGTCAGCACCGGTAGCGTGCTCTTGCTGGACGACGGTCGCATCGTACTGGATGTCGAGACCGTACACGGTAGCGCCATCCATACCCGCGTACGCGTCGGTGGCGTACTGAGCAACAACAAGGGCATCAATCGCCAGGGGGGCGGTCTGTCCGCGCCGGCGCTGACTGCCAAGGACATGGACGACATCAAGGTCGCCGCCCAGCTGGAGGCCGATTACGTTGCCGTCTCCTTCCCCAAGAGCAGCGCCGATATGTATATGGCCCGCACCTTGATCCAGGCGGCCGGTAGCAAGGCCCAGGTCGTAGCCAAGATCGAGCGCACCGAAGCCATTGCCAACCTCGAGGAACTGATCGACGCTTCCGACGTGATCATGGTGGCCCGAGGCGACCTGGCCGTCGAAGTGGGTGATGCCGCTGTGCCGGCCCTGCAAAAGCGGATGATCCGGCTGGCCCGCGACAAGAACAAGCTGACTATCACCGCCACCCAAATGATGGAGTCCATGATCACCAGCCCGGTGCCGACCCGCGCCGAGGTCAGCGACGTGGCCAACGCGGTGCTCGACGGTACCGACGCCGTGATGCTGTCGGCCGAGACCGCAGCCGGCAAGTACCCGGTGGAGACGGTGGAAGCCATGGCGCGTGTCTGTATCGAGGCTGAGAAGTCTTCCGACTACCGCCTGGATCGCGACTTCCTGAGCCGTGACCTGACCCGTGTTGACCAGTCCATTGCCATGGCAGCACTGTTTACTGCCATCCACCTCAAGGTCAAGGCGATCGTGGCCCTGACCCAGACCGGTGCCACGGCCCTTTGGACCAGCCGGGTCAATTGCGGCGTACCCATCTACGCCATGACCCCAGAGCTCGGCGCCTACCGCCGGCTCAGCCTGTTCCGTGACGTGTTTCCCATGACCTTGGCACACGATTGCGACCAGCAATCGCTGTTGACCTCGGCCGAGGTCAAGTTGCTGGAGCATGGCCTGGTGCAGCCGGGTGACCTGATCGTCATCACGGTGGGTGACACGGTGGGCCAGATGGGTGGCACCAATACCATGAAGATCGTGCGGGTTGCCCAGCGATAAGTTGAACGCGACCGCCCAATAAAAAACCGCCTTTAGGGGCGGTTTTTTATTGGGTATAAAACCGTGGGTTGTTCATGGGGAGGCAGCGGTATTTAAAGAAATTAAAAATAAGTTATTCCAAATATACGAATTAATTGGTTATTAAATTCAATACCGGTATGGCATGGTGCTGTTGGAAATTAGTAAATAAATTCATATGCTTCTGGTCCATTCTTACAAATTTGGTTTAAGCTTTGAAATCAGATTCTGCGTGCGTAGATAGAAAATAGGGGAGGCGGATATTTCCAGCCTGAAACTACCGCGGGAGATTGAAGCAAAGTTGGCCGTCGCCAGGCTGCCAGCCATGCCGGAGGTTTTGCTGAAGCTTTTGCAGCTTTGCCAGAACGAGGCCAGCAATTTCGCGCAACTGACCGAACTGATCGCGCAGGACGCCGCCTGCAGCGCCAAGGTCATTGCTGCGGCCAATGCGGTCGGCCGCCAGCCCGCCAGCCCTATCACCCGGCTTGACCAATGTCTGCTGCGCCTGGGCAAGGATGCCATCAAGACTCTGGTGATCGGCGAATCGGTATTCCAAGTGTTCCATTCCTTCGCGGGTCATCGCGCTGGCGATCTGCGCCGTTTCTGGTGTCATACCCTTACCACTGCCGTACTGGCCAAGGAGCTGGCCGATACTGTGGGCTATCCCCATGGTGAGGAAGCCTATCTGGCGGGCCTGTTGCATGACGTTGGCCGCTTGGGCTTGCTGGCCGCTACACCGGAGCGCTACGCGACGCTCTTGTTGCATGACGATACCGATGCCCTGTGCGCCTTGGAGCAGCAAGTGCTGCAGACCACGCATGCTGCCGTTGGCGCCTGGTTGATCGGCCAATGGCGCATGGGTGGCTTTATCGCCGACAGCGTGCGCTACCACCACGAGGACCCGGCAGCCCTGCGAGATGCCCATCCCTTGATCCGTATCACCCACGTGGCGAACCGCCTGGCGCGCGTGCTGTACCAGCAAACCATGGACCGTGAGCAGGTAAGGTTGGCGGAAGAGGTGGCCGAGCAACTGTGTGGCATCGACGTACCGCGTTGCCGCAGCCTGGGTAGTGCCGCCCGTAGCCAGGTGGTCAAGATGGCCTCCCGCCTTGGTATCGATGTCGGTGCCATCAGCCTGAACCTGGAGCAGGACCCGGACGCTACCCAATTGCTGCCGGTCTGGCGCGATGAAGCGGCCACGCAGCGGGCTTTGACTGATGCGGTACAGCAGATGGTGCTGTGCCAGCTTGTCCGGCTACAAGGGGCTACCGTTGGTGATGCCCTGGCGCAGGGCGAAGCGGGGTTGCTGCGCCAGTTCGCCCGGACCTTGCATATCCTGTTCGGCCTTTCCTGTCCGGTGGCCTTTCTGCGCGAACCCGGCCAGCACCTCGCACGCGGCCTGCCCTTGAACGAAGACTTGGCGCATCTGGCCGAGCTCACCCTGCCGCTGCCACCTTCCGACTGCCTTGCGACGAGAGCATTGCAGGCTGATCGGGTGATCGAGATCGATGCCGGCAGGGCGCAGCAACTGCTGGATCGCCAAATGCTGGCCAATCTGGGGGCTGAGCGCCTGCTTTGCGTACCGATGCGGGTGCAGGGCGACGTGCTGGGCTTGTTGGTGCTCCGGGGCGACGGGGCAGAACTGGCAGTGCCATCGCCGTTGCTGCTGGCGCTGGCTGGCCAGGCGGCCAGTGAACTCTTGCAGTTGCGCGAGCGGCAGGAGGCGGCCCGAATCGAGGCACAGCAGATGCAGGCTGCCTACCGTCAGCAGGGACGAGCCATGGTGCATGAGGTCAACAACCCACTCAGCATCATCAAGAACTACCTGGGCATCCTCGCAGGCCAGTTGACGGATGCAGAGCGTGTACCGGCTGGCGATATGGGCCGGGAGCTGCAGATCATCCGCGAGGAAATCCAGCGGGTAGGGAACATTCTTGCCCGCATGGGCGAGCCCCCGCTTGGATCGGTGTCGTCGGCAGCGTGGTTTGACATGGCTGGTCTGGTGGAAGAGGTGGCCGCCTTCTTTGAGGAGCTGGTGTTGGCCGTGCCGGGCGCTGCGTCAGGCGTACGGCTGTCCAGCCGGGTGGAAGCTCAGCTGCCTGCGGTGCGGGGCGATCGTCAGGCGGCCAAGCAGGTGCTGCTCAATCTGGTCAAGAACGCGCTGGAGGCGCTGGCTGGCCGTGCTGGGCAGGTAAGCCTGGATGCGACTGGCCTTGTCCACCGCGATGGTGATGTGTTCGTTGAATTGCAGATCCGCGACGATGGTCCAGGTATGCCACCGACGTTGCTGGGGCAGCTGTTTCGACCGATCAAGAGCAGCAAGGGTAATGGTCACCAGGGGCTGGGGCTGACCATCGTCAAGGAATTGATGGACGGCCTAGGGGGCCATATCACCTGTCGTTCCGGGCGGTACGGTACCGAATTCTCCCTGTTGCTGCCGGCACAGCAACAAGGCGGTGCAGCGACGTTGGCGGTTGTTGCCAACGATCAAGCGGTGCATTGAGCATGGACAAGCAGATAACAAGGGTCAGTAGCGGGGGAGCAGGCGTGGACAACCATATGCAGCATGATAAGCGACGAAGCGTATCGCCGGCACAGATCAGGGCGGACAAGGATCCGATCCGGCTCCTGCTGGTGGATGATGAACCCATCCTGTTGGCCAGCCTGGAGGCACTGCTGGCGCCGTATGACTACCTGATCCTGAGCAGCGAGGATGGGGGCGGGGCGCTACGCCTGCTGGCCGAGCACCGCATCGACCTGGTATTGCTGGACCTGGGCCTGCCCGATATCTCCGGCCACCAGGTCATGGACGGCATGCATGCCATGGGGCATGACGCCGAGGTGATCGTGGTGTCGGGCAATTCCGATATCGATTCCGCCATCGGTGCGCTGCGCCGCGGCGCCTATGACTATGTGCGCAAGCCCTACGAGCCAGAAGACCTGATCCAGAAGGTACAGAATGTGCTGGCCAAGCGCCGGCTGGAGCGCGAAAACCAGCAGATCCGTTCACGCCTGGCCGATTCCGAGCAGATGTACCGCTACCTGGTCGATGCCTCGCCAGACCTGATCTATATGCTGGACCCCTGGGGCAACTTCTCCTACGTCAACGAGCGTGCCGAGTCCTTGCTGGGCTACGACCAGTCCGACCTGATCGGACGGCATTTTGTCGAGCTGATGCACGAGGACGACATTTCGCTGGCTCACTATGTCTTCAATGAGCGGCGGCGCGGGCCGCGCGCTGCCCGCAATGTGGAGCTACGGCTGCGCTGCGCACCTGGCTACGCTGAGCGTAACCACACTGCTGCCGATGGCTACATCACCATCTCACTCAACGCCACCGGGGTCTATAGCCAGAAGTCCTCCGACGGCCGCGAGGACCTGTTTCTAGGCACCTACGGCGTTGCCCGTGATGTCTCCGACCGCAAGCGTGCCGAAGCGCGCGTGGCCTACCACGCCTATTACGACCCGCTGACTGACTTGCCCAACCGGGTGCTGTTCAACGACCGTCTGTCACTGGCGCTGATCCAATCACACCGGCATGGTGAGCAGTTGTCGCTGGTCTTCCTGGATCTCGACCGCTTCAAGAGCATCAACGACACACTGGGCCACGTGAAGGGTGATGAGCTACTGCGCGAGGTCAGCCTGCGGCTCAAGGCTGCGGTGCGCAAGACCGATACGC
Organism: Chitinimonas sp.; assembly: GCF_036568685.1. GTDB lineage: Bacteria > Pseudomonadota > Gammaproteobacteria > Burkholderiales > Chitinimonadaceae > Chitinimonas. Next base: position 116,427 of record NZ_DATCSC010000071.1, read on the forward strand.
TGGCCCGCCTGGGAGGCGATGAGTTCGCGATCTTCCTGCCCGACGTCGGCTCCCGCCAGGAGGCCGAGGCTACCGTCCGGAAGATACTGGAGGAGCTGCGTCGCCCCTTCTATTTGGACGAGCAGGAGTGCTATGTATCCTGCAGCGTGGGTATGGCCCACTATCCACAGGATGGCACTACCCCGGTCAGCCTGCTGCGCCGTGCCGATATGGCCATGTACCATGTCAAGGATGAGGGCAAGAACGGCTTTGCCCACTTCTCCCACGACATGCAGTACGCCGCCGACCACACCTTGGCGCTGGAGTCGGAATTGCATCGTGCGCTCGAACGCAAGGAGTTCGAGATGTACTACCAGCCACAGTACAAGGTGGGTCCGCTGGAGATGGTCGGTTGCGAGGCGTTGATCCGTTGGCACCATCCACAGCGAGGCCTGCTCACCGCCGGCGAATTCATCGGCCTGGCCGAGGAGGCCGGCATGATAGAGGACCTCTGTCGTTGGTCTTTGCGGCAGGTCTGCAAGGACCTGCATAAATGGCGCGCACACGATATGGAGAACTTCCGGGTGGCGGTGAATATCTCGCCCAAGTACCTGGAACGACCCAATTTCGTGGAGGAGGTATTGGCCAATCTGCAGGAGTTCCAGATCGACCCGGCCACCTTGGAGCTGGAAATCACTGAGAACATCTGCATCCGCCATGTGGCCGAGACCATAGGCAAGCTGGAGGAATTGGCGCGCTGCGGGCTCAATATCGCCATCGATGACTTCGGCACCCGCTACTCCTCGCTCAACTACCTACATCGGCTGCCGTTCCATACCATCAAGATCGACCAGTCCTTTGTGCGCGACGTGGATGAGAACACCACCCGGGCGCCGGTCATCACTGCCATCATCGCTATCGCCAAGGGTTTGGACCTCAATGTGGTGGCGGAAGGGGTGGAGACTTCGGCGCAGATGCGTTTTCTCGAATCCCTGGGCTGCCCCGAGATGCAGGGCCACTTCTTCAGCGATGCAGTGCCTGCCGCCGAGATCGCCCTGCGCCTGCCGGCGCTGGCTCGTTTGGCGCCGCTGGAGGCAATGACCCTGATCTGAGTTGACGGTTAATCCTGAACTGCAATGAACAACGCCGGCCGGTCGTGAGACCGGGCCGGCGTTGTTTTGCCAGATGCGCTGCTTACTTCTTGCGGGCCGGCGGCAGATCGGTACAGCTGCCTTCGAATACCTCGGCGGCGAGGCCGATGGATTCACCCAGCGTAGGGTGCGCGTGGATGGTCTTGCCAATATCCACCGCATCGGCGCCCATCTCGATGGCCAGGCAGATTTCGCCCAACATGTCGCCTGCATGGGTACCCACCATGGCACCACCGATGATGCGATGGGTTTCCGCGTCGAAGATCAGCTTGGTGAAGCCTTCGTCACGGCCGTTGGCGATGGCGCGACCGGAGGCGGCCCAGGGGAAGACGGCCTTCTCGATCTTGATGCCGCTGCGCTTGGCATCGTCCTCGGTCACACCTACCCAGGCGACTTCCGGGTCGGTATAGGCCACGCCGGGTATCACGCGGGCATCGAAGAAGGATTTGTGACCGGCGGCAACTTCCGCCGCCACATGGCCCTCGTGCACCGCCTTGTGAGCCAGCATGGGCTGGCCGACGATGTCGCCGATCGCGAAGATATGCGGCACATTGGTGCGCATCTGTTTATCGACCTCGATAAAGCCGCGGTCGGTGACCGCCACACCGGCGTTTTCGGCACCGATCAGCTTGCCATTGGGCAGGCGGCCGGCGGCGACGAGCACCATATCGTAGCGTTGCGGCTCCTTAGGGGCTGCTTCACCTTCAAAGCTCACGTAGATGCCGTCCGGCTTGGCTTCCAAGGCGACCGTCTTGGTCTTGAGCATGATGTTGTCGAAGCGGTAGGCATTCATTTTCTGCCAAACGCGTACCAGATCGCGGTCCGCACCTTGCATCAGGCCGTCCATCATCTCGACCACATCGAGCCGTGCACCCAGAGTGGAGTACACCGTGCCCATCTCCAGGCCGATGATGCCGCCACCGATGACCAGCATCTTCTTGGGTACGGCCTTCAGCTCCAGCGCGCCGGTGCTGTCGACGATGCGCGGGTCTTCCGGAATAAAGGGCAACTTGGCCACGCGCGAACCGGCCGCGATGATGGCCTGCTTGAATTTGATCACCTGCTTCTGACCGGTCTTGTCCTGGCCTTCGCCGGTGGTCAGCTCCACTTCCAGATGATGCGGGTCGAGGAAGCGACCGTAGCCGCGGACCACGTCCACCTTGCGTGCCTTGGCCATGCCGGTCAGGCCGGTGGTCAGCTTGCCGATCACCTTTTCCTTGTAGCCACGCAGCGCGTCGATATCGATCTCCGGTTCCGGGTACTTGATACCGTTGGCGGCCAAGTGACGCACCTCGTCGATCACCGCTGCGTTGTGCAGCAGCGCCTTGGATGGGATGCAGCCCACGTTCAGGCACACACCGCCCAGGGTGGCGTAGCGCTCGACCAGGACGGTCTTGAGGCCCAGGTCAGCAGCACGGAAGGCAGCCGAGTAGCCGCCGGGACCGCCGCCGAGTACCAGTACATCGTATTCGGCATCGGCCCCACCGCTGTGGCTGGCCGCCTGCGGGGCAGGGGCGGCAGTGGGGGCCGGAGCGGCAGCCGGTGCGGGGGCCGAGGGCGCGGTTGCGACAGCGCCAGCAGCCTCCACAGTCGCGATCAGCGAGCCTTCGGAGACCTTGTCACCCACCTTGACATGGATGGCCTTGATCACGCCGGCACCGCTGGCCGGCACTTCCATGCTGGCCTTGTCGGTTTCCAGGGTGATCAGCGAGTCTTCCAGGGCGACCGTGTCGCCCACCTTCACGAAGACCTCGATCACGTCGACATTCTTGGCGTCGCCGATGTCGGGTACCTTGAGTTCGATCACATTGCTCATGGCGGCCCCTTACAGCATCAGCCGGCGAATATCGCCCAGCACTTGCGACAGATAGGTCGTGAAGCGGGCGGCCGAAGCCCCATCGATCACGCGGTGGTCGTAGCTCAGCGATAGCGGCAGGACCAGGCGCGGCGCAAATTCCTTACCGTTCCAGACCGGCTTGATGCTGGACTTGGAGACACCCAGGATGGCCACTTCCGGCGCGTTGACGATAGGCGTGAAGGCGGTACCGCCTACACCACCCAGCGACGAGATCGAGAAGCAACCACCTTGCATGTCGGCCGGCAGCAGCTTGCCGTCACGGGCCTTGGCTGCCAAGGCGCTGGTCTCGGCAGCGAGCTCCAGCAGCGACTTCTTGTCTGCATCACGGATCACCGGGACCACCAGGCCATTGGGCGTATCGGCAGCAAAACCGATGTGGTAGTACTGCTTCAGCACCAGATTGTCGCCATCGAGGCTGCTGTTGAAGTCCGGGTATTGCTTCAGCGCGGCCACCACGGCCTTGATGATGAAGGCCAGTGGGGTGAGCTTGAGGTTCTGCTTTTTCAGCTCCTCGCCCATTTCCTTGCGGAAGGCTTCCATCTCGGTGATATCGGCCTCGTCGAACTGCGTGACGTGCGGGATCATCACCCAGTTACGGGCCAGGTTGGCGCCGGAGATCTTCTTGATACGGCTGAGCGGCTTGGATTCGACCGGACCGTACTTGGCGAAGTCGATCTTGGGCCAGGGCAGCAGGTCCAGACCGGTACCACCGCCTGCCGGTGCTGCGCTGGAGGCTGCAACGGCGCCGCTGAGCACGCCCTTCACATAACTTTGCACGTCGCTGGCCACAATACGGCCCTTGGGGCCGCTGCCCTTGACCTTGCCCAGGTCCACGCCCAGCTCGCGGGCGAACTTGCGTACCGAGGGGCTGGCGTGGGCAGCTCTAAAGCTGGCTTCGTCGACCTTGGCGGCCGGTGCTGCCGCCGGAGCCGGTGTTGCAGCCACTGGGGCGGGCGCAGGCGCTGCCGGTGTCGGGGTAGGCGCTGAGGCTGGTACAGCTGCCGCGGGGGCAGCAGCAGCGCCGCTGCTGGCCAGGGTCAGGATCAGCGTGCCTTCCGAGGCCTTGTCGCCGACCTTGATAGCCAGGCTTTGTACGACGCCGGCGGCGGGCGAGGGGACTTCCATGCTGGCCTTGTCGGTTTCCAGCGTGATCAGCGAGTCGTCCTGCTTGACCGTGTCGCCAACTTTGACGAAAACCTCGATCACATCCACGTTCTTGGCGTCGCCGATATCCGGCACCTTGACTTCGATGGTGGTGGCAACCACTGCCGCTGCAGGTGCTGCGGCGGAAACCGGTGCAGCTATGGGAGCTGGGGCCGGTGCGGGTGCAGGGCTGGCGGCAGCCGGAGCGGGGGCCGCTGCGGTAGCGCCGACTTCAATCACGGCGACCACGGTGCCTTCGCTGGCCTTGTCTCCCACCTTGAGGCGGACTTCCTTGACCACGCCGGCAGCGCTGGCGGGCACTTCCATGCTGGCCTTGTCGGTTTCCAGCGTGATCAGCGAGTCTTCGAGCTTCACCACGTCGCCGGGTTTGATAAAGACTTCGATCACGTCGACATCCTTGGCATCGCCGATGTCGGGCACTTTCAGTTCGATCAGATTGCTCATATGCGTTCCTGCGAGGGTTCGAGGCGGGCGCGGCTCATAGCCGGCCCCTTGCTATGCAAGCGTGCGGGGCACTGGCCCCGCTCGCTCCCCACGTCAAATCAAACGGTCCACGGTGCCGGCTTGGCGCTGTCGATGCCATATTTGGCGATCGCTTCGGCCACCTTGGTGCGCGGCAGCTTGCCTTCGTCGGCCAGTGCCTTCAGCGAGGCGACCACCACGTAGTGGCGGTTCACTTCGAAGAAGTTGCGCAGCTGTTCGCGGGTGTCGGAGCGGCCAAAACCGTCGGTACCCAGCACGACATAGCGTTGCGGCACAAAGGCACGGATCTGTTCGGCAAAGAGGCGCATATAGTCGGTGGCGACCACGACCGGGCCTTGGCGGTCCTTGAGCAGCTGAGCCACGTACGGCACCTGCGGCTCGGCAGTCGGGTTGAGCAGGTTGTGGCGCTCGGCGGCCATGCCATCGCGGGCCAGCTCGGTAAAGCTTGGGCAGCTCCAAAGGTCGGCCTCGACGCCCCAGTCTTCCTTGAGCAGCTTGGCGGCGGCAATGACCTCGTTGAAGATCGTGCCCGAACCCAGGAGCTGCACGCGCAGATCACCTGCGCCACCGCGCTTGAGTTCGTACATACCCTTGATGATGCCGGCCTCGGCACCTTCCGGCATGGCCGGGTGCTCGTAGTTCTCGTTCATCAGGGTGAGGTAGTAGTACACATCCTCTTGTTCAGCGTACATGCGGCGCATGCCGTCCTGGATCACCACGGCCACTTCGTAACCGAAGGTGGGGTCATAGCTGACGCAGTTCGGGATGGTGGCCGACATCAGGTGGGAGTGGCCGTCTTCGTGCTGCAGGCCTTCACCGTTCAGCGTGGTCCGGCCGGCAGTGCCGCCGAGCAGGAAGCCGCGGGTACGCATGTCGGCAGCAGCCCAGGCGAGGTCGCCAATGCGCTGGAAGCCGAACATCGAGTAGTAGATGTAGAACGGGATCATGGGCACGCCGTGCGTGCTGTAGCTGGTGCCGGCGGCGATCCAGTCAGCCATGCCGCCTGCCTCGTTGATGCCGTTCTGCAGGATCTGGCCAGCCTTCGATTCCTTGTAGAACATCAGCTGGTCGGCATCTTGCGGTACGTATTTCTGGCCGTCCTGGTTCCAGATGCTGACCTGGCGGAACAGGCCTTCCATACCGAAGGTACGGCTCTCGTCGACCACGATGGGCACCACATGCTTGCCGATGTTCTTGTCCTTGAGCAGCTGGGTCAGCATGCGGACAAAGGCCATGGTGGTGGAGTATTCCTTGCCTTCACCCGAACCCTTGAGCAGGGCGTCGAAGCCCGACAGGGCCGGCACTTCGAGCGGGTAGGCCTTGGTACGACGTTGCGGCAGATAACCACCCAGCGCCATGCGGTGGCCGCGCATGTATTCCAGCTCCGGCGAGCCTTCGGCGAACTTGACGTAGGGAATCTCCTCCAGCTTGTCGTCCGGCACCGGAATGCCAAAGCGGTCGCGGAACTGGCGGATGGAGTCCAGATCCAGCTTTTTCTGCTGGTGGGTGATGTTCATCGCCTCGCCGGCCGAGCCCATGCCATAGCCTTTGACCGTCTTGGCCAGGATCACCGTGGGCTTGCCTTGCGATTCGTTGGCAGCCTTGAAGGCGGCGTAGATCTTGGCCGGGTCGTGGCCGCCGCGGTTCAGGTCCCAGATGTCCTTGTCGGACCAGTCGTGCACCAGGGCCTTCAGTTCCGGGGTGTTGAAGAAGTGCTCGCGCACATAGGCGCCATCGCGCGCCTTCATGGTCTGGTACTCACCGTCGATGACTTCCATCATGCGCTTGGCGAGGATGCCCTTCTTGTCGCGGGCAAACAGGGCGTCCCACTTGGTGCCCCAGACGAGCTTGATCACATTCCAGCCCGAACCGCGGAATTCGCCTTCCAGTTCCTGGATGATCTTGCCGTTACCGCGCACCGGGCCGTCCAGGCGCTGCAGGTTACAGTTGATCACGAACACCAGGTTGTCGAGGCGCTCGCGGCCGGCCATACCGATGGCGCCCAGCGATTCCGGTTCATCCATCTCACCGTCACCGCAGAAGGCCCAGACCTTGCGGCCTGCGGTCTTGGCAAAGCCGCGGTCTTGCATGTATTTCATGAAGCGGGCCTGGTAGATCGCCATCAAGGGGCCCAGGCCCATCGACACGGTTGGGAATTGCCAGAAGTCCGGCATCAGCCAGGGGTGGGGGTAGCTCGACAGGCCATTGCCGTTCACTTCCTGGCGGAAGCTGTCCAGTTGTACCTCGGTCAGGCGGCCCAGCAGGTAGGCGCGTGAATAGATGCCGGTGGCGGAGTGGCCCTGCACGAAGATCAGGTCGCCGCCGTGGTTGTCGCTGGGGGCGTGCCAGAAGTGGTTGAAGCCCACGTCATACAGGGTGGCTGCCGAGGCAAAGGAAGCGATATGACCGCCCACATTGGTGTGCTTGTTGGCACGCACCACCATGGCCATGGCGTTCCAGCGCGTGTAGGCGCGGATCTTGTGTTCCATCGTGGTGTCGCCGGGGAAAGCCGGCTCGGCCTCGACGGGGATGGTGTTGATGTATTGCGTGGTCGCGCTGTACGGAATGTTCGCGCCGCGCTCGCTGGCTTCTTCGATCAGCTTTTCGATGATGAAGTGGGCGCGCTGAGGGCCCTCTGCCTCAATCACGCCACTCAGTGCGTCCAGCCATTCCCGCGTTTCAAGCGGATCGAGATCGTCGTTGTGCTCAGCCATCTTGGGTACCTTGTGGGTGCGTCGTTATAGGAATTCAAAACCGTACGCCGCCCAAAGGGCTGGGCTTGTGGCCGGGCAGGGCAGGGCGTGCGGGAATAGAGGGGCACGCGCGATCCGAAGCGGATCATGCGGAAAGAACCAGCGCCGGCCGTGGGCCAGCGAAGCGTAGAGATGGCGCTTCAAGTCGGTCTCTGCAGCGTGCTTGGGTTAAATGCCCCTCGTTGGGGGGCTATCCGGGCCTCGTGGCCTCTGGGGTAATGCCGCAAGGGGCCGCAGCCCCTTGCATTCAATGTATTACAGGTCTTTCAGGATGCTGGCGCGTTTTTGCTCGTATTCAGCATCATTGATCAGACCATTGTCCTTCAGCCGCTTGAGCAGTTGCAGGCGCTCTTCGGCCTTGCTCAGCGGTGCCGCTGGCAAAACCGGCACGGCTACCGGAGCGGCAGGTGCTACCGCAGGCGGTTTGGCGGCGCCGGGCGCAGCCTGGAAGGTGGTCGACGGTGCAACGGCAGCAGGCGCCGCCGGGGCGGACGTACCCTGCGCAACCGGTGCGGCCTGGAAGGTGGTCTTGGGGCCGACGGGGGCGAACTTCACATCACCGTTGGGGCGAGTCGCGAGGCCGGTTGGGATATCCAGGCTGAGCCAGTCCGGACGGTTGTTCACGCGCTCTGCGCCGTTACCGGGGATCAGCTCACAGCTGACGTCATTGACCGGTTTGATACGGCTGCCGTGGTTGAGCGGACGGCTGCGCTGGTAGGGCATGTCCATGGGCTCCCCGCACATACCGATCAGGAGATTGAGGCGGTTATTCTCGACGAACAGGCGGCCGGCGTTGACTACACGTGGGATCAGCAGAAAGCTACCCGGGCGGTAGGAAGTGCCAAACAGCACATCGTCGCCAGCCTTGGACTTGTTGAAGACAGGGATCAGCCAAGTGGAGAGCCGCTTGACTTCGTCTTCAGTGAAAAAGGGAACGGGATCCTTGTTGGCTTCCTTCTTGTAGAAGTGGGCCAGCAGGTTTTGAAGCTGCTCGGGGGAGAATGTGACCGGGTGCTGGTTGTTGGCGTTGACCGCGTCCAGCTTCACGTAGTCGTCGGTTTCCGACCAGGAGGTGGTGGTCTCGGACGCGAAAGCCGACGTCGCCACGCACAGGCCCATCAGTGCGGCGCCCAGGCGTGCGGTAAAAACATGCTGCATGCGTATCTCCATTATGTTGTTGCCGCGAGCAAGACCGCCTTTATATCGCAAAGCCTCGCTCCGCGCATCGTGGCTAGCCCTGATCGCTGGCGCCGGCTAGCTGCGCAGCGCCTGTTTTATGTATTCGATCAAGCGGTTGGTTGAGGCGTCGTGATCCTTCGCCGTGGCCTCGCTTTTCAGTTCTGCTTCAATGGTTTTGGCGAGCTGCTTACCCAGCTCGACTCCCCACTGGTCGTAGGAATTGATACCCCAGATGGTGCCCTGCACGAAGATCTTGTGCTCATAGAGCGCAATCAGGCTACCTAGCGTGGCTGGGTCCAGCACGTCCAGCAGCAGGGTATTGCTCGGCCGGTTGCCGGCAAATAGCTTATGCGGCACCAAGGCTTCCAACGCTGCGCCCGTGAGGCCCTGCTGCTGCAATTCCTGGCGCACCTCCTGCTCGTTCTTGCCGCGCATCAGCGCCTCGGACTGGGCCAGGAAGTTGGCCAGCAGGATGGTGTTGTGCTCCTTGCTGCTCCTGGGGTTGTGCACCGCCGCGATAAAGTCGATCGGTACGAGCTCCGTGCCCTGGTGCAGCAGCTGGTAGTAGGCGTGCTGGCCGTTGATGCCGGGCTCGCCCCAGATCACCGGGCCGGTATGGTAGTCGACCGGTTGTCCGTCGAGCCGTACCGACTTGCCGTTGGATTCCATGTCCAGCTGTTGCAGGTAGGCGGGCAGGCGGTGCAGGGGCTGGTTGTAGGGTGAGATCAGCTGGGTGCTGGCACCCATGCCATTGATGTACCAGATACCCAGCAAGGCCAGGATGACCGGCAGGTTCTGCTCCAGCGGCGCACTGGCAAAGTGCTCGTCCATGGCGCGGGCACCGGCGAGCAGGGCCTGGAATTGGGCCGGGCCGATATAGAGCAGGATGGGTAGGCCGATGGCCGACCATAGCGAATAGCGTCCACCCACCCAGTTCCAAAAGCCGAACATATTGTCGGTGTCGATACCGAAGGCCGAGACGGCCGCCGCATTGGTCGATACCGCCACGAAGTGCTTGGCAACGGCGGCCTCTTGACCGGCGGCTTCGATCAGCCACTGCCGGGCGGCCCGGGCGTTGGTCAGCGTCTCCTGGGTGGTGAAGGTCTTGGAGGCGACAATGAACAGCGTCGTGGCGGGGTCAAGCTTGGCCAGCACGCTGGCGAGCTGCCAGCCATCCACGGTCGAGACGAAATGCATATTGAGGTGCTGGGCACCAAAGTCCTGCAGTGCCTCGCAGGCCATGAAGGGACCCAGGTCCGAGCCACCGATGCCGATGTTTACGACATCGGTGATCGGCCGGCCGTTGTAGCCTAGCCAGGCACCTGAACGAACCCGCTCGGCAAAGGCACCCATGCGCGCCAGCACTTCGTGCACGGCTGGCACCACGTTCTCACCGTCCACCTCAATCCGGGCGGAGGCTGGTGCACGTAATGCCGTGTGCAAGACGGCACGTTGCTCGGTGCTGTTGATCTTCTCGCCACCCAGCATGGCCTGCCGGCGTGCTTCCAGGCCACTGCTGCGGGCCAGCGCAAACAGCGCAATCCGGGCGGCTTCATCCAGCCTGTTCTTGGAATAATCCAACAGGATGCCGCAGGCCTTGAGGCTATAGCGCTCGGCTCGTCGCGGATCGTTGGCGAAAGCTTCCCGCAGGGACTGGGTCTTGAGCCTGTCGGCGGCGGCAAGGACGGCTTGCCAGGTAGGGTTGTTGGTCAGCGCGGTCATGGTACTCAGCGTTCAGTAAGACGGTTTGGGCTGGCCGAGCCAGCCCTGCGGCTGTCGGCTTGCTTCAGCGGTCTTCGTAGCCGCGTACGCGGCGTTCCTTCAGGTTGCGCTTGATCTTTTCCAGCTGGTCGATCAATTCCGGTCCGCGTCGTAGCGCAACGCCAACGGCCAGGATGTCAATGACCACCAGATGGACGATACGGGTGATCATGGGCGAATACAGGTCCGGGTCTTCCGGCGTATCGGCATACAGCGTGACATTGCAACGCTTGGCCAAGGGTGAATTCGAATGGGTGATGCCGATCACCTGGGCGCCGGCTTCGCGCGCCAACTCGACCGAACGGATCAGATCGATGGTCCGCCCGGAATTGGAGATCGCCACCACCGCATCGCCGGCCTTCAGAAGCGATGCCGACATCCCGTGGATATGCGGGTCGGAATAGGAAATGCAAGGCACGCCCAGGCGGAAGAACTTGTGCTGGGCATCCTGGGCCATGATGCCGCTGTTGCCAAGGCCGTAGAACTCAATCTTGCGCGCCTTGGCCAGGATATCCACCGCCTGTTCGATGGCGTCCGGGTTCAGCTCATTACGGGTCCGCATCAAGCTGGAAATGGTGTTGTCGAACAGTTTGGCGGCGAGGTCATGGGCGGTATCGCTCATTTCCACGGCACTGTGCACATAGGGCACACCAGATACCAGGCTGCGGGTCAGGCGCAGCTTGAAGTCCTGCAGGCCGGTGCAATCGACCGAGCGGCAAAAGCGGATGACCGTAGGTTGCGATACCCCAGCCATCTCGGCGATCTGCGCGATAGGCGCATGGGCAACGAAGTTGGGCTGGGCCAGCACCAGTTCAGCCACCTTGCGCTCGGACTTCGACAGCTCCTGCAACAGCGATTTGATCTTTTCCAGCATGTTGTTTTCGTCTCCCCGCTATGGTTCTTCTGCTTAGGCCGCCTTGCGGGCTGCCAAGGCATCGAGCGCGGCCGCGGTACCGCGCAAGGCTGGGTTGCTGGCGACAATCACGTAGCTTGGTACGGCCGCCAGATAGTTGGAAAAACGGCCCTTCTGCTCAAAGCGCTTGCGGAAGGGCGAGGTGGCGAAGTAGTCGCCCAGCTTGGGCACGATACCGCCGCCGATGTAGAGACCGCCTCGGGCTCCGAGCGTGACCGCCAGGTTGGCGGCGGCGGTGCCGAGCATGCCGCAGAAGGTATCGACCGTCTCGCGGCACAGCGGGCAGTCGCCGGCAACGCCCCGGCGGGTGATATCCGCTGCGTTCAAGCCTTCATCCTGCTGCTGGTTGAGCTCGGCCAATGCCTTGTAGATATTGACCACGCCGGGGCCAGACAGCAGGCGCTCGGCCGAAACATGACCAAACTCGCGGCGCAGGATGCGCAGGATTTCGTCTTCCTTGTCATTGAACGGCGAGAAGGAAACATGACCACCTTCGCCCTGGATCGGAATCCAGCGGCTGGCCTCGCCTGGCTGGTGGGCCGGAATCAGACCGGATACACCCAGGCCGGTACCGGCGCCCAGCAGGGCGATAGGCAAATCGGGGTTGCGCTCGCCGCCACCCACCTTGACCAGTTCGTCCGCACCCAAGAGCGGCAGGCTCAGCGCCAGGGCGGTGAAATCATTGATCACGCTCAATTCAGCCAGCCCCAGCTGTTGCTTGAGCTCGGTCTGGGAGAAGGCAAAGTGGTTGTTGGTCATCTTGACCAGATCGTCCGCCACCGCGGTGGCAATGCCGATGGCTGCCCACCGTGGCTTGATGCCCAACGGGCCCAGATAGTCCTGAATCGCCTCGTAGAGGCCCGGGTAGTCGGCGCAGACCAGGTTGCGCTCGTCGCTGATAGCGCCACCCGCCGTGTGGATCAAAGCCAGGCGGACATTGGTGCCGCCGACATCGGCCAGCAGGCGGGGGTAAGAAAGGTTGTTGCTCATGGCCTCAGGCTGCCCAGTAAACATGTTGCGAGCCCTGGGCGGCATCGAGCACGCGCGCGATGGGTAGGCGCTGCTCGGTGTTGGCCATGGCTGCTTCGAAGATGCTGCGTTTCTTGTCGCCAGTCAGGTGCACCAGCACCTTGCTGGCCTTGGCAATGGTAGCCAGCGTCAGGGTGATGCGGGCATAGGGTGCCGTAGTCGGATTGACAGCAGCCACCAAGGCAGGGTTGTCCAGCGCGGCGGCTTGTTCAAGCTCGCTGGAGCAAGGAAAGAGGCTGGCGGTGTGGCCGTCCTCGCCCATACCGAGCACCAGTACGTCAAAAGGCTGTGGAATCGCGGCAAGGCGTGCATTGATGGCAGTGCAGCCTTGTTCGGGCGTTGCGTCACCGCTGTAGAGGCTTACAAAATGGGCGGCCTCCACTTGGTACTTCAGCAGGTTCTCGCGCACCAGTCGCTCATTGCTGTCGGCATGGTCGATGGGCAGCCAGCGGTCATCCACCAGCGTGATCCAGACCTTGCCCCAATCAAGCCGCATTTGCCGCAGCTGCTGGAACATGCCCACCGGCGTCTTGCCGCCCGATACCGCCAAGCTGGCCGCCCCGCGCGTCGCGACCGCATTTTCCAGCGTCGCGGCGATCTCCCGGGCTAGGCAGATGTCCAGGTCGACGCGGGAATCGTATTCGTGAAGGGTCGGTTCAGCCATATAAGTCTCTTTGCTTGCCATGGTTTTCGCGGTTTCAACCGGCCGCTCGCCGGTACCACGAAAAATCGAATGTCGGGCGGGTGGCCCGACATCCGTCACTGCATCAGGGGTCAGCCTTCCTCGTGCCAGCAGAAGCCGTCACGGGAGAGCAGGGCGGAACTCGCTGCCGGCCCCCAGCTGCCGGCGGTGTACTGCTTGGGCGTTTCGTCGTTCTGCTCCCAGGCATCCAGGATAGGCTCGACCCAGCGCCAGGCTTCGTCGAGTTCGTCGCGGCGCATGAACAGCGTCAATCGGCCGCGGATCACGTCGGTCAGAAGACGCTCGTAGGCGTCCGGGCGACGGGTCTTGAACATCTCATCGAAGTCCAGGTCCAGGTGCACCTGCTTGAGCTTCATCTGGTCGCCCGGCTGCTTGGCCAAGAGGTACATGCGCACGCTCTCGTCCGGCTGCAGCTTGATCACCAGGCGGTTGCTGGTGGTACTGGCCGGCATGGCGAAAATCGAATGCGGCACCTGGCGGAAATTGATCACGATCTCGGCCAGGCGGTCCTGCATGCGCTTGCCGGTACGCAGATAGAAGGGCACACCAGCCCAGCGCCAAGTGTCGATCTCGGCCTTGAGCGCCACAAAGGTCTCGGTCGTGCTGTTGGGCGAAATGCCGGGCTCTTCCTGGTAGCCGATGGCGGGCTTGCCGTTGCTGGCACCAGCCTTGTACTGGCCACGTACCGTCTTGGTCGCCACTTCCTGCGGGCCGAAGCGACGCAGGGCGCGCAATACCTTGAGCTTTTCATCGCGTACGGCATCCGGGTCGGCGCTTGCGGGGGGCTCCATGGCAATAAAGCACAAGAGCTGTACCAGATGGTTCTGCACCATGTCGCGCAGGGCACCGGCCTTGTCGTAAAAGTCGCCGCGACCCTCCACGCCAACCTGTTCGGTCACCGTGATCTGTACATCGCTGATCCATTCGCGGCGCCACAGCGGCTCGAAGAAGGTATTGCTGAAGCGTAGCGCCAAGAGGTTCTGCACTGCCTCTTTGCCGAGATAGTGGTCGATCCGGTAGATCTGGCTTTCTTTGAAGAACTTGCCGACCTGCGCATTGATCGCCTGCGAGGAGGCGAGGTCATGGCCCAGCGGTTTTTCCAGTACGACGCGCGAACCGCCTTTATTCAGCCCGACGGCGGCGAGATTCTCGCAAATACCGGCAAACAGATTCGGGGCGGTGGCGAGATAGAAAACCCGCACATGTTCGGGGAATTCATTCAGCTTTTCGGCCAAGGCGGCGTATGCCGTCTTTTCGCCGGCATCGAGCTTGAGGTAGACGAGTCGGCTGGCAAAGCTGGCCCAGTCGCTTTCCTTGAAATAGCTGCCCAGGTATTGCCGGGCGGCTTTTTCTGCGACGGTGAGGTAAGAGGCGTGGTCCGGTTGGCTGCGGCCGAGGCAGAGGATGCGGCCTTGTTCCGGAAGGTTGCTGTCTTGATGCTGGTGGTAAAGGGCTGGCAACAGTTTGCGCATCACCAGATCGCCCGTGCCGCCGAACAACACCATGTCGAAGGGCTGAATAGCACTCATCCCGTTAGTTCCTTCGGTGGGTATAGCAGTTGGAATAAGGCTGGCCGCTGCCAGTTTTTGAAACAATACTACTTTTGCATGGGCCTCGCAATGTAGTTTTGTTAGATGTATTAATGCGCCATCCCCGTGCTGCGATGCAACATTAAGGTGCACTTATTCACCCGGATTTTCACTTTCCCTACGGATGGGCACCTTGTTGGTGCGGCTTAATAGCAACAGACCGGGCGTTTTAGTGCAAAAATTCAGGGGGCTTTCTTGCCTTTTGATTGTAGTAAAACTACCATCGGCAGCAATACAGGCTCGTTGCCTACCCAACAATAATTAATCCAAGTAAGCGCTTTTTGCTTAGAACCCTAGCGTAGCCAGTGCCTGTAATTCGGGTACGGGGAGTCTTGATGAGTCTGCATCCGCGCCTGGTCGAGGTGACCGAGCGAATTCAAGAGAAGAGTCGTCCGACGCGTGATGGCTATCTCGGCCGCGTGGCCGCCTGGGCCGCCCGCGAGCCGGTGCGTAAAGGCTTGTCCTGTACCAATCTCGCCCATGCCTTCGCCGCCTCTCCGGCGGGTGACAAGATCATGCTGCGTGAGCAGCGCCAGCCCAATATCGCCATCGTGTCGGCTTATAACGACATGCTCTCGGCGCACCAGCCGCTGGAAGACTACCCGGCCATCATCAAGGCTGCAGCTCGCGAAGTGGGCGCAACGGCACAATTTGCCGGCGGGGTGCCCGCCATGTGCGACGGCGTGACCCAGGGCCAGCCTGGCATGGAGCTGAGCCTGTTCTCGCGCGACGTCATTGCCATGAGTACCGCGGTGGCCTTGTCTCATCACATGTTCGACGCCACGCTGTGCCTGGGTGTCTGTGACAAGATCGTGCCTGGCCTGATGATAGGTGCGCTGCAGTTTGGCCACCTGCCTACCATCTTCGTGCCGGCAGGTCCCATGACTTCGGGGCTGGAAAACAAGGAAAAGGCCCGCATCCGCCAGTTGTATGCAGAGGGCAAGATCGGCCGCAAGGAGCTTTTGGAAGCCGAGGAGAAGTCCTATCACGGCGCCGGCACCTGCACCTTCTATGGCACCGCCAACTCCAACCAGATGCTCATGGAAATCATGGGCGTGCATCTTCCTGGTAGCGCTTTTATCAATCCAGGTACGCCGCTGCGGGCGGCCCTGACGGCCGAGGCGGCTCGCCGGGCTGCGACCATCACTGCACTTGGTCAGAACTACACCCCGCTGGGCCATGTGATCGACGAGAAAGCCATCGTCAACGGCCTGGTCGGCCTGATGGCCACCGGCGGCTCTACCAATCACGCTATCCATTTGATCGCCATCGCCCGCGCTGCCGGCATCGTGATCGACTGGACCGACTTCGATGATATCTCCGCGATCGTGCCACTGCTGGCCAAGGTCTATCCCAATGGCGCAGCCGATGTGAATCATTTTCACGCGGCCGGCGGCATGGGTTACCTGATCGCCCAGCTGCTTGATGCTGGCTTGTTGCACGACGACGTGAATACCGTCATCGGCAAGGGTTTGCACCGCTATGCGGCCGAGCCGGTGCTGGAAGGTGGCAAACTCGCCTGGCGCGACTCTCCCAAGGAAAGCCAGGACGCCAAGGTGCTCTCCCCGGTGACGGCGCCGTTCCAGGCCGATGGTGGCTTGCGCCTGTTGGCCGGCAATCTGGGGCGCTCGGTGATCAAGGTGTCGGCGGTCAAGCCCGAGCACCGCGTGGTCGAGGCGCCTGCCGTGGTGTTCGATTCGCAAGACGATCTGATCGCCGCCTTCAAGCGCGGTGAGCTGGAAAGAGACTTTGTCGCGGTCATCCGCTTCCAGGGACCTCGCGCCAATGGCATGCCGGAACTGCATAAGCTCACCCCTTCGCTGGGCGTGCTGCAGGACCGTGGCTTCAAGGTGGCGCTGGTGACCGATGGCCGTATGTCCGGTGCTTCCGGTAAGGTGCCCGCTGCCATCCATATCACTCCCGAATGCCTGGCCGGTGGCCCCTTGGCCAAGGTCTGCAGCGGCGACGTGATCCGGCTCGATGCCGAGGCTGGCGTGCTGGAGGCCAAGGTGGACGCGGCTGAGTGGGCCCGCCGCGAGCTGGCGACCGCTGATATGACGGGTAATCAATATGGCTGCGGCCGGGAGCTGTTTGCGGTATTCCGCCAGGCAGCCACCGGTGCGGAGCAGGGCGCCATGAGTTTCATGCTGCCGGCTTGAAAGATAGAGACATGAATATTCGCGACATCATGCGTGCATCCCCGGTCATGCCGGTCATCGTCCTGGATAGGGTCGAAGATGCCGTTCCTTTGGCCCGTGCCCTGGTTGCCGGTGGTATCCGCGTGCTGGAAGTGACCCTGCGCACCGCCGCCGGCCTCGCGTCGGTGAAGGCTATCGCGGCCGAAGTGCCGGAAGCCATCGTCGGCGTAGGTACGGTTACTCGGCCCGAACAGTTTGCCGAAGCCAAGGCGGCCGGTGCGGTGTTTGCTGTGACGCCGGGCCTGACTGAAGAGTTGGCACTGGCTGCCAAGGCAGCGGGCATCTCACTGTTGCCTGGGGTGATGACGCCCTCCGAGGTGATCGCCGCCTTGGGTTGGGGCTTTGACGCCATGAAGCTGTTCCCCGCTGAGCAGGCCGGTGGCCTCGGTATGCTGAAGGCCATGAATGGCCCCTTCGCCGAGGTGTTGTTCTGCCCCACCGGCGGCGTAACGCTGGAGAGCGCACCTAAATTCCTGGCCCTGCCCAATGTTGCCTGCGTAGGCGGCTCGTGGTTGGTACCCAAAGACAAAATAGCTGCTGGTGAGTGGCACATCGTCACCCAATTGGCACGTGAGGCAGCAGCATTAAAGTAAAACGGGCCTGGCGCAGCCGCCGGTACAGGTGGCGCGGTGGTCCTAGGTATTACCCAAGCAGTGGTGGTATCACGCCCTCGCAGAAGGGCGGCAAATTTACCCGGTAACGGCTGTACAGCCGGGATCGGTTCAGGCGTAGCAAGGCGGCCCATCTCTCCGTAGGGTACGCCGAGCACGCCCCTCCCGCTCCGCGGGAGGCATGGTGTTGTTGCACCAGATCGGCCGCGCAAGCTGTCGGTTTTACATCCACCAAACGGAGAGGAGTGATCCGATGAATCGCAAGAGCAAGCTGTTTGCTGCCCTCGTGGCAGCGTTCGCGGCACAGGCTTCCATGGCTGCCGCAGTCGACTACCACGGCTATATCCGTACCGGTTCCGGCGGCGCTTCCGAAGGCGGTCGTGAAGTGTGCTTCGGTTTGTCCAGTGGCGCCCCTGCCTTCGGTGGCAAGGTGGCTAACGCTGGCCGTCTCGGCAACGAGTGCGAGACCTACGGCGAACTGGCGCTGGATGCCAAGCTCGGCGAGAGCGACGGCATGAACTTCACCTTCCACCAGATGCTGGCCTTCGTGACCCCGCAAAAGGGTGACTGGGAACAGTTCGAGCCGTCCTGGCGTCAAGTCTGGGCTGAAGCCAGCAACATCGGTAGCGGCGCACTGTCCAACGCCAGCCTGTGGGCCGGTAAGCGTTTCTACAAACGTCATGACGTGCACATCACCGACTTCTTCTGGTCGGCCGACACCGGTCCTGGCGCTGGTATCGAAAACATCGACCTGGGCTTCGGTAAGTTCTCCTACGCCATGATGCGTAACAACAATGAAGATATTAAGGCCGTGACCAACCACGACCTGCGTATCGAGGGCATCGACACCAACCCCGGTGGCTCGATCGAGCTGGGCCTGAACCTGGTGGGTAAGAATGCCGCCAAGGATGCCAATGGCAACAAGCCTGATGGCAAGAACGGCGCAGCCTTCACCATTGCCCACACCCAGGCTAATCCCTTCGATCTGGGCGGCTTCAATAACCTGGTGTTCCAATACGCCAAGGATGCAGCCAACCTCGACCAGTCGGCCAGCTTCACCAATGACAGCAAGAAGTCCTGGCGCGTGATTGAACACCTGGTGTTCGAACCGAAGAATAGCGACTGGAACGGCGCCGTCTTCGTTGGTGTTGGTCAGCAGGAA
This sequence comes from Chitinimonas sp., assembly GCF_036568685.1. Classification (GTDB taxonomy): domain Bacteria; phylum Pseudomonadota; class Gammaproteobacteria; order Burkholderiales; family Chitinimonadaceae; genus Chitinimonas. The sequence continues at coordinate 134,960 of NZ_DATCSC010000071.1, forward strand.
ACCAACGGTGACAAGGCCAAGACCTGGTCGGTCGTGGCTCGTCCGGTCTATCACTTCACCCAGAACTACAGCCTCGCTTTTGAAGCTGGCGTGACCTCGGTCAAGCCGGGTGATCAGTTTGACCCGAACAACCCAGGCAAGAACGATACCCAACGCCTGGCCAAGTTCACTGTTGCTCCGCAACTGTCCATGGGCAAGGGCTTCTGGGCGCGTCCGGTCCTGCGTGCCTACTACACCTACGCCAAGTGGAACGATGCTGCCAAAGCAGCTTCCGGTGGCGTGGCTCGTGACCACAGCAATACTGCTGCCTACACCAACAAGACCAGCGGTTCGTCCTACGGCGTGCAGATGGAAGCCTGGTGGTAAGTCGATACTGACTTGACTGCTGCATGAACCCTGGGGGCAACCCCGGGGTTTATGACCAGGTTGGGGCGGCTTTGCCGCCCTCTCTATCGGGCTGCGAATCCGGTCGTTTCGGCGTGTTGCGTCGAAACGAGCGGTGTTGCCGCTTATCCTCTCGGCGGACGGTATGACTAGCAAGAAAAAGCACAACGACTGGTGGCGCGGTGGCGTCATCTATCAGATTTATCCCCGTAGCTTTGCAGACAGCAACGGTGACGGCGTAGGCGATCTGGCCGGCATCTGCGAGAAGTTGCCCTATGTGGCCAGCCTGGGCGTCGACGCCATCTGGATCTCGCCCATCTTC
>NZ_DATCSC010000072.1:0-46311 GCF_036568685.1 Chitinimonas sp.
GCGCGTCGAATACAACACCGAGCGACCACATAGTTCGCTGGGTTACCTGACCCCGACACAGTTCGCAGAGGCTTGCAAACGGGAGCGGGATTTAACAACGGACTCTAAAAGTGGTTCGTACTAAAGATGGGGGCAGGTCACTATCGACCCAATGCGGTCGTTGACTACCTGGGAAAGCGGACGCGACGCCTGCAATTATTGCGCTTCCTGATATAAGAGAAATTCCTCAGCACTTTGCCGGGCAGAGTAAGGCGCGTCTTGATTTTCGGCTATTAACTTTAACTGCTCTAACCACTTGTCCCGGTTTTGCTGCGTTTCACAAGAATTCAGAATTCTATTGACCATCCATACGCTCAAGCTGGTTGGTTTACGTGCAAGCGAGCGGAGCAACTGAGATTGGTATCCATTCATTGCTTCTATTTCGTGAACTAGTGGCCCTGGCGAGCCAAAGTCAGCTTCCGGGAACCGTTCCATGAGCTTGAACATAGGCTCAATGGTTAACTCTCTATCTGGATAGGAGCTGAGATTGCAAAGTAGCTTATTGAGCAGCCAGGCATTATCGTCCTCATCAGACGGTACAAACTGTTCGAGTTCGTTAATTACGTTGCCAATTACTGGAGACATGAGATTGTGGGCCTGCCGCCTAGGTTGGGTGTTGGTGTGAATTACTCATGACCATCTCTATGTTGGATGGGTGTTGGAGTTTCTTGGCAGTTTTTCAAAACCGCATACTTTCCATCCACCTTAGCAACGAGAGATATTGGAAATGAAGTATCGCCTTGATTCAACGAGATGCGAACCTCCAGGTCTTGGTTTTCAAAAGTACGCAGCTCAGAAATTAACTGGGCAACCGTCTTTCCTCGACTTGTCCATTCCGGATTAGCCATGAAAATTTCCAATGTATGTGAATGAGGAAAAAACAGGGCTCATACAATTAGCCCTTTCGTACACATCCGTTTGAGTGACCGCTTTGCGTCAAAGTTGTCGAGCGGCCGCTGTTGGCCGAAGCCTGTCTCAACCTGCCCTGCACCTCAAGGACTGCTTAGCAGGCGATACCTGACCTTGAGCGATCCCTAACCGGGTACCCGATTACATCCTCCATTTGGGGGACGGCAACCGACCCGAAGCGGAAGGTCAACGCCCACCAATTGCGGACACTCAAAGTATAACGTAGGAGGTGGCGTGCGGCCGAGGTGCCGAAGGCACGAAGGGAACCTAAGGCGCAGCTTTGGTCCATCACGTTGACCGCAAGGTTAGCTTCATTTCTGAATACTTCTATACGATTTTCGCATCCAACTTGGATAGCTGGGATTTGGAGCGAAAAGACTTTCCTCGAATCGGGCGACGATATAGGACATTTCTAATTCTTTTTTGGTAACGATGGATTTGTTGGCACGAAAATTCGCAACGGCTGCTTTGTGAAAAGCACAGAATATTGCCCAGGTCATTAATTTGTGCCATTCACTCCATCCATCCGTATGAGACTCTGCACTATTCCAGATGCGGGAAAGCTGCGGGAAATAACCACCGCTCCCGTCTCGGAGTTCACCATCCGAGATATCGATCTGAGCCGGCCAGAAAAGTGTGGCTTGTCTAAATATTCTCGAGAATTTCATGACGGCAGGGAAAAGCTGTGTAAATGATCTGTCTGATGGGCCAGCAAAGCCCTAAATGGCTGCTTTGCGGCAACATCCCGGAACTTCCGCTCATGGCCGATAGCGGCCACCGCACTACTTTGCCACAAAGCGGACGTCGACGGCGCAGCTGTGGGTTTGACCGACCTTTTCCGGCTAGGTAGCCTGAGGGTCTCCCGCCCTGCGGCTGCACACCCACGCGCCAACGGCGCAACCGGGCAAAGACCCCCACCCAGCTCCCCCGATACCATGCAAAAGCGATTCGCAGTTCTCCTTGTCGCACTCCTCTTCGCACAGGCCACCGCCGCCGAACGCATCGCCACCGACTTCCGCTGCATGACCGGCGGCCCGAACGGCACCATCCACCTGGAGTGGCGAACCATCACGGACACGCCGACGAATTGGGTTGTCGCCTACGTCAAATACAAGAACGCCAAAGCGCCCATCACGCTGGCATTCAAATCGATACAGTCCATCGAGATGGCCAAAGACCGGCCTTCGGAAAACACGACCACCTGGCAGGAAATCGTCGGTGGCAAGATCACCGGCGAGTACGAAATCGTCACGCAGGGCGCAAGGGTCTACGGCTTTCGCTACACCAACGCTCGCAACAGCCAGGTCGTGGAATTTGCCGAGGACATCGCCGCATACAAGGACGATCGCTGCCAGTGGTAGTAGCAGCACGCCTAGGCCAATGCGCAATGGATCTCGATTGAGGCCTGGCGGTGACACTCACTGCTGGTTGATGGGAAAATCGGGGCCAAGTCTTGCATTTTGCACTATCTAGATGCGTGCAAATTACGAGACCAGACCCCAATTTATGCTATCTGGAAGCCAGAAAAGTCATGAACATCGCCGAATCGGATTGCATCTGCGATGAATTCCTGGGGCCGGGTATGGTGCTGAAAGATATGCCGCAGGGTGCGAGCTGATGGTGGCAGTAATCTTTGATACTAACAAAAGAAACGCCTTTGGGCGGCTTTTGGTTGGCATATCATCTTGGTCGTTGATGCATGACTAGCTTATTCAGCTTCCCCATACGTCCGCTGATTTCGCATCAAACATTTTTACTTTTGCATGAAACTTGGTCTGAATTGATTCGATGTGTTTGGCATCGTTGTCGGAGTATACCCCAATGTAAATGCTCCACAATTTTGGTGTTGATTTTGACTGATAATGCGTTGCTCTGTTCAGGGTCTCAATTATGTGTTCATCATAGGGGCCGAAATTAAAGCCAAAAGTTACAAGTGACCCATCGATCTGGGATAGTCGATCAAGACAGAAGGAAAGGTATCTATTATGTCTGATGTGATTTAGTTTATCGTCCCCGCTGCCAGCAGTAACAAAGATCGGGTAGCTTCCGTTGTTAAGTCGGTGCTTAATATTTTCCAATAAATATCCGCTTTGGTCGTATTGCTCCTTAATGATGTCTGCACCATTGTCAAATATGTGTAAGGCTCCGTGCAAATAGTGAATATTTTGCTTGGAGGCGTTTGGTCCCCAGATCAAATCTGACAGAATGGCATCTTCGCCCTTGGTGTATTCAATTGGGTTTTCTATTTCCTGGCCAAATCCATCAATTGGATTTTGAACTCCTTGTCGCATGAGGACCCAGTATAAAAGTAGGTCATAGTTTGTCGTAAAGACTTGACCGCCACTGGATAGGAATAGATTTAGGAATTTTGCGCAAGAGATGCATTGTTCTTCTGGGATTTTATATACATGGTCAGGATGTAGTTCGTGAATGGAATTTAGTAGGCCATTTTTTAACTTTTGGCTTGCTATTTTTATTTTTTCCTGCAGTGAAGGATCTGAGTCAAACGCTTCTAAAAGAGCAAGAGTTGTGTCGAGTTGCTGCATGACTAGTTCAAAATTCTTGGTTTTTATTGCGTCAAATAATTTATTTATTAATACATCTTCTTTGGAGATTAGAAAGTCGTAGAGAGCGTTATAAGAAAATATTTTATGGTCGTAGGCCATGCTAAAGCCATTGCCCATAAGGAGAGATGTTGGTCTTTTTTTCTTTTGAAGCGAGGTGATAACTTCTTGAAAGCTCATAAGGTCCATTGCTTCTCCTGGGGTGTATAAGCGGGAGCTTGCTTGAGGTGTGGAAAATTTTTTAATCAAACACCAAATGCCACAAACACCTCACCGCCTCACAAGCCGGTGCCACCGCCGCCAGTGCCTCCTCACTTGGCGCCGTGCCATTCAGCCGTGCCTTGTGCTGCAGATTGCGTAGCTGGCGGTAGGCCTCCTGCGCAGCCTCGGCGAGGTTGGCGGGGATCAGGCTGGCTTCTGCCGTGGCCTTGAGCAGGGCGATATTGCCGCTGTTGGCGAGCAGGGCCGGCAGGCGGTGGGCGTAGGCCAGGACCAGGTATTGCACGATGAATTCCACATCCACCAGGCCGCCACGGCAGTGCTTTACATCGTCATGCGTCGCCGGGTGGGTCTGCAGCATCTTGTCGCGCATGGCGACCACTTCCTCGCCTAGCTTGTTGGCGTCGCGGCGCTGGCTCAGTATTTCGCGGCGGACTGCCTCGAAGCGCTCGCCGACGGCTTTATCCCCGGCCGCATAGCGCGCCCGCGTCAGGGCCTGGTGTTCCCACACCCAGGCGTCTTCCTGCTGGTAGTGCGCAAAGGTGGCGATGCTCGACACCATCAGTCCCGATGCCCCATTGGGCCGCAGGCGCAGGTCCACTTCATAGAGCGAGCCGGCGGCGGTGAGGGTGCTGAGCCAGCTCATCAGCCGCCGTGCCAGCTTGGCGTAGAGTTCGGCGGCGTCCGGGTGCTCGTCGTCGTAGACAAAGATCAGGTCCAGGTCCGAGCCATAGCCCAGCTCCTTGCCGCCGAGCTTGCCGTAGCCGATCACCGCAAAGCGGGCGGTATCGATATGCCGGCCCGGCAGCTCGGCCCAGGCCCGCTCCAGGGTGACCGAGAGGATCAGGTCGGCCAGATCCGAGAGATGGTCAGACAGCGTGGTCAGCGTGTACTGGCCAGCGAGATCCTGGGCGCAGAGGCGGAACACCTGCTGGTGCTGGAAGTGCCGCAGCACATCCATCTCGGCCTCGGTGTCGCCGGCGTGCAGCGCCAGCTCGGCGCGCAGTTGCTCGCCCAGGCGCGGCCAGTCCGGCGGTGAGTAAAGCAGCCGCGCGTCCAATAGCTCGTCGAGCAGGATGGGGTGGCGGTGCAGATAGTCGGCCACCCAGGGGCTGGCGCTGTGCAGCGCGGCCAGCCGGCTCAGGGTCTGCGGGTGTTCGGCCAAGAGCGCGAGGTAGGATTCGCGCCGGGCGATGGCATCCAGAAAGCGCAGGATGCGGCTCAGGGTTTCGTCCGGGTTGGGCTGGCGGGCGCAGACCTCCACCAGTGGCGGGATGAGCGCATCCAGCCGGCGGCGGCTCTTGTCGGCCAGGGTCTGGTAGCGGCCACCTTGGGCTATGGCGGCCAGCAGCCGTTCCATCTCGGCCGGCTGGTGGTAGCCCAGCGCGGCGAGCTTGTCCTGGCCGGACTGCCCGTCGGCGATGCCCAGCCACACGCCGGCCAGCGGGTGCACCGCGTCGCCCTCGGCCTGCGGCAGGGCAAAGATCTGTTCAAAGTGGCGCGATACGGTATTGCGGTGGCCATCCAGCGCGGTCATGAACTGCGGCCAGCCGGCGTAGCCCATGCTCTCTGCGATCAAGGCGCGGTCGCCCTCGCCAGCCGGCAGCATCTGGGTCTGGCCGTCGTCCAGGTACTGCAACCGGTGCTCCAGATCGCGCAGGAACACGTAGGCTGCCGTCAGCTCGGCCACGGTCAGCGCTTCCAGCTGGCCCATGCTCACCAGCTCGCGCAGCACCTCGCGGGTGGGGCGTATGCGCAGGGCAGGGCGGCGGCCGCCGCGTATCAATTGGAACACCTGGGCGATGAACTCCACCTCGCGTATGCCGCCGGGGCCGAGCTTGATATTGTCGGCAAAGTCGCGGCGTATCACCTCGCGCTGGATCTGCGCATGCAGGTCGCGCATGGAGGCATAGGCGCCGTAGTCCAGGTATTTGCGGTAGACGAAGGGGGTGACCAGCTGCATCAGCCCGGCGGCGTCGCCACCCAGGCCGTCCGGCCCGGTGATGGCGCGGCCCTTGATCCAGGCATAGCGCTCCCACTCTCGGCCTTGCGTGAGCAGGTAGTTCTCCAGCGCGGCAAAGCTCGATACCAGCGGCCCGCTGTCGCCAAAGGGGCGCAGCCGCATGTCCACGCGGAACACAAAGCCGTCGGCGGTCACGTCGTGGATCAGCGCGATCAGCCGCTTGCCGGCACGGGCAAACCACTCGTGGTTGGAGATGGGGCGGGGGCCGTCGGTCTCGCCGTCCTCGGGGTAGACAAAGATCAGGTCGATATCGCTCGACACATTGAGCTCGCGCCCGCCGAGCTTGCCCATGCCCACCACGATCAAGCGCTGCACCTCGCCGCTCTCGGCGCCGATGGGCCGGCCATGGCGCTCGTCGGGCCGGGTCACGCACTCCAGCGCGGCCAGGATGGCGACTTCGGCCAGGTCGCTGACGGTGGTGATCACTTCGTCGAGCTGCGCCAGGCCCAAGAGGTCGCGGCTGAACACCCGCGCCATCACCGCCTGCCGCAGCTTGCGCAGCGCCGGCTTGAGCGTGGCGTCGTCCGCGCCCTGCGGCAGCATGGCCTCCATCTCCGTTCGGCTGAAGGGGTGCTGCAGCCTGGTCTCCAGCTCCGCTTGCAGGGCTGGCTGGGCGGCGAACAGGCGCTGCAGGTAGCGGCTATGGCGGATGGCGTTGTCTAAAGGCTGGCTCATGACCTGAACGGCGATCCTCTTGCGGACCGCTTCGTAGCGGTTGGGTGCTCCATCATAGGGCGAGCCGTGTACCGGGCGAAAGGCCCGCTTGGCTCCAAGCCGCATGGAGCATGAAAAAGGGCACCCGCAGGTGCCCTCAATCCGGCTTGGTCTTGCTACGTCATCAAGCGCCAAAGTGGTAGTTGAATTCCACCCAGCCCTGCCGGCCGTGCGGGCTGTAGTTGCCTACCGGGTAGAAGGGCCAGCCACCGCTCAGGTCCTCGCGGACCTTGTCGAACACGTTGTTGACGATCACCGAGACCGAGGCCCGCTGGTTGATCTTGTAGCTGGCGCTCACATTGGCCAGCGCATAGGGCGTCAGCCTTGCGGTCTGGGCCCCGTTGGGGATGCTGCCGTAGCGGGTGACCTGCAGGGTGCTGGCCCAGTCCGCCTTGGACCAGCTCAGGCTGCCGGTGAACTTGCTCGGCCAGTCGGTGTTGTCCAGCGAGTTCAGGTAGTCGGTGTACGGGTCCTTCTCAAACTGGCGGTAACGGTGGCTCAGCACCTTGGTGTAGTTGCCGCTCAGGGCAAAGTCGCCCAGGCTGTCCCACTTCCAGCGGTAGCGTGCGGTCAGGTCGATGCCAGTGGTGCGCTCGCTGGCGGCGTTGATCGGGTTGACCATCACCTCGCGGATCACATTGGGGTTGAGCACGGCATTGGCCGGGTTGCGGTGTACGCGGGCCAGTGCATCCAGGCACAGCACCGAGTTCGGGTCCTTGGCGCCGGTGCGGCAATCGGCCTCGTCACGCAAGATGGTGTCCGAATCGAGGTTGGTCACCAGATCATTGATCGCAATATGCCAGTAGTCGATCGAGGCATCAAAGCTGCGGCTGGGCGACCACACCAGGCCATAGCCGAAGGACTTGCCGTTCTCCGACTTCAAATCCTTGCTGCCGGTCTGCACATAGTTGGCACCGGGCGACATGTCCTTGAACTCGCAGTTGTCCAGCGGCTGGCCGGCCAGCTTGCAGCGGTAGTAGTCGGTGCTCGATGAGTAGTAGCCGCGGGTTTCGGCGGCAAAGATGTAGTTCATGTCCGGTGCGCGGAAGCTGGTGGCGTAGTTGCTACGCAGCAGCAGGCTGCTGCTGGGGCGGTACTCCAGCCCGGCGTTGTAGGTGAACTTGCTGTCGTTGCGGCCGGCAAACTCGTAGTTGTCGTAGCGGCCCGCCAAGGTGGCGTTGAGCTGCTTCAAGAGTGGGATATTGAACTCGGCCCCGGCGGCGTAGCGTGAGCGCTTGCCGCTCACGTCCTGCGCGCCAGCGGTGTTGTAGTAGATGCCCTGGCCCAGCTGCGGGTCGGGCTTGTTGCTAAAGCCCTGGCTGCCAGCCTCCAGCAGGGTGGCCAGCTTGAGCGCACCGGCCGGCAGGTCCAGCAGCTCGCCGTTGGCGCTCAGGCTCAGGGTCTGGGTCCAAGCCTTGTTGCGGCTTTCGGACGGCGCCACCAGGCTGTTGAATTCCGCCGGGGTGAGCGCGCGGTTGAACCGCGCCGGATCGGGGGCGTAGATCGCCACGCCGTCGCTGTCCACGCCCAGCTTGGGGCCGAGGTAAAAGCTGTCTATGCCAGCCAGGAGGCGCTGGCGGCGGTCGGTGCTGATATAGGACGACGCGCTATAGGCCGCCTCGTAGCCCCAGGTGGTGCCGTCGATATCGCCCCGCACCCCGGCGCTCAGGCTGGTGGCGCGATCCTTCCACTGGCGGTTGAAGCGCTCGGCGCTGCCAATCTCCTCGGGCGCAAAGCGGCGGCTCCATACCTCGTAGGCCTGGGTGTTCTGGTTGTAGATGTAGCCGTTGCCGGCCAGGTCCGAGGTCCAGCTCGGGCCGCGGGTATTGTTCTTGGTACGGTTGAGGCCCACCGCCACATCGCCGAACAGGGTGGTATGGGCGTCGAGCGTGTAGTTCAGGCCCAGGTAGCCGTTCTGGCTTTCGTTGCCGGTCTGGGTGGTCCAGTAGTCCGGGCTGGCGCGGCCGCTGGCGCAGTAGCTACCGCTCTTGCCAGTGAACTTCTTCACGCTGCCTTCAAACGCGCTGGCCAGTATGTTGCAGCTATCGCCCGGGTCCACGTAGCGGCCGGTGTCGAGGTTGCGGCGGGACCAGATGCTGGTGGGGTTGGCGCCGTGCAGGGTAGTGTCGGCCATAAAGTCGCGCTGGCGGCTCCAGATCGGGTCGCGCTGGCTGACTTCCAGGCCGTAGATCAGGCTCAGCTTGTCAAAGTCGCTGCCGCCGCTCAGTTGCAGGCGTTGGTTGGCACCACCGCCACGCTCGGTGGTGCCGGCCTTGAGGTTCAGGTCCAGGCCGCTGGCGTGTTTTTTCAGCACGATATTGACCACCCCGGCGATGGCATCCGAGCCATAGATGGCCGATGCGCCGCCGTTGAGTATCTCGATCCGGTCGATCAGGGCCGAAGGGATGTTGGCCAGATTGACGAAGTTGGTGCCGCCCTCATAGGCGATGGGGTAGTCCGCCAGCCGCCGGCCGTTCACCAGGATCAGGGTGTGGTTGGGCCCAAGCCCGCGCAGGCTGATGGCATTGGCAGCCGGGGTAAAGGTATTGCCAAAGTCGGCACCCTGGGTGAAGCCGGTATTCTGGGTCTGCCCGCTCAGCGCATCGAAGACATTCTTGTAACCCTGCTTCTCGATCTGCTCGGCGGTGATCACGGTCACGCTGGTCGGCCCCTCCTGGCTGGCGCGGGCAATGCGGGAACCGGTGATCACCACCTTGTCGGCGGCGGGTTCGGCGTTGTCGGCCAGGGCGGTCAGGGGTAGGGCGGCGAGGGCGAGTGCGATCGTACTCAGTCGGTTAGCTTGATTTAGGCGCATGGTTACTCTTTTCGTTGTGCGTCGAGTCGGGATGGGGTGGGCTGCTTGTAGCAGCCATAAGTGCGCGCCATGGCTTGTAGCCTTGCTGTGCGGCACTTACTGCATTGCACAATATCAGTGGGTTTTAATTTCCTTTAATTATTTGTGATTGTAAAAAATCTAACTTTTTGGAATATATGACCAATCCCGGTCTGCCCCTGGGCGGCTTGGCAAAATGCACATGGGGCAGATCGGAACGCCATCCTGTATAGGCGGTCTATGTACTGATAGCGCGGGCTTTTGTGGCAAATGTGCCAAGCCAGGCAAACAGCCAAGACGGCTGCGGGCCACCCCGCTAGAATCGCAGCCCTTGCAGACCCTCACCCAGTGCCTCCGCGGGCATGTTCCGTCTTGAATCCGACTGCCCGTCCCCTCCTGTCCTTCCTCAAGCCCGCCGGCCGGCTTTGCCTGGGCGTGCTGCACTGGCACGGCCGTCTCTTGATCTGGCTGCTGGGCATCGCCTTGCTGATCTGGCTGGCAGCCGCCGCCTGGCTGCAGTGGTGGTTCTTTCCCCACCTTGAGAGCTACCGCCCGCGTGTGGTGGCGGAGCTGAGCGAGCGCAGCGGCCGGCCGGTAGCGATCGCCAGCATCCAGGGTGGCTGGCGCGCCTGGCTGCCCTATCTGAGCCTGCGTGGCCTGGAGCTCAAGCACGAGGATGGCCGCCCGGCGTTGGCGCTGGACGAGGTCGATGCGGCACTGGCCTGGTGGCCGCTCCTGATCGGTGAAGTACGCTTTGCCCGCCTGACCGCCCACCGCCCCAAGCTGGAGCTGACGCGAGATGCCGGGGGCGTCATCCGGCTGGCCGGGCTGCCGCTCAATGCCAAGGACAACCAGGACAGCGCCCTGGGCAACTGGGTGCTGCGCCAGCACGACATCGCGATTGTCGATGGCACGGTGACCTGGCAGGACGCCCTGCGCGCCGCGCCGCAGCTGCAACTGGAGCATGTGGACTTCAGCCTCAGCAACCAGCTGTTCGGCCGCCACCACACCCGTCTTTCTGCCACGCCGCCCGCGGCGCTGGCTGCGCCCTTCCAGCTTGAACTCAGCTGGTGGGGGGACGACACCGCCCAGTTCGCACAATGGCGCGGCAAGCTTTCCACCTCGCTGCAGCAGGTTGATCTGGCCGCCTTGGGCCAATGGCTGCCGTACCCGGTCGACGTCCGGCGTGGCAAGGGGGCACTGCGGCTCAATCTCGATTTTATCGGCCTGCAGCCCAAGGGCCTGGATGCCGAGCTGGACCTGCAGGCGGCCAGCCTGCGCCTGGCTCCCGAGCTGGCACCGCTGGATCTGGACCGCCTGGCCACCAAGATGCGCTGGCTCGATCAGGGCAAGGAGCGCCAACTGGCGCTCAGCGATATCAAGCTCGCTGCAGAAGGTAGCCAGCTGCTGGATGGCAGCCATGCCGGCCTGGTCTTGCGTGGCGATGGTGGCAGCGTGGAGTTCGAAAGCCTGACCTTCCCGCGCCTGAGCAATCTCATGCCGGCCATTCCCCTGCCACAGAGCGTGCGACAGCAGCTGCGCGGCACGCAGCCCACCGGTCGCATCGACAAGCTGCGCGCCAGCTGGCAGGGCAACTGGCAGTCGCCCAAGAGTTATTCCGGCCAGATGGCCTTTACCGGCCTGGGTCTGGTCGCACCGGCGCCCATGCCTACACTGGGGCCGCTGGACGGCGACCTGAGCGTGGATACGCAGGGTGGGCGCCTGTCGGTGCGTGGCCAGAATTTCCGCCTGCTGGCACCTGATGTGTTCGAGAGCCCGCTGGCACTGGACAAGCTACAGCTGGCGCTGGACTGGACCCGTTCCGGCCGCAGCTGGACGGTGAACCTGCGCGACTTTGCCGCCAGCAATGCCGACGTGGAAGCCACCACCACGGCCACTTGGCAGTGGCCGGGTGAAGGATTGGGGGCGCTGACCCTGAACGGCAAGGTGGCCCGCCTGACCGCAAACAAGGTGGCCGACTACCTGCCGGTGAGCCTGGGACCGGATACCCGCGCCTGGCTCAAGGCCAGCCTGACGGCGGGTGACGCGCGCGACGCCACCTTTGTGCTCAACGGCCCGCTGGCCGATTTCCCCTTTGCCGATGGCAAAAAGGGCGTCTGGGAAGTGGTGACCCAGGCGCGTGGCCTGACCCTGGACTACAGCCCGGGCTGGCCGGCGGTGAAGCAGCTGGATGGCGAGGTGCGCATCAAGGGCAACCGGCTGACCGTGCAGGCCGGGGGGCAAATACTGGGCACCCATATCGAGCATGCCAGTGCGGTAATCGAGGACCTTGCGCACAGCAACAGCGTGCACGTCGAAGGCGATGTGAAGGGCAGCAGCCCGGAGTTCTTCCGCTTTATTGCCCAGAGCCCGCTGGACAAGACGCTCGGGGGCCTCGGTAGCATGGCACGCTCGGCCGGCGACGGGCGACTGGGGCTCAAGCTCGACATCCCCTTCGACAATGCCGACAACACCCGCGTGGCAGGTGTCTACCGTATCAGCGGCAACCGTTTGCAACTGGGCGATACCATGCCCGAGTTGACCGATTTGCACGGAGAGGTGCGCTTCAGCGAACAGGCGGTGGCCGCCAAGGGCCTGCAAGCCAATACCCTGGGCGGCCCGGTGAGGGTGGACCTGGCGACCGCCCCTGGTGGCGCGGTGCAGATTGCCGCCGTTGGCCGCATGGACAGCACCTTGGCGGCGCGTCGCTATGGCGTGCCTTATGCCGACCGCCTGAGTGGCAGCAGCGACTACAAGGTTGGCGTGAGCCTGCCCAAGCAAGGTTGGCAGTTGAACGTGGAGGCCCCGCTCAAGGAGACCCGCATCGACCTGCCGGCGCCGCTGGGCAAGGCCGTGGGCGAGGTGCGGCCGCTGCGGCTGAACCTGGACGCCAACGACAAGTCTGAACAGTGGAAGGTGGCGTTGGCCAGCATCGTCAACGTGGAGTTGCTGCGCAGCCCCGGCCCCACCGGCTGGCATACCGAGCGCGGCGAGATCCATATCGGCGCCGGGCTGCCCAATACCGCCAACCGCGGCCTCTGGCTGACGGTGAACCTGCCCGAGTTTGCGCTCGACCCCTGGATCAAGTTCTTCGATGCGCCCGCGACCGGCGCTAGCGAGCCTCCCTCGCTGGCGGGGCTGGAGTTGCGCACCGGCAAATTGGTGGTGGCCGGCAGCCAGCTCGACGAAGTCATGCTGCGTGCGCTGCCTCAGGCCGACGGCGCCTGGCGCCTCTCGGGCAGCAGCAAGCAGATCGAGGGTAGGGCGGATTGGTCGCCACAGGGCAAGGGCAAGCTGCACGCTCGCCTGGCTCGGCTGGTGCTGCCGTTGCCAGAGGTTGGCGATGCCAAACCGGCCGCCAGGAGCGAGCAGCGGCAACTGCCAGCACTGGACATCACGGCCGACGATTTCCGTTACAAGAACCATGCACTGGGCAAGCTTGAGGTAAAGGCGCAACAGCAGCGCGACAACTGGTTGATCGACGGTCTGACGCTGGAGAATCCCGACGGACGGCTCGCCATGCAAGGCGTGTGGCAGCCCACGGGGGAGGATAACGGCACGCGGGTGAAGGTCGATATCGCCTCGGATAACGTGGGCAAGCTGCTGGGCCGCTTTGGCTATGCCGAGACCATGCGTAGCGGCAGTGGCTCGCTCAAGGGTGACCTGGCCTGGCGCGGTTCGCCCCTCTCGCCCGACTACCCCAGCCTGAGCGGCAACCTCACGCTCAAGGCCGAAAGCGGCCAGTTTGCCAAGATAGAGCCCGGTGTGGGGCGGCTCTTGGGCATCCTCAGCCTGCAGTCGCTGCAACGCCGGCTGACCTTGGACTTCCGCGACGTCTTCAGCGAGGGCTTTGCCTTCGACCGTATCGAGGGCGATAGTAGGATCGTGCGTGGCGTGATCTCGACCGACAACCTGGTCATCGTGGGGCCTGCGGCGCAGGTGCTCTTCCGCGGCGAGGCAGATATCGCCCGTGAGACACAGAAACTGCGCGTGCGCATCGTCCCCACGGTAGGCGACAGCGTGGCGGTGGGGGCCGGCGTTGCGCTCGCCAACCCGGCCATTGCAGTAGGTGCCTTTCTGCTGCAGCGCGTGTTCAAGGACCCACTCGGCCGGCTGGTTGCTTATGAATATGACATCACAGGGCGCTGGGACGATCCGCAGGCGGTGCGGGTCGGGACTTCAGCTACCAAATAGGAGCCGCTGACAAAACCCAGCGTAGCGATTCTGACTTCCCCGCAAGGAGGAGGCCGTGGTTGTAAGGTGCTGAAGCACCAACAACCACGCTCAGGCGTGCAAGCGCAGACAGTACGGTTAGTACGGCAAGCTTGCACAACAACGTCAGAAGGGTTTTGTTAGTGGCTCTAGGGCGCCCTACCCGAGAGGGTAAATAACAAGGAGTACACCTATGTCGACCCGTGCCCATTCCACTCAAAAGACCATGACCGGCGCACTTGGCGAAGGCGGGCTGCGCGTCGCCGCCGTGCAGATGGCCTCCGGCCCCTCGGTCGCGGCCAACCTGACCGAAGCCGAGGTGCTGATCAAGCTGGCCGCCAAGCAGGGTGCCAAGCTGGTGGTATTGCCTGAATACTTTGCCATCCTGGGCCTCAAGGACACCGACAAGGTCGCGGTACGCGAAAAACCGGGTGAGGGCCCCATCCAGGAATTCCTCGCCAAGACCGCCAAGAAGCTGGGCATCTGGCTGGTGGGTGGCTCGGTGCCGTTGTGGACCGAGGACCCGAACAAGGTCAAGAACACCACCCTGGTCTTCAACGACCAGGGCAAGCAGGTGGCCCGCTACGACAAGATCCACCTGTTCGGCTTTGAGATGGGCGCCGAGAAGTACAAGGAAGAAGCCACCATCGAGGCCGGCGACGAGATCGTGGTATTCGATTCGCCCTTTGGCCGGGTGGGTCTGGCGATCTGCTACGACCTGCGCTTCCCCGAGCTCTTCCGCCGCATGCAGCCGGTAGACCTGATCGTGGTGCCGGCTGCCTTTACCGAGACCACCGGCCGCGCCCACTGGGAAACGCTGGTGCGCGCCCGCGCGATCGAGAACCTGGCCTATGTGGTCGCCTCGGCCCAGGGCGGCTTTCACCGCAATGGCCGCGAAACGCACGGCGACAGCATGATCGTCGATCCTTGGGGCATTGTGCTGGACCGCCTGCCACGCGGCTCGGGGGTGGTGGTGGCCGAGCTGGACCAGGACTACAAAGCCCGCTTGCGACAGAGCCTGCCAGCGCTGAACCACCGCGTCCTATCCTGTTGAATTCCAGACTGACTGGCCCAAGGTCGGTCAGGCACCCAATTCGAGTGCGTTTGCCGCTAAGGCGGCGCACCAACCGACTAGAAGAGCCACTATGAGCCAGAGCGCCCTCGCGACCGCCGACCACTACCTCTTGACCCCCTATGGGCTGGATGATGCCGCCCTCGACAAGGTGTTCGGCGAGATCATGTCCCACCAGGTGGACTATGCCGACCTCTACTTCCAATACAGCCGCGCTGAGGGCTGGAGCCTGGAAGAGGGCATTGTGAAATCCGGCAGCTTCAATATCGACCAGGGGGTGGGCGTGCGTGCCATCCAGGGCGAGAAGACGGCCTTTGCCTATTCCGACGATATCAGCCTGGCTGCGCTGCAATCGGCAGCGCACGCCACCCGCGCCATCGGCTACCAGGGTGGTACCGGCAAGGGCGGTGTAGCGCGGCTGGGTAACGGTCGTGACCTGTACCGCCCGCTCGATCCGATCGCGAGCCTGAGTGAGGCCGACAAGGTTGCCCTCCTGGAGCGGCTGGAGAACTACGCCCGCAGCCTGGACCCGCGCGTGATCCAGGTCATGGCCAGCCTCGCCGGTGAATACGAGGTGGTCTATATCGCCCGCCATGATGGTCACCGCGCTGCCGACGTACGCCCGCTGGTGCGCGTGGGGGTGCAGGTGATCGTGGAACAGAACGGCCGGCGTGAATCGGCCCATGTGGGTGGCGGCGGTCGCTATGACTACAGCTACTTCAATGACGAGGTCCTGCAGGGCTACGCCCGCGAGGCGGTCCGCCAGGCCGTGGTCAACCTCGATGCCCGGCCGGCGCCGGCCGGTGAGATGCCGGTGGTGCTGGGCAGCGGCTGGCCCGGCATCCTGCTGCACGAGGCCATCGGCCATGGGCTGGAAGGCGACTTCAACCGCAAGGGCAGCTCTGCCTTCGCCGGTCGGGTGGGCCAGCGGGTAGCGGCCAAGGGCGTGACCGTGGTGGACGACGGCACCATCCCCGACCGCCGCGGCTCGCTCAATGTGGACGACGAGGGCAACCCGACCCAGCGCACCGTGCTGATCGAAGACGGCGTGCTGCAGGGCTATCTGCAGGACAACCTCAACGCCCGCCTGATGGGCGTGGCGCCAACCGGCAATGGCCGGCGCGAGAGCTATGCCCACCTCACCATGCCACGCATGACCAATACGGTGATGATGAATGGCGACAAGTCGCCCGAGGAGATCATTGCCTCCATGAAGCGTGGCCTCTATGCCGTGCAGTTCGCTGGCGGCCAGGTCGATATCACCAGCGGCAAGTTCGTGTTCTCTGCCAGCGAGGCGTATTGGGTCGAGGACGGCAAGATCCAGTACCCGGTCAAGGGTGCAACCTTGATCGGCAACGGCCCGGACGTGCTGACCAAGGTAGGCATGATAGGCAACGACCTCAAGCTCGACGCCGGGGTGGGCACCTGCGGCAAGGAAGGCCAGAGCGTGCCGGTGGGCGTGGGCCAGCCCACGATCCGCATCGACGGTGGCCTGACCGTGGGCGGCACGGCTTGAGCGCCGTTACCCTGCGCGCCATGGATGCGGCGAGCTTCGCCGCTTTCCAGGCCTGGAGCACGCCGGCCTACGCCGCCAGCAATATCAAATCCGGCCGCTGGACCGAAGCCGAGGCGCCAGCCAAGGCCCAGGCCCAGGTGGCGCAACTGCTGCCGCAAGGGCGGGAGACGCCCAACCATCACTTCTTCGATGTGATCGATACCGCCGGGGCGGCGGTAGGCGTGCTCTGGTTCGCCCTCAACCCTGGGCTCGCCGGTGCGCAGGCCTGGGTCTACGAGATCATGATCCAGCCTCAGTACCGCGGCCAGGGTCTGGGCCGCGCCACCATGCAGGCCTTCGAGGCCGAGGCACGCAACCTGGGCGCCACCAGCCTGGGGCTCAACGTCTTTGGCTACAACGAGCCGGCGTTGGCGCTCTATCGCAGCCTGGGCTTCCTTCCCACCGCCATCCAAATGGCGAAGCAGCTCGCCTAGTGCCGAAATCGCACAAATGAACTGGCCTAAGCTGTCGCTTCCCCTCCACAGGGAAAGCGCAGCATAGTTGGCCGTGCGGCACATAGGGTTGCTGTGTTGCAACATGGCTCGGTTTGCCACATTGCAATACCTTCAGGCTGTCTGTAGATAGTCTTTTGTGCGGCGCACAAAGCCCATAAGGCCACGCCGTACGGAGGCAGCACGGCACCGCTTTCCCCTACCGGAGAATGCCTGGAGAACGCCATGTCCGCGATAGATACGCCTGAAACCGAGTTATTCCTGGTCAGCCAGCTGCACCGCAGCGATGCGCCGGCCATGCTGGAGCACCTGTTGGGCCTGGGCGAGGCCGACCGTACCCAGCGCTTCAACCAGAGCTGCGGCACTGCCGCGATCGAGCACTATGTTGCCGGGCTCGAATACGACCGCGACGCCCACTACGGCGTCTGGCTGCCGGAGCGGCAGCGCCTGATCGGCCTTACCCATCTGGCCATAGATAGCCAATACCGCTTTGCCGAGATCGGCGTCAGCGTGGATGCCGGCTTCCGCCGCCGTGGCGTGGCCAGCCGCATGCTCAAGCGCGCCATCCTGCACGCCTGCAATCACGGTGTGGCCGAGGTGGTCATGTACTTTCTGCCTTACAACACCGAGCTGATCGAGCTGGCGCGGCGGCAGGGCATGCGCTTGAGCGTTGGTAATGGCGAGGGGATTGCCCGCCTGGCGGCTAGGGAGCCCAGTGTTGGCAGCCTGGCGGCAGAGTGGCTGGAGAGCATGGGTGAACTGACTACCCGCAGCCTGCAGCACCTGGCCGACGGCAGCAGCGAGGCTGGCGAGCAGTTCAAGAAAGCACTGCGGGCCGAGTAGGCCTTAGTTGCTGGTCTGCAGCTTGCGCATCGCAGCCTCCAGGCCGGCCGGCGTAAGCGGGAACATACGGTTGTCCATCAGCTCGCGCGTCATGCGTAGCGATTCGGTGTAGTCCCAGTACTGCTCGTCGACCGGGTTGAGCCAGACGGCGTGCGGGAAGTGCGCCAGCAGCCGCTGCAGCCAGACCTGGCCAGGTTCCTCATTCATATGCTCGACCGAGCCGCCGGGGTAGCTGATCTCGTAGGGGCTCATGGTCGCATCACCCACGATGATGAGCTTGTAGTCGCTGGGGTAGGTATGCAGCATATCCAGCGTGGGTAGCCGCTCGCTGTGGCGCCGCCGATTGTCGCGCCAGACCGATTCATAAAAGAAATTGTGGAAGTAGCAGTGCTCCAGGTGCTTGAACTCGGCGCGTGCTGCCGAGAACAAGCCCTCGCAGACTTCGATATGGTCGTCCATGGAGCCGCCTACATCCAGGCATAACAGCACTTTGACCGCATTGTGCCGCTCATGGGCGAACTTGAGGTTCAGCCAGCCGCCGTTGTCGGCGGTGGCGCGGATGGTGCCGTCCAGGTCCAGGGTGCTGGCCTCGGCCTGGCGGGCAAATTGCCGCAAGCGCCGCAAGGCGACCTTGAAGTTACGGGTGCCCAGCTCGCGCCGGTCGTCAAAGTCCTTGAACTCGCGCTGGTCCCAGACCTTTACGGCGCGCCGGTGGCGCGAGCCATCCTGGCCTATGCGTATGCCTTCCGGGTTGTAGCCATAGGCACCGAAGGGGCTGGTACCGCCGGTACCTATCCATTTGTTGCCACCCTGGTGGCGCTCCTTCTGCTCGGCCAGCCGCTCCTTGAGCGTCTGCATCAGCTTCTCCCAGCCCAGCCCCTTGAGCTGCGCCTTTTCTTCCTCGCTCAGCTGCTTTTCCACCAGCTTGCGCAGCCAGTCCTCGGGTATGGCGGTTTCCAGGTTTTCGAGCAGGCTCTCCACGCCCTGGAAATACTGGCCGAAGACTTGGTCAAAGCGGTCGAAGTACTTTTCGTCCTTGATCAGCACCGCACGGGCCAGGAAGTAGAACTCATCCAGGCTGCCGCTGACCACGCGGGCGTCCAGCGCTTCCAGCAGGGTCAGGAATTCCTTGACCGATACCGGTAGCTTGGCGTCACGCAGGCGGTAGAAGAAGTCGATCAGCATGGTGGAGCGTAAGGGGAGGGGACGGCCCGTATTGTCCCCGCGCCAAGCCATCCTGTCATCGCTCAGGGCATGGCTTCACGACAAGGCGTCTTGTAGATAATAATGAGAATCATTTTAATATTTGAGGTGGTACCGTGCCTGCTCTGCGCCTTATTCCCGTACTGGCTACCAGCCTGGTGTTCGTTGGCCTTGCCGGCTGCGCTACCGTCCCGAGCGCTGAGCCGGGGCTGGCGCAAGCCGAGGCTGCCATGCAGGGTGCAAACTGGGTGTTGCTGGGTGAGGTGCACGACAACGCCGCTGTCCATGAGGCGCGCTATGAAGCACTGCGCCGAGCGGTCGAACGTGGCTGGCGGCCTGCTATCGCCATGGAGCAGTTCGACCGTGAGCGACAGGCCGATCTGGACGCTGCCCGCAAGCAGCGCCCGCACGATGCCGGCTACCTGATCGCCCAGGCCAGCCCCGCCAAATCCTCCTGGAACTGGGACTACTACCGCCCGGTGGTGGCCTTGGCCCTGCAGTACGACCTGCCCATCGTTGCGGCCAATCTGTCGCGCACAGACGCCAGCAAGGTCGCCAGGCTGGGCTATGCAGCTGTGCTGCCCGAGCCGCTGATCAGCCGCTACCGGCTGGACCAGCCGCTCGATGCCGCCTTGCAGGCCGGTCAGCGGGATGCCATAGACCGTGGCCACTGCGGCCAGCTACCTGCCGCGGTGCTGGACGGCATGGTCAAGGCGCAGGTGGCGCGCGATGTGGTCATGGCCGAGGCGCTGCGACCCTACCGTGAGCGCGGTGCCGTACTGCTGGCCGGGAACGGTCACGTAAGGCGTGATTTGGGCGTGCCGCGCTGGCTTGCAGGTACGCTGTCGGTAGGCCTCGTGGAGCAGGCCGATGCCCAGGCCTATGACCGCAGCCAGCAATTTGCTGCCGCCCAGCGCGACGATCCCTGCGCCGCCTTCGGCAAGCGCTCCTGATCTTTCCGCCCTGTTGCGCGGCCGATACGGGTAGATCGGCTTGGCGGCTGGTGCGCAGGCCGGCCTGTCGTGCTTTTTCAAAAATCGAGCAAACGCTCGACAGGCCTGTGTCCCGCTGTTTTAGAATGAGTGCATGACAAGACGCCCGAGCGACGGGCGGAGGACGACATGCACGCCCAATTCGAGCCCCACGACAGCCAGGCCGAGAAGACCCGTTTGCTCACGCTGTTTGAGCGTCAGCGCGCGGCCTACGCTGAGCAACCCTTCCCGGGCGAGGCGCTGCGACGCGACCGCATGGCGCGGCTACGCAAGATGCTGCAGCAGCATACGGATAACTTCTGTGCTGCCATCGCGGCCGATTTTGGCCACCGCTCGGTGCACGAGACCCGCGCCATGGAGCTCATGCCCACGCTCTCCAGCCTGCGCCATGCCGAAAAGCATCTGCGCCGCTGGATGAAGCCGCAGCGCCGTGGCGTCTCCATCTGGTTTCGCCCGGCCAGTAATACCGTGGTGCCACAGCCCCTGGGCGTGGTCGGCATCATCGTGCCCTGGAACTATCCGCTGCTGCTGGCTGCCCGGCCGCTGGTATCGGCCTTCGCCGCCGGCAACCGCGCCATTATCAAGATGTCTGAATTCACCCCTCGCTTTGGCGAGGCACTGCGCCAGGCCTTCAGCGAATACTTCGATGAGACGGAAGTCGCCGTGGTCAACGGCGGCGTCGAGGTGGCGCAGGCCTTCTCGGCCCTGCCTTGGGATCATCTGTTGTTTACCGGCTCGACCGCGGTTGGTAGGCAGGTCATGCGCGCCGCGGCCGATAACCTGACCCCGGTTACCTTGGAGCTGGGCGGCAAGTCACCCACCCTGGTCCATGCCGACTTCCCCATCGAGACTGCCGCCCAGCGTATTCTCTACGGCAAGTGCCTCAACTCGGGGCAGACCTGCGTGGCGCCGGACTATGTGCTTCTGCCCAAGGGCAAGGAGGCCGAATTCGAAGCGGCCGCCCGCGCCTCGGTACAGCGCTGCTACCCCAATATTGCCAGCAACCCGGACTACACCAATGTGGTGAACCACCGCCACCTGGACCGCCTGCGCGGCTACCTGAAGGACGCTGAGGAAAAAGGCGCCCGCGTGGTGCCCCTGGCCGACTGCGACCCTGCCAGCGGCAAGCTGGCGCCCACTCTGGTGTTTGGTGCGACGGACGAGATGAAGGTGCTGCAGGACGAGATATTCGGCCCCATCCTGCCGGTCCTGGCCTATGACACGCTGGACGAGGCCATAGGCTACGTCAACGCCCGCCCGCGGCCACTGGCGCTGTACTACTTCGACTATGACAACAACCGTATCTCGCAGGTGCTCAGCCGTACCATCTCGGGCGGCGTGGGCATCAACGAGACCATCCTGCACTTTGGCCAGGACGACCTGCCGGTTGGTGGAGTAGGGGCTTCCGGCATGGGCAATTGCGATGGCCGCGAGGGCTTTGAGACCTTTTCCAAGCTCAAACCGGTCTTTGCCCAGTCCCGCCTCAACGGCATGAAGCTGTTCTACCCGCCCTACGGCAAGCGGATAGAGACGCTGCTCAAGCTGATGTTGCGCTGAGGCCATGAACATGAACCGCCGCCAATTGCTCAAGACCGGCGTGGCCGGCGCCGCGCTGCTGGGCGTCGCCCGGCTGGCCTACGGGCCGCTGCAGCCCGATCCGCTCTACCCGGCGTCCAGCGGGGCCAGCTTCCAGGTGCTTGATGCGCAGAGCCGCACGGCGCTGGCGGCCATTGCCCGGGTCATGCTCAAGGGCGCCTTGCCCTCGGTCCCGGCCGAGTACGCGGTCGCGCTGGAGGAGGTGGTGCTGGGTTGTGACAAGGCCATCGCCAGCCTGCCGGGCACGGTACAGCAGGAGGTACGTGACCTCTTGGCCATCCTCAACGGCCGGCTCAGCCGGCGCTGGCTGGTGGGTGTCACCCGCGACTGGTCCAGTGCCTCGGATGAGGACATTGCCCACTTCCTGACCCGCTGGCGTTATTCCTCCCTTTCGCTCATGCGCAGCGGCTACCAGGCCCTGCACCAGATCATCTTCGCCGCCTGGTACGGCAACCCCCGTTCCTGGGTCGGCATCGGCTATCAAGGACCTCCGCCCTTTATGAAGGACTACTGGCATGCCTAAGGACATCATTGCCGAAGGGCTGGCCAGCGGCGCCTGGGATGTGCGCGACGCCGCGACGCTGACCGCAGACCAGCAGCTCGAAGCTGACGTGGTCATCGTCGGTACCGGCGCCGGTGGCGGCGTCGCCGCCGAGATACTCAGCAAGGCTGGGCTCAAGGTGCTGCTGCTGGAAGAGGGCGGCCTGCACTATGCCTCGCGTGACTTCAAGCTCAGCGAGGCCGAGGCCTACCCATCGCTGTATCAGGAGTCGGCCGGCCGGCAGACCCGCGACAAAGGCATCACCATCCTGCAGGGCCGCACCGTGGGCGGCTCGACGGTGGTGAACTGGACCTCCAGCTTTCGTACGCCGGTCACCACGCTCTCGCATTGGCAGAGTCACTTTGGCCTGCAGGACCTGACCGAGTCGGCGCTGGCGCCCTGGTTCCAGCGCGCCGAGCGGCGGCTCAATGTGATCGACTGGCAGGTAGAGCCCAACAAGAACAACCAGGTGTTGATGGATGGCGCCGACCGTACCGGCATCCATTGGGCCAAGATCCGCCGCAACGTCAACGGCTGCCTGAACCTGGGCTACTGCGGCATGGGCTGCCCCGCCAATGCCAAGCAGTCCATGCTGGTCACCACCATTCCCACGGCATTGGCCCAGGGGGCGGTGCTGATCAGCCGGGCCAGGGTCGAGCGGGTGCTGCATGAAGGTGGCAAGGCGGTCGGTGTGGAAGCCGTCGCCATGGACGCCGCCGGCATCCAGCCCAAGGGTGTGCGCTTGACCATCAAGGCCAAGACCGTGGTGCTGGCCGGTGGTGCCATCAATACCCCGGCGCTGATGCTGCGCTCCGGCCTGCCCGACCCGCATGGTTTGATCGGCAAGCGGACCTTTCTGCACCCGGTCAATATCTCGGGCGCGGTCATGCCCTTCAAGGTCGAAGGTTGGAGCGGCGCGCCACAGAGCATCTATTCGGACCACTTCCTCGACACCATGCCGGTGGATGGCCCCATCGGCTACAAGCTGGAAGTGCCGCCACTGCATCCGCTCCTGGCTGGCATCACCATGAGCGGCTTTGGCGACAAGCACCGCCACCTGATGGCCCGCTTCGACCGCCTGCAGGTGATCCTGGCGTTGATGCGCGATGGCTTTCACGAAGGCAGTCAGGGTGGCACCGTGGGTCTCAAGGCAGACGGTACGCCACTGCTCGACTACCCGATCAGCGACTATGTCTGGCAGGGCATGCGGCATGCCTACCTGACCATGGCCGAGCTGCAATTCGCCGCTGGCGCCAACCGGGTGCTGCCCATCCATGAAGACACGCCGTCCGAGGGCTACGCCAGTTGGGCCGAGGCGCGCGCCAGCATCCGATCGCTGCCTTTGGAAGTGCTGCGTGCCAAGGTGGTGTCTGCCCACGTCATGGGCGGTGCCGGCATGGCGGCCAAGCCTGAGCAGGGGGTGGTGAACAGTGAGGGGCGCTTCCATCTGCTGGACGGGCTCTACGTGATGGATGGCTCGGTCTTCCCGACCTCCATCGGTGCCAATCCGCAGCTGTCCATCTACGGCCTGACTGCCCGCAATGCCAGCCGCCTGGCTGAGCAATTGACCGGTAGGCCTGCGGTCTGGCCTGCATCCGTTTGAGTACCGGTGCCGGTAGATCCAACAAAAAAGCCACCTCTGGGTGGCTTTTTTGTTGGATCTAAAGAATACGAGAGGTCACGAGTTAACCCCGGCGCCCCAGGGCAGCCTCGATCTTGCGGTCCGTTTTATATTGCGACAGCGAGTAAACCGCCCAGATCGCCGCGGGTATCCAGCCCAGCACGGTGATCTGCAGGATCAGGCAGATGATGCCGGCAAAGGGACGGCCGATGGTAAAGAACAGCAGCCAGGGCAACAGCAGGGCAATCAGGAGACGCATTACTCACCTTTCGGGTTGTCGTTCGGGTCAACTATTGCGGTAGCGTGCCTCGATTGCCTCGAACTTGTCCAGATAGTCGGGTTTGACGTAGGGCTTGAACAGCGACAGCACCTGGCGTGCGCCGATCTTGCCGGTCTCTTCGCTGATCGGGCGGTCGGGGTGGATGGTCTGCTGGAAGGCAAACCAGAATTTCACCACCAGCCAGGTATTGGTCGCCAGTGGCACGATCTCGGTGGGCTTCATGTCCATGAAGCCGATGGCAGCGAACTGCCCCAGGGCCTTGGCCAGAATGGGGCCCAGCTCGTTCTTGACGTAGCTGTGGTAGTCGTCGCGCAGCTGCGGGCTGCGGCTGAAGAGGCCCGGCAGGTCGTAGAACATGAAGCGGTATTGCCACATCGCAGCAAAGGCGGCGTCCAGGTAGCGGCCCAGGTCGTCCGGTTCCAGCAGGCGATGCTCGGGTATGCGCAGATGCTCACGCATGTACTCCAGATACATGAGGAAGATCTGGTAGACGATCTCTTCCTTGTTGCGGAAGTGGTAGTACAGATTGCCAGGGCTGATGCCGAGATGGGCCGCGATATGGTTGGTGGTGATAGGACGCTCGCCGTGCTCGTTAAAGAGCTGCAGGCTTTCCTGGATGATGCGGTCGTAGGTCTTCATGGCCATCGCCAATACGTAAGAATGACGTAAGTTTACTACGTCCTGAGCAGAAACTCTAAAATGCCATTGGCAACGACAAAATCACGTCGGCCCTGGGTGGGTGGACATGCTCAAGAAACTGACAGGAAGGGGAGGGTGGCGAGCCCGACCCCCGGCACTTGCCTGCATCGCTGTGGCTGCTTCCTTCCGGACCTGACCAGGTTCACGACTTGGCAATGCGGGGAGACCCGCCATGGTGTGACAACATTCGCCGCCAATGCAACGAACGGCGCCATTGTAACACCACCCGCTCAGGCCGTCGAATCCCGCCAATGGATATCGCCGCAAAGCACGTGGGGCTTGCCATCCAGCATCAGGCCCAGCGACAGGGTCACGCATTGCTCCTCACCCACGATGGAGAGATAGGGGCGCGAAACCTGCAGTTCACCAAAGCGCTTCATGGCTTGCCGGAAGTAGTGCCGGCGCGACCAGATGGCGCCGCGTGCATCGTCCAGGGGCGAGAAGCGCGGCATGGCGCCATCGCTGTCGGCCACGCCCGAGAGATTGGCGCCGACCTGGCGCCCTTCGGCATCGAGCAGGAAGCAGCGGATGGCCGCAGCCTCTGCCATGAAGGGCAGCGCCGCGATATCGAAAGCCTCGCCCTCGCCTAGCCGGGCTGCACCCTTGAGCAGTGCTGCGCTGTAGGGGGCCAGCTGTTTCTGGGTATGCTCGATTTCACCGCGCACGTGGCTGTTGAAGTGCTGCCAAAGGCTGTCGAACAGCGGATGGGGCGGCTCGGCCGGCGCGAGGCCAGGACCAGGACGGGCGAAGTAGTAGCCCTGCACCAGGTCACAGTCGGCCTCCAGCGCCAGCAGCGCTTCGGCCTCGGTTTCTATGCCCTCGGCCAGAACCAGCGCGCCAGCTTCATGCAGGAGGCTGACAAGGCCTGGCAGGATCAACCGTGCCTTACGGTTCTCGGCTGCATCGGCAATCAGGGTGCGATCGAGTTTCACTATATCCGGCCGCAAGCGCCAGACCCGGTCCACATTGGAGTGGCCGGCGCCGAAGTCGTCGATGGCGATCAGGCAGCCAATATCGCGGAAATAGTCCACCGCATGCGATAAGGAGCGGTGGTTCTCGATTGCGGTCTCCAGCACCTCGACCACCACCCGTTCGGGTGGCATGCCCAGTTGCGCCAGCATCTCGGGGAAGAAGCGCCCGTACTGGCCTGCGTGCGAGAAGGCATTGGGCTCGGCGTTCAGGAACAACCAATGTGGCGGCTCGCCGGCACTGGCCAGGTGATCCAGGAAGTTGCGGGTGTGCAATAGGCGGGACAGGCGGTCCAGCGTCACCAACTCGGGCTCGGAGCGGGCCGAGGCAAATACCGTGTAGGGGGACAGCGCCTTGCCGACCGATGTCCAGGCCCGCATCAGCCCTTCGTGGCCGACCACGCGCTTGTGTGCGAAGCTGTAGATCGGCTGGAAGTGGCTATGCAGCACGAAGCCTGCGTGGTGGGCAACATGCTGGGCGCCATGGCACTCCAGCAGGCCGAGCAGGGCGTCGAGTTGATAGGGGGCGAGATTGGACATAAGCGGTTGCTGATTTTATACGAATCAACAGGCCGCTGGTTCAAACGGACGTTCGTTTGAAATGGAGTGTGGGTTTCCAGCCCACCCCGCCGGTGGCGGGGCAGGCATGTCGGCTCAGCGTGGCGTCAGCTCACCGCGCAGGCTGGTGCTCAAGAGATCGTCAGGCCCCAGTATCTGTTTGGGCTGCGAGAGCTGGTAGTAGAGCTTGCTGAGGGCGGCTTCCGGCGTCATGTCCTGGCCCGAGATCAAGCCGGCCCGTGAGAGGACTGAACCGGCGGCGTAGCTGTCGCTGACCTTGCCCGATACGCATTGGGTGACATTGACGATCACCACGCCGCGCTCAGTGGCGGCGGCAAAGGCCGCCAGCAGGGCCGTGTCGGCGTCGGGTGCGTTGCCCGCGCCATAGCTCTCGAGTACCACGCCGGCCAGATCATCGCTCAGCAACAGCCGCTCTATCATGCGTACGCTATAGCCGGGGTAGAGCTTGAGGCCGGCGATATGCAGGCCGGCATCAATGGTATGCAGGGCGAACGGGCCACGTGGCGCTGGCAGGCACAGCGCCGGGTTGAACTCGGCGTGGCCCTGCACCCGCCCCAGTATGGGGTAGTTGGGCGAGCCAAAGGCGCCGATCTCTGCCCCCCACAGCTTGCGCGAGCGGTTGCCGCGCAAAAGCTGCCGGTTGAAGGCCACGCAGACTTCGTGCAGCTGGGGCTGGGCCGCCCAGTGGAAGGCATCCACCAGGTTCTGCTCGGCATCGTTGGGGTGCTCGCTCAAGGGCACCATGGAACCGGTGACGATCACCGGCTTGCCCAGGTTCTCGAGCATGAAGCTGAGCGCCGAGGCGGTGTAGGCCAGGGTATCGGTACCGTGGATGATCACAAAGCCATCGTAGTCGGCATAGCGGGCGGCAATATCGGCCGCCATGGTGTTCCAGTGCTCGGGCCGCAGGTTCGAGGAATCGATCAGCGGTGCGTATTCCTTGAGCGTATAGGCCGGAAAGCCGGGCGTGCGCGCGGCAATGCGGGCGAGTTCGGCGGGTAGATGGCCAGGCGTAGGGGCATAGCCATTGGGGCCTGCCTGCATGCCGATGGTGCCACCGGCGTAGATGACGAAAAGACGCTGCTGAGGCATGTTAGGGTAATATCCGCGCTTTGAATTGCGACGCTTCGTGTCGGTCGGCCAAGAAGACTGCGCCGGACTTTACCGCGTCATCCACTCTGTTTCCAGCCAATGTCCATCGTCGATAACCGCAAAGCCTTTCACGACTACTTCATCGAAGAGAAATTCGAAGCCGGTCTGGTGCTCGAAGGCTGGGAGGTCAAGTCCATCCGTGCCGGCAAGGTGCAGATCAAGGAGGGCTACGTCATTCTGCGTAATGGCGCCTTCTATCTGATCGGCGCCCATATCTCGCCACTGACCAGCGCCTCCACCCATGTGCTGCCGGACCCGACCCGCAGCCGCAAGTTGCTGCTCAACCAGGCTGAGATCAACAAGCTGATCGGCCGGGTGGAGCGTGCCGGCTATACCCTGGCGCCGCTCGACATGCATTTCAAGGCGGGTCGCATCAAGCTGCAGATTGGCCTTGCCAAGGGCAAGAAGCTGCACGACAAGCGCGACACCGAGCGTACCAAGGACGCGCAGCGTGAGATCCAGCGCGCGATGAAAACGCGGCAACGTTAGGAGCATGGGTATCGACCCAGGGACAACAGCCACCTCTGAGTGGCTGTTCGTTTTTGGGCGTCGCTTACCTTGGTAGGCAGGTTATTGGCTATAACGGGGGTGAACGCGTCCTGGCCATACCGGCCGCCATCGCGATGCCCAGGCATGACCCAACCACATATACCTACCCTGATCCTGGCTGAATCCCTGATGCTCTTGCAGCTCAGCGGACTGGTCTATCTGATCGGCCAGCGGGTGCGGGACATCATGCAAGGCCCGCGAGCCTGGTCGGCCGGCTTGCTTTGCTACGCCCTGGCACAGTTCTGCCTCAGCATGGAGTGGAACGATGTCCCCGAGGCGGCCTTCCTCACCGACTTTCTGGCCAGCCTTGGTTGTGCCAGTTTTTTGATCGGGCTTTATGACTTTACCGAGCGGCCGCGCCGCTGGCGGATGCTCGGTAGCCTGCTGGTGGCTCACGTGCTGGGGGTGCTGACGCTTAAGCTCCTCACCGACGACGAGATGGCACGGCTGGTCATGTTTTCCTTGATCCAGTTCCTCTTCAGCCTCGCCATCCTGTCGGCTCTCAGGCTGCATGTGCAGGTAAAGCGGCGGCTGGGCATACGGCTCTTGCGGGGCTTGGCCTACAGCTGGGCGGCGGTGAATCTGTTCCGGTTGGTCATACGCCTGTTCTATCCCTTGCACGGTAGCAGTGGCTTCGATATCCGCGAGCTGGTGTTCTTTATCCTGGTGCTGTTCTTCGGCATCTGGCTGGCACTGGCCTGCCTCCTGCTGATCCATGAGCGTATCGCTGCGGACCTGCTCTTTGCCACCAAGCGCGACCCCCTGACCGGCTGTCTTAATCGGCGCGGCTTTGCCGAAGCCCTGCAGGCCGAGGGCAAGCGCCTGATCCGCAATTGGGCGCCGACCTCCATGCTGGCCATCGACTTCGACCATTTCAAGCAGCTCAATGATCGTTATGGCCATGCCGCCGGTGACGAGGCGCTGATCCAGTTCTCCGCCATGGTGAGGGAAGAGCTGCGCGATGTAGACATCTTCGCCCGCCTGGGCGGCGAGGAGTTCGCCATCGTACTGCTCAATGCCCCCGAGGCAGGTGCCCGCATCGTGGCCGAGCGATTGCGCAAACGGGTCGAGGATCTGGTGCTGCATACCGCCAGTGGCCCCATCTGGTTCACCGCCAGCATCGGCGTGGCGGTATTGGCCGAGTATGAGAACGATCTCGAGCCGCTGCTGCATGAGGCCGACCGGGCGCTCTACGAGGCCAAGCAGGCTGGCCGCAACCGCGTGGAGATTTTCCGCGAGGCAGCGGTGCCTGCCTGACCGGGTGGCAGGCGGGTGGGCTTGCCGGCCAAGCTCCTGTAAAATCCGGTTTTTGCAAGGAAAGCCGCCCGCCCATGGACAAAATCCTCATCCTCGACTTTGGCTCGCAAGTTGCACAGCTGATCGCCCGCCGCGTGCGCGAAGCCCATGTCTACTGCGAACTGCACCCGTACGACATGCCGCTGGCCGACATCAAGGCCTTCGGCCCCAAGGCCATCATCCTGTCCGGCGGCCCCAATTCGGTCTACGAGAGCGATTACCAGGCCGACGCCGGCCTCCTGGCCCTGGGCGTGCCTGTCTTGGGTATCTGCTACGGCATGCAGTGGATGGCCCAGTCGCTGGGTGGCAAGGTCGAGGCCGGCACGACGCGTGAGTTCGGCTATGCCGAGATCCGCGCCCGCGGCCATTCCCAGTTCTTCAATGGTCTGCAGGACCGCACCAACGAAGCCGGCCACGGCCTCTTGGACGTCTGGATGAGCCACGGTGACAAGGTCACCGCCATGCCCGAAGGCTTCAAGCTGATCGCCGAGACCGCTTCCTGCCCGGTCGCCGCCATGGCCGATGAAGACCGCAAGTTCTACGCCGTCCAGTTCCATCCGGAGGTCACCCACACCAAGCGCGGCACCGACATGCTGCACCGCTTCGTGCTGGGTATCGCTGGCGCCCAGCCTAGCTGGACCATGCCCAACTACGTCGAAGAAGCGGTCAAGAAGATCCGCGAACAAGTCGGTAACGAGGAAGTCATCCTAGGCCTCTCTGGCGGTGTCGATTCCAGCGTGGCTGCAGCCCTGATCCATCGCGCCATTGGCGACCAACTGACCTGCGTCTTTGTCGACCACGGCCTGTTGCGCCTCAATGAAGGCGATATGGTCATGGACATGTTCGCCCGTGGCCTGGGCGTCAAGGTCATCCGCGTCGACGCCAGTGCCGAATTCATGGGCCACCTGGCCGGCGTGACCGACCCGGAAGCCAAGCGCAAGATCATCGGCCGCGAGTTCGTCGAGGTCTTCCAGCGCGAATCGGCCAAGCTCAGCAACGCCAAGTGGCTGGCCCAGGGCACCATCTACCCGGACGTGATCGAATCGGCCGGCAGCAAGACCAAGAAGGCCCATACCATCAAGAGCCACCACAACGTCGGTGGTCTGCCCGAGACATTGAACCTCAAGCTGCTTGAGCCGCTTCGCGAACTCTTCAAGGACGAAGTGCGCGAACTGGGCGTGGCCCTGGGCCTGCCGCACGAGATGGTCTACCGCCATCCCTTCCCGGGCCCGGGCCTGGGCGTGCGTATCCTCGGCGAGGTCAAGCGCGAGTACGCCGAGCTGCTGCAACGCGCCGACGCCATCTTCATCGAAGAGCTGCGCAACACCCGCGACGAACACAGCGGCAAGACCTGGTACGAGCTCACCTCGCAGGCCTTCGCCGTGTTCCTGCCGGTCAAGTCGGTCGGCGTGATGGGTGATGGCCGTACCTATGAGTGGGTTGTGGCACTGCGCGCCGTGGTGACCAGCGACTTCATGACCGCCCACTGGGCCGAGCTGCCTTACTCGCTGCTGGGCAAGGTATCCAACCGCATCATCAATGAGGTGCGCGGCATCAACCGGGTGGTTTACGATGTTTCCGGCAAGCCGCCGGCAACCATCGAATGGGAATGATGGCTGGGATCTGATCCCCTCTGGCCCGACGCGGCCCGCCTGGTGCGGGCCGTTTTCTTTGCAGGAAGCGCGATGAGCAAGGCACAACAACTGGTCGAGCAAGGCCTGCTGCTGCACCGGCAGGGTAGGGCGCGGGAGGCGACCGGCTACTTTCAGCAGGCCTTGGTAGCACAAGCCGGCTTTGGCCCGGCGCTGTACTACCTGGGGCTGAGCATGGCCCAGCAGGGCATGGCCGACATGGGCAGGGCCATGGTGGAGCAGGCCTTGGCAGCGGGTGAGGACCACGCGGACCTGCGTTTGGACCTGGGCGCCATGTATGAACGACGGGGGCAATGGGAAGTGGCGGACCGGCACTATGCTCGGGCCTGTGAGCTAGGCCCCGACCGTAGCCACGCCTGGGAGGGCAGGGCGCGGGTTGCCGCGCGACGCGGTGAGGTAGAGACCGCCGAGCAGGCCTTGACGCAGTTGGTGGCGCTGCAGCCCGATCATGCACCCTTCCGCCTCGCGCTGGCTCGCCATGCTTGGCAGCAGAACGACGTAACGGCGACCCGGCAGCATTTCAATACCCTGTTGGCAGCAGAAGCTGGTGTATTGCAACAGGCTTACCTGGGCTTTGCCGAGCCTGAAGGTGCGGCGGATCGGCCCGATCCCTACGACCAACTGCAACGGGACGCCGCAGCGGGTGAGAGTGAGATACGCGCCGTGTTGGCTGGGGCGGATCTGGTGATTCTTGATGACTTCCTGCCTGAGCCGGACGCAGTCAGGGCCTGGGCCGCGGAACTGAGTTACACCGAGCAGGGTGGCAACTACCCAGGCCGCCAGACCGGTCCCTTGCGCTGTGACGAGCTGATGCAGCAAATTGCCAACCGGCTGGGGCGGCGCATCAAATGGTCATCGCCCGATAATGGCGTGGTCCGCCTGACCCTGGCAGACGCCACGGCCCGTAACGATATCCATGTCGATGACGAGACGGCCATCGAGACTCAACGCTACGCTGCCGTACTCTATCTGACTCGACCGGAACATTGTCAGGGTGGTACCAGCTTCTGGCAGCATCGCGCCACCGGCTGGCTTCGGCGACCAGATGAGGCAACCCTGCGTGCCGCGGGCTATGCGGACTTCCGGACATTCCTGCGGCGGGAGACGCCGCTGGGCGAGCCGCGGCCCTTCGAGCAGGTCACGGCCTTGCGGGCAGGCTGGCAGCATCTCTTCACGGTGCCTATGCGCTACAACCGGCTGGTGCTCTACAAGGGCCACCACTTCCATGCCGTGGACAGCGTGTTCGGCCATGATTTTGGCGATGGCCGGCTCACCCGTCTCATGACTTTCGAGACCTGGTAGCGTTCACCCTAGCTCTTGAAGCGTACGCCCTGGGCCAGCGGCAGCTGGCTGCCGTAGTTGACGGTATTGGTGATGCGGCGCATGTAGTTCTTCCAGGTATCCGAGCCGGACTCACGACCGCCGCCGGTCTCCTTTTCGCCGCCGAAGGCGCCGCCGATCTCGGCGCCGCTGGTGCCGATATTGACGTTCACGATGCCGCAGTCCGAGCCCGAAGGGCCAAGAAAGGCCTCGGCCTCGCGCAGGCTGTCGGTGAAGATGGCGGAGCTGAGTCCCTGGCCGACGGCGTTGTTGAGATCGATGGCGTCCAGTAGCTCTTCATAGGGCATGACGTAGAGCAAGGGGCCGAAGGTCTCCTCCTGCACGATGGGCAGATTGCCCGGCACCCTCACCAAGGCGGGGCGCACATAGTGGCCCAGCAGCGGTACCCCCTGCTCGACCTTGTTACCCCCGGTAATACGCTGGCCGCCTTGCTGTTCCACCGCTTGCAAGGCTTGTTGGAGGCGCCAGTAGGCATCGGCGTCGATCAGTGGGCCGACCAGCACGCCTTCCTGGCTTGGATCACCGACCTGCAATTCGTCAAAGGCCTGTGCCAGTCGTTGAGTCAGCGGTTCAATCACGCTGCTATGCACGATCAGCCGGCGCAAGGAGGTACAGCGCTGCCCCGCCGTACCTGCAGCAGCAAAGACGATGGCACGGACTGCCAGTTCAAGATCGGCACTGGGGGTGACGATCATGGCGTTGTTGCCACCCAATTCCAGCAGAGAGCGTCCCAGCCGGGCGGCAACGGTCTGGGCCAAGGCGCGGCCCATGGTGGTTGAGCCGGTGGCGGATACCAGCGGCAGCAAGGGGTGGGCGGCGATACGCTCCCCGGCTTCGCGCTCGCCCAGAACCAGCTGGCAGAGGTGGGCGGGTACCACTTCGCTCATCTCATCCACTGTCTCCTCGACCAGGCGTTGCAAGGCAACGGCACACAGCGGGGCCTTTTCACTGGGCTTCCACACGATGGCATCGCCACATACGAGGCCCAGCATGGCATTCCAGGCCCAAACCGCCATGGGGAAATTGAAAGCGGTGATGACGCCGACTGCACCGAGCGGATGCCACTGTTCCATCATGCGATGCTCGGGCCGCTCGCTGGCGATGGTGAGACCATGCAACTGCCGCGACAGGCCTACGGCAAAGTCGCAGATGTCGATGCACTCCTGCACCTCGCCTTCTGCCTCGCCGCTGATCTTGCCGATTTCCAGCGTCACCAGGCTGGCCAGGGCAGACTTGCGCTCGCGCAGCCGCATGCCAATACGGCGGACCAGCTCTCCACGCAAGGGCGCCGGAACCATGCGCCATTTCAGATAGGCGCCGTGTGCCGCTTCAACGGCATGATTGACCAACCCCGCCGTGGCGGGTGCGTAGCTGCCCAAGATGGCACCGTCGATGGGTGAGCGTATGGGCCGCACGGGTGCATCGGCATAGTGCGCTGCACCGGCAACCAGGGCCGAAGGCCAATAGGGCTCCGCCGCGAGATCGGAGAGGTGCAGGTCGGCGATCAGGTCTCGGGGCAGGCTCATGGCAGCTCCTGGTTGGGCTTGACGGGGCGGGCTGCATGCCCGAGCCCCTGCGGCCAGCATAGCGCTTAGGGAAGCGCTGCAAAAGTATCGGGGCCGCGGTGTGGCTTCCGATATCTTTTGCGGTGCTTCCCCTGACTGATCTATCTCCGGCCTTCTGGCCTGTTCGCGCTTTTTATATAAAATGCCGCGCGGCCAGTTTATGCCCCACGCCGGGGCCGGCATTTCGGCACCATTAAGGTTGTGCTAAGAATTGCCCGTTTAAATCACGCCAAAGTCGCCGTTTGAAAACCATCATGTCCCTTTTCCGCCCTCTTATTGCTGCCCTCTGCCTGATCGGCGCCGCCCATGCCGCTCCGGAGTGCACGTCCGAATCGCGCAGCCATTGGCTGAACGAGACGGTCTTCAAGAGCCAGTTGCGGCATCAGGGCTATCAGGTCAAGAAATTCAAGGTGGTCAAGCGCTGCTACGAGATTTACGGAACGGACAAAGCTGGCCGCAAGGTAGAGGTCTATTTCAACCCGGTGAACGGCGCGGTGGTGAAGAGTCGCGTTGATTGAGGCTAGTCACTCTGGGCGTTGCTACCCGGATTGTTCATACTCTTGGTTGGACGCTTGGCTATCTGCCCATTTTGATATGAGTTATTGATGCGTTTTCCGATTCTGCGTAATGCCCTGCCGTTCCGGCGTCCCGCCATGCAGGCCGCTGGAGGGGGGGCTCTGGAACAGTCTGCTGATGTTTGGCCGCAGACTGGCGAGTTGGCTGTTTCCGAAGCCCGTCTGCTGCGCCGCGCCTGGGCCTTGATGCTGGTAGCGGCCGTTGTCCTGCTACTGGTATTTACGTTGACGCCGCTCGATTACCTGCTGGCCGACCGTTATTACCTGTCCGATGGACATTTCCTCGGTCAGGGCAACTGGTGGCTGGAGACCTTCAGCCATGTGTTGGTCAAGCGTGCTGGCATCCTGGTATTGGTCCTGGTCTGGCTGCGTGTCATCGCGGGCTATGTCCGGCCGGCCTGGGCGGCGGACCGTCGACGCTGGCTGGCGGTCGCGCTGGCCATGTCCTTGGCGCCGGCTACTGTCTCCCTGCTCAAGCCGATCAGCGGTCTGCAATGTCCCTGGGACCTGACCCGCTATGGTGGTCAGGCTTGGGATCATGTCTCCTGGTTGACGCAGCAATTGGGTGTGCGGCGCGGTGGCTGCTTCCCCGCCGGCCACGCCACCAGCGGTTTTGGCTTCTTTGGCCTGGTGCTACTCTACATGGGCCGCGCGCCGCGTAAGGCCTACACGGTAGGGGGGCTGGCCCTTATGGGTGGCTTGTCGCTGGGCTGGGGGCAGCAGATGCGTGGGGCGCATTTCCTCTCGCACACGCTATGGTCGGCCTGGGTGTGCTGGGCGGTTTGCCTCGCCATATTCGGTGTGATGGGTCTGCATCGCGCCAACAAGGAATAAGCTGCCTATGCGCATCTTGCTGGTGGAGGACGATGTACTGCTTGGTGATGGCTTGCGTACCGGCCTGGCTCAGGCAGGCTGCACGGTGGATTGGGTACGCGATGGCGTCGCGGCCGATACGGCGCTACTGGCCGAGCACTATGCGGCAGTCGTGCTCGATTGGGGTTTGCCGCGACGCGATGGCCTGTCACTGATCCGAGGTCTGCGGCAGCGTCGCAATGCCACACCGGTGCTGATGCTGACAGCGCGTGACGCGCTGGAAGACCGTATCAGCGGGCTCGATGCCGGGGCCGACGACTATCTGGTCAAGCCGGTCGCCATTGCCGAGTTGGCAGCGCGGCTACGTGCCTTGGTTCGTCGTTCGGCAGGTCGCAGTGAACCGGTCTACCGCCACGGCATTCTTGCTCTCGACCCTGCCAAAAGGCGCACCACTTTGGGTGATAAGCCGTTGGAACTCTCCACCCGCGAATTTGATCTGCTGGCCTTGCTGATCGCTCAGCCAGAGCGCCCTGTATCGCGCGAGCAGATCGAGAACGCGCTGTACGGTTGGGGTGAAGAGGTGGAGAGCAATGCCATCGAGGTGCATGTACACCATCTGCGCAAGAAGCTCGGTAGCGACTGGATCAAGACCTTGCGCGGTGTCGGCTATCTGCTGGACCCGAGCAAGGCGCAGGACAAGGCACCCTGATGCGCTTCTGGCCCCGCCAGGCCTCGCTGCGTCGGCGGCTGATCCTGCTGCTCCTGGGGGTGCTGGCACCGGTTTGGCTGTTGTTGGCACTGGGTGCCTACCTGCTGATGCTGCAAAAGGTCGATACCATGTTCGACCACCAGCTGGAGCGCGTCGCCGCCACGCTCTTTTCGCTGGATCTGGAGCACATGAAGGCGGCGGAGGATGCACCTGGTTTTCACGTCTTTGACGATGAAGACTCCTTTCCGGCCTATATCTGGTCTGCTGACGGCCAGTTGCTGTTTCGTACCGAATTCGCCCCCAAGCTGGCTTTCAATCCTCATCCTCAGCGCTTCCAGACCGAAGAGACCGAGGAGGGGCGTTGGCGCGTGATTCGGGTGCTGGATGCCGATGATGGCAAATGGCTGGTCGTGGCACGCCCCTACAAGGATAGGGCGCTGCTGGCACTGGATCTGGCCGCGACTTTGGTCTTCCCTTGGATACTGTGCCTTATCGTCATGGTGGCACTGGTCTGGCTGGCGGTAGGCAAGGGTTTGACGCCGCTCTACGAATTGTCGCGCCAGATAGCCGGACGACGACCGGATGATCTTTCACCAGTTGCCGCGGCGGCTACTCCCTCCGAAGCACAATCGCTGGTGGAGGAGATCAATCTCCTGATGAGCCGCGTGGACGGTGCGCTGGAGAAGGAACGGCGTTTTACCGCCGACGCCGCGCATGAATTGCGTACGCCACTGGCAGCTATACGCGCACAGGTGGAAGTGGCCGAGGCGGCGGAGGATCGCAGTACCCGCGAGCATGCCCTCAGTCAGGCGCGCAGAGGGGTGACCCATGCCGGCCGGGTGATCGAGCAACTCTTGACCCTGGCAAGACTGGACCATCTGGATGGCTTGGCGTCTGCCGGCCCATGCGATCTGGTGCAACTGGCGCGGGAAGAGCTGCTCGACTGTACCGCCATGGCGCTGTCCAAGGGGGTGGAGATCGCCCTTGAGGGCGAAGGGGTGATCGAGCGAGGGTCGCCCGACCTGCTGCGTCTGGCCATCCGTAACTTGCTCGATAACGCCATTGGTCATACTCCGGCAGGCGGGCTGGTGACGGTGACCGTGGCGCAGATCGATGCTCACTATTGCACGTTGACAGTCCTCGATACCGGTAGCGGTGCAACGCCGGAAACCTTGCAACGCCTTGGTGAGCGCTTCTTCCGTGGTGGAGCGAGTCGGCCGGGCAGCGGCTTGGGGTTGTCCATTGTCAGCCGTATCGCGGCCTTGCATGGCGGCCGCCTGCAGTTTGCAAGCCCGGCGGGCTTTGAGGCCAGCCTGTATCTGCCGCGCCAATAAAGCTAATGCACAGCTTGCCTGGAACAAGCATGTGGGTGACGTGTGGATAAGATGGGCAAGGCCATGATCCGGCAGGACTAATCATCACTGCCTAAATTTTAGGCGGGCAATGTGCGGCGTACACATCTAGGCGGGACAAGCCTGTGCAAGACCTGTGTACAAATGGGCTAACTACCTGATCGCACGCTATTTGTGGGTACTGCCTGTTTTTTACGCAATCCGGCGGTCGTCGGCAGCGATACTGCCTTGTGGCAAAGCCCCATTCACAAGTGCGGCCGCTGCTGCCATCATCCGGCCGTCTCCTACTACGCGCCCGGCGCCTGCAGCCATGGTTTATGACCTGATCGAGTTCACCAAGAGCATTCTGCTGGTGCTGACCGCGCTGCTGCCCATCATCAATCCGCCGGGGGCCGCACCCATCTTCCTGACCTATACCCAGGGTAGCAGTGACAAAGAGCGTAAGGCCATTGCCAAGCGCATCGCCATCAATAGCCTCTTCATGCTGCTGGGCGCCATGTTTATCGGCACCTATCTGCTCAAGTTCTTCGGTATTTCCTTGGCGGTGGTGCGTGTCGGCGGTGGTCTGGTCGTTGCGCTGGCGGGTTGGCGGCTTCTGGATGCAGAGGACCACAGCGCCGAGCAAAGCCAAAATCAGCCTGCACCCAAGAACAATCTCAAGCGCGCCTTCTTCCCGCTGACCTTTCCGTTCACCATCGGGCCTGGTTCGATTTCGGTCGCCATTACCTTGGGCGTGGCCTTGCGCAGCCGTGGCGGTATCGATGCCTTGAACCTGGTCGGCGGTGTGATCGGCATTACCCTGTTGTGCCTGATCGTCTACTACTGCTATCGCTTCGCCAACCGCTTGCTGGATCGTCTGGGCGAAACCGGCATCACGGTGTTCCTGCGCCTCTCCGCGTTTATTCTCTTGTGCATCGGGGTGCAGATTTTCTGGAACGGTGCATCGGAACTGCTGCGTGGATTGATGACCGGGGTGTAGCGCTAATGCCGAAAAACTGCGGCTTGGACTGAATAATCAGTGCTTTAGCTGCTTTTCCGGCACGCCGATCCGCGATTATGGGTGATGGCTGGTACACTAGCCGCTTCGTAACAACGCCCCACGCATAATGGAGATAGCCCTTTTACTCGGACTGATATTGCTCAATGGCGTCTTTGCCATGTCCGAGATTGCCCTGGTCACCGCTCGCCGCGCCCGTTTGCAGATATTGGCCGAGTCGGGGGATGCCGGTGCGCGCGCTGCAATTCAATTGGGCGAGAATCCCACCCGCTTTCTTTCCACCATGCAGATCGGCATCACCTCCATCGGGGTGTTGAACGGTATCGTCGGTGAATCGGCCCTGGCCGGCCCCTTCGCCATATGGCTGCGCGGCTTGGGCATGGCACCCGAGGCAGCCCAGTGGCTGGCATTGGGCCTGGTCGTGCTCAGCATTACCTATGTCTCCATCATCCTGGGGGAGCTGGTACCCAAGCGTATCGGCCAGATCAATCCCGAGCCCATCGCTCGCCTGGTGGCCCGTCCAATGCAGTGGCTGGCGACCATTACCAAGCCTTTCGTTCGCCTGTTGACCGCTTCTACCGAGCTGATGCTGCGTACCTTGGGCGTACGTACCGATCAGACCAATACCGTCACCCAGGAAGAAATCCACGCCCTGCTGGCAGAAGGTTCCGAATCCGGCGCCATCGAGCAGCAGGAGCACGAGATGGTACGCAATGTGTTCCGCCTGGACGACCGCCAGATCGGGTCCTTGATGACACCGCGTTCCGAAATCGTCTATCTGGACCTGGCCGATGAGCGCAAGGTCAACCTGGAAAAGATCGCCGATACCGACCACTCGCGCTACCCGGTCTGCCGTGGCGGTCTGGATGAGGTGCTGGGCATCGCTACCGCCAAACAGATCCTTGGTCAGACGCTGCGCGGTGAGCAGGCGGACTTTGCCAGCCACCTGCAACAGGTGGCCTATGTGCCAGAGACGCTGACCGGCATGGAGTTGCTGGAGAACTTCCGCTCGACTTCGGTGCAGATGGCGCTGGTGATTGACGAATATGGGGAGATCCAGGGGCTTGTGACCCTGCAGGATCTGCTCGAAGCGATCACTGGCGAATTCAAGCCGCACGATATTGAAGATGCCTGGGCGGTTCAGCGCGAAGATGGCAGCTGGCTGCTGGACGGGCTCATTCCCGTGCCTGAGCTCAAGGACAAGCTGGAGCTGCGCGAGGTACCGGAGGAAGACAAGGGCCGCTACCACACCCTGGCCGGCATGATCATGCTGCTGCTGGGTCGCCTGCCGCAGACTGCCGACAAGCTCGATTGGGGCGGATGGGTATTCGAGGTGGTCGACATGGATGGCAAACGCATCGACAAGGTGCTGGTCAGCCGTGATCCGAGTGCCGATGAGCCGGTTGCCACCGAGCCCGGTGCCGATTGATGAATCAGCCGGCTGAGCCGCTGGAGCCGGCTGCACCACTGGGCGCCACTACGCCGCTTGCGCTGGTTTTCGGCCAGCCGGTTACCGAGTTGCCGCAGGATCTCTATATCCCGCCCGATGCCTTACGCATTATGCTGGAGCGTTTCGAGGGGCCGCTGGACCTGCTGCTCTACCTGATCCGTAAGCAGAACCTCGATATCCTCGATATCCCCATGGCTGTGGTCACGCGCCAGTACATGGACTATGTCGAGGCCATGCGGGTGCATAGGCTGGAGCTGGCCGCCGAGTACCTCTTGATGGCGGCCCTGCTGATCGAGATCAAGTCCCGCATGCTGCTGCCGCGGCCCACTGCCGAGGCGGGTGAGGAGCACGACCCTCGTGCCGAGCTGGTCCGCCGCTTGCTTGAGTACGAGCAGATGAAGCTGGCGGCTTTCGAGCTGGACCAGTTGCCGATCGCCGGGCGCGATTTCAGCTGGGTATCTGCCTGGTTCGACCGTGAAATGGTGGTCCGGCTGCCTGAGGTCACGCCGGTAGACCTACGCCAGGCATGGATGTCGCTGCTGGCCCGCGCCAAGCACACCAAGCACCATACTGTGCGGCCGGACGAGTTGAGCGTGCGCGAGCAGATGGGGGAAATCCTCAAGAAGCTCACCGGTGGACATTTCCTGGAGTTTTCCCAGCTGTTTGATACTTCGCGTGGCGCGCCTCTGCTGGTCGTCAGCTTTATCGCCGTGTTGGAGCTGACCAAGGAAGGTCTGATCGCGGTCAGCCAGAGCGAGCCCTACCAACCCATCTATGTCCGGCTGGCAGGTAGCGAGCCGGCAGTCGAACCCTGACCCAGGCCATGGAATCCGTACTGCACGAACGGCAGCATCTGCAAACCGTGATCGAGACCGCCTTGCTGGTGGCTAGCGAGCCCTTGAGCGTGCATGACCTCAAGAAGCTGTTCGCCGAAGAGCTCAAGGCCGAGCTGCTCAATGAGGTGCTGGAGGCCATCCAGCAGGCCTGGCAGGGCAGGGGGGTGGAACTGGTACGTCTGGCCAGCGGTTGGCGCTTTCGTGCCCGGCTTGAGTACCAGCCCTACCTCGACAGGTTGAGCCCGGAAAAACCACCGCGTTATTCGCGTGCGGTGATGGAAACATTGGCCATCATCGCCTACAAGGGGCCACTCACCCGCGGCGAAATCGAAGAGATCCGCGGTGTGACGGTCTCCACCAATATCGTCAAGACCCTGGAAGAGCGTGGTTGGATCGAGGTCGTTGGTTACCGGGAGACGCCTGGCCGGCCGGGGCTCTACTCCACCACGCGTGCCTTCCTGGACGATCTGGGCTTGAAGAGCCGGGCCGAGCTGCCACCCTTGGCCGAGCTCGGGCAATTAGTGCTGCCTGATGGCGCCGAGCAGCAGGGCGATGGTACCTTATCCATTGAAGCGGCCTGATAGCGAGCGTTTTATGGCGTCCTCTGCTAGGCTGGTACTGGGCAGAATAAATATATTCGGTACTGGTGGAACGGCGCCGACATGGATGAGACGGTCTACACGCTGATAGCCGAGGATGGCTATACCTGGTTGGCGCATGCCGAGGATGGGCACCTTGCTTTGCTGGTGCCGGACCCCGGCATCGGCTCCGCCATTTATCCCTCCAATCCCAACCACCCCCTCCTGGCCACGCTGGAAGGCGACGCCGAAATCGACGGCGAGCGCTGGTTGGCCTATCGCTGGGCGGTAGGCGGCAGCCTGGCCGCCCGGCTCAATAGTGGCCCGCTGCCGGTGGATGATGCGCTGGAACTGATCCTGAAACTGCTCGACGCCACGCTGCACGCGCGGCTGCTGGGTATGGGGTTGGGGCGTATCGATGCCACGAGGGTGTTGCTCGGCACCGGAGGTACGGTCAGCCTTGCCGTGGTGCTGCCGCCAGAGGCGCATAGCGAGCGGGCCCTGCAGGATATGGCGGGTTTGCTCTATCACATGCTGGCAGGCAAGCGCCCGGTGCTGGACGAGCAAGGCGTTGCGCAGCCACTGCTGTCGGTGCAACCGGATATCCCCGCGGCTTTGGCAGCTGTCGTACATGGCGGTCTGGGCGATGGCACCGCGCCAAGGCAGGAGAGTCTCCTGGCCTTCCGCGCCGCCCTGCAGCACTACCAGCAGACGGCTGGTGGCGTGGACGAAGTGCCGATCGAAGACGATGGCCTGACCGGCCAGCTCTTGCGGCGTATCGAGAATACCGATGACTTCCCGGCGCTTTCGCGCGCCATTGGTGCGATCAGCCGTATTACTGACGGCGACACGGAAAAGCTGCAGGCGCTGGCCACGGTCATCCTGCGTGACTTCTCCTTGACCAACAAGGTACTGCGGCTGGCCAATTCTGCCAGCTACGGCCAGTTCGGTGGAGCCATCAGCACCATCTCGCGGGCGGTGATGGTACTGGGCTTTGGCACCGTCAAGGCCCTTGCCATGACCTTGGTGCTGATCGAGCACCTGACCAACAACGAGTACGCTGGCGAGCTCAAGGACGAGGTGGCCCGCGCCTTTTTCTCCAGCCTTTTGGCGCGCCAGTTGGCCGAGCGCAGCGGTTATCGGGACCTGGAAGAAGCCCGCGTTGCCGGCATGTTCCATCTGCTGGGCCGATTGCTGGCCTTGTTCTATTTTCATGACGACACGGTCACCATTGCCCGCCTCATCGCTTCCGGTGAAGAAGAAGAGGGAGCGGTACGACGCACGCTGGGAGTGAGTTACGAAGAGCTGGGCATGGGTGTGGCGCGTGCCTGGAACCTGCCGGGCAAGCTGGTGACCAGCATGGCGGCAGAATCCGGCAAGCCGCGGCCGCCACGGCACGACGGGGATTGGCTCAGGCTGTTTGCCAATGCGGGCAAGGCCATGATGCGTGCCGGCCTGGCCGACAATGAGCAGGATCGCTACAAGGGCTTTTTGCAGATCCGTGATCGCTTCGGCGAGAGTCTGCGCTTCAGCGAGCGAGATTTCCGGGTGGCGATGGACGACGCATTGCGCGAGACCTTGCGCGAAGCGACCATCTTTGGCCTGGAGGCCCAGTCCGGCGGCGTGCTGGCGCGCTTGCGCCAGTTGGCAGGCCTGCCGGCGATAGCGGCTGCCGTGGATGCGCCCGCCGCGCCGACGCCTTCTGCGGGTGCCGAAGAGGTGGCGCTTGCTCCCGTCGCTGCCGAGGTGCTGCCACCACAGGATCGCCCCTTGGTGGTCGAGGCACTGGCCAGCTGCGTGCAGGATGTGACCGAAACCCTGGTTGGCGATTTCCGTCTCAACGATCTGCTGCGCATGATATTGGAAACTCTATACCGTAGCCTGGGCGTGGACAGGGTGTTGATCGCCACCCGTAGCGTGCAGCGCAATGCCATCGTCGGTCGCTTCGGCTTTGGCGATGATGTCGACAGTTTCCTGGGCCGCTTTGCTCTGCCACTGGACGATAGTGCGGATGTATTCCGGGTGACGCTGTCGCAAAACCTGGACGTATTGATCGAGGACGTGGACAACGCCGCCATTCGTGACCGTATCCCTGCCTGGTTCAAGAGCAGTGGGGCAGGCAAGACCTTTTTGCTGATGCCGGTCGTGATCGACCGCAAGATCGTCGGCCTCTTCTATGCCGACCGGGCGGTGGCCGGCAGTTTGCAGTTGGGGCAGCGCGAGCTGGCACTCTGCAAGACCCTGCGCAACCAGGCCATTCTGGCCATAAGGCAGAAGACGCCACCGGCCACGCTGGGCTGATTGCGACGCCGCATTGGGCTTTTTGCTCTAGACAATAAGAATATGTTTATAAAGAGAAAAAAGGAAATTAAATTTTTGTGCAACGCAACAAACTGCTTGACTTGCGCAAAGTCGCGCGCCCATAATGGTTTCCATGCTGCAGTGCGCAAATATATATTGTCCTGCGGCTATACCCATACCGATAGTCAGTTCAGGAGAAGACCTTTATGTTCGCCACTTCGGATTTCGCCGCAATCGGCCAGGCCCAGCTTGAAAAGTCGATCCGCCTGTCCCATATCGCCCTGTCGGGCGTCGAACGCTTTGTCGCCCTGCAACTCGATGTCGCTCGGGAAATCCTGGCCGACAACACCAGCACCGCCAAGGCGCTGTCGGAAGTGAAGGACGTGCAAGGTCTGATCACGCTGCAGCAGCAACTGTCCCAGCCCGCCGTCGATAAGGCCCTGGCTGTTGCCAAGAGCGTGTACGATGTTTCCAGCAAGTCGCAAGCTGAGCTGGGTGCCTTCGTCGAAGACCAGGTCGTTGAATTCAACAAGGGTCTGGTTTCGACGCTGGACAAGGCCGTCAAGCAAGCGCCGGCCGGTTCCGAGATCGTTGTGTCGGCCGTCAAGACTGCTGTCGCTACGGCCGCTTCCGCTTACGACACCGTGACCAAGACCGCCAAGAAGGTCAGCAGTGATTTCGCCGAA
The DNA here is from genome assembly GCF_036568685.1 of Chitinimonas sp. Lineage (GTDB taxonomy): Bacteria > Pseudomonadota > Gammaproteobacteria > Burkholderiales > Chitinimonadaceae > Chitinimonas. The sequence continues at coordinate 43,767 of NZ_DATCSC010000072.1, forward strand.
GCCAGTGTTGCCGCCGCCGAGACCTCGGCCAAGGCTGCTGCCGGTGTGGCCAAGAGCACGGCTCGCAAGGCTGCTGCCGCCACTGCCTGATTCGCTACCCGGTAAGGCAAAAAAGCCACGCTATGCGTGGCTTTTTGTTTTTTGCGCTCGGACCTAGTTGCCTGGCTGGTGTTGGTAGAGCCAGAGCAATAGCGCTGCCAGCTTGCGGGCGGGCGAGTCGTTGGCCTGGCTGTTGGGGGGAGTCAGGGCAAAGACCGGGGGGAGGGCATGGACTGGTTGATAGTGTTCGTCTGCGCTGGCTACCAGATAGTCGCTTGCCAATTGTGCCAACCGTGCCGAAAGTTGGTACTGGCCTTGCCAGAACGGGTCCAAGCCGCTGGCCGGGTTGGCCAGAAAGAGCGGCGCCAGCCCGGCGAGGCCGCCACCGCATTCACTCATCACCTGTGTCATGAACGTCGGCGCGGAAATGCCGCCGGCATGCAACCAGGCGCCCGGGCTTGGTGCCAGTGCATCCAGTATGGCTTCCGCACGGTGGATCAGTTCGGCTGGGCCGCCTGCCATCAGCAAAAAGCCATGCTCCACCGCAAAGGGGCTGGCCTGCCAGGATAGGCCCACGCAGGGACTGGCCTGTACGCTGGGCCGGCTGGTCAGTAGCAGATCTGCCTCGCCGACAGGCAGCTGACGGTCCGATGCGACCAGCCATAGGCGCGGTGCTGGCAGCCAGGCTGCTTCGTCGAGGCTGGCGAGGGCTTGCCAGCCCTTGCCACTTTCCCCACCAAGTTGATATCCCGACCAGCCTTGGTGCGCCAAACGAGCGGCCAGCTCGGCACTGGGGTCGATCAGGATCAGCGTGTTCACTACTTGCTGCCTTCACATAGGCGGCGTTGCACCTCGGCATTGCCCAAGTGATCCAGGAACCAGCGCAGGGCATTGCCACGTGATTTGGTTGGCCAGCCGATGAATAACTGGGGACGGGGTTTGGGTTCCTCCACTTCCAGCGCGATCAGCTCACCGCTGGCTATATAGGGAGCAGCAAGGCGCTCGGGCAGGTGGCCCACGCCCAGCCCGGCCAGCTGCGCCGCCAACTTATCGCGCTGCGTGGAGACGCTGAGCGTAGGCTGACCGGTAAGCAGGCCAGAGGTACGCGGCGCCAAGCTGCGCGAGCTATCCGCCACGCTGACCGCACGGTGGGCGCGTATGGTCTGCATCGGTATGGGCTGTGGTTCGCGCGCCAAGGGGTGAGTGGGGGCGACCGCCAGTATGAAGGTCACGCTACCCAGCGGCATGCTCTTGAAGCCCCCACCGGGCGGGGCTTCATCCGGGGCGCCGATAGCGAGGTCCGCCCGGCCGGTGTAGAGCGCGTCCCAGGTACCGCCATAACCCTCGTGCGAGAAGCGCAAGCGAGTGGCTCCGCCGATACGGTCAAAGGCGGCGACCGATTCGAGCAACACTTCAAAGTCGACCAGATCCCCCACCGCGATGCGCAACTCGGGCTCCCAGCCAGTGGCGACGCGCTTGACCCGCGCTTCCAGGGCTGCTGCGGCATCGAGCAAGGGACGGCCTTCTCGCAACAGTTCCTGCCCCGCCGGTGTCAGCCGGGCCCGGTGGCCACTGCGATCGAAGATCAATACATCCAGATCTTGTTCAAGCTTTTGTATGGTGTAGGTCACGGCCGAAGGGACGCGATGCAGCTCCGCGGCGGCGGCGGCAAAGCTGCCTTTGCGTTCAATGGCATCCAATACGATCAGTGCATCTAGCGATAAGCGCATTACCAATTATCCAAATACCGGCGCGGGTCTGCGGGCCGCGCCAACAACCCGATTATGAGCGAGCCAGGCCAGCTTGCAGGATATTTCATCGGATTTATTGAATGCTTGCTGCGGCGCAGCATGAAAATATGTCGTAGGTTGTTGATCGGTAGGGGTTTTCTGGAATTTTTTGCGGGAGTAGGATGCGTTGCAGGACCGGCGTTAGATCGGGACAAAAAACATGGAGACATACTGCATGAAACTGAAGTCGATTCTGGTTTTATGGCCTTCGTTTCTCGTGGCCGGTATTGTGAACAGTCTGTTTTTTACCTTGTTCGACCCCCTGGAATTGATGGTCAACGGCGACCCCATATTCGATAGCCGCGTGCTCGCCTATTCCACTGGTTTCTTTGTCTGCTGGTTGTTTGCAGGTTTGTCGAGCGGACTGACCCTGTTCTTCGAGCGTGATGGGGCAGAGGTCAACAAGTATTGCCCGGTCGACTTCAGCAAGCCACGGGCTCAGGACGAGGGCGGTACACTCGCTCACTAGTTCTGCCTGGTTTGAGCGGTCGCGCAGGGGAGGGCCACGGCAGCCCCTTCGTATTGGGGCGGGCTCGCCAGTACCAGGCGTCCTTGCTAAGCTGCCGCCATGTTTTCCTCTTCCTGGTCGCTGACCCTTGCCGGCTGGTTGCTGGCGGGTTTTCTCGGCGGCGTGCATTGCCTGGGCATGTGCGGCGGTTTGGCCGCAGCCTTGGGCCTCCATAGCCAAGGCGTACGTCGGCTGCCCTTGCTGCTGG
>NZ_DATCSC010000073.1:0-10363 GCF_036568685.1 Chitinimonas sp.
GCGACCGAAAACTCCGCCGCCGGCTCCGTCACCTCGACCTCGCGCGAGGCGGCCAGGAGCGCCAAGCGGGCCACCACGCCATAGGCGTAGAAGCGGTTGGGTGCGCAGTCCGGGCTGCCGTCGCAGTCCGGGGTGGACAGCGGGGTATCGAAGGCCAGGGGTTTGAAGAAGGCACCCGGGGCGTTGAGGTTCTCATCGCTGCCGCGCTCGGTGTGGACACGATAGAAGCCACCCACCACGTAGCGGTCCATCATATAGACCACCGGCTCGGCCACGGCCTCGTCCAGGGTCTCGAAGGTCGGTACGCCTTCCTGCACGATCACGTCGCTGACCTCGAGGCCCTCCTTGATCACCGCCATCTTGTTGCGCTGCTTGCGGTTGAGGCCGATCACCTCCTCCGGCGATTTGACGCTCATCACGCCCATGCCATAGGTGCCGGCGTCGGCCTTGACGATGGCGTAGGGTGCCGCCTCGATGCCGAGGTCGCGGTACTTGGCGGCCGTCAGGCCGAGGATGCGCTCCACTTCGGCAGCCAGGCGCTCTTCGCCCTCGCGGGTCTGGAAGTCCAGCTGGCTGACCTGGCCGAAGTAGGGGTTGATGTACCAGGGGTCGATACCCAGCATGTCGCCGAACTCGTTGGCCACCTCGTCGTACTGGGCGAAGTGATTGGTCTTGCGGCGCACATACCAGCCGGCGTGCAGCGGCGGCAGCAGGGCCTGGTCGATGTTGCGCAGCACCTCGGGGATGCCGGCCGAGAGGTCGTTGTTGAGCAGCACCACGCAGGGGTCAAAGCCGGCCAGGCCGACGCGGCGGCCATTGCGTACCAGCGGCTCGACCGTGAGGGTGCCGCCATTCGGCAACTCCAGCGTGGTGGGGGCGGTGACTTCGGGATTGAGGCTGCCCAGGCGCACATTGAGGCCGGCGAGCTTGAGGATGCGGGCCAGCGCGGCGACGTTCTGCAGGTAGTACTGGTTGCGGGTGTGGTTTTCCGGGATCAGGAGCAGGCGGCGGGCGTCCGGGCAGATCTTCTCCAGCGCGCTTTGCACGGCCTGCACGCACAGCGGGGTGAAGTCCGGATTGAGGTTGTTGAAGCCACCCGGGAACAAATTCATATCCACCGGGGCGAGCTTGAAGCCGGAATTGCGCAGATCGACCGAGCCATAGAAGGGCGGCGCATGCTCCAGCCACTGACTGCGGAACCAGGCCTCGATATCGGTCTGGGCGGCGAGCATCTTGCGCTCCAGATCAAGCAGCGGGCCGGTAAGGGCGGTAGCGAGGCGAGGGACGTTCATGGCATGGAACCTGTCTGGGTCGGCGACCCGGGCTTTTAGGATAGTCGATTGCGCCGGACGGACGGCAACACCGCGGCGCAGGGCTTGGAACCTGCCGCCGACGCGCGGATGCAGTGCCCCATATTGGGCTTTAGATAAGGCTGCCGAGCCCAGTTTCAAGCCACTTGCATGCTACACTCGCGCGGCTTTTTGGACAGCCGCGATCGTGCCGGCGTTCCATGGCCTCGGCGCGCGGGTAGCCAGCCCCGCCGTTTTCCGTATCCGTTCGAGGTTGAAGGTATGACCGCACCCGCCCCCAAACCTAAGGAAAGCCTGCAGGAAACCCTGCAGCAGGTGGTGCGCATCCTCAACCGTCACAAGCTGGTCGAGAGCCTGGTGCACAAGCAGGAGATGCCGCGCCACGACCTGGTCGAGACCATCGTCCACAAGCAGAACCTGGCCGAGCTGGAAAGCCGGCTGGGGCAGTTGCACCCGGCCGATATCGCCTTTGTACTCGAATCGCTGCCACTAGAAGACCGGCTGACCGCCTGGAGCCTGGTCAAGCCCGAGTTCGAGGGCGATGTGCTCTTGGAAGTATCGGACACGGTACGGGAAACCCTGCTGGCCGATATGGACCGGGCCGAGATCCTGGCCGCAGCCGAGCACCTCGATACCGACGAGCTGGCCGACCTCGCGCCCGACCTGCCACAGGATGTGATGAGCGAGCTGATCGGCTCGCTCGAGGAGGAAGAGCGGGCCGAGCTGCAATCGGCACTGTCCTACGCAGACGACCAGGTCGGTTCGCTGATGGACTTCGACATGGTCACCATCCGCGACGACGTGACGCTGGAGGTGGTACTGCGCTACCTGCGCCGCTTTGAGGAACTGCCCAACCATACGGACAAGCTGTTCGTGGTCGACAACGACCAGCGCATCAAGGGCGTGCTGCCGATCAAGAAGCTGTTGATCACCGACCCGGAGCTGGAGGTGGCGGCGGTGATGGCGCACGAGGTAGTGATGTTCCGCCCGGACGAGGACGCCGGCGAGGCGGCCCAGGCCTTCGAGCGTTACGACCTGGTGTCTGCCCCGGTGGTGGACAGCACCAACAAGGTGATAGGCCGGCTGACGGTTGACATGATGGTGGACGTGATCCGCGAGGAGGGCGACGCCGAGATGCTGAGCCTGGGCGGCCTGAAGGAAGACGAAGACCTGTTCAGCTCGGTCTGGCGCTCGGCCCGCAACCGCTGGCCCTGGCTAGCGGTCAATATCTGCACCGCCTTTATCGCCAGCCGGGTGATCGGCGTATTCGAGGGCACCATCCAGCACCTGGTGGCGCTGGCGGCACTGATGCCCATCGTCTCGGGCATAGGCGGCAATACCGGCACCCAGACCGTGACCCTGGTAGTACGTGGCCTGGCGCTGGGCCAGATCAACCAGGCCAGTGCGCGGCGGCTGATCATCAAGGAGCACGCCATTGCCCTGCTCAATGGCTGCGTCTGGGGCGGGGTGCTGGGCGTGATCGCCGCCTTGCTCTACCGCGACCTGCCGCTAGGGGTGGTGATGACCGCCGCCATGGTGCTGAACCTGCAGGTGGCTGCGCTGGTGGGCCTGCTGGTCCCGCTGACCATGGAGAAGCTGGGGCGCGACCCGGCCTATGGGTCCTCGGTCTTTCTGACCGCCGCCACCGACAGCATGGGCTTCCTCATCTTCCTTGGCCTGGCAACCATTTTTCTGCTGTAGGCCTTTGTATTTAGTTCCCGCCTGTGGCTTGACGGGGGTCAGCAACCCCGTTCGCCATCGAATGGTAGTATTACCGCATGTTCTCACCGATCTCCGATCGCAACGCCCATCCGTCGGCGCCGCGACTGCCTGCCACCCTGCTGCTCGACCTGCTGCGCCACCAGCGCTACGGGGTGGAATACCAGCCCATCATCGATATCACCGTCAATGAGGTGGTCGGCTACGAGGCGCTGGCGCGCTTCTATGCCGCCGACGGCCAGCCACTGGCACCCAAGGCGGTGTTCGACGCCCTGCACGCCAGCCCCCTAAGCCTTTACCAGGTGGAGTACGACATGAAGGCCCTGCAGCTGGCCTATGCGCCGGCCGGGGCCGAGCAGCTGTTCGTCAACCTCGATCCGGACGCCTACGGCGTGACCGCGCAGGAGGCTGAGGACCCGCTGCTCAACCTGATGGCAGGGCGGCCTGGCCTGGTGGTCGAGATCATCGAGAACAGCGACGTCTCGGACGCCCAGCTCTCGCAGCAACTGGCGCAAGCCTTTGCCGCCCGCGGCATAGGCCTGGCCCTGGACGATATCGGCGCGCCCAATTCCATGATCTCGCTGGACGTGATGATGGAAGTGGCCTGGTTCAAGTTCGACCGCTCCTGGCTGGCGCGTGCGCGCGACAGCAAGCACCGCGCAGCCTTGCAGCACCTGATCGCCTTTGCGCACGAATGCAGCTGCAAGGTGATACTGGAAGGGGTGGAGCGGCCCGAGGACCTGGCCTTGGCGCACACCCTCAAGGTCGATTGCGTGCAGGGCTTTCTTTACCGCAAGCAGTTCGTCACCCTCAGCCAGCTGCCACGCCGGCCCTGGGGGCTGCCATGAAGGACAACGTCAGCGCCCTGATCGCCGAGGCCCGCCAGGCTGGCCTGCCGGTGCTGGAGGCGCGTTTGCTGCTGGAGCATGTGAGCGGCCTGAGCCGTACCCGCCAAGCCGCCTGGCCGGAAGCCGAGCTGCCCACCGCCCAGGTCGGGCAGTACCGTGCCCTGGTCGGCCGCCGGTTGGCCGGCGAGCCGGTGGCCTACCTCGTGGGCAGCCGTGAATTCTTCAGTCTGGACTTGCTGGTCAACCCGGCGGTGTTGATCCCGCGTCCGGAGACCGAGCTGCTGGTAGAGCTGGCTCTGGAGCGGCTGCCGCTGGATACCCCCAGCAGCGCGCTGGACCTGGGTACCGGTTCGGGCGCCATCCCGGTATCGCTACGCAAGCATCGGCCACTGCTGGACATGCGGGCGGTGGACATCTCGACTGCCGCGCTGGCCGTGGCCGCCAGCAATGCCGAGCGCCACGCCACGCCGCTCAAGCTGATGCAGAGCGACTGGTACGCGGCGCTGAGCGATGAGCGCTTTGACCTCATCGTCTCCAACCCGCCCTATATCGCCCGCGGCGACCACCACCTGGACGAAGGCGACCTGCGCTTTGAGCCACGCGGTGCGCTGACCGACGAGGGCGATGGATTGATCCACATCCGCCGCATTGTCGACGGCGCCGCTGCCCATCTGCTGCCGGGTGGCTGGCTGCTGTTCGAGCACGGCTACGACCAGGGCCCGGCCAGCCGCGCGCTGCTCGAAGCCGCTGGCTTTGCGACCGTCCATACCTGGGCCGACTTGGCGGGGCTGGATCGGGTAAGCGGCGGGCAGCTGCCTATTTGACCACTTAGGTCATTGCTATCCATAGCACCCCACCCACGGCAGGTTGAAACTCCTGCCTGACGAGCGTCAGCGAGGCTCCCCTGCGGCGGCAGGGGGTGGGGGATGGAATCAAACAGGGCCTCGCGACGATATCCGTTGCCCTCAAATGCCCGGCTAAGCCGGGCAATGCACTAGCGCCAAGATAGAGCGCAGACGTCCTTCCGTGACTACCTGTAGCGAGGCGGGTCAGGGGTAAAGCCCTGCTGCGGGAAGGGATTGGGCTCATCGCGCCAGCGTGGCTGCGAGATCACCCCGGCGGCGACCAGATTGCGGCGGCTGTCGTAGCGCACCGCCAGGGTCTCGAAGGGCCGGTTGCTGGCCCGCTCGAACTCGGTACGGCGGGCGTAGGAGTCTTCAATCTCGCCGTGACCGGTGCCCAGGCTAGGCGCGGGTGCCGCCGACGGTGCGGCCTCGGAACGCATGCCGGCCATGGGCGGGCGGGCCTTGGCCGACTCGCTGTAGGCGATCACCGGTGGCGGCTGGCGCAGCTTCTCGCGGAATACCGCCGCGCCGATCACGCCCACGTCATCCGGCCGGCCGGTGCGGGCGGCATAGCTGTCACCCAGGTCGGTGAAATAGAAACCGGCCACGCTGTCGAGTGATTTGCGCCAACCGGCCACCACCGTTTCCTGCCCCGGCTCCAGCACATAGCCGCTCTGCTTGTAGCTGGCCGTCTGGCCGCTGACGGCGTTCACGCCATCCACCGACAACACCACCAGCAGCCGCTCGTTGCTACGGTTGCTGAGCCGCAGCTGGTAGGGCTCGCCGTCCTCGCCCGCCACCCAGTTGCGGCCTTGCGCACGGTATTCGCGGTAGTCGCGGCCGGCGCGGTCCTCGACCTGCAGGTCGATCAGGCTGCCGCGCGCGGCCAGGGCGCCGAGCGAAGCAGTGGCAAGCAGCAGGGGAAGCAGAATACGGGTGTTCATGGCGGGCTCCTTAGCCGTGGCGGTAGTGATGCTTTAACGGCATTGACCGCCTTTTAGGGTTAACCCGTGCTGAATGTTCATGTCCGAAAGGCGCCGGTCAGCTCGACCAGCAAGCGCTACACTGGCGCTCCCTGCTGTTCTTCCTGTTTGCCATGGACACCCCCTTCTGCTGGGACTGCTTCGATACCCCCTTTGGCCGGCTGCTGGCGACCGCCGACGAGGCCGGCAACCTGCTGGGCCTGCGTACCGCCGAAGGCGCGGACACGGGCACATTGGGACGACACGTGCCAGCCTTGCTGGCCGAGGTGGGGCGGCAGCTGACGGCCTATTGCGGGGGTGAATTGCGTGACTTCGATCTGCCCTTGCTGCTGCATGGTTCGCCCTTCCAGCTGGCGGCTTGGCGGGCGCTGCAGGCAATACCCTATGGCGAGACACTGAGCTATGGAGAGCAGGCGCGCGCGCTCGGCCAGCCTGGAGCCGCCCGCGCCGTGGGGCTGGCAAACAACCGCAACCCCATCATGCTGATCGTGCCCTGCCACCGGGTGATCGGCAGCAATGGCGCGCTGGTGGGTTTCGGCGGCGGGCTGCCACTCAAGCAGGCCTTGCTGGCTTTTGAGCAGGCGAAATCGGGGCGGGGCAATCTGCCCCTGTTTTAGGGGGCGCTCCACCGACAAGGCCAGCTGCCACATCAGCGCTACGCCCGGCACAGCCGGGCGCCATACGACTTTGGCGAATCCACGGCGCCTCGCTGGCGCGAGCACTGGGCTCGCCCCCACCTCCTCAGAGGCCCCAGAGCCTTCAAATCGCCCGGCCTGTCGCAGTACAGGCTTGCTTAGCGCTCAAACTACCGCGTAAAATACCTGACTGAAATTATCGACTATTGGCAGCACGGCCATTGCCTGGCCCAGCGCCGCAAGGAAACCGTCATGGATACCCAAGAAAAGATTCGTCAAACCGTTACCGACAACGCCGTCGTGCTGTTCATGAAGGGCACCCCGACCTTCCCGCAGTGCGGTTTCTCGGCCAAGGCCGTCAGCATCCTCAAGGCCGTGGATGTGACCTTCGCCTCGGTCAACGTGCTGGCCGACGACGAGATCCGTCAGGGCATCAAGGAATACGCCAACTGGCCGACCATCCCCCAGCTCTATATCAAGGGCGAGTTCGTCGGCGGTTCGGACATCATGAGCGAGCTGTACCAGAACGGCGAGCTGCAAAAGCTGGTTGCCGACCTGCAGGCCTAAGGGCAGGCAAAGCAAGTAGTCCGTTCAGGTACAGGCTGAGCGCAGGCGCCGGGGAAACCCGGCGTTTGTCATTTTGGCGGCATCAGGCAGTGGCGCCCCTTGTTTGCATCCCTGCTGTTCCCCCAGGAAAAAACCGGCTTATCCCCGCGAGGAGGAGGCGGAAGTAGCAAGCCGCCTGAAGGTGGCAACGACTTCGCTCAGCCGGTTTTTTTCTTGCCTGTCGCCCAGCCTCAACCAACCCGGTTGAAGCTGGCCTTGAGCGCCTCCTGCAGGGTGGCCAGGGCATCCGCATAGTGGGCGCGGCTCTCCTTGCTGAGGCCCGGCCGTTGCACCGAACGCTGCAGCCAGCTCGTCAGCTCGCGGGCATTGTCGCGGGCCAGCGCCACGGCATCGGCCGGCATATTGCCGGGGCGGGTGAGCAGGGTGACCAGGTGCTGCAGATGGGTGCGCTGCAGATTGCGGCGCATCAGCTCGGCCTCGCCGCCGTTCTGGGCCTCGGCCCAGATGGCGCGCTGCAGGCTGTCGTACAGCTCGGACAGGGTGAAGGGGTTGCCACCCGGTGCCGCCTTGTTGCCGAAGTCGAGCAGGCGGCGGGCGATATCATCGTCGTACAGGCGCTTGAGTACGCCGCCCTGCAAGGACTTGACCTTGTCGGCCAGGGCATAGCCCACCGGCTGGCGGTTCTCGTTGCGGTCGAGGTTGTCGGGCAGCAACCGGCGTACGAAGTCCGGCGACAGGCGGAAGCTCTGCGGCTGGAAGATGCTGCCGGCGATCAGCCGCAACGCACGGCGCTGGGTCTCGGCCGAGACCGGCTGCAGCGGCTCCCGGCCGGAGCCGGCGTGATCGCGCAGATGGCTGAGGCCGCCCACGTACTTGGTGCTGAGCTCCGCCGCCCGACGTACCTGCGCGAGGCCGGCGTCGACACCACGCAGCAGCACGGCGTAAGACTCGCCCTGTGCCAGTGGCCGGCGTTGCAGCCGCTGCCACAGCTCCTGGCTGAGCTTGATGCGCTTCTCGAAGTAGGCCAGCGGGTCGCTGCCGAGGTCAAAACGGCTGACCGCCGGATCGAAGCCATCGTCCTCGCTGCCGGCGTCCTCATCGGTGGCAAAGGCCAGGGTGGGTTCGGTCGAGCGGGCGGCAATGGCGGCCAAGGCCTTGGCCTCCTGCTCGGCCGGCAAGGGTTTGTAGGCGTATTCGATGGCCCAGTAGTCGTAGTCGCCCAGGGTGAGCATCTTGTACTCGCCCTGCGGCTGGCCCTGCAGCGCCAGGTTGACCGGCGAATAGTCCATGACCGAGCCGGCGATGCCGTGCTCATGGGTGAAAGCCTTGTTGCCGAGCTGGGCTTCACTGTAGACGGTGGAGGCGCGGAAGTTGTGGCGCAGGCCCAGGGTATGGCCGACCTCGTGCATCACCACGTCGCGGATCACGTCGCTGATATAGCGCTCCTCGGCCGGGCCGCCGGGTTCGAGGTCGCCGCGGGCGGCCAGCAGGTCCAGTCCGAATTCCAGCTCGGCCGCCGCCTCGGCGGCGTAGTCGCAACTGGCGTCTGTGCCCACCGCGGTGCCGGCGGTGGTATCGGGCGTGCGCTGTTCGCGGAAGAAGCGGCGGCCGCCGCGGGCAAAGCCGTCGGAGATGACGATGTCGGCGTCGAGGATCTCGCCGGTACGCGGGTCGACCTTGGACGGGCCGACCGCGCTGCCGATATCCACGCCGAAGTACCAGCGTACCGAGGCGTGGCGGGCGTCGGCGGTATCGAAGTCGGCGTCGGCCTCCTGCTGCCTGACCTCGATGGCGTTCTTGAAGCCGATACGCTCGAAGGCGAGGTTCCAGGCCAGCACCCCCTCACGTACCGCCTGCCGGTACTTCTCGGGGATATTGCGGTCCAGCCAGTAGACGATGGGCTGCTTGGGTTCGGACAGGGCGGCATTCGGGTCGCGCTTCTCCAGCCGCCAGCGGTTGACATAGTGGACGCGTGGCGTGACGGCACTGTCGTCACCGAAATCCCAGCGGGTGGTGACGAAGTGGCCGATACGGTCGTCCGCCAGGCGCGGCCCCATGGGGCTGGGCAGGCGCGAGAGGCTGTACTGGTAGCCCAGGAACAGGCTGCGAGCGTCAGGCAGGGTCTGCGGCAGCGGCGCCCGCACCAAGGGCGCTGCGCCCGGTGCATGCAGGGGCGGCGGCGAGAGCTTGGCCGCGGCGTAGTGGGCAGTGACCTGCAACGCGGTCAGGTCGGCCTCGGCGCGGCTCTTGATGATGGCGCTCTGGCGGGCATCGAAGCTGTAGCTCTGGCGATAGACCGATTCCAGCTGGTAGGCACCCATGGGGATGTCCGCCAGGAGCAGGGCGCTGGCATCCACCAGGATGGCCTTGCGCTCGCTGCTGGGCAGGCTGGCCAGCGGGGCGGAGGCCAGCAGGCTGTCGGAGAAGCCCTGCCGCACGGCGAAGGACTGCGGGCTGCCGGCCGGGGCGGTATAGCGCAGGTTGTGGGCCAGCAGCTGGATCTTGTCACCCAGCCGGCGGAAGGAAGCCACATAGGCCGGACCCATGACGCTGCCGTAGATGCCGTGCTCGCCGATGCCGTGGGTGCGACCGATCTCGAAGAAGAAGGGTTGGTCGAGCTGGCTCAGCGGAATCTCCAACCAGACCTTGTCACCCTTCTCCCAGAGCGGGAAATAGCCATCCAGGCGGCGCGCACCCTTGGTCACCTCGGCAAAGGACTTGCTGGATGTTGTTTCCGGCCGTGCCGCCGGTGTAGCCGTACCGGCTGCAGCCGGCGTGGTCTCGGGCTGGGGCTTGTCCTCGTCGGCATGGACGGCAAGGCTCAAGAGGCCGCCCAGGGCGAGGGCCAGCGGGCGCAAACGGAAGGAAGACACGAGGGCACTCCGGCAGACAAAAGCGCCGATGCTTGCCCGCCGGACGAACAGCGTCAATTCATTGCGACCAAGTGTCGTTTGGTGGCGCCAACGGTGGGCACAAATGCTACATCTGGCGGAAGCGGGCCTGGTAGGACTGGCTGACCGGCAACACGGTACCGGCCAGCCAGAGCCGCATGCCGCCGCTGCCATCGCGCTCCAGCCGCTCCACCCTGCCGAGGTTGACCACCGCGCCACGGCTGATCTGGCAGAAGCGGCTGGGGTCCAGGCTGGCGGCCAGCTCCTTGATGGTCTTGCGGATATGCGCGTCGTAGCCCACGCCCAAGAGGCGGGTGTACTTGGCCTCGGCAACAAAGCCGGCCACTTCCTCGACCGCCACGATGCGTATCTGCATGCCGCTGGCGGCGTGGATCCAGCGCAGTGGCTCCGGTTGAGCCGGGACCAGGCTGGCCAGGAGGGCGCGCAGGTCGGCCGGCGGCTGGGCCAGCCTTTGCTGCAGGCGCGCCACCGCCACAGCGAGGCGGCCGGCTTGCAGGGGCTTGAGCAGATAGTCCACCGCGCCGGCATCGAAGGCCGCCAGGGC